>NZ_JAIXYH010000037.1 GCF_027490375.1 Flavobacterium sp.
AGAGCCAATCGGTCGTCCGCGACAAATTTATACCGGACATCCGCTGCGCCCGTTCAAAACGTTTGAACAGCGCTAGTTAGCGATAATTATAAAAGGTAAAATGGTTGTGCGCGTTCACAACCATTTTTTTTGCGTGAAAATTAAAATTTACGGGTTTTCCGTAACCAACTAATTAAATTCTGTCGTAGTTTTAGCATTCGAAAATTTAGTGCTATTTTTGATAGCCTCTGAAAAACAGTATTTTAGTAAACCAAAACAATTTATCATGAAAAAACTATTAGCCATTATTCTTGTTTTATCCGCCGTTAATTTTCATGCGCAACAAATTTCCTTGACTGGGAATACGCCGCGCCAAAAGTCGATTAAATTTACAAATGCTTTGAATTTACCGCCAGGCGTTAATTTGAACGGAAATTCCTATTTGGATTTTTCAAAGGTTTCAAAAGTTCTATTAATGGATGCAGGAGCGCCAGCCTTACCTGTTTTCCGCGAATCTATTACCGTTCCAACAGCAAATCCAGTGACGTTCCAAGTGCTACCGGGCTCTTATGTCGAATATCAAAATATTGATGTTTTGCCTTCTAAAGGTAGCTTGAAACGAAATGTAAATCCAGCTGAGGTACAGTATCTATTTGGATCGGAATATGCCGAAAATAAATTTTATCCGGAGCAAATCGCTAGCGTATCAAATCCATTTTCATTTCGAAATCGATTTGGGGTTAATTTAAGTTTCACTCCTTTTCAATACAATCCCGTTACTAAAGTACTACGTGTTTATAACGAAATAAATCTAGTGGTTCAAACACCTGCGGATGTTAGTCCGACTCGCGAAGGAGATGCATTTCAGTCGCTCTATTCTGCCTTGTTTCTCGATGAAGCAGGTTACACGCCGGTTTCTGATTTAGGCGATTTACTGATCATTACACCGCCGAACTACCAAAATTTACTCACTAATTTTGTGAATTGGAAAAACGAAAGTGGAATCAAAACTACAGTCGTTACAACAGCGCAAACGGGAAGCACTCCAGAAAATATTAAGTCGTATGTCACTACTTTTTATGACTCTAATCCGGATTTAACGTACGTGTTACTTATTGGCGATCATCAAAATATACCGACATATTCGTACGGGACTAGTGGTGCCGACGAGCAGTTTTACAGCGATTCATACTACGGACAGTTAACAGCAGAGGATTTTTACCCGGAATTACTCGTTGGCCGATTATCGGGAACCACACAGCAAATGCCCCGCATCATTCAAAAAATTCTCAATTATGAAACCACACCTTTAGCAGGAACGTGGATGACAAATGCCATAGGAATTGCCTCCAATGAAGGTGCTGGTTACGGCGATGAAGGTGAAGCAGATTTTGAACACTTACGCGGAATTGGAGATAAATTACTGGAGTTTGGATACAATACCATTTACGAGTTTTATCAAGATTATCAAGAAGGTAACGACGCATTTGGAGATCCTACTCCAGAGATGATTTCTAATGCTATTAACGATGGTGTTGGCTTAATCAATTATACAGGCCACGGCGCAACGCAAATAATGTCGACCGGAAGTTATACCAATGCCGACGTTAATCAACTAAACAATGCCGGTAAATTTCCTTTTGTAGTTTCAGTTGCGTGTAACAACGGAACATTTGTGGGAGGAACTGCATTATGTGAATCGTTTCTCACAGCCGGTCAAGGATTGAATCCAACAGGAGCAATTGCCGCATGTGGGTCTTCTATTCTTATGGCTTGGGCCGAACCAATGCAAACTCAAGATGAAATCGCTGCACTAATTACAAGAGCTAACCCTACAAGTACTGCAACCACTTTAGGAGGTTTATTTTTTAATGGGCAACTTAGCATGCTAGAAACTTACGGAAACAGTCCAACTGCAATCGAGGTGATGCAAACCTGGATTATGTTTGGCGATCCTACAGTGGTATTTAGAAGCACAAGCTTTGATGAACTTGCGGCAACACACCCAGCAGAAGTTAGCCAAAGCGGACAAACGATTACCGTTAACTCGGCAAATAATGGTGCACGTGTCTTTTTAACTCAAAACAACGTTCAGGTAGCAACTGCTGTAATTGCTGAGGGCGGCGCAACGCTCGAAATACCAAATCTTACCAGCAACGATCCAATTAAGATAACACTAACCAAAGTAAACGCAAAACCTTATCGCAGCACCATAAACGTTTCGTCACCCTTATCGGTTGACGGTAACAGCTCCAAAAATGTGCAAGTATTTCCGAATCCGGTGCGAAATGTGCTAACAGTCAATTTATTTGAAGCGGAGAAAGCTGTGGTGAAGATTTTAGATTTGAACGGACGCGTAGTTCTTGAGCAATATTTTAGCAGTAATTCAGCCCAAATTGATATGTCGCAGCTTAGTAACGGTATGTATTTGGCAGTTGTTGAAACTTCAAACGGACGCGTAATTAAAAAGCTTTCAAAAGAGTAGAAGGAGTTCGAAATCGTTTTCGAAAACTTAACTATGCGGCAAACTAATAT
>NZ_JAIXYH010000007.1 GCF_027490375.1 Flavobacterium sp.
AAGCGTTTTAAAAATGCGCTTGCTTATACTATTATTGGGAACTTCCACCCCCGCCCCGTAAAGCGAAATTACAATTTGTTTGAAATTATCATTACGGGTTTTCCGTAAATTTTCGGCTGTTTTTGAATTGATTTTGGGAGCGCATTTTCGGAGCACGATCTTGCACCGGATTTGAAGGAACAAGCGTTTTAAAAATGCGCTTGCTTATACTATTATTGGGAACTTCCACCCCCGCCCCGTAAAGCGAAATTACAATTTGTTTGAAATTATCATTACGGGTTTTCCGTAAATTTTCTGCTGTTTTTGAATTGATTTTCGGAGTACTTTTTCGGAGCACGATTTTGCAGTAGGGGGTGAAGCAGAAAGCGTTTTGAAAAAAGTGCCTGCTTTTGTGGGTTTGTGCGAGCGACTGTAAGAAGCTTGCAGAAGCCTTACAAAAGTGGCAAACTTTTGAGAAACCTTGCCGCGGAAAACCCGACGGCGGCTGCCGTAACTTCCACTGTGCGTGCCGCCGGACTGCCCAAAAAAGGGGGCATAAAAAAACCCCTCAGAATCTGAAGGGTTTAGAGCGGAAGACGAGGCTCGAACTCGCGACAACCAGCTTGGAAGGCTGGAGCTCTACCAACTGAGCTACTTCCGCTTGCGGGTGCAAATATAAAAACATTAAAAGTCTTAAAGCAAGTGTTTTTTGAAAAAAAATTACATTTGTCGGACTTGCCTTACCTAATTCTCGAGTAATGAGTTTTTTAACAAATAACAATTTGCAGTTTAAAATTGTGACAGCGCCGGAGTTGTATACTGTTCGGCAACCCGTATTGCGTCCGCATTTACAGCCTGAAGATTGTGGTTTTGAAGGCGATACCGACCCCGACTCAATGCATTTTGCTGCGTTTATCGACGATCGAATGGTTGGTGTACTAACCGCTCTACATCGAACGCATGTGCATTTTGGGGATAAGGCTGCCATACAATTTCGAGGAATGGCAGTTTTAGCAGATTTTCAGGGTCGTAAAATTGGCGGAGCGCTTTTGCAGTGGGCGGAAACTGTTTTGGTGCAGCAAGGTGCACACCGGTTTTGGCTGAATGCACGCATAAAAGCAGTTCCTTTTTACGAAACGGCAAATTACCGCGGCAACGGTACATATTTCGATATTCCCGGAATAGGCCCACATCAAACCCTGTTCAAAACCTTAGATAAACCCCTTTAGCACGAACACAAACGGAATTGACTTTTAGTTTCATTTTGCAGGATAATTCTGATTATTTTGTAGAATTTTATCGTTTTTCTGCATTTTTTATCGTTAAAGTGTAAAAAACAAGTGGTTTTAACAGCGGGTAAACCAATCCAATTATTTACATTTGCTCGATTTTGTTGTAAATGTTGAATTTCCCTAGGCTTTTGACGGTATTCTTTTTTTGCTTTTTCGCTGGATTTGCTCAGCAGAAGAGTATCGATGCGGTGCGAACGAATGCTCGAATTACCGTCGACGGAAAACTGGATGAAGAGGCTTGGAAAACAGCGCCTGTTGCAACAGATTTTGTCATGTTTGCACCGGATAATGGCAAAGCAATAGCAGCTGAAAAGCGCACCGAAGTACGTTTTTTGTACGATAACGAGGCAGTTTATATTGCCGGCACGTTAAAAGATGATCCGAAGCTTATTTTAAAAGAAATCACCCAACGCGATGTGGTAGGAACTGCAGATATTTTTGGCGTGTTTTTGAACGGATTTAACGACGGCCAACAAGATTTCCAGTTCTTTGTAACCGCATCGGGCGTGCAGCTCGATCGGCTCGCTACCGAAGACGGCGAGGTAAATGTTTCAAACTTTAGTCAGGATATGTCGTGGGACGCCATTTGGGATAGTGCCACGGAGCTTACCGAATCGGGATGGACAGTGGAAATGAAAATTCCGTACGCGGCCTTACGCTTTTCGAAAGAACAGGTGCAAAATTGGGGATTGAACTTTTACAGAGAAATTCGTCGCGACCGACAAGTGTACACTTGGAATTTTGTCGATGCTAAAATTGCAACAACCCGAAATCAGAACGGTTTGCTTAAGGGTATTAAGGATGTAAAAACGCCTACCCGTTTGTTTTTCATTCCTTATGCTTCCTATTATTACGAAGATACGCCGGGCGGAATTGCTAATACGGTTAAAGCCGGAATGGATATAAAATATGGGATTAACGACGCGTTTACCTTAGATGCGATTTTGGTTCCAGATTTCGGACAAACACGCTTCGACAACATCATCTTAAACTTAACGCCGTTTGAGCAGCAGTTTGCCGAAAACCGACCTTTTTTTACGGAAGGTACCGATTTGTTTTCAAAAGCGAACTTGCTTTATACACGCAGGATTGGCGGTCCAGCACGATTTCGGCCACGAGATTTCGATCCGACTGTCGAGTCGCTTACCGATGAACCAGCAGCAGTAGATCTTTTAAATGCATTAAAAATATCCGGAAGAACTAAAGGCGGTTTGGGCATTGGAGTTTTAAATGCCATTACCGAAGAAACTTATGGGACATTTACCAACAACGAAACAGGAGCCACAAGGCGTGCCATCATAGAGCCGTTAACCAACTATAATGTTTTTGTTGTAGACCAACGATTTAACAACAACTCTTCGGTTACCTATACCAATACGTCGGTTTTGCGCAATGGCTTTTACCGCGATGCCACAGTGAGTGCTTTAAACTTTGATTTATATACGAAAGACAACTCGTATAATCTTTTTGGCGATTTTAAATACAGCAGCATTTTCGGAGATACTTATGTGGATGGTTTTAAGACGAGTTTGAATTTTGAGAAAACTTCGGGCAAGTGGCGGTATTCTTTATTTGGTAAATATCTGTCGGATAACTACGAAATAAACGACTTGGGAATTTTGTTCCAGACGAATTATCACAATGCATACGTCGATTGGAGTTACCGTATTTTAAATCCGAAGGGTTGGTTCAATAGTTTTAGTATTGCGTTCCGAAATTCCGTTGAATTTCAAAACAGTACCGGACGAGTTCAAGACTATTACCACAACGTAAGTATTTCGGCGACTTCACGTGCGAACGATTTTTATTCTTTCGAGGCGCAGTATAATCCGTTGACATCTTACGACTTTTACATGCCACAGGTAGAAAACCGATTTAATTATGTGCCTGGGTCGTACATTTTAAATGCCTATTATTCTAGCAATTACAATCGAGCGTTTGCCTTAGATGCGCGATTGAATTATCGCAAATACTTTGAATACAACCGTATCGATTACGTGTATTCCTTGTCGCCTCGCATACGTGTGAGCGACCGATGTTTACTAATTGCAGGTACCTCGTATGTTCGAAGCATCAACGATTTGGGTTCTATTGGTTTTGTTGATGATGCGGGCAGTATTTATTACACGCGCCGAACGGTTAAAACTATAACAACAGATTTAACCGGACGTTTTGCATTAAACAATCGAATGACTTTTAATCTAACGGCACGTCACTACTGGTTAACTTCGCGCAACAAAGCAAATTTTACCTTGCGCGACGACGGGTTTCTAACTGCAACCGATTTTATTGAAGGAATCGACGACAATTTCGGTGCCTTTAACCTTGATTTGTCGTACACCTGGTGGTTTGCACCCGCGAGCCAGATTACTGTTTTATATCGAAACAGCGCCCAAGATTACCGAAACGATCTATCGCAAAATTACGGGCGTAGTTTCCAGAATTTGTTTGCCGAAAACATGGCAAATATCTTTTCAGTTAGTTTCCGCTATTATATCGACTACAACGGAGCCAAAAATTGGTTCTAACAATTCTATACTTTTTTAACGTTTAACATTTTAGTTGCATTATTCGGCTAACTTTGCGGTTCTTTAATGAATAAACTATGAATAAGCGAGTTATTTTGATGATTTTAGATGGATGGGGGAAGTCGCCAGACCCAAAAGTTTCGGCAGTCGACAACGCCCATACGCCTTTTATCGATAACTTATATAAAAAATATCCAAGCGCTGAACTTCGTACCGACGGCTTGCATGTTGGTTTGCCAGAAGGCCAAATGGGCAACAGCGAAGTAGGTCACATGAATTTAGGAGCGGGGCGAGTTATTTACCAGAATTTAGCAAAGATAAATTTAGCGGTTGCGAACGGTACGATTAAGCAAGAAAAACCCTTGCTTGAAGCCTTTTCTTATGCGAAAGCAACAAATAAAAAAGTACATTTTCTAGGTCTCGTTTCCGATGGTGGCGTGCATTCACATACGTCGCACTTGCGCGGATTGGTTGAAGCTGCCGAATCGTTTGGACTTGAAAATACGTTTATTCACGCGTTTACCGATGGTCGTGATGTTGATCCAAAATCAGGTATTACGTACATTTCTCAATTGCAAGAGTTCCTACAAGGAAAGCATTGCCGTTTAGCAAGCGTTGTGGGTCGGTACTACGCAATGGATCGCGATAAGCGTTGGGAACGTGTAAAGTTGGCTTACGATTTATTGGTAAATGGTATTGGGAAGCCGACTACAGATGTTTTGTCGGACATTCAATCTTCGTATGCAGCCGATATTACCGACGAGTTTATATTGCCGCATGTATTGACAAATCACGATCAAAAACCCGTAGCAACCATTGAATCTGGCGATGTTGTGGTATTTTTCAATTTCAGAACCGATCGCGGACGCCAATTAACCGAAGCACTGTCGCAACAGGATTTCCACGAACAGAATATGCACAAGCTTGATTTGTACTATTTGACGATGACGAATTACGACGACAGCTACTCGAATGTTCATGTGATTTACGACAAAGATAATATTACGATGACGTTGGGAGAAGTGCTTCAAAATGCAGGAAAGACACAAATCAGAATTGCAGAAACCGAGAAATATCCGCACGTTACCTTTTTCTTTTCCGGCGGTCGCGAAGAACCTTTTGTCGGAGAAAAACGTATTCTTAAAAATTCTCCAAAAGTAGCTACATACGATTTAAAGCCAGAAATGAGTGCATTTGAATTAGCCGATGCGCTGGTTCCTGAGATTCGTGCGAAATCAGCCGATTTTATCTGTCTGAATTTTGCCAACGGCGATATGGTAGGGCATACCGGCGTTTTTGAAGCTGCCGTTAAGGCTTGCGAAGCGGTCGATAAATGTGTGGAACACGTAGTTACCGCTGCCTTAGAAAATGGCTATACTACGCTACTTATTGCCGATCATGGCAACTGCGAGACGATGATAAACCCAGACGGATCGCCTAATACGGCACACACGACTAATCCGGTTCCTATAATTGCCATAGATCCAGATATCAAAATCATAAAGAATGGAATTTTAGGAGATATTGCTCCAACCATTCTAAAATTGATGAATGTCGCGCAACCAGATGTGATGACATGTAATCCTTTAGTTTAGAGATGAAAAGTTATTTAAGCGTTTGTTTGTTATTTGTCATTCAACTTGTCTTTTCGCAAGAAGGAGCGAGCTCGTGTGGGCAGTTACAAGCCAACCCAGATTTGTACCAATCTTGCGCAACCTCTATTCCGTTTACCAATTCTGTGGGAAACACCAGCGGCGAGAGCTTTAATGTAAGTTGTATTCCTTCAGCTTTCCAAGGGCCAACTTGGTTTTTTCTCCAAATTAAACAATCGGGTTCTATTACTTTAGAAATCTCCCAGGTATCCACCAATGGAATAGGTTCAGATGTGGATTTTGTTATTTGGGGACCGTTTCCTAATCTTACCAATTTTTGTCCGGATTTAATTATTTCGAATGAGGTCGACTGTAGCTATGCTCCTGCAGCAATCGAAGAGGTTCAGATTTCAAATGCCGTGACTGGCGAATACTACATTTTGTTAGTTGACAACTATGCGAATGTACCTGGCGAGATTACAATTTCTCAAATCGCAGGTGATGGAAGTTCGGATTGTAGCTTTTTGTCATCTGTCGAAATTGCCGACATCAACGATCAGGAAATAACCGATTTAAACTACTGTAACCCAGAAACAGTTAACCTTTATGCAAAAGTAGAAACTTCCGATTTCGATGGTCAGCCACAAGATTTAAGGTTCAACTTTCGCTGGTATTTGGATAATGCACTGATTTCTGAAACTTTAGTATCGCCCTCATCTGAAAACTTTATTACCGCCAGCACATCGGGCACCTATCGAATTGATTTAACTGCCTACGATAGTACCGATCCAAATATTGATGTTAGCAGTCTGCCAATTAGCTCCGACGAAATAGTACTCACGTTTAGAGACGCACCACAACCTGTGTTGAGCAGCTCAACAGTTTGCTTGTCAGATGTCCCGATTCTCACTGTACAAGACATTGCACCGAATTCCACGACCACACTCGTGAATTGGTACCGTAATTCAAATCTCATTTTCGGCGCGAGTGGAAGCACCTATCTTCCGACAGAGCCAGGAATTTATACCGCAGGACTTAGCAATGATTCGTGCCCGATTGTACTTTCTAATGCCATCGAAATTTTAAGTCAGCCACAATTAAATACGTTTTCTGCGGTTTCTATCTGCGAAAATTCTTCTACAAATTTAACCGTAGTTGTCGGAAATCTATCCGCAATATCAAATCCAACCTATCAATGGTTTAAGGATGGAATAATGATTGCCAATGCCATTAATCCGAGTTTGCAAGTAGATAACACCCTACAAACACCCGGAACCACAGTTCTTTACGAAGTTGAAGTTTCCAACAATAATCAATGTATTTCTAGTACAACCGCTAACGTTACACTAAATTTGTTGCCTACGCTTGCCACCAATGTTAGCCTAGAACAATGTGACTATATAGCGCCTTCCACCGACGGTATTGCAGTTTCTAATCTTACAGAAGCCGCTGCCACACTTAATCAGGGAAACACGCAAATTGTCCTTCGCTATTTTCGCGATGCCGCATTAACCGACGAAATAACTTCTCCTCAAACGTTTACAAACAACGTTCCTTTCAATCAAACCATATACGTAACTGGAAGCATACCTACGCAAAATCCTGTTTGTCCTTCGAATGTAGCAACAATTAGTTTACAAGTAAATCCAACAACTGTTGATACCTACCCTGATATGGCGCCGATTTGTCCTGAGATCAACCAAAATTTCGGTCTCGCTAATTTCGAACAACGACGACAGTTTATCAAAAGCACCTACTTCCCAACGGTTAATGTCGACATTGCTTTTTATTCTTCTGCTACTGATGCCTCGGTAGAGACGAACCCGCTTGACAATACCAGTCAGATTCCTGTCGGATTGAATCAAATTTTTGCTCGAGTCGAATCTGGAAATAATTGTCAAGGAATAGCAACGTTTAACTTGTTAGTAAATACGCCGCCACAACAGGGTAGCATCGCAAATGTCACGAAATGTAACAACGATGTTTTTGTTCTCTCTTCAAAAGATGCAGAAATCTTGGCTTTTCAAACTCAAAATGTAAGTATAAATTACTATCCTTCTTTTGCTGCCGCAGAAGCAAACAGCTCTGCATTCAACAAAAACGCTAATCTCGCGCTACCGATTGGAACTACCGACGTTTTTGCCGGAATTCGAACGCAGTCAAACCAATGTTTGGCAATTTTGCCCTTTCAAATCAATAACTTTGACCATCCCGTATTAACGGCGCCAAGCCCAATTGGCGTGTGCGGAAGTACTACTGCGAACTTTGATTTAACGATTCGAAATAACCAAATAACAGGCGGTAATCCGAATTTGGTTGTCACGTATTTTGCGAGTCAGGCCGATTTTAACGCCAACGTTCCCATCACTGATCCGACTGCTTTTATTACGAGTTCAACAACCGTAATTGCACTCGTAAACGATACCGCAAATAACAATTGCCCGTCGCAAACCACATTGGAATTAAATGTAAATCTAAATCCCGGAGCAACCCAAAATCCGGAGCCGTTATACATTTGCGACGACAGTGGATATGCCGATTTTAATCTGACCGAACGCCTCTCAGCAGTCTTAGCTTCAACTCCAAACAACGAGGCGATTGTTCGCTATTACATCAATCAAGACGATGCCCTTGCTGGAAACGACACTTATATAGCCACGCCCGAAGCTTTCCGAAATACCATTCAAAATACACAAACCGTTTACGTTCGTATAACTAGTACCGTTAATTCGGATACCGAAAATAATATCCCTTGCTTCACGGTTTTAGAACTTCCGTTAATTGTGCAAGCATATCCACAGAATCAATTGAATAGCTATCCATACAAAATTTGTGTGACCGAAACTGGAACAATAACTCGAGAAGCATTTATCGATACAGGTTTAGCTGCTGCGGATCACTTATTCCAATGGTATCGCGGATTCGACGCCATTCCAGCAAATTTAATATTAGGCGCAAACGGACCAACTTTCCTAACCGACGAAGCAGGCGAATACTCGGTACGGGCAACCAACATTACCACGCCGCCATTGTGTAGCTCTGTTTTCAATTTTACCACAAGAGAAACTCTTATTCCGACCTCGGTTAGCGTAACGCCCGAAGTTTTAGTTGCTTTTGAAATCGATAATACAGTTACCGCGATCGCAGCACCGCAATCAAACGATTACGAGTACATGCTCGGAAATTACGGCTGGCAGGATAGCCCGACTTTCGAAAACGTGCGCGAAGGTCTTTACACGCTTACCGTTCGCAATAAATTTGGTTGTGGCGAAGTATTTACCACTGTGGTAGTTGTCGATTATCAGAAGTTTTTTACACCAAACGGCGATGGCATTAACGACGTTTGGAACCTGCAAGGTCGCACCGGATTGCGATTCAATAACATATTCATCTTTGATCGACACGGAAAACTAATTCGCGAACTTTCTGAAAACCAAACCGGTTGGGACGGCACCTATAACGGCGCTCCATTGCCTGCCGACGACTATTGGTTTAAAGCAGAATATGCCACACAAAATACCCGAGGTACATTTAGCGGGCATTTTACCTTGAAACGTTAAGTTTGAATCTACTGGTTTCAGAACTTTAAAGCGCTTTCAGCTTGTGCAGTTGCAGCCATAGGCCGAAATCCTGCTAAGCTATTTGCTGAACCTAGTTATTGCGTACTTTTGCAAAAATTTTTTTAAATGATAATTCCGAAAACAGCCGAGGAAATTGAGCTTATGCGTAAAAGCGCCTTATTGGTAAGCAAAACCTTAGGCATGATAGCTGCTGAAATAAAACCCGGCGTTACTACGCTACAACTCGATAAATTGGCCGAAACCTTTATTCGCGATCATCATGCTGTGCCTGGTTTCTTAGGCTTATACGGCTGTCCTTCGACATTATTAACCAGCGTTAACGAACAAGTAGTACACGGTTTGCCAACAAATAGACCTATTCAAGAAGGCGACATTGTTTCGGTAGATTGCGGCGTTTTAATGAACGAATTCTACGGCGATCACGCCTTTACATTTGCCATCGGCGAAGTGGCTCCCGAAACCTTACAGCTACTCGAAGTAACTAAAAAGTCGCTGTATATCGGTATCGAAGCGTTTCGTTCAGGCAATCGCGTTGGCGATGTGGGAGCAGCCATTCAAAACTATACCGAATCGTTTGGTTACGGTGTTGTGCGTGATTTAGTCGGACACGGCCTCGGACGAAAAATGCACGAAGAGCCAGAAATGCCAAACTTCGGCAAACGCGGCAAAGGAAAAATGTTTCAGGAAGGCATGGTTGTAGCCATCGAACCAATGATAAATATGCGCAGTCGAAACGTAAAATACCTCAAAGACGGTTGGACAATAGTTACCGCCGACGGAAAGCCAAGCGCGCATTTCGAACACAACATTGCCTTGGTAAATGGGAAACCGGAGTTGTTATCGACATTTGCGTATATCTACAAAGCTCTGGGTATCGAATCCGACGAAGAAGCGCCGTTCCGCACACAGCCACTGGTTCTGGAAGCATGAAAAAACTCTTCAAATTTTTGCTCAACGCAGTTCCGCGACCGCTCTTAATTCGATTGAGCTACGTTGCGCGTCCCGTTTTGGCGTGGTGGTTGCAAGGACCAGGTTTTACAGACCCAATCGACGGAAAGCAGTTTAAGAAATTCTTGCCTTACGGATACGGGAAACAGCGTGATAATGTGTTGGCTCCCGGCACCTTATCGCTCGAAAGACACCGCTTGCTGTGGTTGTATTTGCAAAGACAAACGAACTTCTTCACCAACACGGAACGGCAAAAGTTGCTGCATTTTGCGCCGGAGCAAGCCTTTTACAAACGATTTAGAAAGCAAGCTAATTTGGCGTATTTAACCACCGATTTGCTGTCGCCGCTTGCCGATGTTAAAGCAGATATTTGCAAGCTTCCGTTTGAGAACAACGCTTTCGACATCATTTTTTGTAATCACGTGTTAGAGCACATTCCCGACGATACAAAAGCCATGTCGGAGCTTTTCCGCGTGCTTAAACCCGGCGGCTGGGGCATTTTCCAGATTCCACAGGATTTGAACCGAGACGTAACGTTTACCGACGACAGCATAACCGATCCGCGGCAACGTGCCGAGATCTTTGGTCAGTACGACCACGTTCGAATTTACGGCCGAGATTACTTCGACAAACTGCGCAAAGCCGGATTCGAGGTTCGAGAAATTGCTGCAATCGATTTTCTCAGTGCCGCAGAGATTTCAGCCTACGCATTGCAGGCCAACGAAATCATTCCACTTTGTTTAAAGCCTTACACAGCTTAGTCATTCACCTATTTTTTAATTTTTTGGGCGGCATTTCGCGCTGTTCGTTGCAATAAAAACCCACAAAAGCGGTTTGTGTTGGCTTTGTCTGGGGCTTCCGCTGGTCGCCCATTCAAAACCGCACTCACACGCTTTCGTTACGCTTTCATTTTCACTGCCATCACGGCCGCGGGTATCGTTTCCGTAAATTCGTACTAGAATTAAACGTTTTTTTGTTTTACGTATTTAATCGATGTTTTATTAAATTGATATTCAATGTTTTCCTGGGGGTAATATTGCCATATTACGTATGTTAAAAATCAGCTAAAAACCAACACTTTTTCGTCATCAACTTTACACTTCTTTAACAGCGAAAAGCCTTGCCAAGTGCGGCGCGTACAAAAGCAAAAACCGCACGATGGGTGCGGTTTGGTGTTTTTTTCTTACAACTAAATTAAGTTGAGAAGTTTATTGCTTAAGCAAAACATGCTGCCCATGAGGTGGTAGAGCAGGTGTTTCTGTGGGAATTGGATCACTAGCACGCTGAATTCCATGCTCATAAAATACATCTATCTGTAGAGCAGTTTGCCCATCAACAGTAATTAACCGCATAAAAAGTTTGCAGCTGCGTTTATTATATAAATTGTAATAAATTTCTCGCCGTTGGTTGTGCAAATACGACACATTGGGTTATCCGGATACTTTGCGATATAACCTATTCCGATACTCGAAAAATCCCAAGGATACTCTGCGACTGCTGCCATATCAATGTTTGGGATGGAATTATACAATACAACGTTTCCGATTTTATACTGATATTCGCCAAAAATTACGTCTTCGTACTCCCAATTCGATTTACTCATTAGCTTTTTACGCAACTCTATTTTCCATGAAAAATGATTGTTTGTAAGTTCATAAACACCTACAAAAGGATCTAAATCGTTGTCGAAATCTTTATAGTAAACCCATTGCATGTTGTTTAACTCTTGTTGACCTTGATTATATATGCTGGTAGTTAGCACAGGGGATTGCCCCCAACCGTAAAAACTAATCAGTGCAAAAAGTGTAAAATGCACGCAATACGTAATTGATTTTTTTATGGGCATGGTATTTCGTTTGTTAGTGTTACTTTTTTCCACTGTGTAAAATTAACTAAATCATCGGTCTTGTATAACTCAATTCCGAAATCAGCAAATTCTTGTAAGAATGTGGCTTGTAGATTTGCTCGGTGATTAGAAAAACTACTTATAAATAGCTGTCGACAGCTGTGAAAATGCCACTATCGGTGTACTGTAAAGCAAAACTGATTAATTAACTCTTAGTAAAGTTAGTTAAATATCACGTACGTTTCACGGTAACGCCTTTGCGGCCCAGATGGCAGCGGAAAGCCTTTTGATAAATGGGGCAAACAAAAGTGCATTGGGCGTGGCGACCTAAGAAGCCGCGGCCAACGCTTACTTTTGTGCCTCATTTGAAAAAGCTTGCAGCGAACAGCCGGAAATGCCGCCCATAAAAAAAGCACCTGTAAATACAAGTGCCTTTTCAAAACTAACTAACCCAAATTTTAGTTGAAATCGAAGCGCAAACCCATTGAGATATTACGTTGATCGACCGCGTTATCTTTAAACAGCGGATTTAAATCGTACTTGGCATACAAACTAATTTGCCCGTAACCAATGTACCCGCTTAATCCGTAAATAAAGTTATTTGTATTCCAGTCGCCGCGCGTTACAGTTCGCGTGTCGTAGCCGGCAACGTCGTATTTTTGAATCTGTTTCGATTTTACATTAAAGCCGGTGTAACCTCCAATACCCAATCGGAACGAATCGTGAGAAAGGAAAATCTTTCTACCATCGCGATCTTTTGTTTTCGAGAAGTCGAGCTCAAAATGCACGGGAAATACCAAATTTACATTTCGGAAGCGCGAGTCGTCTTGAACAACCGGACTTGTAACTAGGTCGGTCGTTTCGCCGTTGTCAACCAGATAGCGGTTATCTGTCGGACGTAAGTCGTTGTATTGTAAAGACAAACCGTATTTAATGTGAAATAGTTGCGAGTTTTTGTCTAAACGGGTGTTGTACGTAAAGCCCCATTCGTAGAAGCGCGACTTATATACGCGGTAATCTGAGTTGGCAATAGAGCCGTCGGTAACAACATTATTGAGTCCGATGGCAAAAACAAATTGTGTCGTGGTGCGCAATTCCCCATATTTGAATTTGTCTTTATTTTTAGAGTTGATAGCAAACGTATAGTTTTTGGTTTTAGTGGAATCGCTTTTGGCTAATTCGACTTTCCCTTCAATTTTGTTTTGAATGAGAAGGTTTCGTTCTTCGTCGATTTCGGCAAGCTTTTCATCCAAACGAGTCGCGCTTTCGGTAGAGAGTTGTTTTTTCTTTGCCTCGGCTTCGGCGGCGGTAAGAGTTCCGAACGAAAGTTGGTTGTTAACGGCTTCGAGCTGATTGGCAAGCAGTTCTTTTTCGTCGGAGATGGTTTTTTCCATTTTCAACGACAGTTCATTCATTTTCTCGCTAAAGTCGGACTGTGCATAAACTTTGCAAAATAAAGACGTGAGTAATAAGGCCAAGTACAGTGTAATTGATTTCATGGTAATTTGATTTGATGATTATTTAACTGTGTTTCGATTTTGGACAACGACTTTTACTTCGTTGAATTTTTTGACTACCGTAGCCAACATTTGATTTTGATATTGGCGTTCGTTTTCTTGGGAAGCTGCTTGCAACAACGCATCGGGATTGGTTTTAAAGCGCGAACGTTTTTTTAGTTTTTCAGACAACGCTTCCACATGTGCTTCGTCGGTAACTGCTGCCACCAGCTGCTCCTGCGTATTTTGTTGTTTCTGCAACTGATTTTCGGCGAGAGCACTGTTGTTATTTTGCGCTGTTGTTTGTGTTTTTTCAGTTTGCGCCGGCACAGCAGTTACTGCCTTTGATTCTTGATTGATTGATTTGATTTTTTGATTGATTGATGGATTGAAACTCGGTTTTTGCGCTGTATTTTGATTGGTTATTTCATTGGCGGCAGTGTCGTCGGAAACGCTAGCAGCTGCATTTGGATTTTCTGATGAAACCACTTGTTTTTCGGGTAAGGCTACGTCAGTTATTTCTTCCGATTGAAAAAGATAAAAGCTGAACAATCCGATAAAAACAGCCACGGCAGCAGCAATATTCCAGTACGGAAAAATTTTGCGAACAGGCTTGCTTTCGTTTGCAGTAAGCATGGCGTTTAAGCGATCCCAAGATTCGGGGCGAGGCGAGATTTCTCGGTTCTCGAGCGCTTTTTTTATTTGATCTTCTAGGTTATGCGGTTTCATGATTGCTCATTTTTCTTTTAATAATTTGTTCTTGTAGCAAACGTCGTGCGTGCGACAATTGCGATTTTGAGGTGCCTTCGCTGATGTCGAGCAGCTTGGCAATCTCGTGGTGTTTGTATCCTTCGATGGCATACAGGTTGAAAACCATTCGATAACCGTCGGGCAAGGCGTCGATTAATTCCTGAATTTCATTTACCGTGAACTCGTGCTGTTGTTCTTCCGACCATGAACTCTCGCTACTTAAATCGTCTATAAAAACAGCCTTTTTCTGAACACGTAAGTAAGAAATAGCTTCGTTAATTGTAATCCGACGTATCCAGCCTTCAAAATTTCCGACACCTGAATATTGCGGCAGGTTTTCGAATACTTTAAGAAAGGCGCAAATCATTACATCTTCGGCTTGATGAACATCTTTGATGTATTGGCGGCAAACGCCCAACATTTTCGGAGCGAAGCGGCTGTAAATTTCCTGCTGCGCGTGTCGGTTTCGGTTGCGTGCCAACTCAATGATTTGTTCAAGTTCGTTCTGTAATTTGATTACCTTCACGTTTAATCTTGCTTATATTTTAAAAGACGATTTTCGATCAGAAATGGTTGTATCAACACGAAAAAAAAGTTGTTTTTTTTCAGATAATTTTTGCAAATATCTAAAAATCAATATTTTGTAAATGATGATTTTTTTGCTGAAACGGCAGTCTCTTGCAAAAATTAGGCTAATTTCGTTTAATTCTTAGTCTTATGACACCATTAGCTGAATTTTCAAGCGCAGTAGGTTATGTGTTTTCCGGTGGCGGAAGCAAAGGTTTGGCACATGCCGGCGCTTTAAAGTTTTTGGAAGAAGTAGAAGTGTTTCCGTCGGAAATAGCGTGCAGTAGCGCCGGCAGTATTGTAGCTTCGCTGTATGCTTGGGGAAAAACTCCGGAGGAAATTCTCAGTTTTTTCCAGTCGGTTGATTTTTTTTACTGGCGTCATTTTACTTTTCGAAAAGCGGGTTTGATGGATTCGGAGGCTTTTGCCAGTTATTTGGATGTCGTTTTTGGAGAAGCTACGATAGGCGATTTAAAGATTCCGATTCACATTACCGCAACGGATATGATTCGGGGAAAGCTCACGGTTTTTTCAGCCAAAACCCGAATTAAGGATGCCGTGGTGGCGTCGGCGGCCTTTCCGGGAATTATTTCTCCCCATGTCATTAACGGCAAAGTGTACAGCGACGGCGGGATTTTAAATCATTTCCCAGCAGATATTTTACAAGGTCGTTGCGATTATTTAATCGGAATGTATGTGAGTCCGTTACAAGCCATCGAAGCCAAAGATTTACGCACTATTAAACACGTAACGGCGCGGGCATTCGATTTGCTTACTGCGAATACCAACAACCAAAAGTTTAATATTTGCGATTGGGTGATTACGCCCGACGATTTGTCGGCTTATTCTACTTTCGAGACCAAAACGTACCGAATGCGTCAGATTTTTGACATTGGTTATCAAGCAGCGCGCGATGCCTATTTTCAGAAGTTTATTCATCCTGCATTTGAGCGATAAGCTTCTTCGCCGATTACGGAATTCCGCTATATTTGCACAACAATTTTAAACGCTATGAAATACAAAAGAATTTTGCTAAAACTGAGTGGTGAAGCGCTCATGGGTTCACGTGCTTACGGTATTGATCCGGGAGTTTTGGCAAAATACGCTGATGAAATTAAGCAAATTCACGATCAAGGAGTGCAAATTGCCATTGTTATTGGTGGTGGAAACATTTTTAGAGGTGTTGCCGGCGCTTCTAACGGAATGGATCGTGTTCAGGGCGATTATATGGGAATGCTTGCAACCGTAATTAACGGAATGGCGCTGCAAGGTGCTTTGGAAGACAAAGGTATGCTAACGCGCTTGCAAACTGCATTGAAAATTGAAGCGATAGCCGAACCGTATATCAAACGCCGCGCGGTGCGTCATCTCGAAAAAGGACGTATCGTTATTTTCGGTGCAGGAACTGGAAATCCGTATTTCACCACAGATACTGCGGCTGTACTACGAGGCGTAGAAATCGATGCCGACGTTATCCTGAAAGGAACACGTGTGGATGGAATTTATACTGCAGATCCCGAAAAAGATAGCTCAGCAACGAAATTTGATACATTGAGTTTTGAAGAAGTGTTGGCTAAAGGTTTAAACGTTATGGATACTACCGCCTTCACTTTAAGTCAAGAAAACAAACTTCCTATCGTTGTATTTGATATGAACGGACAAGGGAATTTGCTAAAAATTTGTAAAGGAGATACCATAGGTACAGTTGTTACCGTTTAAATACAAGAAACTGTTATGAACGAAGAAATCGATTTTATTTTAGACAGCGCTGAAGAATCCATGAATGCGGCAATTGCCCATTTGGAAAAATCATTTTTGAACATTCGCGCAGGAAAAGCATCTCCGGCTATGCTCGGAAGTGTTTTTGTAGATTATTACGGATCGCAAACGCCCTTAAATCAGGTGGCTAAAATCAGTATTCCAGACGCACGAACAATTACCGTACAACCGTTCGAGAAAAATTTGTTGCACACCATTGAAAAAGCCATCATGATTGCCAATTTGGGTTTCAACCCAATGAATAACGGCGATGTGGTAATTATCAGTGTTCCGCCGCTAACCGAAGAACGCCGCCGAGATTTAGCCAAACAAGCTAAAGCAGAAGCCGAAGACGCGAAAATTAGCGTGAGAAATGTGCGCAAAGATGCCAATACGGATATCAAAAAGCTAGAAAAAGACGGTATGTCGGAAGATGTTTGCAAGTCGGCTGAAGACGAAGTACAAACTTTAACCAACACGTACATAAAGAAAATAGACGAATTGACAGCGGCGAAAGAAGCCGAAATCATGAAAGTATAGTTGAAAATTAGTGCTCTAATGTCCGCCTTAGTGCGGACATTTTTTTATCGCAAATGCAAAAAATCTGTTTCACGCTTTTTTTCTGGCTGCTTTTTTTCTCGGCCAGTGCCCAGCATCAATTGCGTGGACTAATAATCGATGCCGAAACAGAACGCGCCGTCGGAGGTGCTTCGGTTGTGGCAGGGAATCGAATAACTGCCACTGATATTAATGGCTATTTTGAAATTCAGGTTCAAGAGCTTCCAATAGTTATTCGAGTCGGTGCTGCGGGCTATCAGTTGCAAGAGTGCCGTTTTTCCGATGTTTACTCCAAACAAATAAAACTACTTCCACAGCCAAATACTCCTCAAGCGGCTGCGCTTGCTGGCGATTACTTGCAGAAAATCATTGCAAACAAGCGAAATAACGATCCGTTAAAAAAGTTGCAAACTTTCGAAATAGAGGCTTACAATCGTGTTGTAGTTACGGCTAATGCAGCCGATGTTGATGCTAAAATAGACACGATTTATAAACGCAATTGGTGGGGGAGAAAGCGCATGGAAATCGACAGCAGCAGCGTGAAGTTTAAAACAATGGTGCAAAAGCAGCACTTGTTTGAAGCGGAGAAAGTTTCGAAGTTTCAACTCAATAAAGATATTTTCAAGGAAACAATTACAGCAGCAAGAATGTCGGGTTTGCAAACCCCTATTTACGAACTTGTTGCTTTTCGTTTACAATCGTTTTCGGTTTATGAAAGTGCTTTCGAAATGTTACAAACGCGCTATTTGTCTCCGCTAAATGAGGAGGCTGTTGGTTTGTTTCACGCCGTTGTTTTAGACACGGTACGTTTAGGCGGCAGATCTGTTGCCGTTATTCATTTCGAAAATAAAAAATCGATTAAAAAAGGATTGAGCGGCATTTTATACTGCGATTTGGAGAACTACGCCATTGCAGCAGCTGTTTTTAGAGTTCAAGGTGTACTCGATGTAACAGCGCGTTACGAATTTACTTATGACACCGATAATCAATTATACTTGATTTCCGAAAAGGAATTTAAGGTTATTAAGGGGAAGAACGATAGAGACATCAGTATTTTGGGAGAAACATTTCAGTTCGACCCAGAAGATAGTCCGATTTATCGAACACGGAAACAACAGCTTACCGACATTACCTATCTGATATCTAAAACCTATTACGAGGAGCCAAAACTCAACAAGGAGGTTTCTATTCGAAAGGAATCCATTGCACTTCAGATCAACGACGCCGCGGTTAATCGGCCGGCGTCGTATTGGGAAACTTATATGCAGCGCTATCCCGACGAAAAGAGTCTGGAGACTTATCGCAAGCTCGACAGTTTAGTTCGAGCCGAACGGATAGAAAGTAAGCTTCGAATCGGACGAAAGATTTTAAATGGTTATGTGCCGTTTTCTTTCTTTGATATGGATTTGCGTCAGGTACTGAGCTACAACAATTTCGAGGGGTTTCGCGTAGGTATGGGAGGTGTCACCAATGAACGTTTGTCGCGTATCTTAAAATTCGATGCTTATTATGCATTCGGAACAAAAGATCAAACGGCTAAATTTAGTTTAGGCGGTGCCCTACGCATCGGTAAGTTCTCTAACTCTTGGGTTGGATTAAGCTTTGCCGACGATATTCGCGAGATTGCGAGTACTAGTTTTACAATTGATAAACGCATCTTCAAACTCTACGATCCGCGGCCCATCAACATTTCAACATTCTATAATTATAGGTCGGTTCGCGCTTACGCAGAAACGAAAATCATTCCTAAAACCGAGAGTATTTGGCAGTTTCAACGCATGGATGTCACACCGCTTTTTAACTATGTATTTAGTTATAACGAGCGTTTGTATGATAATTTTACCTTATCGATGTGGCAAACGTCTATTCAATGGAATCCGTTCTCGGATTTTATGCAAACTCCAACTGGCCGGGTTGAAATCTATAAAAGGTATCCGCGATTTACTTTTCAGCTCACAAAAAGCTTGCGAAATGTTTTTGGAAGCGATTTCGACTTTCAGAAGCTCGACGTTCGAGTTGATTATCAAAAGAAGTTTATTGGCGGCGAACGATTTTCTGTGTTGCTCGAGGCCGGAATGGCATCAGGCGCCGTGCCTTTAACGCATCTGTATAACACTTCGCCGAACAATTTAACGAAAGATCGGTTGCTGCAACGTATCACTATTGCCGGTAACAACAGCTTTGAAACCATGTACTTTAACGAGTTTTTCTCGACTTCTTACGCGGCCTTGCATTTAAAACACGGATTTAAACCGCTGCAAATTAGTGGAAAAATAAAACCGTTAATTGTGTTGGTTACACGTGCCGCCGTTGGTACAATGCGCAATCCGGATAGGCATGTTGGCATTCCGTTTAAAACGCTCGATAAAGGGTTTTTAGAATCGGGATTGGAGTTGAACAAAATTTACAGCGGTTTCGGCCTCACCGCATTTTATCGTTATGGACCCAATCAACTTCCTCGCTTAGAGGATAACATCGCAATAAAGCTGAGTTTTATGTTGAATTTAGGGTTTTAGTTTGAAGGAAGATTTCAACCAACTGTTACGCCCGCATAATCAGCGTCGATGGACTGTTGCTCAACCAAACACTTTGCGAACTAACAAGCTTTCGCCAACTTTCGAACGATACCAGCATAATGTCTTGCTGCGCCAAAAATTCTTTCTTTATAATCCGATCTTCCAGCATATCGGTACTGCCAGGGAAATCGCGTTCAATTATGTCGAGCGCTCCGTAAAATTGCGCATTGTTTTTGACCACGTTGTTCGGATCGATTAGCGTAACCGAAGAAACGCCGTTGCGAATCAATCGCGCAGCGTAATCAATTAGAAAACGATCGTCTTCACTGAAAATCGGCAGAAAAACTTTGTTGATTTGTTCTAAGTTCTTTTCCACTAAAATTCCAACTGGCATTTTTGCTTTGGATAAAATGAGTCGCGTGCGCTCGTCGAAAGGCGAATTGGCAAATAATCCTTCTTTTCCCGTGAATTTATCCAACAAACGATCCGGATTAATGATCGAAGTCGTAATCCCCAAAACCTTACCCAATAAAGTGCCGTCAAAAATCGACTGCCCCAAGCCAATGAGCAGCAAATCGTAATCGCCCTGATTCGAAATCTCAACGATGTCGGTATCAATGTCGTTCGACGCTTTAAAAATCGTTAATATCGGCTGGTTTAGATTTTTAGCTTCCGTTAGAATCGGATTGAAGTTTTTGTTCTCCAATTCGTCGAATTCAAAGGTGTGTAATTCATTACTCAAGGTGAGGTGCATCGCGGTAACGATACTTGTTTGCTGTTCTTTCTGCGTAAGCGCATGAGACAATCGCAGCAAAGCCTTTCCGCGCTCGGCGTTTCCAAACGACAATAAAATTTTGAATTTATCGCTCAAAGTAACCGTTTCCGGTACAATCGAATCTTTTTTCTTCGAAATGTAATTGATTAAATCCAGCGCCGGACCCGTCATAAACGTGGTCACTAATGCCATGATTACCATCATTGTGAAAACTTCTGTAGTAAGAACCCCCAAGTCTAAACCGATGTTTAATACAATAAGTTCCATTAAACCACGCGTGTTCATGAGCGCTCCGATGGTAAACGAATCGCGCCACGATTGCCCAACGAATTTTGCCGCTAGTGCCGAGCCTAAGAATTTTCCGGCAACAGCCACAACAATGATGATTCCGGTCATTTTCCACAACTCAACGTCGTCTATCAAACCAATTTGCGTTCGTAAACCCGTGAAAACAAAAAACAGCGGTAAAAGTAAGATTACAGAAACGTCTTCTACTTTCTCGATGATAATTCCGCGAAAGCGTGCATTTTCAGGCATAATTGCACCTGCCATAAACGCACCGAACAAGGCGTGAATACCAATAATTTCGGTGGTGTATGCCGAAATGATGAGCGTTAGCAAGAAAATGGCTACTACGGGTTTGCTCAAACTCTGACGCGAATTTTTCAAAGCACCTATGCGCGCTAAGAACGGCTTTACCAATTTTAGCATCAGAAAAACGTAGGCAACAGCCATAGCAATAACGTACAAAGACGAAATAAATGATCCCGCTTTTACAATAGCAATAACAGTTGCAAGTATACACCAAGCCGTAATGTCGTCGGCCGCCGCGCAGGTAATTACTATAGTTCCGAGCTTTGTTTTGTGAATGCCCCGCTCTTGAACAATTCGTGCCAAAACCGGAAAGGCAGTTATGCTCATGGCAATTCCTAAAAACAGTGCAAATGATGAAAAAGCAATTCCCTCAGGTGCATAATCGGTAAAAATGAAATAGGCTAATCCTGTTCCGAGCGCAAACGGAAAAATGATACTGGCGTGACTAATCACCACAGCATCGTTGGCTTTATTCCGTAACGCGTTAAGATCGAGCTCCATACCGATAACGTACATGAAGAGGATTAATCCAATCTGACTCAAAAACTTCAGATTCGCTAAGGAAGCAACGGGAAACAGCGTTTCAAAAAATTCGGGAAAGTACATTCCCACGAGCGAGGGTCCGAGAACAATTCCGGCAATCATTTCGCCGATAACGCTCGGCTGTCCGATTTTTCTGAAAATCCATCCGAAAATTCGAGCAGTCAGAATAATGGTAATGATTTGCAGCAAAAGAATAGCCAAGGGCTCGCGTACACTCTCGATCATCGATTCGACAAAATGTCCCCACTGGTCTGGAATATTTTTCAATGCCGGTTTAGGAACATAGCCTTGCATTTTTTTGCCTTCAATGAGAATGAAGTAAATCAGCGCTGAAAATCCGCCGGTTATCAATATGTAAAAAGCTGTGTTTTTAAAATTCTTCATTCACAAAAAGACCTAAAAATTCAAATGTCGATGTTTTCAAATATATACATTTTCTTTTCAAATCATTTTAGCTAAAATTTAAATTACTAAACCGCGACGAAAAGCCGTAAAATCACGCATTTTCCTATTCCATAACCCTTAGTTTTACGCTACCTTTGCCGAAATTTTTTTGGGATGGTTAAGTGGTTTAGTTTGGGCTTTTGGGAGTTAATTGCGCGGGTTGTTTTGCGGAATAAAACACTCATGCTCATAACTTTGGCCGTTTTAACTGCCTTTCTTTGTTTGCAGTGGAAATACATCAAATTTACGCATACCGAAGCTAATTTACTGCCGGCCGACAATCCGGTAAATATTGAATACAACGCCTTTCTAAACCGCTTTGGTGAAGAAGGAAACCTGATTGTCATCGGAATCAAGCAACAAGATTTGTTTAAACCGCAGATTTTTGAGCAGTGGCAAAAATTGATTAGCAGTTTAGAAAGCGACAAAGAAATTAGTCTGGTTTTAGCGCCAAACAACCTGAAAGTTCTCACGCGAAACGACTCGATTCAAGGCTTTGAACTGAAATCGTTTGTAGATGCGGCTAAAGTGAAAAATCAAAGGTATCTCGATTCGCTTCAAAAAGTTCTGTTCACAAAACTCCCGTTTTACGAAGGTTTGTTGCTCAATCGAGCAAGCGGAACGGTGCGCGCCGCCATTTACATGCGAAAAGATTTGGTAAACACACCCGAACGCAAGCAATACATCCTCAAACGTTTTGTTCCGCTGGTTGACCAATTCGAGAAAGCAACAAAAGTAGATCTTCGCGTAAGCGGCATGCCCTACATCCGAACCTTAAATGCCGAGAAAATTCTATCGGAAATCAGCATTTTTATCGGTGCGGCTTTGCTGGTAACTTCTTTGTTGTTTTTCTACTTTTTCAGAAGTTTTAGAGCTACATTAATTTCCACATTTATCGTCATCATTGGCGTGATGTGGTCGTTCGGGATACTTGGTCTTCTAAACTACGAAATTACCGTTCTTACCGCACTTGTCCCGGCATTGGTAATCGTTATTGGCATTCCGAACTGTATTTTTCTTACCAACAAATACCATCAAGAATTTAAAGTACACCGAAATAAGGTTAAAGCATTGCAACGCGTTACCACGAAGGTGGGAATGGCAACGCTTATGACCAACCTTACAACTGCAATTGGTTTTGCCACTTTTGTTACTTCGAATAATCAATTGTTACTCGAATTCGGAATTGTAACCGCAATTAACATCATGGGCTTGTTTGTCTTGTGTTTGATTGTGATTCCGATTGCACACAGTTACATTCCGCCGCCGAAAGATCGCCACCTCGAACACCTCGATTCTAGTGCCGTAAAAACCTTTATGGATTGGATACTTCGAACCGTTAAGTACAACCGTTTTTCGGTGTACAGCGTTGCCGTGGCACTGCTTGTTTTAAGTATCATCGGAATTTATAAAATGCGTATCAGCGGAAGTATTATAGAAGACATGCCGCGTAATACCGACTTTTTCCGAGATATTCAATTCTTTGAAAAAGAGTTCGATGGTGTGATGCCGCTGGAAATCATGATTGATACCAAACGCAAAAAAGGTGTTATGAAATCGGCTACTTTACGACGAATCGACGAACTGGAACAAGCCATCGACGAAATTCCGGGCTTGTCGAAACCGCTGTCGGTTGTTGGTGTCATTAAATACGCCAAGCAAGCGTACTACAACGGAAATCCGCAATTTTACGCACTTCCCACATCTCAAGAACAAGCGTTTATTTTAACGTATATCAAGAATTCTTCCGGAAGCCAGAAAACCGATTTATTGAAAAGTTATGTCGATTCAACCGGACAATACGCACGTGTAACGACCTTTATGCGCGACGAAAACGGCGATAAGATTCCACTTATCGAAGCCGAACTTCGCAAAGAAATCGATAAAATTTTCCCAAAAGAGCGCTACAACGTAACTATTACCGGAAAAGCTTTTGTCTTCCAAAAAGGAACCGGCTACTTGCTCGACAATTTAATGTCGTCGTTACTTTTTGCATTTTTCCTGACGTGTTTACTCGTTGGTTTTATGTTCCGTTCACCGAAAATGATATTGGTATCGCTTATTCCTAACATGCTTCCACTTTTATTAACGGCAGGTTTAATGGGCTTTTTGGATATTCCGTTAAAACCATCGACCATTTTAGTATTCGGAATTGCCTTCGGATTGTCGGTTGACGATACCATCCGATTCCTAGCGCAATACCGCGAAGAATTGAAACGCAACAATTGGAAAATTCGAAAATCGGTTTACGCTACCTTTAACGATGCTGGTTTGAGCATGTTCTATACTTCGATTGTCTTGTTTTTTGGGTTTTCAGTATTCATGTTGTCGAGCTTTGGCGGAACAATTGCTCTCGGCGGACTCGTTTCCATTACGCTTTGTTTCGGCATGTTATCGAATTTAATGCTACTTCCATCGCTCGTATTAACACTCAATAAAACTTTGGCAAACGAACAAGAATTTAAAGAACCTATCGTTCCGATTGCCGAACGCACCGACGACGAAATCGACCAAATGCCCGGACATCGCGATTTATCGTCTTAGCATAAAAAAATACTTTTTAAACTATATTTGCGCGCTATTGCAAATTAACAGATTGCCCGATTATGAAATATTCTAAGGTAAAAGATTTATTAGCCGGAACCCTTGTAAATACTGAGGTTGGCGTTCGCGGATGGGTACGAACTTTTCGTAACAGCCAGTTTATTGCACTCAACGACGGATCAACCATAAATAACATTCAGTGTGTAGTTGACTTTGAAAATACCGATGAAACAACTTTAAAGCGAATCACAACCGGTGCTGCTTTACAATTGCACGGAAATTTGGTGGAAAGTCAGGGCGCCGGACAAAAATTTGAAGTTCAAGTAACGCGCTTGGAAATTTTAGGCGATTCGGATGCTGAGAAGTTTCCGATGCAACCGAAAAAACACAGTCTCGAATTCCTGCGTGAAAACGCACATCTTCGCGTGCGTACCAATGCTTTTGGTGCCATCATGCGCGTGCGTTCGGCTTTAGCGTTTGCCATTCACCAATATTTTAGAGAAAAAGGATTTGTTTATGTGCATACGCCGGTAATTACTGGCGCCGACGCAGAAGGAGCTGGCGAAATGTTCCAAGTTACGTCACTTAACTTAGATCAAATTCCAAGAAAAGAAGACGGAACCATCAATTACAAAGAAGATTTCTTCGGAAAACATACCAATTTAACGGTTTCAGGTCAGCTTGAAGCGGAAACCTACGCGATGGCATTAGGGCAAGTCTATACATTCGGACCGACATTTCGTGCCGAAAACTCAAACACCTCGCGCCATTTAGCCGAATTCTGGATGATCGAACCCGAAGTAGCGTTTAATGATTTGCACGACAATATGGATTTGGCGGAAGATTTCATTCGTTACGTCATCAAATACACGCTCGATCACTGTGAAGACGATATCGCCTTCCTCGAGTCGCGTTTGTTAGACGAAGAGAAATCAAAACCTCAAGCCGAACGTTCGGAAATGAAACTTCGCGAAAAGCTGAACTTCGTTTTAGAAAACAACTTTAAACGCGTTTCATACACCGAAGCAATCGATATTCTAAAAAACAGCAAACCCAATAAAAACAAGAAATTCGCATACGTTATCGAAGAATGGGGAGCCGATTTACAATCGGAGCACGAGCGCTATCTCGTTGAGAAACACTTCAAATCTCCAGTAATTTTATTCGATTATCCGGCAAACATCAAAGCCTTTTACATGCGTTTGAATGAAGACGGAAAAACCGTTCGCGCTATGGATATTTTGTTCCCGGGAATTGGGGAAATTGTAGGTGGTTCGCAGCGAGAAGAACGCTACGAGGTACTGGTCGAAAAGATGGAAAAACTCGGAATCGACCAAGAAGAATTGTGGTGGTATCTCGATACACGCCGCTTCGGATCGGCAATTCACTCCGGTTTTGGTCTTGGTTTCGAACGTTTGGTACTTTTCGTTACCGGAATGAGCAATATTCGCGACGTAATTCCGTTCCCAAGAACACCACAAAACGCAGAATTTTAATCGTTGGAAAAATAAATTTCGGCTTGACACAACTGCCACTAAATCCGTAAATTTAGGCTACCAATAATCGTTATGTTAAAACAGCATCTCAATCTCAAACTCTCGCAGAAGCTTTCGCCTCAACAAATTCAGTTGATGAAATTGATTCAGCTTCCTACTCAAGCGTTCGAACAACGCCTCATGGAAGAAATGAACGAGAATCCGGCACTGGAATCGGGCAATGAAGACGAATTTGAAAAAGACGCCTACGAAAACGACAGTTACGACGAGTACGATAACGACGACAACGAACACATCGACGCCGACGACATCAACATCGACGAATATCTGAGTAACGACGAAACGCCCGATTACAAAACGCAAATCAACAACTACAGCGACGACGATGACGACCGCGAATCGCCGTACGCCGCAGCGGTTAGCTTTCATCAAGATCTTATCAATCAGCTCAATACCTTCATTCTCTCCGAAAACGAGCGCGCCATAGCCGAATTTCTCGTGGGAATGATCGACGACATGGGTTACATTCGCAGAAGCATCGCCGATATTGTAGACGATTTAGCATTCACCCAAGCCATTTATACCGACGAAAAAACCGTAGAACGCATGCTGCACGTGATTCACGAACTCGAACCTTCGGGCGTAGGTGCGCGCGATTTGCAGGAATGTTTACTGCTGCAATTAAAGCACAAAACTCCGTCGGAATACGTTGATTTAGCCATCGATATTTTGGAAAACCAATTCGATGCCTTTACGAAAAAGCACTACGACAAACTCGCCCAGAAATACGGTGTCAGCAACGAGCAATTGAAAAAAGCGATTCACGAAATCGAGAAACTCAACCCGAAACCAGGCGGCTCGTTCGCAGGCAGCAGTCGACTCACCGAAACCGTTGTGCCCGATTTTGCGATTCGCATCAACAACGGCGAACTCGAACTCACGCTTAACGGACGTAATGCACCTAGCTTGCACGTTTCGCGCGATTACCAAGAAATGATGCAGACATACAAGGTTTCTCGCGATAAATCGTCGCAACAAAAAGAAGCCGTGCAGTTCATCAAACAAAAACTCGATGCGGCAAAATGGTTTATCGATGCCATCAAGCAACGCCAAGAAACGCTGTTTGTAACCATGAACGCCATCATGCATTATCAAGAAGAATACTTCTTAGATGGCGATGAAACCAAACTGAAACCGATGATTTTGAAAGATATCGCCGATTTAGTCGGTCTTGATATCTCAACCGTTTCGCGCGTGGCCAACAGTAAATATGTGGAAACGCCCTACGGAACGAAACTCATCAAAGAGTTTTTCTCCGAAGCCATGAAAAACGATCAAGGCGAAGACGTTTCTACCATCGAAATCAAAAAGATTTTGCAAGACGTAATCAGCGAAGAAGACAAGCACAAACCGCTGCCCGACGATCAATTAGCCGAAATTCTCAAAGAACGCGGCTATCCTATTGCGCGCCGAACCATTGCAAAATACCGCGAACAGCTCGACATTCCCGTGGCGCGTATGCGTAAGAAAATGTAATGAATCAGCAGCTAAAAAAAGCACTTCGCAACGTCCTAATCGGATTTTCATACGTGTTCCATCCGCTGTTTACGCCGCTATTTGCCGTTACTTTCTACGATTTTTTTATCGGCATCAATTATCCCGCCGAGGCTAAGTATTTGTTTTACATCCAAATAATATTGGTAACGGTTTTCATTCCGCTAACCGTTTATTTCTTACTGCGATCCTACAATAAAGTAGAGTCAATTATGTTGGCAAATGTCAACCAGCGTAAAATGCCTCTTGCCATTCATGGTTTATTGGTATTTATTTTATTGAAAAACACGGTTTCGGTCGAGTTTGGCTTACCGCTGTACTACTTTTTCTTAGGAACTTTAATCAGTACGCTGTTGGCGCTAATGGCCACTTTTCTAGAGTTAAAAGTTTCGTTGCACCTCACTGCTACAAGCGGTCTGGCAACTTTCGCTGTGGTAACCTCGCTTTTTTTTCAGGTAAACTTGTTGCCGGTAATTGTACTACTCATCTTTTCGATCGGTGCTGTAGCCACATCGCGACTCCTCATGAAAGCACACACGCCAAGCGAATTACTCGCGGGTTTAATCGTCGGAACGGCACCGCAATTGCTGCTATTGTTTTGGTTTTAAAGGAGCTAGGGAAGTGTTTCTACAAAATATAAAACATCAAACCTAAGTTTAAGGTCGTTAAATCAATGCGCTTCCCATCAATACTTGCGTTACGTAGCAAAGGCTCTGCGCCGTAATACGCGTAAAAATTCCACGTATTGTAGCCCGTCGAGAGGTACGGACCAAATTGCCACTTTCGAAAATCCGGATTATTGATTACCGTAACCGTTTCATTTCCAATAAACTTTGTTTTCGAAAAAACCAAATACGAGGCTTTCACACCGGCATAGAATCGCCAAAATTTATGCGACTGCGGTGTTGAATTCCGAAACCGAATTTCGAGCGGAAACTCCAATAAAACTTGTTCTAATTTATTGCGGTCGTAATTCACGTCTTGTAAAATCACATAGTTGCGTATACCATCAAACTCACTCACCTGCAAATCGTGGTGGTATTTGTTGTACGAAATGCCCATACCGGCGGCTACAGCAAACGTTCGCTTTTTGTTCAGCGGAAAATCGCGCAGAAAACCACCGCCAAAACCGGGCGATACACCGTTTTGCGAATATCCGTTTGGCGTTTGTCGGAGTAAATTGTAGGTAATACGCAGGTATAATTGGTCTTCGCGATACAACGAATCAACCTTCGAATAAAACGTAGTGTCGGCAACCGTCGTCGGAAGTTCCTGCGCAGCTGCAACAACGCTGCAAAAAATAAAAAGCACAAAATATCGAAGTCGCATAATTCCTATCGGTGTAACCATGTTGTTAGCGAAGATATTACTTTTATGTAAGCGTTTCCAAGCTATTTTTACGATTTTAGGTCGCTTATTTGGGCAACTGCCCGGCAAACGTTCGCTGGAAATACTTGTGCCGGTCACCGCGCTTTCCAAGTCAAGGTGCGCTAAAAAAACAACAACAGCTACATATCTTATAGCTTCCGCTGGTCGCTAAAATCCACGTGCTGTTGTACGTTTTTTTTCGCGCACGCTTGCTTTTCCAATCGCTGTTGCAGAAAATACGTGTTTACGTGCGTGCATAAAAAAACTGCGAAGTTGGTTCGCAGTTTTTTAAAAGATTGTTCTAAAACTATTCACCCAAAAACGGATAGCGGTAATCTTCCGGAGTTACAAACGTTTCTTTTATTGTTCGAGCCGAAACCCAACGCAACAAGTTCATCGCCGATCCGGCTTTGTCGTTTGTTCCCGATGCGCGTGCACCACCAAACGGCTGCATACCCACAACCGCGCCCGTTGGCTTGTCGTTGATGTAAAAGTTTCCAGCCGAATTTTTTAAAGCCGTTGTCGCTTCGGCAATAGCATAACGATCGGCACTAAAAATAGCGCCCGTAAGTGCGTATTCGCTGGTAGTATCCACCAAATGCAACATATTGTTCCACTCGGCATCTTCGTACACATACAAAGTAATCACCGGACCAAAAAGTTCGGTTTCCATCGTTTCGTACTTGGGGTTGGTTGTTAAAATAACCGTTGGCGCAATAAAATACCCAACCGATTTATCGTACGTACCGCCGTAAATAATTTCGGCATCTGTTGCCGTACGCGCTTTTTCGATGTAGCTCACCAATTTATCAAACGAACCTTCGTGAATAACCGCTGTAATAAAGTTGCTAAAATCTTGCGGCGATCCCATTTTTAACGTTGCCAATTCCTTTCCGAGTAAATCGTTAATAGCCGGCCACAAACTCTTTGGCAAATACGCCCGCGAGGCAGCCGAACATTTTTGTCCTTGAAACTCGAACGCACCGCGAATAATTCCGGCAACAACTTGCTTCACGTTAGCCGACGGGTGCGCAACAATAAAATCTTTTCCACCGGTTTCGCCTACAATGCGCGGATACGTTTTGTACTTGTAAATATTGGTTCCAATCGTATTCCAAATATCTTTGAAAACGTGCGTTGATCCGGTGAAGTGCACACCGGCAAAATCCGCGTGATTAAAAATCGTTTCGCTAATCATTTGCGCATCGCCAAACACCACGTTAATAACACCATCAGGAACGCCTGCCTCTTGAAACACGTCCAATATCACTTTTGCCGAAAAAACCTGACTGTCGCTCGGTTTCCATACTACGGTATTTCCCATTAAGGCGGCGCTTGCAGGCAAATTCGCAGCAATAGCCGTAAAGTTAAAAGGCGTAATGGCATATACAAATCCTTCTAACGGACGGTATTCTACACGATTCCAAACACCCGAATCCGATTTCGGTTGGTCGGCGTAAATCTGCGTCATAAACGCCACGTTGTAACGTAAAAAGTCGATTAACTCACACGCGGCATCAATTTCCGCTTGGAAAATGTTTTTCGATTGCGCAATCATCGTCGCTGCATTAATTTTAGCACGGTACGGACCCGCGATAAGCTCGGCTGCTTTTAAAAAGATGGCGGCGCGTTGTTCCCAAGCCAAATTTTCCCAAGCTGCTTTGGCGTGTAAAGCCGCATCAATAGCTGCCTCAACATGCGATTTCTCAGCCAAATGATAGGTTCCTACTACGTGTTGGTGGTTGTGTGGTGCGGTCATTTTTCGTGTAGTTCCTGTTTTAATGCGTTGGCTTCCAATGTACAAAGGCACATCTATCGGGTTGTTCCACAGGGTTTTGTACGCTTGCAATACAGCTTCTTTTTCCGGACTTCCGGGTTTATACGACTTTACCGGTTCGTTTACCGGAGTAGGCACAGAGAAAAATCCTTTTAACATGAGGTGTTGTGGTATTTAGGTTTTTGAAAACGTTTTCGTGAATGTGCTGCAAAGGTATAATACGACCTCAACAAATGAAAAAAACAGAGGCAAAATGTTAGAAAGCTAGCGCCAGAGAATAAACTGACTCCTTATTACAATTTTATCCATTTAAGATTTGCACTAGTTTTTGACCATCCTTAAAAATTATTTCTTTCAAGTCTTTGATGTTGTCATCCGCATGAGTCTTTATTTTTAAACTGTGTCTGATATTCCCATAACCTTGTCCAAGTTTTACTGGAGTTCCAAGTGAAACTTTTGCTGTATTTTGTGTCGTATTCTGTTTTGTTAAGAAATGGCAGTTTGGATTTGATAAACACCAATTTCCGTTTAGGTCTCTAATACCTCTGTAAATCTCTTTTAAGGTAAATTCAATGACCCAATTATCTCCTGTGGTGTCTGTTTCGTGAAGTTCAAATATGTTTTGGTCTGCATCATCATCCATTCCAATCGTGTGAACTTTCAATTGATTCAACTTTTCCAGAATCTCAATAATGTTGTCAAGTTCTCGTCTGTAAATTGGTGATTCAGTGTTGTCGTGAGAAAGCGGATTTAAGAGTAAATCTTTATGTTCTTTAAGCTTTTTAAACGGCTCTATGTTGCCACCTAGTTCTTTGAAATACTTTAAAAAATTAGAAATAAGATTGTCTAATTGCAAAGTAACCATTCCTTTATCTTCTTTGAAGTGCAAACAAAGATTTCTTGGTAACAAATACTTAAAAACGCGCTCAGTTTCTTTTCTTAAATAATTGGCACTGGCAGGATAATCAAACTCTTTCAGGTACTTTTTGGCTAAGTCCAAATAATTGCTTTGCTCAGGAATAAAAGGGCAAGGAATTCCTGTTTCTGTTTGGTGCTGATACATTTCCTTAAAAATCCAGCCTGTTTCAAAACGGTCTTGGATTCTATTCTTGCACATATTGTAAAAGGCACGGTCGTGTGTAAGAATTAGAATTTGATAAGTGTTGATAAAACTATCACTTAACAAAATATCCAATACTTTGTCTCTATGGCTCATATCCAAACTTAAAAGCAAGTCGTCTAAAACAAGGATTCTTGCAGAATTTGGAATTGTAGGTCTTCGGTCTAAGATGGATAAACGAATAGCCAGAGCAATAGCTGTCAAACGAGCTTCGTTTAAAAAAGTGTGAGGTTTTATTATGGCCTTATTTGGTTCTGTAAGACTTCCGTGATTGAAAATTACTTGAAGGGGAATTTTTGGCTTGTGAAGCTTGCCGTCCTTTTGTTTATTTTTTCCATCAATGCGTTTATTGAATATACATTCGATACTGTCCGTATCAAATTTTATTCTAAAAACCTCTTTGAATTCCTTTTCCAACAAATCATTAGCCCCCTTAGTAATGTCAATCAAAAAGCTTTTTAGCAATCCCACAAACTTTGGAATTGTTTCATTTTGAAATTGGATATATTCATGGGTACGTTCTGCTACCTTGTTTGTGTTTTTAGGCAGCTTTTTATGACCTTCGCAAATAAACTTCCACCAATCACTGGCATACGTTTTTGTAGAGAGTGTACCATCGTGTTCCTTGTAGGCTTCTTCAAAATCTATGAACATCAAAATGTCTCTCTCAAACATTTCAAACAAATCTATTGGCTCGCTATTGCGGAAATCGTAGATTTTTGATAGAAACTTGTAATTGATAAAGTCACTACCAATTAATGCTCTTTCGGTGAAAGTGTCTTGATATGTGTTAATGCTGTATGTTCTATCTGTATTACGCTTTAGTTCTTTTATTGTTCCTCCTGACGGTGCAGAAAACTCTACTATAATACCCGATTCATCATCGGGCTGGGCAAAGCGATTTCGCAAGTTTTGGTCGTTTGTAGGGTCAAAGTATTTTTCAATTTTTGAACGTTGGTCTTTTATGGCACTTTGTAGAAAAGTGTATAAAGCCCAGTAAATAGAGCTTTTGCCACTTCCATTTTCACCGTACAATAGAAGATTTTGCTTGTCTAATTCTATCTTGTTTTGTGCTTGCTCCGTTTCTTTTCCAAAAAAGTATTTGAAATTACGCAGCGTTATGGATTTAATCTTTTGCATAACTTAAACACTTAAAATGGGTAACAACAATTCTTTCAGCTCTATCTTCATTAACTTGATTTGATTGCGAAGCGGATTGTCTTTTTCTCGAAGGGTTAGATAAACTTCTTTGATAGCCTTGATTTTCTCTTCTTCGTCCAAGCCATCAATAGGTTGAAAAATATTCTGTGCATATTTTTCTATTTCAATGCCTTTTTCTGCAAATTCTGCTGGGAAATACAGCTCAAAAACCAACGCATCTATGACTTCTTCAAAGGCTTCGGTTAGGTACTGGTTTGGAACTTCTGAGTTAATATTTGATGATTTTTGAGTGATGAAATGCACAATAATAGAAATGCATTTTAAAATATTTTCTAGACTTTTAGTTGGTTTAACTAATGGAAACTCTTCAATTGTGGACTTGTTAATTGCCAAATACCCCCCAGCTAAATGCTTGTCTTTGAATTTTAGTTTAAAATAAAAAGAAAGGTATTTGCTATTCAAAATTGCGGTTAGTGCATAAGGGTCTAAACCATTGAAATCATATATTCCATAAACACCAACACCTAATGCTAATGGTTCAGGAACATAAACTGCTTCAATTACTTTTGTCATACCAGCAATTACAATTTTTGGTTTTGACCAAAATTTCCACTTTGAATCAGCGATCTCATCCACTTTTTGTATAAATGCAAATGGATACCTATTCTTCATAAATTGTACATTCTCGTTGTTATAAACGTACCTGTCAATATTTCCACTTACTGTAAATGGAATTTTCAAACTATCGTATTTTTCAGAAACTAAATTCTTGATTTTTTGAGCCTCAAAACCTGTTGTCCCAGAATTTATTTTTAAACCTTCACTCTTTATTGTTGAATAGTTTGGAAGTTCTTGAACTTTTTTGAATTTACCTTTAGCTAAGTCTGTGTATTCATCAACAAATAACTCCTCAAAATCCTTTTTATCTGAAAAATTTAAACCTTTTAATATAATTGGATAAACTCCAACACCCCTAAAAACATTAAACTTTGAAACATTTAATGATGCAATCAAACCGTTTTCTTTAAGGAAATTCAAAGTTTGCTTAGCATAATCTGAAATAAGAACCTTGTTGGGAATAATCCAAGAATAAAAACCTTGTTTTCTAGAAATATTTCTAACTAATAGAAGGAATAAAATATAAAGGTCATAAGAACCTGAAATTTCGGGATATTTATTTTTAAAAACTTGCTTTTCTTCATCTGTTCTTCTCATTGTAACAGCTGAAACATATGGCGGATTCCCAATCACAATATCAAACCCTGTTTCTTCATTAACCAAAGGATTCAATACCTCAGGGAAATCCAATTTCCAGTCGAAGTGATTAAAGTCTTGATCGGGGTTTTCTTTTAATTTTTGGAGTTTGGTAAGAGTTTGATTAAACTCGGCTACTTGTAAATCTATTTCCAAATTCTTTTTATGGTCGGTGGCTTTTAAGCCAAACCCCATATCGGTTACTTTTTGGTTTTTATTAAGGTAGAAGGTTTTGTTAAACGAAAGTTGGTTGATTAAAACATCTAACTTCAAGTCTCTTATTTCGGCTTTGAGTTTGGCTTTTTGTTTGTTGCTTTTGCTTTCAAAAAATTGCTTTTGCTTTTCTGAGATACCTTTTAATGCTGTTTGCACGCCTTGAATGTGTTTATCGGCTTCACCCACGCTACCTTTTCTATCCCAATCTACTTCTATTACAGTATCATCGAACTTGCTCACTAAACTATTACCCACCACAATTTTGTAATCGAGATTGGGTAAAGCTTTGGGCATTTCTTCATCAACAATGAGCGATAGCCAAAAACGCAAACGGGCTATATCTACTGCACCGCGCTCAATATCTACACCATAAATCGATTTTTGGATGATATTTTCTTTCACTGTAGCTGGGCTCCAAACTTTGTACCCTAAGTCGTAAGCAATGCGTTCTTTTAATCCAAAAATCTCCTGCAGTAAACCCATCGGAAAAGCGCCTGAGCCAATAGCTGGATCGCAAATTTTTACGGTATCGAGTTTATCATCAATCAATTTTTTATGCTCTTTGCTGAGTTTGCTATGCTCTGTTGGAATTTTGTTTTTTACAAAGTGCTCTATATCGTTGCGGTTAGCAGCTGGAATTTGGGTGTGTAAGTATTCAATCAAAGATTCCTGCGTCATGTAATGTACAATTTCTTTGGGCGTGTAAAATGCGCCTTTATCTTTGTTGTCTTCGAGCAAGTTTTCAAAAATATGTCCCAGCATTTCGGGGTCAACCGCTACGGTATGTTCTTCGGGGCTGTCTTCAAAAATGGTGAAATTGTACTGGTCGAAAAACGCAAATAAGTTGGTAAATAAATCGGCAGGGAAGGTCAAGAAATCGTATTTGGCAGATTCATTTTCAAACAAACCGCCGTTCAAGTAGGGGATTTTTACGATTTCGCCATCAGGCATGGTGAAATCGTCATTCGGTCTTTCGTTATTCAAAGCGTCAAAAAACAGTTTAGACAACCAATTGGCATAAAAAGCATCGTTGGCTCCAGCTTTTTTAAAGAAATTGGTCATAAAGTTCTTGTCACCGTTTTTGTACGAAGTATCTTTCGCTCCCAACCAACCTTTCTTTTGGAGAAAGTACAAAAACACAATGCGTCCCAATAATTTTTTTACAAAATCCCGCACATCTTTATCGTTTCCATCGAACGCCGCTTTTTTGAAATTGGAACGCATCAAATAATCTACAAAACCGGCGTAATGCACATCGCGGTATTCGTCGAAAAAGGCTTTAGACATTGCTTCCACGCCAAAAGCATCTTTGATTTTGTTGATGGTAATTTCTAATTCATTGCCTAGAATAAAAAATCGGTCGAGTGCTGTTTTGTAGGTTTCGTCTGCTTCACCAAAAACATAGGTGTAACGTTTCGGGTGTGTATCAGTAATTTGCATTTCGCCATCTTGAAACACGCCGTCGCGTGCAATGAATGAAAATCGCCAACTTCTTTTTTCAGGATTTTGATAGGCAAAATTTACCAGAACAGCATTGTTACCGATGATGTGCTTTTTTATCAACGCGCCCAAACCAACGCGGTTTCTTTCGATTTGCTTGTCGTCGTTAACAATCACTTCAAAGAGCTCTACCGTTCTCGAAAGTGCATCTAAGGTTTGAAATTCACCGTATTTCACAACCGAAACGGCGAATTGCTGTTCTGATGCGGTTAATTCCTTTTTCTGAACTCCTTGTTCATCAAAAACTTTTAGATTGGCTACTTTTCCCTGAAATGTTGGCAATAGGCCGCTGTTTATAAAAGCGTCGCGATTATAAGGTGCTTTGAAGAGTTGTATTAAAGTATCTTTATTCATTTCTGAAATGTTTCAATTCGGTTTCAAGGTGGTTTACCAATTGTTCCTGGCTTGGCAATTTCACTAAATATTGTTGTACAAAGAGGTTTTCATCCATTCCAGCAGTGGCGTATTTTACTAAAGCGTGGTCTTTTTCGGCTACTAGTAATATCCCTACAGGAGCATTATCGTTTGTTTCCGTTATTTCTGCTTTAAAGAAATTCAGATAGGTATTTAACTGACCAATATCGCCATGATCGAATGCCCCAATTTTAAGATCAACTAAAACGTGACATTTTAAAATTCGATGATAGAAAACCAAATCAATAAAATAATACGTTTCGCCAATTAAAATACGTTTTTGCCGAGCCTCAAGACAAAAGCCATTGCCAAGTTCAATAATAAACTGTTGGAGATTATTTAAGAGTGCTGTTTCTAAATCAGATTCTTCCACGATAGAATTTATACCAATATCTAAGAATTCAAAAGCGTATATATTTTTAATGATGTCTCTGGGCTGTTGAGGTTTTGTTTTTTGTTGAACCAACTCCGCCAGTTTTTCTGGGTTTTGAGACAGGCCGCTTCGTTCAAAATATAAACTGGCAATTTGTCTTTTTAATTCTCTAACGCTCCAAGTTCCTTTGATACACTCGATTTCGTAGAAGGTTCGTTTTAGGGGTTCAGAAACTTTTAAGAGTTCAATTAAATGCGAATAAGATAACTTTGAAAGTAGAACTTTTGGCGGTACCGTCAATTCGGGGAGCAGTGGACCCCGAATTGAAAAGTTATCTGTTTCTACACTTATTAATTCTTGGGACATCGTCCCAAGAAGATTAATGTGGGTGGTTTTTATTAAATCTTGGGACAGTGTCCCAAGAAAGTATGAATAGGTTTGATAAAATTGTCTGCATCTCGATAATTCTGGACTAGTGAGTCCTTTAATTGAAATTTTAGAGGCTAGGACATTCAACAAATTGGCACCATACTCCGCTCTATCTTCGCCATTCTGCTCATATTCTACTATGTAATAACCAATTAGCCAGTTTCTAACGGTCAATGCTTTATTTACGGCATTGGCAGCAGAGGCTTGAAGTTCAATGTGAACATCATTAATGGTGGATATGAGTTGGGATAAGTATTTCATAGGCTAAACAAACGACTCTGAAATTACGATTTGAGGTTTTGCAAAAATCTTTTTCGCCTTTGAGTTGTTGCTGTCAAATTGAGTGTCACTAAATTTATATTCTGCTAATACTTCTTTGTACAGTTTGTCTACCCATATTTCCAAATTGTTTATTTTTTCTTGTTTGGCTTTCCGGATAAATGCATCAATATTATTTGGTAGTTTTCTATGTGAACCTTTATACAACTCATCAATGGTTCTTAATAAAATTTTTTTGTAAAAAGCGTCTTTCACTTGTGCAGCATACGTTGGTAAAACATTCAAAACGCGTTTTTCAATAGCCGATAATTGTGATTTGATTACTTTTTGGTTTTCTGACACCTTAACTACTGTTTTGAAATGCTCTGTTGCTTTATTTACCTGCTCGTGATGATATTCTGGCAGGGGCTTTAACGACACTTCTTTGTCAGTAGCTTTAAATATTTTAGCTGCTTCTACAAAGTTCAGTTCGTGTACAATTCCAGTTTCATCTATTTTGTAAAACACTCCGGGATGCCCTTCGCTTTTCAAATAGGTTACTGAGCATTTGGTAACGGGATGTATTCTTACATTTTCAGCATTTCTAGCTAATCGTGCCTTTTGCGGTATCTTGGCGATGGCTTCGAAATACTTTTTATGGTCTTTTTTGAAACTTCTTAGCTCTTGAAGAAAAAGTAAAGTTTCATTGATTTCCTCTTTTAGTTTTGAACCGTACAAACCTGCTTCACCTACTTCTTCTAATTGCGAGTAGATTTGAGAATCTTCTCCAAAGGCTGAATGAAACGCTTGCAATTTTTTAATAGCCGTTTGTGTTAATTTTATCTGGTTCTCTGATTTGTCAGAAGGGTAGAAATTGAACACATTGATTTCCTTTGCTTCCGTTCCAATACGATTAACACGCCCAATTCTTTGCATTAATCGAGTCGAGTTCCAAGGCACATCATAATTGATAATAACGTTAGAACGATGCAGGTTAATACCCTCAGCTAATACTTCTGTAGTAAAAATAAAATCTAAATCATTTTGCCAATCAGCCTTATCTTGGTTAGCATCAAAATTTAGACGAATTGTCTTCTCTTTTTCTTTTCTGTTGTTGGCGCTAATTCCTATTGTTTTAGTAAAACCTGCTTGATTGGTAGCTTTTTCAATGTAATCCATTGTTTCTTTAGACTCTGTGAAAATCACCAATTTACCCGAATGGTTTGCGGTGTTCTTTAAAAAGGTTTTTTGCAATTCAACCAAGAACTTATCTAGTTTAGGATCGTAGTTTATTTCCTTCCAAGCATCGACTAGATCAGCAACCATTTTATGATCTAGTTTAAGCAAGGGAATAAAAGTTTCTTTAAAGTCTTTAGATTGATAAATTTGATTGTTACCACCTTTGGAATTGATTTTAGCCTCTAAGCCTTCTTCATCACCTTCATCTAAATATTTATTAACATCAATATCAGGAGCCACGTAAACTTTGTCATCTTCAAACATCTTAATCATATGGTCTGTGTTTTTTAACAAACGGCCTAATGACATTTTAAAAGCGTGGAAACTGCTTTCCAGTCTTTTCACTAGCAAAGTTTTCATAATGGCAGAAAGTCGACCTGAGATAGACACTACATCACCATATCGTTTTCTATCCTCTTCGTTTAACAAGTACTCAATGGCTCTATACCTATAGTACCCCAAACCACCGACCTCTTTGCCGTTTTCGTCTAATCCAGTTAAGAGAGTTATAGTTTTATCAAAAAGTTGCGAAAGGTTGTTGTCAAACTCATAATTCACTTCATTCGGCGGATTGATTTCAGGAAATTCAATGCCTTGATCTTTGATGTCTTTTAGATACTCAGGATTGTTGAGAATATCTGTTCTAGTTCTTCTGATAACCAAAGGCTCAACAACTTTATCTCGAATCTTGTCAAAAATTGCTTTGACCTTTCTTACGTTTAATACTTCATCTTTTTTGAGTTTATCGTATTCTTCTTTTAGGGGTGTGAAGAATTGTTGCAAGTCTTTAACCGCTGGTAGATTTGAATTTCGTTTGTCTTGGAATAAATAGACTTGATTTTCAATATCCGCTGGATGGTTGTTAAGAGGTGTTGCAGTTAGCAACATCACTTTCTTTTTTACATCACCATCCACACCCGGAATACGTCTGTCGGTTTTTGTGATAGTTTGCAACTTCTCGTACATTTGTGAAGTGTCGTTCCTAAATTTATGCGCTTCGTCAATAATGATTAAGTCAAATTCGTCTGCATTAGGGTAATCTAGTATTTCATTGTCGATTACCTTGTGTAGGCTTCCAGTTGAAATGAAAGAACAATTGTTCCAAATGTGAAAATCTTTAATTGTCTTTCTCCAGTTCGCCTCCAATGCAGGTGGATAAACAATTAGTATTTTAGAATGATACCCATTTTCAAAAACAAATTTTTTAGCTATGATCGAGGCAATAATGGTTTTTCCCAGACCTACTACGTCGGCAAGAAATACCCCATTGTACTTTGTTAGTTTTTCGTAGCCTTCAATTGCTGCTTCTGCTTGATAAGTTAGACGTTTGTAGTTGTCGGGTAATAATAAATCAACGTTTGCAGGATCGTAGTCAATTCTCTGACCAAAATATTCGATCAATAATTTGATATACAATTCAAAAGGGGTAAACTCATCGTTTAAATAAGTTACTTTTTTAAGTCCTTGTACGTCAATGGGTAAAATATCAATTGCTTCAAGCCACAAATCCTCAAATTCATCAGACGCAAACTTAATGTCATCGAATCTTCGCAGTTCGACATTAAATTCATAATTTGACTTTTCAGCTGTTCCGAGTCCATTATCGGTAAAGTTTGAAGAGCCAGTTATAACAGTACCCGTTGAATTAGGATTGAAGTTTTGAGGTTTGAAAATGTAAATTTTTGCATGTAGATTTTTTTCAGGATGCGCTTTTATTTGAATTTTGCCTGTAACTATATCTTCAATAAAAAGAAATATACCTTTTTCAATATCCTTATTGTATTCCGCTTCTTCAATATCGGTTCTCAGCCGTTCTAGAAAAGCTTCTTTCGTTTCAATGGGGTCTTTTAAATATTGTTGTCCTACAGCGGTATATTGAGCCGCCAATTGGTCTACGTTTATACCAACCAAAATTCTTATATGCTGAATATTTTCAAGAAACGGCCTTAATTTAAAATAGCCTGTCGATCGGAAATAACCCACCAAAGCATCAAATGAATGAAGATTTGGAATGTGTTCAAGAACTCCTTGGAATTTTGTTAACAGATTATTGCTGTCTCGATTTGTAAAAAACTGTGTACTCATATCTTCTTCAATACGTTTTTTAGTCCTTCAGCCAAAAATTCCAAGTCGCCGAGTGTACTTAAAACGGTCGCACGAATAAATTCAATTTGTATATCTCTTCCCTCTATTTCCAAAGTCTTAGCAAAAATCGGCAACATTTCTTTTGTCGCCATCCGCTCATTTCTCTCAATTTTACTTAGGATAGATGTGTCTATGTCAAGTTCGGCAGCAACTTTTCTAAGTGGCAGCCCTTGCTGCTCCCGCTTATTTCTTAAATATTCTCCAAAAGAATTCATCTTGTAGTGTTTGTTTGGACGGTTTTTTCAAAAGTAAAACTTATTTCTAGTCTTATAAACCTGAAAATACAAAACGTTCGAATACTTCGCGAATTTTCTTCGAGCTGTTTAATTTAAGCTGAGAATTAGTTAGTGCTTTGTTTCAATTTCAAAAATATCAAATTCCTACCACGTAACAAGTACTTATTTCCCACCTCCCTCCCCTAATCAAACGTTAAAGCAATCTCAAAATAGTTTACTGCTTTTCGCGATAAGCGTATTTTTAAAAATGCGAAAACTTCAAACACCGCTACTGGCTTTCAACGATAAAGGAATCTATTGCGCACAAGCCGATGTGTACCTAGATCCGTGGCGCGCCGTAGATCGTGCTATAATCACACACGGACATTCCGATCACTCGCGCTGGGGACACAAACACTACATTACCCATCACACCAATGTGCCCATCATAAAGCACCGTTTGGGCGAGATCAACGCAACCGGAGTAGCCTGGAATGAAACCTTTACCATAAACGGCGTAACTTTTTCACTTCATCCCGCCGGACACATTATCGGATCCTCGCAAGTACGTGTCGAATATCAAGGCGAAGTCTGGGTCTTTACCGGCGATTATAAAACCGAAAACGACCTACTTTCCACACCTTTCGAACCCGTAAAATGCCACACCTTTATCACCGAATGTACCTTCGGATTGCCCGCCTTCAACTGGATTCCACAACAACAAGTAATGTACGACATCAATACCTGGTGGGCCGAAAATCAGGCCGAGAAACAAACTTCCGTGCTCTTTGGCTACAGTCTCGGTAAGGCACAACGCATTTTGAAATTTCTCGATCCATCCATCGGCCGCATCTACACCCACGGCGCCGTTGAAAATATGACGCAAGTGCTGCGCGAGTTCGCTCAAATGCCTGAAACCATTCCCTTAACCAAAGCCGTGAAAAAAGAAGATCTCATCGGACAAATGGTCTTAGCACCACCTTCGGCGCACGGCAGCGTATGGCTAAAAAAAATGACGCCCTACGTAACCGGAACTGCCAGCGGTTGGATGACCTTTCGCGGGGCACGCCGCCGACGAGCCATCGATAAAGGTTTTGTGCTAAGCGATCACTGCGATTGGAATGGACTACTTTCAGCCATAACCGCAACCGGAGCCGAAAAAGTAATTTGTACCCACGGGTATGCCGATATTTTTTCGCGCTACCTCCGAACGCTGGGTTACGACGCCCGAACCGAGCAAACCCAATACGAAGGCGAAATGGCCGAACTTAACGGCGAAGAAAAACCAGAAGATGCCGTATGAAAGACTTCGCCGAACTCATACGAGCACTCGACAGCTCGAACAAAACCAATGTAAAAGTAGCCGCATTAACCAACTACTTCAAAAAAGCCAACGATGCCGACAAAGTTTGGACCATTGCCATTCTTTCCCACCGCAGGCCACCGCGGCCCGTAAATACAACACTCTTGCGCGTTTGGGCTAACGAACTCGCAGGAATACCGCTGTGGCTCTTCGAAGAAAGTTATCATATTGTGGGCGACTTGGCCGAAACCATCGCGCTCATTCTTCCACCCACCCAACAATCGTCTGAAAAATCCTTGAGTCGCTTTTTGGAAGAAATGATTGCGCTTAAAGCCAAATCCGATACCGAAAAACGCGAATACCTGCACGAAAATTGGCTGCAACTCAACTATTACGAACGCTTTGTGTTCACCAAACTCATCACCGGCAGTTTCCGAATCGGCGTAAGCCAAAAGCTAATGACACGCGCCTTGGCCAATGCTACCGGCGTCGATGAAGATGTACTTGCTTACAAATTGATGGGCGATTGGAAACCGGCAAAAACCACTTTCGAAGATTTAATTCTCGCCGAACGCAGCACCGATTTCGAAAGCAAACCCTTTCCGTTCTTCCTCGCATATCCTGTAGAAGGCGAACCACAAGAACTCGGGAATGCCAACGAATTTGCCATCGAACACAAATGGGACGGAATCCGCTCGCAAACCATTGTTCGAAACAAACAACTCTACGTGTGGAGTCGTGGGGAAGAACTCGTAACCGATAAATATCCGGAATTGCAAGTGTTAACCCAGCTGCTTCCCGACGGAACCGTAATCGACGGCGAGATTTTACCGTGGATCGACAACAACATCGGCACGTTTAACGATTTACAAACACGCATCGGAAGAAAAACCGTTAGTGCCGATTTGCTTCGAAAAGTTCCAATTCGAATAAAAGCATACGATTTATTAGAATTTGAAGGCAACGACATCCGACAATTTCCTTACAGCGAACGACGCCGATTACTAAAAGTTGTTTTAAACCAACTTCCGGAAGCTGCTCCCATACTCGAATCGGAGTTTTTGGTTTTGGATTCTTGGGAAGCCGTCGAAGCCGAACGAAATCGAGCTCGGGAAATGCGTTCCGAAGGTCTGATGCTGAAAAAACTCGACAGCTCGTATCAAGTAGGTCGTAAAAAAGGCGATTGGTGGAAATGGAAAATCGAGCCTTTATCCATAGACGCCGTGCTAACTTACGCCATGCGCGGCTCGGGGCGGCGTGCCAACTTGTTTACCGATTACACCTTTGCACTTTGGGAAGAACAAGAAAACGGCGAAAAACAACTCGTTACCTTTGCAAAAGCATATAGCGGATTAACCGATGCCGAATTTCGGCAAGTCGACGATTGGATTAAGAAAAATACACTAGAACGATTTGGTCCGGTGCGCAGCGTAAAACCTGAGCTGGTTTTTGAAATCGGTTTTGAAGGAATAGCACTTAGCAAACGGCATAAATCGGGAATAGCAACCCGTTTTCCACGTATCTTACGTTGGCGAACCGATAAAAAAATCGACGAAGCTAACACACTCGACGATTTAAAAAGCTTGATTCCGAAATGACAAACGAAGAACTATTTGCGCGAGCCGATTCGTGGTTTCAAAGTCAGCAGTGGCAGGTGTTTCCGTTTCAGAAAGAAACTTGGGAACACTACCTCGCAGGCAAAAACGGTTTGCTGAATGCACCCACCGGCAGCGGGAAAACGTATGCTTTGTGGATACCGATTGTCCTTGAACAAATTCGGGAGCGATCTCGTTCCGCGAAAGCGAAAACCGGAATTAAAGCTATTTGGATTACACCTTTACGCGCCCTTTCGGTAGAGATAAAACAGGCTGCCGAACGCGTTATCGAAGGATTTCAGCTCGACTTAACCGTTGGCATTCGAACCGGCGACACCGCAGAAGCCGAACGTAGAAAACAGCAAAAACAGCTTCCCGATTTGCTCATCACAACGCCAGAAAGCTTGCAACTGATGCTCGCTTCAAAAGATTACGCACAACGTTTGTCGCAATGTCAAGCCATTGTAATCGACGAGTGGCACGAACTTCTGGGTACGAAACGCGGCGTACAAATGGAACTTGCGCTGTCGCGGATGAAAACCATTGCACCTAATTTGCGTATTTGGGGCATTTCGGCAACCATCGGAAATCTCGAACAAGCACGTGAAGTTTTATTAGGTTTAGATTCGAAAACAAACGAAAAGGCTGTACTCGTGCAAGCCAATATTCAAAAGCAAATTGAAGTACACGCGATACTTCCCGAAACCATGGATGCCTATCCGTGGCGCGGGCACATGGGTTTACACCTGCTCGACGAAGTAGCTGCCATCGTAAAGCGAAGCAAAACCACACTAATTTTTACCAATGTTCGATCGGCTTGCGAAATTTGGTTTCAGCAATTACTCGATAAGTATCCGGAATTTGCCGGTGAAATTGCCATGCACCACGGCAGTATCGCAAAAGAAACCCGACTTTGGGTCGAACAGGCTATTCGCGACGAGCAACTCAAAGTAGTAGTGTGTACGTCGAGTTTAGATTTAGGTGTCGACTTTGCGCCAGTTGAAACCATTATTCAAATCGGCGGTCCGAAAGGCGTTGCGCGATTCATGCAACGTGCCGGACGCAGCGGTCACCAACCGGGAAAGAAATCGGTGATTTACTTCTTGGCAACGCATGCCATGGAACTCATCGAAGCGTCGGCACTTCAAAAAGCTGTAAAACACACCTTGGTCGAAGATCGCATTCCCTATCTAAACAGCTTCGACGTTCTAGTACAATACCTTACAACACTAGCCGTTTCCGATGGTTTTTACCCGAACGAAATTCGACAAGAAGTTCAAAATACATTCTGTTTTCAAGCGATGACCGACGAGGAATGGCGCTGGATTTTAAATTTCATAACCAAAGGCGGACAAAGCTTGCAAGCATACGACGAATTCAAAAAAGTAGAAATCGAAGCCGACGGTAAATTCAAAGTCAACAGCCGCAAAATTGCCATGCACCATCGCATGCAAATTGGCACGATCGTTGGCGACGTATCGCTGCAAGTCAAATTTCTTGGCGGCGGTTATATCGGTTCCATTGAGGAATACTTCATTTCACGATTAAAACCCGGTGATATTTTTCAGTTTGGCGGACGCCGATTAGAACTCTATCAAATTAAAAACATGCAGGTTTTGGTGCGCAACGCAACCGGAAGCGGAAAAGCAAAACTGGCCAGCTGGCTCGGTGGTCGCTTGTCGTTTTCCGCACAAATGTCGCAACTCCTGCGCGAAGAACTCTATCGTGCAAATACTTCAGATTTATCCGTCGAACTCGCGGCAATGGAACCCGTTTTTACCCGTCAAAGACGCGAATCAATCGTGCCGTCGAGCAACGAATTTCTTATCGAAACATTCAAAACACGCGAAGGGTATCACAGCTTATTTTATCCGTTTGAAGGTCGGTTTGTGCACGAAGCGCTGGCAAGCTTACTCGCTTACCGAATTAGTTTACTTACGCCTATTAGCTTTTCGCTGGCTTACAACGATTATGGTTTCGAGTTGCTTTCCGATCAACCCATCGATTTAGAATCGGTAATCGACAACAACTTGTTTTCAGCTTCATACGTGCATCAAGACTTGCAAAGCAGTTTAAATGCCACCGAGATGGCCAAACGAAAATTTAGAGATATAGCCGTAATAAGCGGATTGGTTTTTACGGGTTATCCCGGTAAATTAATTAAAACCAAACATTTACAAGGAAGTTCGCAGCTGTTCTTCGAAGTATTTCGCGATTACGAACCCGATAATTTATTGCTGCAACAAGCCATTAGCGAAACCTTCGAGCATCAGTTAGAAGAAGGACGTGTGATTCTTGCCTTGGAACGTATTAACCAACAAAATATCGTCATCAAAGAATGTTCGAAACCCACGCCGTTTTCGTTTCCAATTATCACCGACCGACTTCGAGAGAAACTCAGCAGCGAAACGCTTGCCGACCGAATCGCGAAAATGACCGCCAGTTTTATGAAGTAATTGTCGGCTCGTTTCCTATACTTGAATTACCTTGCATCGGAATTTATCTGTGACAACGCTACTCAAATACAATCAGCTCGAATTCGTTTTGCATTACTCCGGAGCCGCTTTCTGGAAAAATGGAAACTGCTTATTAATTGCCGATGTGCACCTCGGTAAAGTGGCGCATTTTCGCAAAAACGGATTAGCCGTTCCGGCAGCGGCAGGTTTGGTAAACTTCGAGTTGTTAGAAGAAGTGCTCTCATTTTTCAATCCGAAATCAGTAATTTATCTCGGCGATTTATTTCACTCCAAAACCAACAACGATTGGCGAGCGTTTTCGGCGTTTATCGAAAGAAATGCAGAACAAAAGCACGTATTGGTCGCCGGAAATCACGATATTATTTCAGAATCACATTACAAAAAGTTGGGTATTGAAGTAGTTTCCGAAATCGAAACCAACGAATTGTTACTCACGCATCATCCTACCGAAACCGATTCGAAGCTAAACATCTGCGGACACATACATCCCGGCGTTTTGTTGCGTGGTGCTGGCCGACAATCCTTGCGATTGCCTTGTTTTTTTCAATCTCAAAACCAACTAATTTTACCTGCCTTTGGCGTTTTTACCGGAAAGTACATACTCGAACCAACCGCAACGGATAAGGTGTTCGCTATTGCCCAACGCGAAGTTCTCGACGTAAGTGCATATTTTCAGAACCAAGTTTGAAATACAAATAAAGAGCGCTGAAATTAATTCAAGGCGAAATCGGCGCTTAGTTTAAAGCTCGGCACAATTACCCGGAAATTGCGGGTCGTTGTAAAATTAATCATGTTGAAATAGCCGCGCATAGCTCCAAATGGCGAAGCCAATAAACAGCCTGAAGTATAGCTGTAACGCTCGCCGGGTTTTAAAACAGGTTTTTTACCGATCACACCTTCGCCATCCACGGTTTCCATGTTTTGAAGCGCATCGAAAATGTCCCAGTGTCTCGACATCAATTGTACGCTGTCTTTACTGTGATTTTCTATCGAAATTTCATAACAAAATGCGTAGTGCAACCTACCGTTTTTGTAGTAAGTTCCTTCAAAAGAAGTTCTAACCGAAATTTTTATCCCTTGTGTTATTTGAGTAACCATAGCGCTCAACCAGTTTCACACTTCAAAGTTAGCAAATTTTCGAACGAAGCAAGTTTAAATCTTTGTTAGTTGCTGATATCAATCGAACTAGCACTGCCTTTTCCAATAATACGATCGTATCGCTGACCGTTTTCTCGGTAATACACCAAAGCAAAATAGTTGTTTTCCGTTTGATAAAAGTTGCCGTCGGGCGCATTTTCGTAATCAATTTTCCCGTTTTCTGAGGCAATAACATATTGGTAGTTCGTAAATCCTTGTTTTAAAATCAACGCTTTTTCAAAATAGCCACCTTCGGTATTGTAATCCATTTTAAATTCGGGTGCTAACGACCAGTTGTTAAACATTCCGTTAATATACACGCCGTCGTTGCCCATGTAGGTTGGCGCAACCAATCTAAAATACACCCAAGCGTAGTCGGCTTCTACAGCGTTGTTTTGCGAGTTTAAGTTTTGTACTTGATAAATACCGTTTACATCGGGTGCGTAGGTGTAAGGCTGGTTGGCGCGTGCGTTGTCTGGATATAAATACGCAATGTAAGTTTCTTTACTTTCAATCTTTGCAATAAAATTGTTCGCTGCCCGAATGTCCTTGTTTTCAAAGAATCGGTATTCGTTGCCGCCCCAAAATTGCGTTTCCTTGTCGTACCGGTAAATCAAATCGTTGCCAATGGTATATTGTGGTTTAATATTGGTAATTCCTGTTTTAAAATCGCCGTTTTTCAGCAACCAAACTTTTACGTTTTGTAAGGGCGCTTGAAACAAAATATCTTGCGATTTAATCGAAAATTCTACGTTTTGTTTGTATTCAATATCTTTTAATGTACGCGGACGTTTAATAACCATCGGAACCGAAACACGATCTTCATAGATCACAAACTTGCGCGAAAAAACCACTTCGCGATCCGAGTTCAAAATCTGAATAATGTAGTTGCCACTTACGCGAAAACTCATGAAACGGTTCGGAAAAGGCATGCGGTAATGGCAATACAATTGCACGGTGTTAAACGAAGTCAAATAATCCTGAATGCGCTGCCCATCCACGCCGTTTAAGTATTCGGCTTTTGCCAATTCCGATTTTTTCCAATCGTAATCGCAATGCACAATTTCAAAATAATAATCGGCTTCGTCGCCATGCAAATCATCAAACTCAAAATGAAAATTGTCGTTTAGTTGAAACATTGGCAACACCATTTTTCCGTCCTGAAAAAATGCAGCCGTTTTTATGTGAAAAGGCGGTTCAACTTCTTTTTGAAGCTGCGAAAAACCTGAATATACATTTAAAAGAAACCACAATCCGAGAAAAATTGCACGCATGGTAGAAAGTTAAGTGAGGTAAAGATAACGATTGTACACGAATTTTTAGTTGTTTTTTGGGCGCGCCGGCACAGTAAAACCCGAAATTTCGCTGTAATTCGAATGGTAGTACAGGGTTTTTCTGCGCCGTCAGGCTTTCGCTTATACGCCTCGCCACAAAAACCGCTTGTGCGCGCTTTTTGTGGCTGCGGGGTAATCCGCTCTATCCTTCGCGCGGCCAACTAAACCCAAGATTTGTGCCAAAGAAAAACCATTTCCAAAAGTTACGAAATCGAATTCGCTGCAATTTGCTTTCAAATATCAAAATCAGCTGCTTACATTTGCCACGCTAAACACAAAAGCGTAGTAAATGACTAAATTTGCAGTTATCGGCGGCGGAAGCTGGGCCACAGCCATTGCCAAAATGCTTTGCGTAAACGAATCGCGCATAATTTGGTATATGCGAAACGAAGCAGCCATCGAACACCTGCAAACGCAGCATCACAACCCAAACTACCTAAGTTCGGTAACGTTTCAAATCGAAAAACTCGATCTTACAACCGATATCAATTACGCCATCGCAAATGCCGAAATCATCATTTTTGCTATTCCGTCGGCGTTTCTTAATAACGAACTTGCGAAACTCGAAGTTTCCCTTCAAGATAAAGTCATTTTCTCTGCGATCAAAGGTATCGTGCCCGAAACCAGTTTAATTGTTGGCGAGCATTTTCACGAAGTTTATCAAATTCCATACGAAAATATTGGCGTAATCACTGGGCCGTGTCACGCCGAAGAAGTAGCGCTCGAGCGTTTATCGTACCTAACTATTGCCTGCGCCGACGCAAAAAAAGCAAAGGTCGTAGCACAGGCGCTTTCCGGAAATTACATCAAAGCAAAAATCAGTGACGATATTATCGGTACCGAATATGCCGCCATGCTCAAAAACATTTACGCCATTGCCGCAGGTATTGCGCACGGTTTGGGTTACGGCGACAATTTCCAGTCGGTTTTAATGAGTAACGCCATTCGCGAAATGAAGAAATTTATTCGCAAAGTGCACAAAATGAAACGAAACATCAACAACAGCGCGTATCTCGGCGATTTGTTGGTAACCGGTTATTCGGTTTTTTCGCGAAACCGCATGTTCGGAAACATGATTGGTAAAGGCTATACCGTAAAAAGCGCCATGATGGAAATGAGTATGGTTGCCGAAGGCTACTACGCGGTAAAAAGTGCGTACAAGCTCAACGAAGAATACGGCGCCAAAACTCCTATAATCGACGCGGTTTACAGCATTTTATATGAAGGTAAAGAAGCGCGAAAAGTCTTTAAAAAACTTACCGAAAAACTCGATTAATACAATCGTTAGTGTGCCGTTTTTAAGTCGGCAATCACTTGTAACGGGTTTTCGGCTTTAAATACAAAATTACCTGCTACTAAAACATCGGCGCCTGCCTGTACTAAGGCCGTTGCGTTTCCGCTGTTTACACCACCGTCTATTTCAATTTGGGTTTTTGCTCCCGTTTCAACGATCAGTTTTTTAAGGGCACGTACTTTTTCGTAGGTGTGTTCAATAAATTGTTGTCCGCCAAAACCCGGATTTACGCTCATTAAACACACCAAATCAATTTCGCGAATGATGTCGGAAAGCAAATGTACCGGTGTGTGCGGATTTAAAGCAACTCCTGCGCGCATGCCGTTACTTTTTATGTGTTGCAAGCTGCGATGTAAGTGCGTGCACGCTTCGTAATGCACCGTTAATGTATTGGCACCCAATTTGGCAAAAGTTTCGGTATATCGATCGGGATCGACGATCATTAAATGCACGTCGAGCGGTTTTTTTGCGTGCTTTTGAATGGCTTCGAGCACGGGCATACCAAACGAAATGTTGGGTACAAAAACCCCGTCCATGATATCGATGTGAAACCAATCGGCTTGACTTTCGTTGATGCGATCGACGTCGCGTTGCAGATTAGCAAAATCGGCTGCAAGTACAGAAGGTGCGATAATAGGCATAGTTGTGTTGTTTGCGGCAAAGGTAGCGGAAAGTTTTAAAAACACGTATTGTGGGTTGGGTTAGGTACAACAGGGATGGCACGGAAATCCTTTTACTGCGAGGGCGCGAGCAGTAAAAACCTGAGTTCGATTAAAAATCTTTGTCAGAACGCTGAAAATAATTAAAATGAAAAAACTGGTATCCTTATGAATGAACGACCCAGACGCTAAACAGATAAACGGTCGCCTACTTCGTTAGAATTTTTTGCGATACTATAGTATCTCAAAACAATTCTGCCTTGTGGTCAACCATTTATCTGTTTTCTGACTGTAATTTTTAAATCGAACTCAGGTTAAAAGATTGCAGGAACAGCCAGGTGCTGCCGGCGGAACAGAGGCAGCAGTTGCCCAAAGAAGAAAGAAAAACTATTTCGCTTGCTTGATGAACTCCAGTATTTGCGTCAAATCCCGGTCTTTGTGCTGGTTGTAAATATCGTTGTGTAAGGCTTCGAGTTTGGCTAGAGATTTAAGTAGATTTTTAATTTCAAACGCGCTTAAATTTCCAGAAACAATTTCGGTAACCTCCTGCATTTTAGGTAATACACGAGTAATTACCCCCTCGCCTTCAGGCGTGATTTTCAGGTAGATATTTTTTTTGTTTTTATCGGATTTATACTCGTGAATTAAACCTTTTTTAACTAAGCGTTTAAGGATTTCCGTTCCGCTAGTTTTTTCAACAATGTTTCTTTGAAATAAATCAGTTTTAGTTAATTCAGGAGTCATCAAAACTGAAATTACAAAGGCAAATTCATCTGCGGTATGAATTTCCGATTCGGCCAAAGCCATTTTAATGTAGTTTCTGGCGTATTTAAACAAGTAAATAAAGAGTAGCAGTACGTCGCGCTTGTCTTCGTTTTCGTTTTCAAGTACTAGTAAGTCGATTTCTGTATCGGCGTCGGTAAGCGGTCGTACTTCAATTTTCTCCGTGTCGTATTTCGCATTTAAAAACGCTACGAACTTCTGCATGGAAGCTTGATCAGACTCCGATTCATGCGAATTAAAATCGTAGAAATCGTTTATGATGGTGTGCAGTAAATCCTTAGAATTCATATCCTCAAAATTAAACACTGTGATTCAAGTAGCGCTAAAAAAAACTTAAAATATTAAAATAATACATTTTTGAATTAAATTTGCGCAAAAATAATACAAAAACATACAAAATGAAAAAAACTATTTGGGTTCTTTTTGCATTGTTTTCTTTGCAGGCTGTTGTTGCGCAGCAGGGAGTAGTGCTTACGGGAATTGTAAAAGGCAAGGCTGAGAGTCCGTTATTGGGAGCCACCGTATTGTTGGAGGGTACCGAGTACGTTACTACTACAGATGAGAATGGTGTATTCAAATTTGAGCAGGTAGTTCCTAAAACCTATAATTTAACGGTAAGTTTCGACGGATATGAGACGCAGACTGTGTTTAATGTGATTGTTAAATCGGCGGGAAATGCCGAATTAACTATTAATTTGGTAGAGTCGGCTCAAGAATTAACCGAGGTTGTAATTAAGCGCAGTAAGTTAAAGCGCAGTAAAGAAACGCCGTTATCTATACAATCGCTTTCAGCTGTTGAAATTGCCAATTATCCAGGTTCGAATAACGATGTGGTTCGCGTGGCGCAATCGTTACCCGGCATCTCTCCTTCGCCGGGAGGTTTTAGAAACGACTTAATTATTCGGGGTGGTGCTCCTAACGAAACCGTTTATTATTTAGACGGCATGGAGATTCCTACTATCAATCATTTTAGTACACAGGGAAGTTCGGGAGGCCCGGTCGGCATTTTAAACGTTTCCTTTATTGATGATGTTACGTTAAGCACATCGGCGTTTGGTTCCCAATATGACAATCCGTTATCCGGAGTGTTGCAGTTTAAGCAACGCACGGGCAGTGCTACTTCGTACAAAACCAACTTTCGATTAAGTGCTTCAGAGGCCGCAGCAACTTTTGAAGGGCCATTATTTAAAGGTAATAAGGAGAAAAGCAATACGACATTCCTCGCTTCGGTTCGACGAAGTTATCTGCAATTTTTGTTTGAGTTTATCGGATTACCGATACGACCAAATTACTGGGATTACCAATACAAAATCAATCATAAAATTGATGCATACAATGATATTTCTTTGATTGGTGTTGGTTCGATCGACGAGTTTTCGCTAGAGGCTTCAAACGATTTGACGCCAAGTGAGCGCGCAGTTTTGGAACAGTCGCCGTATATCGAACAGCGTTCTAATGCGATCGGTTTAACGTGGAAGCGACGGTTCAAAAACAATTTAGGAAATGCGCAAACTACAATTTCAAACAATTACTTTAAAAACTCGTTTGTGAATTACGAAGATACTGTTAACCGTGAGGGAATTATCTTTAGCAACGAGGCTGAGGAAATTGAAACCAAAATGCGTCAGGAATTCACGTACTATTTTGACAAAGTGAAAGTAACTACAGGTTTTAACGGACAGTTTTCCAGCTATAACAATAATACTATCGATTCCAATACGGGAACGTATTCAACAAGTATCGATTTTTTTAAATACGGTTTTTTTGCCAACGCTAGCAGCAGCTTTTTTGACGATCGTGTTGATTTTTCGGCTGGGTTTCGCTTCGATGATGATACATTTTTGGATCGTGTGAGTTTACTCGAAACGTTCTCGCCGCGTGTTGCTTTATCGGTTAAGTTAGGTCAAGGCTATCGGTTCAACGCCAGTGTAGGCAGTTATTACAAGATTTTACCGTATACCATACTTGGATTTAGAGACCAAAATGGTGAACTGGCAAATAAAAACGGAAATTATACAAATAGTACGCATTACGTTGCCGGATTTGAAAAAGCAATTGGAGAAGCATCAAAACTAACTGTGGAAGGATTCTATAAAAAGTACCGCGATTATCCGGTTTCTTTAGAAGATGGCGTTTCGTTAGCCAACAAAGGCGGCGGTTTTGAAGTCTTAGGTAATGAGGCTATTGCTACGAATGGCCGCGGCAGAACTTATGGAGCGGAGGTCATGTTTCAGCAAAAGTTTGTGAAGAATTTCTTTGCTATTGCTTCATACACCTTTTTTTACAGTGAGTTTTCGGGTGTTGCCAATCAGTATTTACCATCGGTTTGGGATAGCCGACACCTATTTTCGTTAACAGCAGGGTACAAGTTTAAAAAGAATTGGGAGGTTAGTTTACGAAATCGATTTGCGGGAAGAACTCCGTATGTTCCCGTTGATCAGCAACAAACTCTCGCTGCATATCCTGAAATAATCTTGGATTACAATGCATTAGGAACAAGAAAGCTAGGTGTTTTCAATCAGTTGGATGTTCGAGTTGATAAAAAATGGAATTTCAAGAAAGTTGCACTAGACGTGTTTGTTGATTTTGAGAATTTACTAGCGCAGCGTATACCACAAATACCACAATTTGGATTACTTCGCGACGAAAACGATGCGGTAGTTTCGCCGCGACAATTGATACAAGTGGATAATTCCAATAATACCATTATTCCTACAGTAGGTTTGGTGCTAGATTTCTAAGGTTTTAGAATGAGTTCAATTCTTACATTGAACTTACGCCCTTTTTGATTTAACTTATGATTAGCCTTGCTTCATTTTGTTGCAAGGCTTTTTTGCATATTCTATTTTTGTAGCCTTGATGTTTTTTGATTTACTTTTCGGCAGTGTGTTTAAAGTCGGTTTTTCATTACTTTGCTACTAGAAACGAGCATGAACAAAACGAGTATTATGACAAATAGCAAAAGTGAGTTGATTAACGAATCTGCTAATAAGAATGTTACAAACTGCCAAATAAAACGGATCGACAGCCATTACATTTCGCACGAATTACTTCATTTGTGGCATTTGGATAAGGGATTTTTTTTCAATGTAAAGGAGTTTTGCATTCGTCCGGCTGCCAGTATTCGAACGTTTATTAACGAACGCCGCGACCAACACATGAAACCGATTGGGTTTTTGATTTTCTCGGCGGTTATTTACACGATTATCTACAACAATTTTAAGCCCGCAGCAACAACTCCGCCAACCGATTCATACTTCTATGGCACTACGGTTTATGCGATCCAATCGTGGTTTCAAAAAAACTTTGGCTACGATTTTATCGTGAAGAGCTTTTTTATTGCCAGCTGGGCCCGATTGTTTTTCAGAAAATACGGCTACAACATTTTTGAAATCATGACGTTGATGTGTTTTGTTTCGGCGCAGGGCATGTTGTTGGTTGGAGTAATCCTTCCGTTTACCAGCTTTTTAAACCAAAGCATTACCAATATTTTACTTTTAGGAACTACGATACTGTATCCTGTAATTGTCTTGGCGCAGTTCTTTAATCGGGCAAAAGCACTAAATTATGGCAAATCGCTTTTGGTGTATTTTTTGGGAGGCATCACGCAGTTTTTGTTGGTAATCGGTGTTGGAATTACTATCGACTTTGTTGTCGGTTTGTTTAAGTAGGTGGGTTTTTAGCTTAATTGAAACTGCTTTTTTGAAAGCGAGGAAGGGTCGTTGTTTTTCGATATAAGTCTAGAGATTTTGAAACGTTTTTAATAGTAAGTTTATAGGTTTGCGACAATTATTTTATTACTAGGTTGTAGAATACGAATGACAACTCATATTTGGTAATCTAAATTCAACTAATTCGAAATAAGCACGTTGCTTAGTTCAAAAACAAAAAACCCTTGAAATCATTAAGAAATCAAGGGTCGGATGTGGTACCTCCAGTTCCGATAGCTATCGGAAGAACCAGGGACACGACTAAAAACAAAAAACCCTTGAAATCATTAAGAAATCAAGGGTCGGATGTGGTACCTCCAGTTCCGATAGCTATCGGAAGAACCAGGGACACGAC
>NZ_JAIXYH010000006.1 GCF_027490375.1 Flavobacterium sp.
GTATTCAGCAAAATTCGGTGTAGTTCGGTGTTTTCTGTGCGCTAGAGAAGCTCGGAACGTCAGCTTGTAAAAGGCAGCGTTGTGTCCCTATTGAAAAACATGGTGGAACATTGTGCTCCGTTGGTGTCTGAGCGTGTTGAAAGGCATTTTAAAAAGCTACTGAACCAGTAAATTGCAACCGCGGATGTCGGCGTTATCGAAACGACCTAATACTTCGAACGAACCGTTTTCGAATTTTTTTCCCAAATCTTGTGTAGCAATAAACGAGCAGGAGTACACATTAGCCAAATCGATTACGTTAATGCCGCCAGTACGGCCGTTTGGCACTAATTGCAACGGATCTTGTACTTCGCGGATGTGCACTTCCATCCAGGGCGGACACTCGAAAATGCCTTTGCCAAGTGAATAGGCTTGCGACAGTAATTCGGTCATGCCATACTCGGAATGGATATTCGAAACGCCAAATCCGGCACAGAGCAATTCGTGCAATTCGGATTTCACGAGCTCTTTACGCCGACCTTTCATGCCGCCGGTTTCCATAATTATCGTGTTATGTAACTTGAACGTTTGCGTTTCGATGAGGTCGAGTAGGGCATAAGTAACGCCAATGAGCAAAACATTTTTCCCGGAACGGTCGTAGGCCAACAAGTTTTCGATAAGCTCCTGATTTCGATTCAGGTAATAGCCCGATTCGGGTTGTTGGGAACGTGCGATAAGCTCGTCGACCATAAAAATGAGCGATGAATCTTGGCGTTCCTGATAAGAGGGAAGCAAGGCGAGTACGATGTAATCTTTTGGATTTCCGTATTGCAGCTGAAAGGCTTGTAAGAAGCTCTCGCGGTAGATCTCGACTTTTGCAACCGGATGTTTGCTTTGTCCGGTTTGCGTGGTTCCGCTGCTGCCAAAAACGATTTCCGGCTGGCAATCGGTTGTAATAATGTGGTGCGATTTAAAGAATGAAATGGGCAAAAACGGAATTTGCTCGACGTTTTTTACCACATCGGGTGTTCGTTTCAGTAGCGTACAAAATTGCTGGTACGTGGGCTGGTTTTCGAACTGGTACCGAAATACTTTGAGCGCCAGCTTGTCGAACTCTTTTTTGCTGCGAATGGTAAACGGATTGCCTTGGAATTCTTTCACGCTGCGAAATTATAAAAGTTTAGTTGTGCACATAAAAAAACTCCGACACTTTCGCATCGGAGTTTCCTATAGGTTTTAGTATTTCTTACTTCACCACAAACTTCACAGTAGCTGTTTTACCTTCTTCGGTAATTTTAGCTACGTAAACGCCGCTTCTAAGCGCTGAAACGTTGATGATGTTTGTAGCAGTAGTAAGGTTTACTACTTGTTTTCCTACGATGTCGAAAATTTGTACGTTACGTTCTGCATTAGCAGCTGTTTCGATGTTTAAGATACCGTTTGTAACCGGGTTTGGATATACTTTTAAGCCAGAGATAGCCGATTGCTCGTTTCTTGTAAGAACATCGCCAGGAGCTAAACCAATACGTAGTGCATCGATCGTCATGGTTGGGGTATTACTATTTTGGTTCTGACGGAATTTAAATGTGTCAAAAGAAGTGTACGGTGTTGTTACAGGTAAAGTGAAAGTTGGTGTGGTGTTTTCAGAGAAACCTGCTACAGTTGGGTTAAACCAATAGTTCAGCACGTCTGTTTCGAAATTATAACTTACAACTACTAATACAGGTTGATTTTGATCAAAATTGATATCAGACCACTGTCCGGTTGTTGATATATTGCTACCTGCTGCACCACCTAAATTGAATTGTGTATCTGCTTTTCTGATAAATAATCTACCTTCATACGACCCAGTATCTGAGGATCTTCCAAATGCAGCGAAGAAGTTTTCACCACCAGTTATAGCGTCGTAATTTGATACATTAAGTAAGAATGAAGCGTAGATAGTGCCCGAGTTAACAGTTTGGAAATCTAACTTTACTTCTGCACCTTCACCAGCAAACGTTAAAGAGTTGCCTACAGCTGGAATTCCTGTGTATGCTAAACTACCTGCTGCAATTGTTGGGATATCTCCATTGTTGAATGAGGTCCAAGTACCAACGGTATTAACAGCTGCATCGGCGGCATAGTCGAATGATTCGTTTATTGGCAATGTAAGTATCGGATTACAAGGTGGACTTGTAATAGTTGCACTTAAATTACAATCGCCGCCAGTAATTGTTACTACAAGCGCAGTACCTTCGTTCACTCCAGAAATTGTAATGGTTCCTGTAGCTGCTGATGATGGGTCGTCCCCACTTACTGTACCTGCGTTTGTGCTGATTGTCACTGCTGTACTTCCTCCGCCAGTGAAGGCTACCGTAGCCGTGTAGGTGTCAACTCCAGCGGTATTGTCATCACAAGTTGTATCGGTTGCTCCTAAAGCTAACGTACAAGTTGAACCGCCGTTGCTTAATTGAACGTCATCAACTCTACAGTTCCCCGTCCCAATTAATGTCCAACGTAATGATAATGAAGTACTAGAGGCAATTTGATTTGCATCTACCTGAACTAAACGCCAGTTACTTCCCGAAGGAAGCGTATATGTAATAGGTGTCCATGTATTTCCGTCAACGCTTTGCTCAAGAGTTATCGTTGGACTACCGTTATAACCGAATGATAACACCATGTTACTAGTCGTAAAACCGGAGGTATTGATGCCGTCGATTCTTAGAAACTCTGCGTCTGCATTAAAAAATACGTTTGATCCTCCAGACGCGCCTGAATAAGATACAGAAGGCAAGGTCGATCTAACGTCACTGCCGACTCCTGTAAAAACAATTGGAGCTGCATTTTGATATCCCGTATAATCAGTTGGTGATGGATAGGGAGTTGTTGACGGAGCAGTTGTTCCAAAGTTCTCAGAAAAGATCACCTGTGCAAATGATGTCAAACCTGCAAACAACACTAAAGATAAAGTGTAAAGTTTTTTCATTTTAAACTTATTAATATTTTATGCTGCAAAGATAACGACGATTTTTGCAATACTGCAAAAAAGCCGTGTAAAAGAATCGTTATTTATGATTTTGTGGAGAAAAGCTAACTATTTGACGATCAGTTTTCTTGTGGCAGTTGCCTCAGCTTCTCTGATTTTGATGATGTACACGCCAGGTGCTAACGTCGAAACGTTAAGCTCTTTGGTGGTAAGTGTGGTATTGAGCACTTTCTTTCCGAGTACGTCGAAAATAGTTACTTCTTTTTCTAAACTTTGTTTAGCTGTAGTAATGTAAATTTTACCATTGCTTACTGGGTTCGGATAAAAATTTAAACCTTCAATGTTAGTCAACGCCGATTTACCATCTTGTGCTTGGGCACTACCCGCAGCAAGAAGTAAAAAGAAAACGAATATGAAGTATATTTTTTTCATCACTAAAAACATAATGTAAAACTACAATTTTTTATTTCAAAATCCGTTCCAAAAAGTTTTTTTTGAAAAATTTATCTTTTTTATTTGGGCACATGCCGCTCTGTTCCGCCGCGGCACCGCGCTTTTCGCTGCTCCCGATTGCTATCGAGGAGCCACTCGGCAGCCGCCGCTCGTGGCTAGATTTCCGCTGCAATCGCTTGTGCGGGCAATCGTGTTCACGTGAGTGCAAAAAAAAATGACTACCCGAGAGCAGCCATTCTTCATTTTAATTTTTTGTAGAAATTAGTTTAGACCATTTGTCCATCCTTGCGCCCAAGTTGGGATGCCTGCACCATTTCCAGCACCAGTTGCAGTTCCCTCAGTGAAAGCATTAGTAACAGATACAGAAGCACCAGCGGTATCTTTTCCTTTAGAATTGGTAGTTATGTTTGTAAACAAAACTGTAGTCAACGAAAGTGAACCTGGAATGTTAGCTAAAGTTTCATTGTGTTCGATATCGATACCAGTTGCCCAATCTGCTAAAACTACATTTGTAAAACTAGCGCGAGTTCCACGACGCAGTTTAATTGCTTGGTTCTCAGCATAACTTTGTGAGCTTGCAGTTGGACCAGCACCTACCAAAGTAATGTTATTTATGGTTGGATCTGAAACGGGCGTGTTAGCAAAGCCAAACTCGTAGTTATCTGCTTCAATTCCGCGATTTCCTTGACCGAATGAAATTTTTCCGTACCAGTTGTTGTTTGTTCCACTCCAACCTTCAGTCCAGTCGAATTGGTCATCTTGGTTACCAAATGAAACTAAATTAGAAGTATTTACGGTACCACCGAAGAACTCGAAACCGTCATCAGCACCGTTGATTGTTTGTACATATTCGAAAGTTGTTCCTGAACCAACTCCAAACAAAGAAGCTCCGTTAAACTCTTTTGTTGAAGAAAATGCTGCACCAGCATATTCAATTACTAAATAGCGAATAGAGCCTGAATTATCGTTAGCAACAGTACCACCATAAGTTAAACCAGCAACCTCTGATTGTGCTGTTGACGCACCTCCAGATACAGTATTAATCGGTGCTTTTCCACAAATTACTAAACCTCCCCAATTACCAGCAGCAGGTGTAGCCAATCCAGATGTCATTATAACTGGATCGGAAGCAGTACCGTTCACAAATATTTTTCCGCCTTGTGCCACGGCTATATATGCTGCAGTTCCGCCGGTAGCTTCAATTACAGTTCCGGCTGGAATGGTTAATGTAGCACCGTCGTTTACTACCAGTGGACCAGTTAACGTATAAACTACGTTCGCATTCAATACTACTTCACCATCGTTAATATTTCCTCTAAAATCTTCTGGCGTAACCACAAACGTTGATGTTGGTTCGTTATTGTCATCGCTAGAACAGCTTGTAAAAAGTCCAGCGAAAACTGCAAAAGCTAAAGCCGACTTTAAAAATACATTTTTCATGTTGATTTTATTAATAGTTATTTTGTTGCTGCAAATTTGGCTTTATATCCTCAAACGCAGGTTAACAGAAGGTCATTGGTTCTTTATCAAATTGCTACGACTGTATTAAGGGAATGTTTCTAATGTTAAGAAAATAAAAAAAGCTGTCGATTTCTCTACAGCTTTCTAAATAACTAATCCTCAAATTACTAAAACTGATAGCTCATGCCTAAGCTAAAGTTCATGCCTTTTCTGTAACTAAGTACGGTTATATCGCCACTATTATTTTCTTGCACTCGTTCGATTTTTGGATCCAATAAGTTGCGTGCAATAAAATTGATTCCAAAGTTCTTTGTGAGTTTGGTACGAGTTACCCAATCTAAAACACCAAATGATTTATCAACCTGATTTCCACGTTGTACCGTTCCTAGCGAATAAATGCGATCGGAAAAATAGGTATACGCCAATGTAGTCATAAAACTACCTTGCTTATCATTCCAATCGGTTGAAAACGTAATGTCTGCATTCATTAGTAAATCAGACGCCCCAGTTAGCTTACTGGAATCATCTGTAAAGTCGGCCTGTAAGTTCACAGTTCTATTTTCGCGACGTACTTTATCTTCGTCTAAGTCTTGCTGAGAATACAAATACGACGCATTAAAACCTGCGGATAATTTGCGGGCATTGGTTTCTCCAATACTAAATATGTTTTTTCGCAACTCAAGTTCAGCTCCAGCGACATAGGCCTGATCGCCAGTATTGGCATACGAAACGTCGTTTGTCGAAGACAATACACTAATTTCGTTGATGGGATTTTGAATGAGTTTTCCAAAACCTGTAATCGAAATCAATTCATCTGCCTTTGGGAAAAGTTCCCACTTTAAATCGAAATTATATTCATCAGATTCATATAAATCTGGATTACCAAATTTTGCTTCGATTGCATCTTCATATACAAAAAAAGCTCGCTCTTTAAACTGCGGTAGTGTGTAGGTTTTACTGAATCCAAATCGCAGATTTTGCTTTTCGTTGAGTTCGTATTTAAGCGTTATTGATGGTAAGAAAGCAACTTTGTCAAGTGTGTTATCGCCTCCTGCAGGATCAACCGAAGTGTTCCATTCTACTAATTGTTCTATCGTTTCTAAGCGTAATCCAAAAACACCTGTCAATTTTCCAAACTGGTATTCTGCATTAGCGAAACCTGCAAGAATATTTAAATCGCCGTTGTAGAACTGCGGATCTAGAGCCGTGGGAACTTGAGCATTTCCTCGAAAAGTAGAAAGTGAAAATACACCAGCATTCAAGTTTGCTTGGTTGAAAAAGGAATCCAAGTTATTCGGGTTAACAACTGTTTCAACGAAATTGTTATTGATATCTAAATTGTATTGAACTGCTTCGAATTCGCGTTTTTTCTGACGTGCATTTGCTCCTACTGTTATTTTTCCTTTGTATTCGCCCTCTTCAGTTTTTCCAATTTTATAATCGATAGCAGCATTGAACGCAATTTCGTTTTCAGTTAGTTCTTGAAAATAGCGGTGATTATCGGCTGATGAAACATTCGACAACAAGAATCCGTTTGCTTCTTGGCGGAAAATATTTTGTACACGATCCGGCTGATTACCATTAATAGTGCTAAATGAACCGCCCCAATTTAGTTTGATGCGCTCAGTAAATTTGTGTTCTCCTAAAAGCTGATTTACAAAAAGCTTGTTCTGATCGTACTTATAACGTCTTAAAAATCCATTACCGTTATCAGCAATATCGATGATCAAACCGCTGTATTCTTGAGTGGATAGCGACGAAGCATTAATAAATAACGAATTAAAGTTGATCTTATTTTTGGCATTGATTTTATAACCAATATTACCCATTGCAGTTGTGTTTGTGCTATAAGTAACTTCTGAAAATTTAGGAAAGTTTCTAAATACCACGCCAGCGCCATTTACACCTCCACGCGCCACACCATCTGCTTTCGCAGCAAAATCATTGTCGTACGAAATTGTACCAAAAAGGCTTAGTTTTCCTGTATTTCCTAAATTAAATGATTTTCCTCCCGTCAAAGCAAAACTGTTTGCGATAGCGGTTGGTTGTTCATTACTTAACGAACTAAAATTGTAATTATTTAAAGTACCTCCCGGACGCGATTTGTTGGTAAAGCCACTTTTGTTATAACCGTTTTGTACTCGGAAATCTTCGTTATTAATTGCATTAGAATTTACATCGCCTCCAATATCAAATTTTAAGAATCCTGCGCCTTTATGCTCTTTCGAGACAATATCAACGTTGCCGCCAGCAAAATCTCCGTAAATTCTCGAATTATAAACTTTATCGATGGAAATGAACTCCACAATATCGGTTCCAAAAATTTCTAAACTGATGTTTTTACGTTCCGGATCGCTAGAAGGCAAAGGCAAACCATTCAAGGTAGTAGCATTGTAGCGGTCGCCTAATCCACGAACGAAAATAGTTCCGCTTCCTTCTTGCTTTGTAATTCCTGTTGTTTTAGTTACCGCAGTAGCTACATCGCTAACTCCTTTTCGCGCCAATTCCTGCGCTCCAATACTCTGTTTTATTTCCACTGCATTTTTTTGCTCTAGCAATAATGCATTTTCTTTCTGCTTATTAACCTGCTGAACGAGCACCACATCCTCTAACTTAACGCTGCCCGTACTCATTGCGCGGTTTATCGTTACCGTTTGGTTTGCGACAACAGTTACCGGAACCAAAATTGTTTCGTAACCCACAAAACTAATCTCTACAGTATAGTTTCCCGGTTCAACAGCTAATTCAAAATTCCCGTCGATATCCGTGGCCGTTCCAATTGTTGTACCTTTAAGCACAACATTTGCAAATGACATCGGTTCGTTGTTAACATCTTTGTCGGTTATTTTTCCTGCAATAGTTCCTTTCTGCGCAAAGGCCACAGTTCCAACTAACAGAAAAAAAACGCTTAAAAAATTCCTCATGGAAGTGTTGTTTAAAATTGGTGCAAAGGAACGCTTATCGTTTTAGCTCCATGTTAAGACAGCGTTACCAATATATTTGGTAAATATTAACAGAATGTTAAGTCTTTAAATTACAGTAAAGCCTTCTGCTGGGCTCTTTTTTATCTTTACATTTACAATCGCTAAAACCAAAGTTCACGTATGAAAAAGAAAGATATTCGAATCTTACTCGTTGATGATGAGGCAGATATACTTGAAATTGTAGGTTACAATTTATCGCAAGAAGGATATCAAATTAGTACGGCTGCCAACGGAAAAGAAGCTGTGGCAAAAGCCAAGAAAGAGTTGCCCCATTTAATTATTATGGATGTGATGATGCCCGAAATGGACGGCATGGAAGCTACCGAAATCATCCGCAAAACACCAGAACTCGCCAACGTAATCATCACCTTTCTTACAGCGCGCTCCGAAGATTACTCGCAAGTAGCTGGTTTCGATGCCGGTGCCGACGATTACATCACCAAACCCATAAAACCGAAATTGCTCGTTTCGAAAGTAAAAGCCTTGTTACGCCGATTGAAGGAAAGCGATACCAATTCGGAAAAACTCAACGTAGGCGGAATCGAAATTAACCGCGAGGAATATAAAATTGTCAAAGACGGCGAAGAAATTGTACTTCCGCGAAAAGAGTTTGAACTGTTCTACCTTCTAGCATCCAGGCCAGGCAAAGTTTTTAAAAGAGAAGAAATTCTCGATAAAGTTTGGGGCAACGAAGTGATTGTTGGTGGCAGAACCATTGATGTGCACATCCGAAAATTGCGCGAAAAAATCGGTGAAGATTTCTTTAAAACCATAAAAGGAGTAGGGTATAAGTTCGAGGTATAATAAAACTTCGCACCTTTGCACCAACTCTTTTAATACAGCATGAATCTTACTTTCAAGAAAACGTATCGCTTTGCAGGTAAGTCGTCCTTTTACATCACCTTATTTGCAACCGGTTTTGTAGGTTTTCTCAGTTGGTTTTTTTTCCTTCCAAAAGCGCTGCCGTTCCTGTGGTTTTTGCTATTGTTTGCACTGGCCGTTTATACGTTCTCGTTTTTTGTTATTCAATACCGTGTTGAAGTCTTTATCTATAGAAGAGTAAAAAAAATCTACGACGACGTGTCGTTCCTCGAGTCGAGTTCTTTTCGAAACCAGCCCATTACTACCGATATGGCTACGCTTACGCGCGAAGTGAAAAAGTTTGCCATGGACAAAAAAATGGAAATCGAAACCTTGAAAGTCCGCGAAGAATACCGACGCGAATTTCTCGGAAACGTTTCCCACGAACTAAAAACGCCGCTGTTCACCGTGCAAGGATATTTACTCACGCTACTCGACGGCGCTATGAACGATAAAAACATCCGCAAAAAATACCTCGAACGCGCCGAAAAAGGCGTCGAACGACTCATCTTTATCGTGCAAGATTTAGATATGATTTCGAAGTTGGAGTCGGGCGATTTAAACTTAAATCTCAGTAAGTTCAATATCGTTGAGCTGGTACAAAACGTTTTTGATTTGTTGGAAATGAAAGCTGAGGAAAAGAATATTCTTTTGTCTTTCGACAGAAAATATCCGCGTCCGATTCGTGTTTTTGGCGATCAAGAGAAAATTCAACAAGTCCTCGTAAACTTGATTGTGAATTCCATCAAATACGGAAAAGTCAAAGGTTCGACCGAAGTAGGCATTGAAAGCCTAACCGACAATAAAATTATTGTCCGCATCAAAGACGATGGTGAGGGCATTGAACCGCAGTACATTCCGCGTTTATTCGAACGATTTTTCCGAGTAGATAAAAGCGGAGCACGTGCCGAAGGCGGTTCGGGTCTGGGCTTATCGATTGTCAAACACATCATCGAAGCACACGACGAGAAAATTTACATTGAAAGCGAATTCGGTAAAGGTTCCGAATTCTCATTTACCATCGAAAAGGCGGAATAATTTTTTCCAGTTCACGTCGGCATCAACTTTCGGAAACCCGTTGTATAACTTTATTTCGTTGAGTTGTTTAAGCTCGAAACGTTCCTGTTTTTCCATAGGCGCCATTCCCAAACGTTTGCATCTCTTTGCCAAATACTCCTGCTCAAATTGCCCAGGCGTTGGAATTAAAAATGCCGAAAGTTCAAGTTTCGCCAAATCCATCAGCGAAGTATAACCCGAACGGCAAATCAATAATTTACATTGCTGATACGCCAATTCGAGCTGTTCCGAAGTCATAAAATTATAGGTGGTCACATTTCCGGCAATCTGTGTTTTTTGCTCGGCTTCAATAATGCCACGTACGAGTAAAACCGAACCGTTGAAATCCGGAAGCTGTTTTTCCAAATGTTCTTGAAGTAAGCTGCGTTGTGGTTCGGGCCCGGAAAGTACGATTCCTAAATCGAATATTTTTTCAGTTTCTACTTTTTCAAATCGGCTTAAAACGCCAATATGTTTTACGCGCAAAGTTCGGTCGTTGCTTTTCCCCAATTTCCCCGAAAGGTTTTGCCCGTGTTGAAAATCGGGAACCCAGCATTCCGTAAATTTTCTAATCGCATTTTTATGTAAGGCCGTGCTCAACCACGAGGTGTTACCACTTAGAACATTCAGTTGATGCGTGATGAAAACCGACGGAATTTTTTTACTGTATACTCCCAATCGATTGTCGGAAATAATCCCCGAAACTTCATTTTCTTTCAGAAAAGCTTTAATGATTTTCTTCTCCGTTAAAATAGCATCGATCATCGCTGGTAAATTCGCCAGCATTTTCCATTTGAAATTTCTTCCTTCTTTGGCGTATTCAATGTTGTAGGAAGGGAGTTCCAGCTTTTGCAAGTCGGGAAATTCTTTGGTGAGTAGTTCCAAAGCCATGCCGTCGGAGGCAATGATTGGTTCGTAATCGAGCGCTTGCAAAGCTTTAATTATCGGGATGCAGCGCGTGGCATGACCCAATCCCCAGTTTAACGGTGCAACAATTACGGTATTTGGCATCTTTATTTTTGTGCAAAGGTAGGTTTGCTTTGATAACTTTGCATTTCTTTAATCTTATTAAAACTTTAAGCAAAAGCGTGGGAAGCAAAAATAAACAGAAGCGATTTCAAGAGAACGAAACATTTAAAAATGTACTACAGCCAAAAAGAGAAGATGTAGTTGCAGGAAATTTTCCGTGGAAAGGAAAATGGAGTAAAGATTTCTTCGGAAACGACAATCCGATTGTAGTGGAATTAGGTTGCGGAAAAGGCGAATACACGATTGGTTTGGCCAAACGAAATCCAGCAGTGAATTACATTGGAATAGATGTGAAAGGTGCACGGTTTTGGCGTGGTGCTAAAACGGCAATCGAAAACAACCTTCCAAATGTAGCTTTCGTTCGAACACACATCGAATTGATTGATCAGATTTTTGCTGAAGCCGAAATCGCCGAAATTTGGATCACTTTTCCAGATCCTCAGATAAAATACAAGCGAACCAAACACCGTATGACTAACAGCGATTTCCTCGAAAAATACCGCAAAGTGCTCGTGAAAGACGGTTTTGTAAACCTAAAAACCGACTCTGAGTTTATGCACGGATATACCTTGGGTTTGCTCCATGGTCTCGGCTTACCGGTACACTACGCCAACCACAATATCTATAAAAACGAAGGTGCTCCGGCAGAGGTTACTGAAATTCAGACGTTTTACGAGCAACAATATTTGGAAATTAACAAAGCAATTACGTATCTTCGGTTTAGCTTGTAATCCACTAATAACCAATAATTTTGTACGCCGCACTCCCTCTCTTATTGCCGGCATTTGTAGCACAACAAATAGTCTTACCCATTACTTTCGGTTTTGCAGCGGCAGTTATTGGTATCATTCCACCCGGACTCATAAACATGACCGCAGCGCGTATTGCCCTCGATGAAGGAAGAGTACGTGCAGTTATGTTTGCACTTGGAGCCACTCTCACAGTGATTTTCCAAACGGTAATTGCATTGATTTTTGCACGCTTTATCGATGCACATCCCGAAGTTGTTATCCTGTTGCGCGAAATAGGATTAGCTATTTTTATTCTGCTAACCATCTATTTTTTTAGTCGTGGAACGCACAAACCAAAATCGGCTAAAGAGGTGAAAGTGCGTTCAAAAAAAGGCCGCTTCTTTTTTGGTATGTTGCTTTCGGCGATCAATTTCTTTCCGATACCGTTCTACGTAATTGTTAGCGTTAGCTTGTCGTCTTTTGGGTATTTTGACTTTGAAAACTCCGAGATTGGAAATTTTGTTACCGGTTCTGCTGTTGGTTCTTTTATGGCTTTCTACTGTTACATCAGTTTGTTTTCGAAGTTGGAAAGCAAAACAGCAGTAATTCTTAAAAATATGAATTACATTATTGGCTCGGTAACGGGTTTGGTTTCCATCTTTACCATCATTAATATTTTGGAATATTATTTCGGATGAGTCAAGACGATCCATTTTTCGAACGTGTGTATGCTGTTGTACGTCAAATTCCCGAAGGTCGCGTAAGTACGTACGGAGCTATCGCCAAATGTTTAGGATCGGCCAAGTCGGCTCGCGTTGTGGGTTACGCCATGAACGCTGCACATCATTTACCCGACGTTCCTGCACATCGCGTCGTTAATCGGATTGGTTTACTCACCGGGAAGCATCATTTTCCAGGCTCTAATCTCATGCAGCAATTGCTTGAAAACGAGGGAATTCGCGTATTCGAAAATCAGGTACAAGATTTCGAAAGTGTTTTTTGGCAACCGCCCATGCCTACAGAATTATAAAAATGGGGGAGATTTCGTTCTTGGATCAATCGGTTGGTTTGCAAAAGACAAGCGATGTGGCAGTAGATCTATTTTGGAAAAAACGTTTTATCAAAGAGGTATTTTCATGCCGCGATTTGTTTCGGACCATTCGGTTGTGGCTTTGGGTGAAGCGGTTGTGGGAAAATGGGTGGGGTTTGTGCGTGAAAGTCGGGGGAGTTTGTGGAGCGGCCTCAAAGTCGGGGGAGTTTGCAGAGCGGGGATAAATCAAGGAAAATTACAACCAAAAAAAAGCACAGGGTAAGGAACCTATGCTTGTCTTAAACAATGTACGATGCAAACTGATCAGTCGCGTTTTTGCAGTGATTAATCGCGAAACTGCCTATGTGGATAGGTATAAATTTGCATCCTAAAATTTATTCAATTTTTGTTGCTTTTTATCGTAGAATGTGGATCGGGGAATGAAGTTGTGCAACGGTTACCCGTGTAACCGGCTGTACTTTTCATTTTATTATTTCTAACAAGTCGCTAATAAATTTGTCCGCTGCTTCTTTATTATCCTTTTTCCATCTATTGAAAAGTCGACTATTTCCTCTGCCAAAATATCTTTGATTTGATTCGTCATTAAACCACCTTTTGTGATTTTTGTCTGCAAAGTTGCCAAAGCAAGTTTGATGAGTGAAATTATTGTCATTGTCCCAAAATTCGTCATCGTCGTCAAGTGAAAAAATAAAATCAAAAAGTACTTTCTCTGGTTTATGCTGTCCAGGTAAGATTACTGTCCTTGGTGTATTCCTTTGTGAATGATTTACTCTTGCATCACCGTCAAGTATAAAATTAGTCGTCTTAAAGATTGGATGTTTTGAAATAGCCATTTGAATAAGTGTTCCGTCCGGAAATGGTCCTTTTATTACTTCTACTTTTTGCTTTAAATCTGTGCCATTTAGTAGATTTTTCGACCAGTATTCCGCTACAATGTCTTCGCAAATGAATTGTATTTTTTCTATTTTTTTTGCAACCCCAGTTTGAACCCTAATGACATTCTTTAAAAGTTCTATGTTAGGATTAACCTCGTTAACAGCATTTTTATTATTCCATTTTAAAAAATTAATTTTGGTTTCTTCACCTGTCTTTTTTGATAAGTGTTCTAGTATTTCAATAGAATGAGTTGTGAATACAATTTGAACATTGAGAGTTTTTGCTAAACCAAATAACTTTTCAACTAGCTTTATTTGTGAACCTGCATATAAAGTTGCGTCAATTTCATCAATAAGTAAAAGTCCACCTTTATAGTTTTCCTTTAGCTCGTTTTTTAATCGCCCGAATGAAAGTATTGAAGAAATTATTTGACCAAGATTGTCTTGCCCAGCAGAATTCCCCAAATGACCATAATCATTTGTCTTCATCGCAAACATTTGTTTGTTAGTAGACTTAACAAATTCTGCTTCAACTACCTCTCTTGTTAAGTATAGAATTTCTTTGGAAAGTTTAGCGAACTGATTCTTATCTGCACTTACCATTTCAAAGTCCTGCAAATTAATAGTCTTTTCAGTTGCTAAAGGAATTAATCGTTTCAATCCCAAATAGATTACAGGAAAATCTAGTGCTGTTCCACGTCCGTCAAAATCTACCCTGTATCTGTTTTCTGTTTCAATAAGTCGAGTTGTCATTTTTTTTGATTCTTCTAGTAATGAATCTTCAAAGTGTATTGAAACATTATATGAATTTTTGAAATCTTTTTCTGGGCAGGATCTAAATATTTCGGAGTATTTTGATTTAAATGGAGTTTCTAATAATGTTTTATTTTTTAGTTTAAAGTCAGATGCCTGAGATATCCATCCAAGTAGAGTAGATTTTCCTGTACCATTTTGTCCAGCAATAGCTGTCATTACACTACCAATTTCTATTGTCTGTTCGCTAATGTGTCGAAAATTATGAATTTCTAATTTTGTAAACTTCATAGGTTGTTGAATGTCGTTTTAGTTTAGCAGTTAGCCTTTTGTCACTTTGCGAAGGCAGGAATTTATAGCACTAAAATTCATTAGATGCACAAAGCTTAAATTTAGCACTTCACTGCCATAGAAGCACGAAACCCCCGCTTTTGCAAAACGGCTGTTATGCGTTCGTGCTGTTAGTTCTTCCATGACAATTGTTCAAGATAAACTCCGTCCTTGTTTGATTTATAAAAGTCATCAGTCCAAATCTCAAGTCCCAATTTACCCATGTAACTGTTAATTATGTCATTATTAATTCTGTCTTTAATTCGTTTTGCTTTGTAATAGTCAACATTTTCAAAATCTTGAATTGGACCGAAGTCAAAGAACTCCCATTTGCTTTCAAAATGAGAATAAACTACTCGCTCATTTTTGTCACTGGTTTTAATGCATATCTCATGATGTGGGTAAGTGCAGATTTTGTCGTTAGAAAGTCTCAATGTAATTGCTCTCTTTTCAAATTTGTCATTCCAAACATGAATTAAGCTATTGTAAGCGTCTTGCAAATTCACAAAAAGAGCAGTCATATTTGGGTTGTTAATCGGTGTCCAAATTAAGATTTTGGTAAAGTGTGCTCCGCCTGGTGTTATTTTAGGAGGAGGATTAACCTTGTCCAAATTAACAGCTCCTTTCTCAATTTTAATATCTCCCCACCAGTTTCTTATTATCCCCTCAATTTCCGCTTTCGCTGTTTCAAGAGGTGTGTCAAGAATTGTCAGCGGAAAGAATTCATATTTGTCGTAAAAGTTCTCCATTAGTCAGTTGGTTGGTTAGCATGACGCATAACTTGACAATTGACGAAGTCTCTGCTTCTTTTTTCATTTTTTCAAAAACAGCGATAAACAATATATTTACTGCGCTCTGCATTAAAAAAGGTTTGCGTGTTTCTAATATGTTAAATAGGACAGTCATTTCGTTTATTATCAATTACGAATATACACTTTTTCCACCAAACGTTAGTAACGGATGCCCTAGCCCCGAGTGCAGCGGCAGCCCGGAGAAAAAAACGGCTACGTGAACCGCGTTGCGATGGCGACCCAAGAAGCCAGCAGCAAGGCGTGTGAACGTGCCGTGTTTTTTGAGGACTACAGCGGAAAGCGGGATTAGCTTCTAAAAAGCAGCATTAAAAAATGAGATTCTGTTAAAAATAAGTTGCCCTTGCGTTGCCTTTTCGTTGTGTGAAGGTGCAGTTGTACAAGCACGAAAAATTCTCATTAAAAGTGCGGGTGCCGAGAACGCATAAAAAAACCCGGACTAGCCGGGATTATTCTGAAATTTTTACTTTTTGTGAAACCTCTTGATAAGGTGTACCATCGGGAGTCTGACAATACCTGTTCTTACAACTCCATCCACTTCTGCCGCAGCTGCTAACCCCAATAGCAATTACTGCGATAATCAAACTTTTACGTAGCATTAATTTTAATTTTGAGCTAAGTTACGCCGTCAATTGCGTACGAAGTCATAAAATCGATGTACTACACTTAAAGTTCCATGAGCTGCTCAATATAGCCTCTGTGGTTGGATAATCTCGGTATTTTATGTTGCCCGCCCAACTTGTCTTGCGCTTTCAACCAATCGTAAAATAAGTTCTTGCGCGCTTGGTGAATCACCGGCGGATTTAACGTCATATTCCTGTTGCGCTTGGCTTCGTAATCGGAGTTGAGCGATTTTAACGTATCGTCGAGCAACGTACAAAACGCTTCAAAATCGGTTGGCTCTGCTCGAAATTCGATAATCCATTCGTGGGCACCTTTCGATTTCCCGTCCATGAAAATCGGCGCAACCGTGTAATCAACTACTTCGGCACTCGTTCCCTTGCAAGCCGCCGCAATAGCCCGATCCGAGTTTTCTACAATCAACTCTTCACCAAATACATTAATGTGGTGTTTCGTTCGGCCTGTAACGCGAATTTTAAACGGATCCACCGAAGTAAAACGAACTGTATCGCCAATTTGATACCGCCACAAGCCTGAATTTGTGGTAATTACCATGGCGTAGTTTTTCCCAACTTCTACTTCCCAAAGCGGAATAATCGTAGCTTCGGCCGTTCCAAAATCCGACATCGGAATGAACTCGTAAAAAATGCCGTAGTCGAGCATGAGCAGTAAATCTTGCGAATTATTCAAATCTTGAATGGCAAAAAATCCTTCGCTCGCATTGTAAATTTCGTAATACTGAAACGTGTTCGACGGAATTAAATTTCGGTACGGAACCCGATACGGATCAAAACTCACGCCGCCGTGAAAATACACTTCCAAATTCGGCCAAATTTCCAATAAACTGCTTTTGCCGGTCGTTTCCAAAACACGATGCAACAAAACCATCATCCAACTCGGAACACCGGCCAAACTCGTTACATTTTCATTAATCGTTTCGTTGACAATGGCTGGTAATTTACTTTCCCAGTCGCTCATTAACGAAATTCGGTTGCTCGGAGTCGAACTAAATTCGGCCCAAAACGGCATGTTTTCAATAAGTATCGCCGATAAGTCGCCAAAAAACGTATTGTTGCTTTCGTACAATTCCTTACTTCCGCCTAAGCGTAAACTCTTGCCAACAAAGAGCTGCGAATCTTCGTTGTTGTTCAAATACAAACACAATAAATCTTTTCCTGCTTTGTAATGACAGTTTTCGAGCGCCTCGTTCGAAACCGGAATAAACTTGCTCTTAGCGTTGGTCGTTCCGCTCGATTTGGCAAACCATTTTATCGGAGTAGGCCAAAAAACATTGTGTGCGCCTTGCCGACATTGCTCTATTTCCGGCTCAAAATCTTCGTATTGCACCACCGGAACTTGTCGGGCAAATTGCGCGTAACTTTTTACGGAACCAAAACCGTATTTTTTTCCTAAAACCGTGTGTTCGGCTGTTCGAACCAACGAAAGCAATAGTTCTTCTTGAACTTCGTGCGGATACTTGATAAACAATTCAATTTGGTGAATTCGCTTTTTGAGAATCCACGAGGCAACAGAATTGATAATAGGTAAGGGCATAGGGCTCTGGGTTAAAAAAGCAACAACACGATTATTGCTTTCAAGGCTTTCAAAAATAAAAAAAAATGTCAACTTTGCTTGCAATCACAACCGCAATCCAACAAACGCTAAGCTATGCTTTATCGAGGAACTTTGCAGAAAATGCAAACCGAATTTTCGAATCCTATAAATTATTATTTGGTTTTCGAATCCGATTTTTTGCAACTCAATTCGCAGTTGGGTAAAAAGCTGTCGATCAAAGCGGTAGGTTATCAGTGCTTGAATTGCGGAAAAGCCAAACGCATCTTTCGTCAAGGTTTTTGTTACGATTGTTTTGTTTCGGCACCGGCTGCGGGCGATTGGATCATGCGTCCGGAGCTCTCCAAAGCGCATTTGGGCATTGCCGATCGCGATTTAGCCTACGAACAAAAAGTGCAACTGCAACCGCATGTGGTGTATTTGGCGGCATCGTCGAGCGTGAAAGTAGGCGTTACCCGAAAATCGCAAGTGCCTACGCGCTGGATCGATCAAGGTGCGTCGGCGGCAATGTCTCTGCTCGAAGTTCCGAATCGCTATTTAGCCGGAATTTGCGAAGTTGCCCTCAAAACCGCTTTTTCCGACAAAACCAACTGGCGAAAAATGTTGCAAAACGATGTGGCCGATATTTCTTTACCCGATTTTGTAGATGAAGCGCTTTTGCTTATACCCTCTGAGGCACAGTCGTTTATCGATAGAAATGCGGCGGCAGTTACGCACTTGCATTATCCGGTTTTGAAGTATCCCGAAAAACTGCAATCGCAAAGTTTGGAAAAAACGCCACAAATCGAAGGCGTTCTCAGCGGAATAAAAGGGCAGTATCTGCTTTTCGAAAACGGCGATGTCTTTAATGTGCGCAGCAACGAAGGTTACGTAGTGGAAATCGAAATTTAATTCAGCGTATTTTTTTGGGCGGCATCTCGCGCTTTACACTGCAAGGCGCACCACCCAAAAGCGTTTCAACCGCGCGTTGTTGCGGCTTCCGTTGGTCGCCACCACAACACGGGTTTCAAGCGCTTTTTGGCGTCACGGCTTTTCGTTTCAATCGCGGCCGCGGCATGAGTTACCGGCGTGTCGTTGTTCAAAGGCGAAAAATTACAAATTCTTTTCACTTTTACATCAAAAAATGACATACTTTTGGTATATTAAAATTACGTTATGAAAACCCTTTCTTTAAAAATCGATGATTCTATTTTCGGAGAAACAGAGAAAATTATTTCTAATATGAGTATTTCTCGCAATCGATATATTAATGAAGCAATTGCACATTACAATACGGTACAGCGTAGAAAAATAATAGAAATGAAACTTAGCGTCGAGTCGGCGTTAGTTAAAGATGACTCCATGAGAGTATTGGAAGATTTTGAAAGAATTGACTATGTTGATTAAGCAGTACGAGATTTGGATTGCAGATTTGAATCCACAAATAGGAACCGAAACAGGAAAAACAAGACCTGTCTTAATTGTTCAAACAGACTTACTAAATAAAACGCAACATCCTTCGTCGATTATTTGTCCTCTAACAACAAAGATTCATAGAGATTCTCAGATTTTGCGAGTTTATTTGAAAAAAGGAACAGGTGATTTACATGAAGAGTGCGACGTGATGATTGATCAAATTCGAGTAGTCGATAACAGAAGATTGTTAAAGAAAATAGGAGTTTTACCTCATGATTTAATTCAAACTATTAAAATGAATCTCGCTATTATACTAGATCTTGAATAACAAAGTATCCGAAAAAACCTGTGAAATTTTTCATTTATCAGATTGGTTCATTTTCCTAAAACGTATATCCAATGCGTAAATGTAAATCAGCAGCCGTTTCGCTTTCGCTGCGGTAAAATCTCCTTCCAATACCAAAACCAAGTTCATAATTGAAGTTCGTTTTCCCTATGTTTCTGCGAATGCCCCACTTAGGTATTACCGTTAGCTGTTGATTGATTGTTACATTAGCAACGTTGCTTATCACAAACCAATCGGGATGAAGCGACGTTTTAATTCCAAAAAAGTTTCCAGAATTATTTCTTGTTTGCTTTCCTTTTTCAGTGCGTTTCCCGAAATTGTAGTAAAAACGGGGCTCAATAGTAAACACAGGAGCTAAAACAAAACCGTTGTCATCGTTGCTTATGCCTCCGAAAAAACCTGCATCTAAGCCTGTCTCAGCCCGAAGTATAAAGTTTTTTGTTACGGGAAATTCAGCGCCAACCCACGTCCCTAAAAAGCCGGTTTGAACCTGAAACAAGGTCTTTTGCACCTCTTGTGCGTGGCAGTTAACAGTCGAAAAAACAGCGCTAGCTACTGCGCAAACAAAAGCAATCTTTCTAAATCTGGGCATTGGTTTTTAGTGTTTAAAAGCAATGCTAATCTAGTAATACTTTCAACAACTTACTCCTTTTTCTTTTTGTTCAACAAACCATTCAACAAATTTTTGGCTTTAGTCTTTGTCGAATTGGTCTTCGTAGTGTCTTTCTTACTGCCGGAAATCAAATTGTCTAAGGCTGTTGTACCTTTATCGATCAGCTTATCCTTTTGCTTTTTCACCAATTGATTCGTCAAGTTCGTAACGGCAGCTTTCATGTCGGTGCTCACCTTTGGTTTGCTAAAAGATCCTGTAAGAACGGCATTTATCGGTACATTGTCCAACTTGGCCATGTCGGCAGGTGTAATTTTAGCTGCGAGTTTGTTCAATTCCGAACCAAAATACTTAGCCGGAACATTCAATTTCAGGTCGTAATTCATTACCTGATCAAAGCCATGCGAACCGCCAATAACCGCCGAAATATCTTGGTATTTCAAGTTGAATGGCTTAATGTTTACCTTTCCGTTGGCAAACGATAAATTGGCTTTTACATCGTTGAGGTTAATTTTCGAAACATCGATAAACTTCAACGAACTCGATAAACTATTTAAAAAGCCGGCATTCTTTTCATTAATAGTCGTCGACAAAAACTGCCCGAATAAATCGCCCGTAATCGTCGATAAAACCGGAGTCATTTCCTGTGCGTCTAATGCTCCTTTTAAATCAATCGTGGTATTGATTTTGCCGTTTACAGCACCCGCAATAGGCGCTAAACTTTTCATCATTTCTAATTGCGTAAACGTTTGGTTGATGTCTACTTGATTCATTTTCAAAGCCATATCAAACAGCGGCTGTTTTGTTTTGGTAGAAACCGAACCGTTTGCACCAATCGATCCTCCAAAAACATTGGTTTTGAAGTCTTTAATCTGAATTTTCTCGTCTTTAATAATTGCAATAGCCGAATTATTACGCAAGGTTAAATTGTCGTAATACAACGTATTGATTTTTGCCGCAATACTACAATCTAAAAATGCGGGAATTTTTAATTCCGATTTTGGTGCCGAAGCAGTTGTTGTGGCTGGTGTTGCCGACATAAAATCGCTGGTGGATAACGAATTTGAGAACAGTGTGAAATTTCCTTTCAAGTTCTTATTCGCGAAAGCGTAGCCGTAAAAATCTTGAATTACACCACTGGCGCGCAAATCGGTTTTTCCGGTCGTCATTTCTAAATTCTCTAATTTAATTTGCGACGGATTAAAAGCTAAACTGCTGTTTTTGATGTAATATTTCTTTTTGTCTTCAGTGGTGTAGGTAAAACCGCTCAACGAAGCTGTACCGCTGCTCTTTACTTTTTCGTATTGTGCGTTTTGCACCGATGCCACATCAAATGCGGCTTGTAAATCGGCAGTAAGTATGCCACTTAAGGGCGTATCTAACTTTACCGGATACGCTTTTGCAAAATTACTTAAGTTGATTTTCCCTTTCACGGCAGCATCTACCAACTGGTTTCCAGTTAAGTTTTTCACTGTCGCTTTCGCGGAAAAAACATCCTGATCGATCTGAAAATTAAACTGATTTATCGCCAAATACGTGTCGGCGGTATTGCCGCTATCGTTCTGAATTTTGGCATCAATAGAAATATTTTGTACCGATTTAGGCATCGACGCGTATTTGAAGGAAGCGCCATCGGTTTTCATTTCTACAGCGAATTTCGGAATTTCGGTTTCGCTTAAAATGCCCTTCGCAAATCCTTTTAGTACAAGCTTTCCTGTGGTCGAAACATCTTTTAAATTGCCGGAATATTTCTCAGGAATTAACGCGAGGAAGTTTACAAAATCGGATGTTAAGGTGCTGAAAGTAAGATCGTAAACCTGTTGATTTTCTTTCATCGCCAACGATCCGTCGAAGTTCAATTCCAATTGGTTAATCTTAGCTTTATTTTCTTTGAATTGATAAAAACTATTTTTCAAATCCAAACCTAAAACCGCATCAAGTCCGAAAGCCACATTGTTTAAATAGGTGTCTTTGTTCATTCCAGCGGTAATTTTTGCCGAAGTTTTGGTCTCTAAATCCAATTTTTCGGAGGCAAAGTCGCCAATTCCCGAATGATTTAAGCTATCTATCTTCGCGAAAACGCCCGAACGTTCGTCGGTGTAAGTGATTTTATAATTTTTGATTTCGTAATTATCGATGGATAAATTTAGTGGCTTGCTTTCTTTGTCATCTTTTTCACTTTCATCTTTTAAAGCAATATCAAAATTAGAAATACCGTCTTTGTTATAACGAATGTTAACTACGCCATTTTCTGTTGCAAAAGACTGAATAACAATCGGTTCGTTTTCTGATTTGAACAATTCGGATATCGACATCTTCAAAGAAATTTCACCGATAGAGACCAGCGTATCGCCTTGAAACGGCGCTTTATTGATGATTTTAAAATCGGTTAGGCGTACCGATGCATTCGGAAAATTCCTCAACAGCGATAAATCGACATCACTAAAATTCACATCCGCAGCAACCGATTCGTTTATCGATTTTTTTACTTTTTCAATGATTTGGTCTTTAAAAAGTATCGGCGCAGTAAAAAGCAAGATGATTAAAATCAGTAGCGTTATACCCGTAATTTTCAGAATTTTCTTCAGCATAAAATTTCTTTTAAATGTCAATTATAGCGCAAAGGCGTTTGTCGCGTTTTTATTTTTGTTAGGAATTCAAAGTTAATTGAACTTCACCTCATAAGGTAAACGCAACTGAATACCTTTTTGTTTTGTAAGCTTGCGGTAGTTTTGGTAAACTTGATATTCTTGCTCACCCAGTTCGCTTCTAAGCAAATCTTCTTTAGCTTTAGCTACACCAAAGCCTCCAAGCATGTCTTCGATCGTTTTATCGAATTCGGGATAATTTCGAACCTTATACTCGTTGATTTTCGCCAGTTTCGCAGCTTCCTTTAACGCCAATGGCATACCGCCAAGTGCATCGACTAAACCGTTTTCTTTAGCTTGAACGCCCGACCACACCCGGCCTTGTCCAATTGCATCTACGGCTGTTTTACTCATTTTCCGACCGTCGGCAACACGTGTGATAAACGTATCGTACACAAATTCAATTTGTTTTTGGTAATAACTGCGCATTTGTGCATTCATCGGAGTGAAAACGCTGTAACTCGCCGATTGTGCATGCGTATTAACTTGTTCGGCATCAATTCCCGCTTTGTCTGCTAAATTGCTCATGTTAGGTAGCAGGCCAAAAACGCCAATAGAACCTGTAATAGTGTTGGGTTCGGCTATAATTTTATTGGCACCACAGGCAATGTAATATCCACCGCTGGCGGCATAGTTGCCCATAGAAACCACTACTGGTTTTACTTTCTTGGTGAGCGCAATTTCACGCCAAATAAGTTCCGAAGTTGTGGCATCGCCGCCCGGACTATCCACTCGCAAAACAACCGCTTTAACGTTTTCGTCTTCTCGTGCTTCGCGCAATGCTCTGCGTACGGCACCATCGCCAATTTGGTTTACATCGCCTTCACCGGGTAAAATATCACCTTGGGCGTAAACCACCGCGATCACATCGTCACTGTCAACTGATTTTGGTGTGTTCGTTATTGAGAACGCATAATCGGCAAGCGATACCTTATTGATCTCTTCGTCTTTTTGTACGTCGAGTTTCTTTTTGAGCATATCGGTGTATTGATCTTCGTAAATAAGTTGATCTACCAATTTGTTACGGAGCGCGTCAGTAGCAAAGGTACCACCTAAACTGTCGGCAATTCGATCTAAATCCGTGTTTGTAATTTTACGCGATTGTGTTATTTCAGTTGCCATCGTTCCCCAAATCGATTGCAACATTTCGGTCAATTGTTCTCGGTTGGCCTCGCTCATTTTGTTGTCGAGAAAAGGTTCCACAGCACTTTTGTATTTTCCGTGGCGAATAACCTCAAAGTTAAAACCGCTTTTTTCTTGAAAATCTTTAAAGAACAGCACTTCTGTGGAAAGTCCGCGTAAGTCGACAGAACCGACCGGATTCAAATAAACGGCCTGAGCAGCCGAACTTAAGTAGTAATCTTTTTGGTCGTAATTGGTGCTGTATGCGTAGACAAATTTTCCGGATTTGCGGAATTCTACCAGGGCATCCCGCAAGGCTTTTGTTTGCGCCATACCTAGTGCCGATTTAGTATTTAACAGCGAAATTCCTGCAATTTTCTCATCGTCGGCAGCTGCTGCAATAGCTTCTAAAGCCTCGCTCACGCCCACGCGATTTTTCCCAGCAAATAGAGTTACCAACGGGTCGGAGTATTTTCCTACATAATCAGTCGAAAAGTCCGATAAATCAATTTCGAGAACACTATTTTCTTTAACGCTAACAACACCTTCGTCGGAGCTTCCAAAGATGGCTCCGATCACTAAAAAGCTAAAGAAAAGTAGTATGAAGAAGGCAAATATGCCTACTATGCTAGCTAAAACGTTACTTAAAAATTTCATTAATACTGTGTTTTTCCTATTAGATGATTTTTTGCGAGTGCTGTTACAATTTTACGGCAAATTAGCTCAAATTGTCCAACGGGTTTTATGTAATTTCGCCGTCTGTTATTAAATCATGATTCACACCGCATATATTGGAGTTGGCAGTAATGAAGGCGATAGTTTCGAAATTATCGAGCAGGCTGTCCGCGAAATTCACGAACAAATAGGTTCGGTAGTGGCTATTTCACCCATTTATATGTCTGCTGCCATCGGATTTTCTGGCCCCGAATTTCTCAATGCAGTAATCAAAGTCCATACATTTTACGAGCCCTTGCAAGTTCTCCGTTGTTTGCTTTCGCTAGAAGCAGAATATGGAAGAGTGCGCGACGCATCGGGAGGATATCGTTCGAGAACACTCGATTTAGACGTCTTACTTTTTAACGACCAGCATATAAATGTACCGGAGCTTATAGTTCCGCATCCGCGTATGCACGAACGCCTTTTTGTTTTGCTTCCTTTGTCGGATGTGTACGATGCGCAACAAATTCCAGGAATTAACGAAAGCATCAATCAACTTATTTCGAAGTGTCGCGAACAGCAAATCCATAAAACAGCAAAGCAAATTCATCTTCCCGTTCAAAAATTAGCGAAAGAGCATTTGCGCTATTTGGTTGTGGAAGGAAATATTGGTGCGGGGAAAAGTTCGTTGTCTGCTCGTTTGGCGGCCGATTACAATGGCAAGCAAGTATTGGAGCGTTTTGCCGATAATCCGTTTCTTCCTAAATTTTACGACGATCCGCAACGGTATGCGTTTCCCTTGGAAATGTCTTTTTTGGCAGATCGTTACAGGCAGTTGATGGAAGATTTGCTACAAGTTGATTTGTTTTCAGATTTTATCGTAGCGGACTACTACATTTTGAAGTCGGTTATTTTTGCCAACGTGAATCTAAATGAAGACGAATTTCGATTGTACAAAACCTTGTTCGACATCATGTACAAGGAAATTCCGAAACCCGATTTGTACGTTTATTTGTATCGCAGCACCGAAAGTTTGCTTCAAAATATTAAGAAACGCGGTCGCGAGTACGAACAAAATATAGAAGCGTCGTATTTAGAGAAAATCAATGCAGGTTACGTGGCTTTTTTGAAATCGGAATCGCAAATGCGTGTACTGGTGATCGATGTGAGCGAATTAGATTTTGTTGAAAATCAGCGCGACTATCTTCAGATTGTCGATCAAATAGCCGACGCCATCGCCCAATAAATTTTTTTACAGCGGCTAAATCCCAAATTTCAAGCGATTTGACAAGAATTTTTATGACAGAATCAGGTTGCTTAGTTGGAAAAAGCGTTTAATTTTCGAGCGAATTCCCAAAGTACAATTCCTGCGGATACCGAGATGTTTAACGAATGTTTGCTTCCGAGCTGCGGAATTTCAATAACGCCGTCGCAAGCATTAATCACTTCCTGTTCGACACCAAAAACTTCATTTCCAAAAATTAGTGCGGTAAGTTCTTTTGGATTCGGATTTACTTGATGAAGGAATGCCGCTTGCTCGGTTTGCTCTACGGCAAAAATAGTGGCATTTCTTTTTTTTAATTCTGCGACAGCTTCGAGTGTCGTTCCAAAATACGACCAATTCACGGTCTCAGTAGCGCCGAGTGCCGTTTTATGAATTTCCTTGTTTGGGGGCGTCGCTGTAATCCCGCAAAGAAATATTTCGGAAACTAAAAATGCGTCGGAACTACGGAAAATGGAACCGATGTTATTTAAACTTCGCACTTGATCTAAAACAACAATGATAGGAAGTTTAGCTGCATTTTTAAAGCCTTCAACATCTTTTCGATTGAGTTCGTGATTCTCGAGTTTGCGCATAATTTTCAAAGGATATAGTTGTTTTTGCGAAGCAGTACTTGAAAAATGTTGCCGCTTCAATAACAAAGAAAAGCCACCCGAGTAAAGGTGGCTTGAAGTATAAAAATAAGATGAATTAGCTTTTAGTTGGAGCCGGTGCCGGTGGCGCTGGATTTGGATCGTTAACCACACCTTTAATAGTAAGCGTTTTGTTAGCCTCTGGTAAATTAGTAGTTAAAGTAACCGTTTTTTGGAAAGCACCAACGCGATTCGTATCGTATTTAACTCCGATTACTGCCTTTTGACCAGGCATGATTGGGTCTTTTGGGAAGGTCGGAACTGTACAACCGCAAGAACCTTTTGCATCAGAAATAATTAAAGGCTCAGTACCATTGTTGGTAAGAACAAACTCTCTTTTTCCATCGGCATTTCTGTCAATAGTACCGTAGTCGATTACTTCAGTTTCGAAAACCATACCTGGGCCGCTAGTTTTTGTAAGCGGGCTGGTTGGTTTTGCTACTACTCCAGGCTTAGCTACAGTTTTTACTTCAGTTTTAGCTTTCGGAGCTACTTTCTTACTCGACTCTTGTGCGTATCCGGCAAATGCGAAACATGCAAGAGCTAATACTACTATACTTTTTTTCATTTCTTTTAATTTTAAAAATTAATTTCTTGGTCAAATTTATAAATTATACCTTTATACCTTCGTTGTGAAGACAGAATTTTTGTTAAATCGGCCGGGATTAACAATTCATTTAATGATTGTTAACAAGCCTTTCAAATCCTAAACCTTTTTTCGATTGAGTTCAAAAACTAAAGACATCAAAGAAACACCTTTGATGAAGCAATACAATGAAATTAAGCGAAAGTATCCCGATGCTTGTTTGCTTTTCCGCGTAGGCGATTTCTATGAAACTTTTGGCGAAGATGCGATTCGCGCTTCTAAAATTTTGGGAATCATACTTACCAAACGAGGAAACGGCAGCGAAAGCGAAACGGCATTGGCGGGCTTCCCGCACCATTCGTTAAACACCTACTTGCCTAAGCTCGTGAAAGCAGGCTTGCGCGTGGCCATTTGCGATCAGTTGGAAGATCCAAAACTCACCAAAACCATTGTTAAGCGCGGCGTTACCGAACTAGTTACGCCGGGTGTTTCGCTTAACGATGAAGTGCTGCAAGCGCAGTCGAATAATTTTTTGGCCGCATTGCATTTCGGTAAACAGCGAATAGGTGTGAGTTTTCTCGATGTGTCTACAGGCGAATTTCTCGTTTCGCAAGGCGATCAAGAATACATCGATAAGCTGATGCAGAATTTTGCGCCCAGCGAAGTATTGGTAAACAAACCCGATAAAGCGGCATTTCGTGCACAATTTGGAGAGTCGTTCCACAGTTTTTTCTTAGAAGATTGGATTTTTAAAGACGATTTTGCCTTTGAAAAATTAACCCAGCATTTTCAAACCATTACCTTGAAAGGTTTTGGCATCGAAGATCTGAACGAAGGTATTGTTGCTGCGGGAGCCATTTTGCACTATCTAAGCGAAACCCAACACAACAAGCTTCAACATATTAATGCCATACAACGCATCTCGGAGTCGGCTTATGTTTGGATGGATAAATTTACCATTCGCAACCTCGAATTGTACCATTCCTACAATCCCAATGCTGTAACTTTACTGGATGTAATTGATAAAACGCTGTCGCCAATGGGAAGTCGCCTGCTAAAGCGTTGGTTGGCGCTTCCGCTGAAAGATCTGGCAGCAATCACGCAACGTCACGATGTTGTGGAGTTACTCACCAAAAACACAGCGCTTTTACAAGAATTTCAAACACAAATCCGCCAAATATCCGATCTCGAACGCCTCATTTCAAAATTGGCAACCGGACGCGTTAGTCCACGTGAATTAATGCAACTCAAGCATTCATTGGATGCAATCGTTCCTATTAAAGAATTGGCTGAAAAGAGCGGACAGGAAGCTTTGCGAATCATTGGCGATAGCTTAAATAGTTGTGATATACTTCGCGAGAAAATTGCAAAAACGCTCAATCCCGATGCTCCCGTTGCATTGAACAAAGGGAATGTTATTGCTGCAGGTATTGATGCAACACTCGACGAACTGCGCCAAATTTCAGGCAGTGGCAAGCAGTACTTACAAGGCATTGAACAACGCGAATCGGAAGCAACCGGAATCAGTTCGTTGAAAATCTCATTTAATAATGTGTTTGGCTACTACATCGAAGTGCGCAACACGCATAAAGATAAGGTGCCCGAATCGTGGATTAGAAAACAAACCCTAGTTAATGCCGAGCGCTACATTACCGAAGAACTCAAAGAGTACGAAACTAAAATTTTAGGTGCCGAAGAACGCATCTCTAAAATTGAAGCCCAACTTTTTGAAGACCTTATTAAATGGGTGAGTACCTACATCAAACCCGTACAATTGAATGCGAGTTTGGTTGCAAAACTCGACTGCCTGTGCTCGTTTGCGTTATTGGCGATTGAAAACAATTACAGCCGACCCGAAATTGATGAATCGTTCCGACTAGAAATTTCTGGCGGAAGACATCCCGTTATTGAAAAACAATTGCCGCCAGGAACACCCTATATTTCGAACGATTTATATCTAGACAGCGAGACGCAACAAATCATGATGATTACCGGTCCGAATATGTCGGGTAAATCGGCAATATTGCGTCAAACGGCTTTAATCGTGTTGTTAGCACAAATGGGTTCGTTTGTACCTGCCGATCAAGTAAAAATGGGATTGTGTGATAAAATCTTCACGCGCGTTGGCGCCAGCGATAACATATCGGTTGGCGAATCGACTTTTATGGTGGAAATGAACGAAACCGCATCGATATTGAATAATCTGTCGGATCGCAGTTTAATTTTATTGGATGAAATTGGCCGGGGTACGAGCACCTACGACGGTATTTCGATTGCTTGGGCTATCGCCGAATTCATTCACGAACATCCGTTTGCACCAAAAACCTTATTTGCTACGCATTATCACGAGTTGAATGAAATGTCGGAACGTTTCAAACGCATCAAAAATTACAATGTTGCGGTTAAAGAATTACCAGATTCGGTACTGTTTATGCGAAAGTTGGTAGCCGGAGGCAGTGCACACAGCTTTGGTATTCACGTGGCTAAAATGGCTGGTATGCCACAAACGGTCGTGCAAAAGGCAAAAAAGATTCTAACAAAGCTCGAACGCGAACACGGTGGTAATTTATCGGATAACATCCGAAAAATGGAAAACGATATGCAGCTAAGTATTTTTCAAATGGATGATCCGGTTATGGAAGAAATCCGAGAGGAATTGCAAGCCATCCAAATCGATACCTTCACACCAATCGAAGCACTAATGAAGCTAAATGAATTGAAGCGCCTTGTGTCGAAAACAAAATGATATGGGCTAAGCTATTTTTAGTCAGTCTTTTAGCGGTTGACTGTAATTTTTTTTGTATTTTGTGCTTGCAAATAAAACAGAAAGGTGTAAATTTGCCCTCGCATTACAAAAGTAGCGCAGTTCTTCAATTTCATGCGAAAATAGCTCAGTTGGTAGAGCGCGACCTTGCCAAGGTCGAGGTCGCGGGTTCGAGCCCCGTTTTTCGCTCAAGATTCACATTCGCTCGGATGGTGAAATTGGTAGACACGCTGGACTTAAAATCCAGTGAACAGCAATGTTCGTGCGGGTTCAAGTCCCGCTCTGAGTACAAAAAGCCTTTTCATCTGAAGAGGCTTTTTTGTTTAATAAGCTTTTTATTTTGGGCGTATTTTCCATTTATCGTTCTAAAGACGGGCAGTATCGTTTTTGCTTCAATTCCCGAAAAGGCAAACCGCTATTTACTTCTTCAAAATTTGAATTGCGCTTTGAGTGCGAAGACGCGGTGCGTGTGCTTCAAGAAGCTGTAGGTTTGCTAACCTTCGAAACTACCAAAAACAGCGACGGTTCGGTTACTTTGGTTTGCCAATTCGAGACCTTTCTCATAAAAAGCAGAAAGTTTACCACAGCATTTCGCCAGCAAAAGGCAGTGGATGAACTCAAAAGAACCGCTGCAAAAGCCGAAGTACTCGATTTTAGTTCGGCCTTAGATGTATTTCCCGAATAGACTTCTACAACTTTCTTAAATCAATTTCAAAGCACTTGCTTATTCAAGCAGTTTAGTTTTTTTACCGCGGTAAATATTTATTAAAACTACTTGAAACATATTTTTGATAAGTAGTCATGTGTTTGATTCCTAATCAAGCCAAGAAAACGAACTCTTGGTATATGCGTAGTCACGAAAAACGAAAAGCGGCTTTGTGGAGTAGGGAAGTGGCTAAAAAAAAGTGTAGCGGCTCAGTTTTGATATAAATAAAAAAGCCTCGGAAAACCGAGGCTTTAAAATCATTAGATGTTTCTAATTATTTTTTAGCAGCATCAGCAGCAGGAGCAGCTTCTGCAGGAGCAGCAGCAGCGTCAGCAGCAGGAGCAGAAGTAGTGTCTTCAGCAGCAGGAGCAGCCTCTTCTACAGCAGGAGCCTCAACAGCTGGAGTTTCCTCAGCAGGAGCCTCAGCAGCTTTCTCTTTACAAGATACTACAGTTAATGCAGCGATAACAGCGAAACTTAAAAATACTTTTTTCATCTTACTTTAAATTATAAAAGGTTAATTATTAATTCGATGCAAAGATATAATTTTTTTAATACGACAATCAGAATCTGAAGTTTTTTTAAAAATCCTATTCCTTACAACGCCAAAACAACTTACAAGTACCGTGCCAAAATTGTTTTAAACGTTAAAAAAATCTTTATTTTTTTAAACCAATGATTTTCAGTTCGTTGATTAGATTCTGCGCGTTTGCAAACTTGTCGATGATGAATAAAATGTAGCGCGCGTCAACCATGATGTTTCTGCAAATCGCCGGATCATAGTAAATGTCGCTCATAGTTCCTTCCCAAACGCGATCAAAATTCAATCCAATCAAGTTGCCTTTCGCGTCAAGCGCCGGACTTCCACTGTTTCCTCCTGTGGTATGGTTAGTTCCAATAAAGCACACCGGCATCTTTCCGTTTTCTGCATACTTACCGTAATCTTTCTTTTCATACAATTCAATCAGCTTTTGCGGTACATCAAACTCGTAATCGCCCGGAATGTACTTTTCCAAAACACCATCTAAATACGATTTGCTCGTATATAAAGTAGCGTCTTTCGGCTGATAGCCTTTCACCTTGCCATAGGTAATGCGCAACGTACTGTTTGCGTCCGGAAACATGCGGTCGATCGCTTTCAACTCATATAAAGCTTTGGTGTACAGCTTTTGTGTAGCCGTGATTTTTGCATTAATTTCCTCGTATTTCGGCGCAACCATAGTGGTATACGCTAAGGCGATATCCGACATCAGTTGCACACCCGGATCGGCACTTAATTTTGTTTTCACTTCAGCTAGACCACCACTCAATAGGTTTTTTACTTGTGCGTAGTTGCTTACGGCCGATTTCTGATACAATTTCTCGGTAAGCGTTGCAGCCGTCTCGTTTTTTAACTTCTCCGGAAGGAAAGCCTTGGGGTAGTCTGCCAGATAAATACCAATTAAGGTGTTAAACACTTGTTGATCTACTTCCAAATTAAAATCTTTGTAAAATGCTGGTAATCCGTCGATCAGTGCTTTTCTTCGCTCTTCAAAAGTAGCTTCGCTCTTGGCGTCGGTACCCAACTGGCTCAGTTGATACAATTTAAAAGCGGTTGCCGTAAGCTCTGTATTGCGCAAGAAAATCTCGTTAAAGTAATCGCGTGCTACCGCATAGGGTTTAATAGCGGTATAGTGTTTTTCGAAATCGCTGAGTAAATTTCCGTAAGCTGCAGTCTGATTTTTCTCAACCAACAACTGCTTGAACTTCTCTTCGTCGGCACGCTTCTTTCCAACGGCATCCGATTTTTTCAAACCTTGAGATTCTCCAATCCACTTCTTCCAATAATTGGCTATCGCCGCGTATTTTGCAGCGTACTGTATTTTAATTGCTTGATTTTTACGCATAAATCCGTCCTGAACTTTCAAAGCTTGCTCGCGAACTTTAATACGAGCCGGATTTAAATCGTTCACAATTTGCGAAACAGCCACCGCCGGCAAATATTCTTGCGTACGACCCGGATAACCCATTACCATGGTAAAGTCGTTGTCCTTTACGCCCGCAATCGAGATCGGAAAAAAGTGCTTGGGTTTGTACGGCACATTGTCTTTAGAATACTTCGCAGGTCGGTTGTTTTTGTCGGCATAAATTCGAAACAACGAAAAGTCGCCGGTATGTCTCGGCCACACCCAATTGTCGGTATCCGATCCAAATTTTCCGATGCTCGACGGCGGAGCGCCCACTAAACGAACATCTTCAAAGCTTTCGGTTACAAAAAGCAAGTACTGGTTGCCGTCGAAAAACGAGCGTACAAAACTGCCTTGCCAGCTTTCTTTTTTCGTTTCTTTTTGCACTCTGGCAATATTTTCTTTAATGCGTTGCTGTTTGTTCACTTCGCTGTTGAGGTCGGCAACGCCTTCGAGTACAGCCGTGGTTACGTCGGTAATGCTAACAATAAACGTTACTTCTAAACTCGGGTTCGGCAATTCTTCTTCCAACGAATACGCCCAAAAACCATTAGTAATGTAATCGTGTTCAAGGGTAGAATGCGATTGGATTTCGTCGAAACCACAATGATGATTGGTCAGCAAAAGTCCGTTTGGCGAAATAACTTCCGCAGTACAACCGCCGTTAAATTGCGGAACAGCATCTTTTAAGCTCGATTTATTCGTGTCGTAAATATCTTTCAAAGAAATTTTCAATCCGAGTTTCTTCATTTCCTTTTCGCGCGTTCCATCGAGTAGGGAAGGAACCCACATGCCGCCTTGCTGGGCAAACGACAGTTGGAGGAATAACAGTAAGAGCGCGAGTACGAGTTTATTTTTGTAGTGCATATCAAAAAATTAAAACAAAATTTCGGTCTCGCAAGTTGCTAATTTACGGTGAGAAATGCGGCTTAAATGTTTACTAAATTTCAAGTTGATTTTTTAGAAGCTATTCCCGCTTTCCGCAGTAGTGCCACCTCAAAACGCAACAATGCCTAAAAGTTTGTTCGGCTTCTTTGGTCGCCAACCAAACTTCTGGTATTGTAAGCGGTTTCTTACTGGCAGCTATTTTGCTTCAATCGGGGCTATGCGGATCGTTACCAGGAAATAGTTTTTAGTTGTATTACATACTCGATAAGATGTTATTAACTATGTTTAATCTGGATGTGAAAGAAATTTCATATGAAATAATTTTTATAATTAGTTGAATTCGCTTTTTATTTGAAGTAGCTTTTTCAAAATTTTATTTGCATTGACTTCTTTTTTTACATCAGATTCTTTTTACACTTCCCAGAGATTTGAGAAATTTGAAAATGTTTAATGTTTGAATTTGAGAACTTTTAATTGATGCTAAGATGAATAGAATAATATTGATTGGAAATGGATTCGATTTAGCGCATGGAATGAAAACTCGTTATACTGATTTTATTTCGGATTATTGGAATAATATAATCCTAGAACTAAAGAAGAAGATTGCAGGTAATATGACTTCAATTCCACAAATATTTGATAATGGGGATATCATCATTAAGAATTTGCCTGGGCCTTTTATTAATTCCTTTCAAATTACGGCGTCAAGCTTTGAAGAGCTAAAGGTGGATTTAATGCAAATAAATTCTGGGATAGATTTCAAGAATAAATTCCTTGAAATTTTAACTTCTAAGCATAATGAACAGAGCTGGGTTGATATTGAAGTTGAATATTATGGGCTTTTAAAGAAATCTTTCAAAGATAAGTCGACCATGTATTCTATTAAAAAATTAAACAATGATTTTCGTAGCGTCAAGATTTTACTGGAGAATTACTTGATAAAAATTGAAAAAGAGTTTAATGAGAGTTTTAAATTCAAACCTGATTATCAAATAATTAAAGAAACTATTGGTTTTCAAATATATGCTCCTTTCGATCATAGAGATTTAGATGAGTCTTCACTATCGGAAAAGGCTCAAACTGAATTTGAAAGCTTACAAAATGATTTAAGTGATATTCGTAAGGGATTAAAGAAACAGAATGATCTTGTATCTAAGCGCCAATATTTAATCAGTCGTGTAAGCGAAAATACGAATGTGAACGACATTAAAAAATTACTTGTAGCCGAAAACGCGATAAATTATTTTGATCTTAGTCCAAGTGAAATTTTGTTCTTAAATTTCAACTACACTTCAACTGAAGAAATTTATAGGTATCCATCTCAATTTGAAGCCTATGACTAATTACGTGATATAGTTCGTAAGGTTATTCACATACATGGTACAACTGATCAATACGATAAAAATGAAGTCATTTTCGGTTTTGGAGACGAGTTGGATAAAGATTACAGAGAAATAGAGGATTTACATGACAATGATTATCTCGAAAATGTCAAATCAATCAAATACTTGGAAACAGACAACTTCAAAAAGTTGCTACAATTTATAAATTCTGATAAATATCAAATATTTATAATGGGACATTCTTGTGGAGTCTCAGACCGAACCTTACTAAACACGCTTTTTGAGCATAAAAATTGTGCGTCAATCAAGCCTTTTTATTACAAGATAGATGAAGAGTCAGACAACTATAGCGATCTTGTGAGAAACATTTCTAGAAGTTTTAATAGTAAATCTCTAATGAGAGATAAAGTTGTAAATAAAAAGTACTGTAAGCCAATTAGATGAACTAAAAGTGAATAACTTCTTGAATTGGCAAATCTTAAACCAAATACTAACTAGAATTCTAGTTCTCTATTCATTAAAAAACAAAAAAAGCTGTCAAATCTGACAGCTTTTTAACGTACCCGGAGCCGGAGTCGAACCGGCACGGTTTCCCACAGGTGTTTGAGACCAGCGCGTCTACCAATTCCGCCATCCGGGCAAAACTGCGCACAAAAGGACCATTCCTTTCAAACACGCGGCAAAGGTAAAAATTATTTTTATTCAGCAATGCAAATAAGTGGCTATTTTTAGTGGTTGCTTCATTTAAATTTATAATTTTGCACCTCGCTTACAACAACAACTACTAACATACTACTAAACAAGACAATAACATGTCACATCAAGAACCGGAAGCTAAAATTTTCGCCTGTTCCCAAAGTGTCTATCTCGCCGAACAGATCGCTAAACACTATGGCGTTCAACTAGGTAAGGTAACGTTCTCAAAATATTCTGACGGAGAATTTCAGCCTTCTTACGAAGAGTCGATTCGAGGAATTCGCGTATTTATCGTGTGTTCTACCTTTCCAAGTGCCGATAACCTCATGGAGTTATTGCTCATGATCGATGCCGCAAAACGCGCATCGGCACGACATATCACTCCCGTGATTCCGTACTTCGGCTGGGCCAGACAAGATCGTAAAGACAAACCTCGTGTGCCAATTGGAGCTAAGCTAGTAGCCAAACTACTCGAAGCAGCAGGTGCAACGCGTATCATGACCATGGATTTACACGCAGATCAAATCCAAGGGTTTTTCGAAAAGCCAGTAGATCACCTGTTTGCATCTACCATCTTCTTGCCCTACGTAAAATCGCTAAATCTCGACAATCTCACCATCGCATCACCCGATATGGGAGGCTCTAAAAGAGCATACGCCTATTCAAAATTCCTAGAATCCGACGTGGTAATCTGTTACAAACAGCGAAAAGTCGCCAATGTTATCGACACCATGGAACTGATCGGAGAAGTGAAAGGACGCAATGTGATACTGGTCGACGATATGATCGATACCGGCGGTACGCTCGCGAAAGCAGCCGATTTGATGATCGAAAAAGGTGCATTAAGCGTTCGAGCCATTTGTACCCACGCTATTTTATCAGGCGACGCCTACGAGAAGATTGAAAACTCCAAACTCAGCGAACTAATCACAACCGATTCTATTCCGCTGAAAAAGCAAACGCCAAAAATTAAAGTAGTGAGCTGCGCACCGCTGTTTGCAGAAGTAATGCAAATGGTGCAGCACAACAACTCGATTAGCGGCAAATTTTTAATGTAATTTAATTGTTTAACTATATTTTTTAAAATGAAATCGATTACTATCAAAGGATCTGAAAGAGAAAGCGTGGGCAAATCGGCAACGAAAGCCTTGCGTAATGCTGGAATGATTCCTTGCGTTTTATACGGAGGAAATCAGACGGTGCATTTCGCAGCTGAAGAAGGCGCTTTTAAAAACTTGATTTACACTCCAAACGCACACACAGTTGTGATCGATTTGGGAAGCAAAAAGTTCGAAGCTGTTTTGCAAGACATCCAACAACACCCAGTAACTGACAAAATTCTTCACATCGACTTCTATCAATTGTTCGATGACAAAGAAGTAACGATCGAAGTTCCTGTAAAAGTTGTAGGTACTTCTAAAGGTGTACTTGCAGGTGGTGTTCTTCGTTTGAACCAACGCAAATTGAAGGTGAAAGCTTTACCAAAAGATTTACCAGATTTTGTAGAGGCTGATATCACGCCGCTTGAAATGGGTAACAAATTGTATGTAACTAAGTTAGAAACTAAGAATTTCAAACTGTTACACCCAGACAATACTGTAGTAGCGCAAGTGAAGATTTCACGTGCTGCAATGAAAGCCGCTCAAGAAGCAGCAAAAGCAGCAAAAGCTCCTGCAAAAGGAAAGAAAAAGTAATTCGAATTACTTTTCAACAAAAAGCATCGGTTTTTTCCGATGCTTTTTTTATTGAACAATATTGAAGTCGCTTAAATTTGAACACTTAAGTAAAAAGTAATGTTACTGAGAATTAAGCGCCTTTTTGGTGTAGAACGCAAGGACGAATTCATGAAAAAGTTTTTAATTGTAGGTCTGGGAAACATCGGCGAAGAATATCGAGAAACCAGACACAACATCGGCTTTAAAGTGGTAGAAGCTTTAGCCAGCAGCGAATCGGCTTCTTTTAAATCGGTTCGTTTCGGAGAAATGGCCGAAGTCAAAGTGAAAGGAAGAACAGCATTACTCCTTAAACCCAATACGTATATGAACCTCAGTGGAAAAGCAGTGAAGTATTGGATGGATAGCGAGAAAATTCCGTTAGAAAATATTCTTGTTATCACCGACGACCTCAATCTGAGTTTCGGCACCATTCGCATCAAAGCAAAAGGAAGTGATGGAGGGCATAACGGACTCAAAAGTTTACAGGCCGAATTACAATCGCAAGCCTATCCGCGTTTTCGTTTCGGCATTAGCGATGCGTTCAAAAAAGGTCAGCAAGTCGATTATGTGTTGGGAAAATGGACCGCAGAGGAAAACAAACTTCTTCCCGAACGTTTAGATCTCGCGTCGCAGGCGATAAAATCATTCGTATTTTCGGGACTACAAAACACAATGAACCAATTCAATGGCAAATAAAACAATTCTAGCATTTACAGCAGTTTGCTTACTTTTTGCGTGTAAGTCGGCACCCTCGTATTCTAAAGTAAATCCGCTAACTAATTGCGCAGTCGATTTTAAATGCAGTGAAACCTTACACAAAAATGCTTCGTTGGAATTTAAAATGGCAGAATATGGGAACGCTACGGCAACAATAGTCGAGCAGCAAGAAAGTTTAGTGGTAGAGTTAACTAAAGATAAAATAGTAGAAAAAGGAATTCAAGATGCCAATTACCGCGAACACTTTTTGATACAGCTTGCCGATCCAAAGAAAACTGTAGGTGTTAGTGCGGTTCAAAAATTTGTGTTCGGAAAATTCTGCTACTGTAAAGGCGAGGCGGGCTATTTCGAAGTCACCGATTTTGAAGTAAGCTATACTTCGAACGGAAAGGTGGGTCGATATGTCATTACTTACAGCGTTCCGAACAGCAAAATTCAGAAACAAAAAATTGAATTCGAATTGCGTTAAAAACTAATAAATTTTAGAATTTGCGATCATAAAAAAAAACGGCGATTCAAATATGAATCGCCGTTTTCCATTTGTGTTAGTTTTGGTTATTATTCCACAACAATTCGCTTTACTTCTTTGAATTTTGCGCCAGAGATTGAAACTAAGTACACCCCAGCTTGTGCGTTTTGCAATGAAATGATTTCGTTCAGCGGACCAGCACCGGCAGTATTTGATTGGTGCAACACACGTCCGCGCATGTCGTAAACAGTAATTTCCGATTTCGCATCCAATGCTTTCGCAGAGCTTATAGTAAAGTTTCCGCTGTTTGGATTTGGATAGATAGATATACCAAAGTCGGTAGAATTATCTTCTACTGAAAGTGGCGCAGCCGCTCCACAAAGCTTCAAGCTCCACGAAACTAATTGGCCGCCGTCTTCTGCAGAATTGTCGGTTATTCTTAAAGTCCAGTTACCTTGCGCATTCTGATTGTTCAAATTGGCAAAACTCTGTTGTGGAATTACGCGACCGGCAATTCTTGGATTAGATGGTAGACAACTCAATGCACTTCCTGAAGCAGTGAAAGTAGCATCTACATCTTCGTTGCCCGGTTGCCCAGTGTTACATTGGTTTTGGAATAAAATGATGTTTGTACCCGTTGGAGAGATAAGACGACAGGTTAAGTCGCTAATCCAAGTATGATTTATCTTAACGGAAACTTCAACTTCATTAATAGTGATGTTTTCTGAAGTTGGGATATTTAGAACTGAATTATAAGTTTGAGCTGATTGTGTTGAGATGTTGATCGGAACCGAAGTAGCCACATATACATCACAGTACTTTGTAGTAAAGCGGAATGCTGACGACCATGGGCCGGTACAACCTGCATTTTTTGGACGGATTCTCCAGAAGTAGTCTTGTAAAGAAAAAAGTTCAGGAGTTGAAATTGTGGTTGCCGTGGTACTTAAGTTAGCAACAACGGTATTAAAACCTGCATCAGTTGCAACTTGAATATCGTAAGCAGTAGCTTCTGCGTTTGCACTCCAGCTCAGGTTTGGTGTAGTCGAAATTCCTGTAGCATTGTTTGCAGGTGATGTCAAGACACTCGCTGGGAAATTTGGAGAACTTACTTCAATGTAGAAATTCGCAGTTTTAGAAGTTGCTCCTGCTGTTGCAGTTACCGGAATTGCGTAAATTCCAGCAGCTACGTTAGCAGTAGTGCTTACGGTCATGGTAATAGTTCCTGTAGCCGAAATGGTTGAAGGAGAAAAGGCTACACTTACACCTGCGGGAAGCGTTCCAGCACTTAGCGTAGCAGTGTCTGTAAATGTGCCGAAAGTGTTATATGCAATCGAAAAAGTTGTTTGTGACCCCGCACATACCGCTTTATTTTGTTCGCCTGCAATTCCATTAAATCCAATGCTGAATGTGTTAGCGGGATTGGTTGTAGTGAAGTTTGCGTTTGAAATATCGTAGAAAATATTATTATGACCTACGATTAGTATGCGGTTAGTTCCTGCAATTGTTCCTGGTAAGGTAACAGTTTCAGCTCCGTCGTTTGGTACTTTGCTAGCTAGCAGGGTTCCGAACGGATTACTTGTTGTGGTTAGAATCCAAATGTCAACAAATTTTGCATTTATTCCGTTTTCAGTTGTTCCTGCCACATTCCAAGTAACTGCAAGATTACTTGCTGCAACAACAGAGGTGCTTGAATTTGGAGCTGTTACTGTAAACGGACCTGTGTTGGCTACGTTTACAGTGATGTTTTCTCTTTCAGTTTGGCCGCCGTTTACAATATCGTTGTCACGAACGGTAAGCGCAAAGTTGTAGGTTCTTTCAACGCTACTCACAACTTCATAAGCCGGAGAAATATTATTGTTTATCACACTGCTAAACTGTGGGAAGAAACGCGTTGGTGATGCATTCGGAATTCTGGAGCGGAAATTAGGACCGCTGGAGTTAATATTTATCGGAGGTTGTGTTGATGATTCGTTGTTGGTTTGCTCCCAGCAATAAGATAAGTTAGTGTCATCAACGTCGGTTGCATTTCCGCGTAAAAAGAATGGCGTACTGTAGGGAATCGTGTAATCGGCTATTTGCTGGATTACTGGCGATTCGTTGTTTGTTGGTGTGTTCACCGAGCAGTTTGCAGTACTTGCTACCAAAGAGTTTATCTGCGCTAAGCTAACTGCGTGAAAAGCCGCGTCAGAATTGTTTTGAACGTTTTGAGGTGGGCAAATACCAGCATAGGCCATAATGGTGGTTCCACTACCAGGCTCAACGGCCGTCGCTTGATTAATGTTGCCGTTGCAAGAGCCTGTTTGACTACTAAATGTGTGGTTGGCACCGAACTGATGACCCATTTCGTGGGCAACATAATCGATGTCAAACGCATCACCAACAGGAGCATCCGAGCCAGTAACCCCCCGCGACTTCTGACCCGCTAAACAAACGGATCCCAGAATCGCAACACCGCCACCACCCGTTGAAAAGATGTGTCCGATATCATAATTCGCTGAACCGATATTGCTGTCCATATACGACTGAACGCTATTTAAAAGAGCGCCGCCACTTGCGTTATTGAAATTGTCGCTTGAAATATTAATAACTTGGTCGTTATTAGCAATTAACTCCATAGTTATGGCAGCATCGCGCTCGTAAAGGCCGTTAACGCGCGTCATGGTTACGTTCATTGCCGCAAGTACTGCTGCTATTTTTTGGCTCGTTGTTCCCGCTTGCAAGCCAGCAGCATTTACGTGGAAAGTTGCGTATTCTACAGTACACGTAATCGCGAGTCGATACGTACGGAAAATACCCGTATTGGATTGTACGCTGTTCTCGCTAAGCGCTTGCGCTTGAATATGCTCTAAATCTAATTCTGGATTTGGCAATTCTTGGCAGCTAAAATCAGGTAAATTCGTTATAGCATCTTTGCGATACACCAAGTAAGTCGTCAAATCTTTTGTGTAAGGCTGTGTAAACGAAGTGCCGTCGTTCGTACTAAAATTAATAGTGTGTAATCCAAAAATTGTAGTCGAAAAGCGAACGGATTTTCCGTTTTTAAGTGTGCTTCTACCTACATACGATTTAATGTCTGGGTATTTTGCAGCTAAGGTCGGATGCATAATTGAAGCTTCATACACTTCAAATGTTTCTAGCTGACCGCCTGGCACGGGAAAAACAACCATAACACCTGCCTTTGATGAGGCTAATTTTCTGTCTGGAGCACCCGCTAATGAAGTTTTCAAAGCTTCGATGTCGAGGTTGTAAAGCTCATAGGTAGCTGGAAAATTCTTAAAGTCCAACTTAGCTTTGTTGGCAATCGCAGCTTCCGAAACTTTGGTCCAAACCTGTCCGTGTGCTACACTTGATAGCAACAGTACTACGAATAACAAATGAGGTAGTATTCTCTTCATTTTAAAAAACATTAATTAAGCAGCCAAAGTTAAAGATTTCAATAATATACGCAGCATTTAGATAGGTAAATTGCAAATCTTTCATGTAAATTCTGCAAAATATTCGGATTATAACAATACAGGCTGTAATTCTCGCCGAATAACTGCTGTATGCTGCTTCGAACCACCTATAGATTTTTATTTTTTAATTTTTTCTGTGAAAATCTTTTGCATTAACAGAAAATTAGTACTTTTAAGGATACTAAAAATCAGATTCTTATGAAGCAAAAACTACTTTCATTATTTCTTCTTTCCACCGTCGGATTGTTTGCTCAACAACCCATTACCAATTTTTTGGGTGGCCCAAATATGTTTTACGCTTCAATACAGCCCAATAATTTACCCAACCAAAATTCGGGCGGTGGCGACCAAAATTGGGTATATCCGAGTGCTACAAACGGCTCCGTAGTTGAAACAGTGGAAACACCTACGGCAACCGAATTAACAAATTTTCCCGGCGCAACACACGTTTATCGAACTTCCGGCATTGTCGACGGAAATGCTACATCGGGAAATATCTATGCGATAATTTCGGGTTCAACTGTACAGATTATCGGACTAACAATTGATACCTTAACCCTTAAGTACGATACTGCATCGGCAACCGTAGGAACGTATCCGCTCCCTTACAGCTATCAAAATATCGACGACACCGTTTCAGGTACCTTCGTTTACCAGCAATACACCGGTACCTTCAGCGGAACCTTAACTACCTCGGTAGATGCATCGGGATCATTAGCCGTTGGTAGCTCCGAAACTTTTAACGTAACGCGATTGAGAAGTGTTCAAGATTTAGACTTGTCTTACGGAAATTTCGGCGTAGTAGGTAACATTCTAATTCAAAGTTCGAGTTATTATACCGACAACCAAGTTCCTGAATTCCCAATCGTGCGGCAAGCCAATACATCTTTATCAGTGCCGTTGCTGCAGATCAATGAAAACCGAACTAGAGTGGAAGTTGCCTCGCAATTTGCTAACACCGATTTCGAACCTATTGGTAGCAATCGTTTGACCTTAGCCGAAAACCCAGTTAATCAACAGTTAGAGCTTGTAACCGACGCGCAAATTACTGCAGTGGAAATTTTTAATTTACAAGGAAAATTAATGGGTACCTACTCGAAAACAATGATTGATGTTTCAAATTACGCTTCCGGAGTTTATTTGGCCGTTGTAAGTTCAGCCTACGGAAACAAAACCATTAAGTTCGTGAAAAACTAAAACGGAACATAAACTACTTTTTTAGTCTCGAAAAATTCTTCGTGAAAAAAAGTGGAAATGTCATATTGTTTCGCTTTCGGGAAATCTGCCAACTCTTCGGTCAGATCGCCACCTTTCAAATACAAAATTCCGTTCCGAAGTTCATGCCGACTTTTAGAACGGAATTTTCCGTTTACCCAAGTGGCAAAATCCGACATATTCGTCACGGCGCGGCTAACCACAAAATCAAAATGTCCCGGAACTTGGGCAGCACGCTGCTGCTTCGCACTAACGTTTTTAAGCTCCAAAGCTTCGGCTACGGCTTCAACAACTTTGATTTTTTTGCCAATCACGTCTACCAAAGTAAACTGCACTTCGGGAAATAAAATCGCCAGCGGAATTCCTGGAAATCCGCCGCCTGTTCCTACATCTAAGATGTGCGCGTCGCGTAAAAACGCCTGCACTTTCGCGATGGCTAAGGCGTGCAAAACGTGTTTTTCGTACAACGAATCGATGTCTTTGCGCGAAATCACGTTAATTTTTGCGTTCCAGTCGGTGTACAGTGCTTCCAATTGCTCGAATTGCGCGCGTTGGCTGCTTGTTAGGTCCGGAAAGTACGCTAAAATTTGTTCCATGGCTTTTTTTGCAAAAGTAGGAATTGAAGTTTAAATCGCTCCATCTAAAGTGCACCTCGCATTTCCAGTCGTTTTAAAGTTGATTTTGTTTTGGGCGCGCCGGCAAACGAGTCGTCGCTGCGCAAAAGTTGTTCACGCCGTCACGTGTTCCGCTGTATCTTTTTGGCAAAACTATAGTGGAAATACGCAAGGCCAAAAAGTATGTCGCTGCACCCGTTCGCGCGGAAAAGCGACGTAAGGGAAAAAGCTAAAAGCTAACAGCTAACAGCTAAAAAGCTAAAAAGCTAAAAGCTAAAAAGCTAAAAGCTAAAAAGCTAAAAGCTAACAGCTAAAAAGCTAACAGCTAACAGCTAACAGCTAACAGCTAACAGCTAACAGCTAAAAAGCTAAAAGCTAAAAGCTAAAAAGCTAAAAGCTAAAAGCTAAAAAGCTAAAAGCTAAAAAGCTAAAAAGCTAAAAGCTAAAAAGCTAAAAGCTAAAAGCTAACAGCTAACAGCTAAAAAGCTAAAAGCTAACAGCTAAAAAGCTAAAAGCTAAAAAAGCGAAAAATTTCCCCTTTGCGAACTTTGCGTAAATCTTTGCGGTTAGCCTTCGACAATCTCAGGTAGCGAGGGAGCGCAATGTTACACAAAGTGTTTCACAATAGACACAATGTTTTTCCTTCGACAAACGCACGTACCAGCTTTTTAAGCGCACAGAAAACACTGAATTTCAAAGAATTATACCGTTGAGGAAAACACAGAACGTGTCAAGCCACCAAAAAATCGCACCAGCTTTCGACGAGCTCATGCCCCGACGAATTGTGGTTCAGTTGGGTAAAACGATACGTGAAGTGGTGAACGTCACAAAGTCTTAATACTCAAATCTTAATACAAAAATCTCCATTAGCATTCGACAGGCTCAGGCACCGGCCTTCGACAAGCTCATGCTCCGACGAATTGTGGTTCAATTGGGCAAAACGATACGTGAAGTGGTGAATTCATCGATTCCGATACCTACCGGAACTCGTGTCTATCCCGATAGCCATCGGGACTAGCTTCTCAAAAAAATCCGCCTTCGACAGGCTCAGGCACCAACGAATTGTGGGTTAGATTGGGAACATGATACGTAAAAGGGTGAATTCATCGATTCCGATAGCTATCGGAACTAGCTTCTCTCCCGATAGCTAGCGGGACTAGCTTCTAACATCTCAAAAAAGATACGTCAAGTGGTGAACGTCACCAAGTAACGTTTTCGCAATAGCGATTTCCTTCGGACAGTTCGGCTAATGCCTCGAGTGACGCGGAAACCCCACAGCGACGAGGAACGATTCCGATAGCTATCGGAAGCGAGGAGTTGCAGCAAAAAGCGCGGGCGCCGCTTTGCACATTCGTTTTACGAGAAAAATCCGTTGCGGCGCATTGCCCAAATAAAAGATAGCTCGCAGATAAAACAAAACCTAAAATTTTACGTTCATGCATCGTGCTCCACTCTAATTCTTTACCTTTGAGCACAACAATTTTTTATGAATACCACAATTCCGAATTTCTCTAAGCAAGACACCGCGAAGTTTTTCCGAACCCTCAACAGCCGCGTGAATGCTTACTTCAAAGACAACAATATTTCTAAAACCGGCAACTGGAAATTACACCTGAAAGCCGTGATTATGTTCGCTATTTTCCTGACACCTTATTTCTTAATCTTAACCCTCGACATGCCTTTGTGGGCCATGTTGCTGCTATCTGTAGTTATGGGAGTAGGAATGGCTGGCGTGGGAATGAACGTAATGCACGATGGAAACCACGGCTCGTATTCCAGCAAAAGTTGGATCAATAAATTTATGGGCTCAACCATTTATGTGCTTGCTGGAAACGTGTACAATTGGCAAGTTCAGCACAATGTGTTGCACCATACCTACACCAATATTCATGGTCATGATGAAGATCTTGACGCCGGACGTATCATGCGCTTTACAACTGAAGCGAAATGGCATCGTTTTCACAAATTTCAACACTATTACAGCGTATTTTTATACGGATTGCTCACATTTAACTGGGCTATTACCACCGATTTCAAACAAATGCGTGCCTATTTAAAGCGTCGTTTGTTTTATGGAAAAGAGAAGAGTCCGAAGATTTTATGGACTACGCTTATCATCACTAAAATATTATACGTAAGTATCTGGATTCTATTGCCAATTCTTATCGGAATCGATTGGTGGCAAGTGTTGTTAGGATTTTTCTTAATGCATTACACAGCAGGTTTAATTCTGAGTATCGTTTTCCAGTTGGCGCACGTGGTAGATCAAACCTCGTATCCAACGCCAAACGAAAACGGCGAGATGGAAAACACGTGGGCCATTCACCAACTGTACACCACGGCGAACTTCGCACCTAAAAATCCGATTGTAAATTGGTTCACAGGCGGTTTGAACCATCAAATCGAGCACCATATTTTCCCGAATATCAGTCATATTCACTACGGTAAGATTGGTGAAATTGTAAAGCAAACTGCCAAAGAATGCAATTTGCCTTACTACGAGTTTAAAACCACTCGCTCGGCTATATACGCTCATTTCAGACATTTAAAAGCACTTGGAAATCCGTCTCTAGTTTAATATCATGACCCACATTCTTTCTGATCGAATCAATAATCTTGCTGTTTCGCAAACGCTTGCTATGGCTGCCATGGCACGCGAATTAAAAGCTCAAGGAAAAGACATTATTTCTTTAAGCTTGGGAGAACCCGACTTTAACACGCCCGATTTCATCAAAGAAGCGGCAAAGAAAGCGATCGACGAAAACTACAGCACCTACACGCCTGTCGACGGTTACGCCGAATTAAAAGAAGCGATTTGTCAGAAGTTCAAACGCGATAATCAGCTTGATTACAAACCTGCGAATATTGTTGTTTCAACAGGTGCAAAACAATCCTTGTACAATATTGCCCAAGTGTTGTTAAACGACGGTGATGAAGTAATCCTTCCAGCGCCGTTTTGGGTAAGCTATTACGAAATGATCAAATTGTCGGGAGGTATTCCGGTAGTGGTGCCCACTTCGGTAGAATCCGATTTTAAAATAACGCCGCAACAATTACAAGATGCAATCACGCCAGGTACAAAAATGCTTTGGTTTAGCTCGCCTTGTAATCCAAGTGGTTCGGTGTACAGCAAAGCCGAATTGGAAGCTTTGTGTGCGGTATTGAAAAATCATCCGCAGATTATAGTAGTAAGTGATGAAATCTACGAGCATATAAATTTTTCAGGTTCGTATTGCAGTATAGCCTCGATTGAAGGCATGCTGGATCGAACCGTTACCGTAAATGGTGTGGCTAAAGCTTTTGCCATGACCGGTTGGCGTATTGGCTACATTGGCGCGCCTGAGGCTATTGCTAAAGCCTGTACGAAAATCCAGGGTCAGGTTACCAGCGGAGCCAATTCTATTGCGCAACGAGCTACAATTACGGCATTACAAGCAGATCCGAGCGTTTTGAATGAAATGGTACAAGCCTTTCACCAGCGTCGGGATTTGGTTATTGAAAAAATGAAATCGATTCCCGGATTTAAATGTAACGTACCCGAAGGCGCGTTTTATGTGTTTCCAGACGTTTCGCATTATTTTGGGAAAACTCTGCGCGGCACAGAAATTAAAAACGCCGACGATTTTGCCTTGTATTTGCTTGCCGAGGCAAACGTAGCAACGGTAACCGGAGACGCATTTGGAAATCCGAATTGTATTCGTATTTCTTACGCTGCCGCAGAAAATCAGCTTATCGAAGCATTTAATCGCATTCAAGCCGCGGTTTCCTAGTTGATGCATCGAACTTTACGATAGCATTAGCCGTCCAAACGCTTGGTGTTCTGTATAAAAGGTATGGAAAAACGTATCGTACTTCTAGGCTCCGGCGAGCTTGGTAAAGAGTTTGTGATTGCCTGTAAGCGTTTGGGGCAATATGTGGTGGCGGTCGACAGTTACGCAAATGCACCAGCTATGCAAGTGGCCGATGCTTACGAAGTGATAAACATGCTCGATGGTGCAGCGCTCGATGCCGTGATTGCCAAACACCGTCCGGATATAATTGTTCCTGAAATTGAAGCGATACGTACCGAACGTTTTTACGACTACGAGCAGCAGGGCATTCAGGTTGTGCCGAGCGCAAAAGCCGCGAATTTTACGATGAATCGAAAAGCGATACGCGATTTAGCCGCAATCGATTTAAATCTGAAAACAGCCGAATACCGCTATGCTACCAGCGAAGCGTCGTTGCGAGCCGCCGTTGCCGAGGTGGGCATGCCTTGTGTGGTAAAGCCTTTGATGTCGTCTTCCGGCAAAGGACAATCGGTTATAAAATCACAAAACGATATTTCGAAGTCTTGGCAATATGCCGTGGAAGGATCGCGAGGCGATTTAGTAGAAGTAATCGTAGAGGCTTTTATTGATTTTGATTATGAAATTACGCTACTAACCGTGACGCAGCAAAACGGACCGACTTTGTTTTGTCCGCCGATAGGGCATCGTCAGGAGCGCGGCGATTATCAGGAAAGTTGGCAACCGATGCCGATGTTGGAGCAGCAGCTTCGCGAAGCCGAGCAAATGGCGGCCAAAGTAACGGAAGCTTTGGGAGGTGCGGGTTTGTTTGGTGTTGAATTTTTTATTTCAAAAACTGCGGTTTACTTTTCGGAATTATCGCCCAGACCGCACGATACCGGCATGGTAACTTTGGCAGGCACCCAAAATTTAAACGAATTTGAGCTGCACGCGCGTGCCGTGTTGGGATTGCCTATTAATGAAATTCAATTGTTAAAGAAAGGCGCTAGTGCTGTGATTTTAGCTGCTGCAGATAGCCATTCTCCTCGTTTTATGGGAATAGATGCTGCACTTTCGGTACCGAACAGCGATGTGCGTTTGTTTGGAAAACCCACTTCAAGACCGTATCGCCGGATGGGCGTTGCGTTGGTTTACGGCGACTTAGACAAAGAAATTGATTACGTTACATCGCAGGCCAAGAAAGTAGCGGCACGGGTTTCGGTGGTGGGGTAGGACTTTTTTATTCTCTTGTTTTATTCATTGTCTTTTCGAAAGTGCACTTGATTTCATTGTGCATCGATGTGCTGCATTTTTGTAGAAAGTCTTACTTAACAATATCGGTTTAAACTTAAAACTTTTTTTGGTTCAGAAGTTTCCATTTTTTTGCATTTTAATACAATCTGCTTTCACCAGTGTTATACTTTATTTTTTAATAAATATTTTATCAATTTTATTTTTTTCTCTGAAGAATTAATTTAATTAATTTTTATAATTAATTGAAAAACAAGTACTTTAATGTACTTGTGTGATTAATTTATAATTGTTAACACAAAGTTAACATTTAATATAAATTTTAAATCTGCATAAAGAATAGTTTTGTACGTTATAATTTTTGTTGATATGTTAAAAATAAAGCAACTCTCTTACGTGTTTATTTTTTTGAGTCAAATTATAAATGCGCAAAATCTTGATTGGGATCGAAACTTTGGTGGAAGTGCAGATGAATTTTTATTTGATGCCATTCCCACGGCCGACTATGGAATTTTGTTAGCGGGTGGAAGTTTATCGGGCGCTTCAAAATCTAAAGCGACATCAAATTTCGGTAAACTAGATTATTGGTTGTGGAAGATCGATGAGGGCGGTGAGTTAAAATGGGAACGGAATTTTGGAGGTTCTGAAAATGATATTTGTACAGTTGTAATTGGGACTTCGGATGGTGGATTTCTTGTTGGTGGAAATAGTGCTTCAATGCCGAGTGAATCAAAAAAAGCAGAATACTATGGGGATTTTGATTTTTGGATTTTAAAATTGAATGCTTTTGGCGCAGTTGAGTGGGAAAAATCATTTGGAGGAGCCGGAAGTGAGGAACTTGTTAGTATTGTTGAAACGAAAGACAAAGGCTTTTTGATTCTAGGAAATTCTAGTTCGGGAAAGTCGGGAAATAAAACCACGCCCTCGTTTGGAGGAGTTGATTTATATCTTATTAAAGTGGATAAAAAAGGAGAAGAGCTTTGGCAAAAATCGTACGGCGGAAATTATAACGAAACTGCTGTAAAGGTTTTGATTTGGGGAGCAGATTTTCTGGTTGGATATAATTCAAATTCTACGGATTCGAGTACCGACATCGAGCCATTAAATGATGCGAAACTACTGTTAATTAACGGGAATGGAGATCTTATTCAACAACAAGAGCTTGGAGGAACTGGTGCTGATGATCTGGTAGATTTCGCACTCAATGGTCAGGATCGTGTGTATTGTGTATTGAACTCTAACAGTAATGTTTCTGGAAATAAATCGCTTGCAGCCAAAGATGGTACTGATATTTGGATGGTAGAGCTCGACACGGAATTTACCGTGCTAAAGCAGCATCAATTTAATTACTCCCAAAACGATTTAGCACAAGGTTTAGAACTTTTAGAAGATCGAATATTGATTTCTGCGAAGACGGATTCTCGAATGGAGCATGGCCGACTGAATAGTAGCTTCAAAGTTATACAGGTTGATTATTCAGGTTCAGTTACAGATGAATTTAGTGTAGCCGCAGATGGCGAAAACACAATTAGAAAATCTTTATTAGCTAGAGATAACAGTTTGTTTTTATTAGGTACTGGCGAAACGAAGAATACGAAGGGGCCGCGCGCCTTTCAACGCGATTTTAGAGTTGCTAAGTTAAAGTTTAAAAAGTCGGACAAAAAACAGCGCGAGAAGCTTGAAGTTATTCCTAACCCAGTGCATAATTACACAAACTTTATAGTTGGATTTAGCTTTAATACAGGTAAGCTCCTGATTCACGATATCGCGGGTAAGCTAGTTCATACTCAAGAAATAAACGATCGAACAATACCTTTCGATGCAAGTTTGTTACAGCCGGGAATTTACGTGGCTACAGTAAGTACTAATTCCGGTCAAGCAGTCACTAAATTCATTAAAGCTTCTAATTAATTCTACTTATCGAATCCATGAGAAAAATATTTTTACTATCGCTGTTTTTAGGTTTGCACTTTGTTGCTACGGCTCAAATTGCTCCCTCAGTAATGAAACCTTCTCCTCAGGTATCTAATTTGTTAGCTTTTGAAGAATATCCTGTCGAATTATATACAGGAATTCCCAATATTTCACTTCCCATCTTTTCGCTACAAACCCGCAGTTCAGAGGTGATGGAGCAACTAAGCCTTCGGTACCACCCATCCGGAATTCGAAAGGATGCTCCAATTGGCGAGATTGGTAGAGGTTGGACACTAGCTTCTGGCGCAGTTATCGGACGAACGGTTTATGGTCAATTAGATGAAATTACCATTCAAAATGCTGGCACTACACCTAATGATATTTTTCAATACAGCGTTGGTGGTTCACAGGGTCGTTTTCGTTTAAAGTATGAAAATAACCAAATCGTTGCTTTTCCATTTGATTATGAAGGTGAAAAGGTTGAAATTGATTTGGAGGTAGTAAACAATACCATCAATTCGATAACACTGTACACGGCTTCGGGGCTGAAGTATTTTTTCAACGACAAAGAATCACAGATTTACCAGTCGCAAGCCGGGCAGCCGCAATACAACTACTTCTCCGCTTTTCATTTAACTAATGTTAGTGATCAGAACAATAATGTTGTTTTGCAATACTTATACACCGATCGGCAAGCCAACGTAAATGTACCAACACCTTCTTACACCTACAAACAAAGAACGAGAATAACATCGCCTGGTTTTGGATATCTAGAATTTCAGTACGGAGCAAATGTGTATGGGAATCCGATTCAACCGCTAACTAAAGTACTACTTCGCGACAGTTTTGCCAAAATCATAAAAGAAGCTCTAATTGCAAACGACAAACTTGAAATTTATTCTGGCTTAGGTACGGAAAAAGACGTTTATACATTTAGTTATGCAGTAGCAAGTTTGCCAGGTGGTGCCGAAGCCAAGTTTGATGGTTTTGGATACCCCAACTATAAGCCGTTTTGTGCTTTTGGCGACGATCTTGGAGCAAATTACGGAACAGCGCCCGACTACTGTACTAACGGTATCTTAAATAAAATAACCTATCCTACCGGCGGAAGTATCGTCTTTGAATTTGAATCAAATACCTATGTTAAGACGAAAGTTGAAACGATAACCGATCAAAGTACAAATCCGGCTACAGTTGCATATAAAAGAGTGCCCGATCCGACCCCGATTGAAGGCTATAACCATCCGTATCGCGATGAATACTATTTAGACACCCCGATTCAAAATTTCTTTTTTATTCCGAATACCAGTCAGCAAAAAAACTTTTCAGTTTCGGTTTCTGGTAATTATTACTTTGCAGCTAGTTCTACGTACACACCACCGGGTGGTTCGGGATCGCAAAATCCAGATCCAATCAATCCTCCAAACCAAATTCCGCCTACCTTTTCGTTATATCACAGCAATGGCACTTTAATCGGCACTATTGACCCTAATCTTGCCAGATTAAATCGTTGCAATGGGCAGCTTTTTACGCTCAGTCCCGGAAATTACTATGTTTTAGGAGCTGGAATTTTTTCAGGATGGGAGGCTAATGTTCGAATTACAAAGACAGATCCGAATCCGAACGGACCAAAATTTGAATACGGTGGCGGCGTACGCATCAAATCTATAACATTGGCTAATGGTCGGAAGATAGATTATTCATATAATTTCTTCGAACCCGCATTACAAGGATTTAGCAGTGGTATTTCGGTAAATGGAAATAACCAACCACCAAATGATTTCCAATACGGGCGGGAGCCGATTACCTATAAAAATGTACGTGTGAGCGACTCTCAAAATGGTTGGACAGACTACTCATTCACCGCTGGCGACGATTATCCCATAAGCGAAAACAACAGTCAAAGCCAGATTTTTTACGATTATCGACGAGGAAGTTTACTTGATAAGAAAGTGTATAACCAAACTGGCGCGCTGTTAAACCACACCTCGTACGTAAATTCTTTCTTTGATTATGATGTTTCAGACTTCCGATTACGAAGCATGAACGCACGGAACGGCTGGAATGTATTAGAATCGAAAATTGAACGAAGATACGAGTCGAATAGTTTAGACCCAATCGTGGTTCGCGAGCTTTATACTTACGATACTGCAAAACGCTTGTTGCTTTCTACAACCCAAATAAACGATGCTACGGGATTGAACAATCGAACAGAAATTACCTACCATACAGGAAATTCAACTTTTACAAAAAATAGAATCAATCAGGTAAGCGCTGTCCGAATTTTCAAAAACGGCACTTTAGTAGCTACCGAAAATACCTCATACCTCAATACATTTGCTACTAACGCCGCATTTCTTCCGGCTAATAAATCGGTTGCCAAAGGAGCATCGAACGCCGTAATTACCAACAGAAATGTTGTTTACGACGAGTTTGGCCACGTACTTGAAACCCAAGACGGTGCCGGTATTCGAACATCGTACATTTATGGCTACAACAAAACACTTTTAGTAGCTAAAGTAGTAAATCGCACGTATAGCACTATTCCTGCTTCTTTGATTACGGCTATTCAATCGGCTTCTAACATCGAAAACAACGAAGCCAATTTGCTGACAGCGCTCGATAACCTGAGAAATAACGCTTCTTTAGCATCGTCTTTTGTTACTACCTATACACACAAGCCACTTGTTGGCGTAACCACCATAACCGACGAAAAAGGGCTGCGCCATTCGTTTCAATACGATGTTAATCGCCTAAATGCGCTCGTGAGTGCGCGCGATTTTGAAAATAATTTGCTCTGGGAACAACAATATACGAGTGGTAATTTATCAACACCAAACACGTACAAAAGCGTTGTTTATAAGCAACCTACCGTTACGCCATTTGCCAATCCCGACCCGAATGTGGCAGCCGTTCAATTTCAATATTTCGATGGTGTTGGACGACTTATTCAAACCCGAAATATAAAAGCAACAGAATCGGGCAAAGATTTAGTACAATACAACGAATACGACAGTTCCGGGAAGCAACTTAAGAACTACTTGCCATTTCCCCAAAATACCTCGACCAATTACTCTACTTCAGCGCTAAGCGAACTCTTATCGTTCTATGCATCGGGCAGTACGAATCCGCCGCGAGAAGCTACAACAAATCCGTTCGTGGAAACGAATTACGAAAAATCGATTTACGCACGTCCGCTAGAAATTGCGAGTCCCGGTAACGACTGGTCGATGACCGCCACAGAAAAGCATACCATTCGTATGGAGTACGGCTTTAATACCGTTTCCGACGCCGTTATACGCTTCGACGCAAATGCAGTTGCTGGAAATCCAACGGCAACCAGTGTGCTCTATGCTCCGACGCTCAATAGAAACGGAAACTATCCAGTAAATACCTTGTACAAAACGCTGGTTCGAAATGAAAACTGGAAACCAGCTGATGGACTCAATAATACCACGATTGAATTTACAACTATAGACGGGAAAGTAATTTTAAAACGTGCTTTCGGAGAGTCGGTTGTGGATGGGCAAACCGTAAATGAAAATCACGATACCTATTATGTTTACGACCAATATGATAACTTGAGTTATGTATTGCCGCCTGCTATTAAACATCAGCAAACAATAACAACCGACATTTTAAATGATTTAGGGTATCAGTACCAATACGACGAGCGAAACAGACTCGTAGTACAAAAAGAGCCCGGAAAAATCATGCAATACACTTTGTACGATAACTTGAACCGACCAAAAGCGGTTGGTCCGACATTGAGTCCGTTTACGGGAGTAGAACAAGGGTGGAATATCCTAAAATACGACGTATTTTCACGCTCGGTGCTTACAGGTTGGCTTGCCGATACGGTAACCGAGTCGCGTCGATTAACGCTTCAGACGCAACTTAACACAGCTACAACCAATTTTAACGAGAACAAATTGGCTTCGACAACTTCAACGGTTAACAACATTAGCTTTAGATACAGTACAGTGAGTTGGCCAACAACAGCTTATCATGTTCTTAGCGTGAATTATTTTGATAATTACAGCGTACCTGTACCTACAAACATTCCATTTTCTACAACACTAAGCGAGGCCTATTACAACAATACTGTTTTACCACGAGCGTTGCCTACATCGAGCTGGGTTCGCGCGGTAACAACAGCAACAGATACCCGCGGAACTACTTCTTTTGTTTTTTATACGAGAAGAGGTTATGTGTTTAAAACCTTGTTGAGTAACTATTTAGGAGGTTCGGATGTAGTTACAAACAACATTAATGCGTTTACCGGACGCGTAAATACAGTTACTGCCGAGCATAAACGATTAGCGGCTAGCGCAGCAATTACCACGCAAAATTCGTTCACTTACAGCGCCAACGACCGCCTTTTGAGGCAGTACCACACCATTAACAGTGAAACGCCACAAATGCTTTTTGCCAATTTTTACGACGATTTAGGTACATTGTACACCCAATATGTGGGCGGAACCGATATTACCGCGGGAGCCTATCATCAAAAAGTGGATTATAAATACAACATACGAGGCTGGTTGAAGTCGGTGAATGATGTTAACAACCTCCAACCCGAAGGTGCCACTGTACCGCGCGATTTATTTGCGTATCAGATCAACCATCAGGATAATTCAAACACTTCGGCGGCAGCTGGCGATGTGGTTGAGAAGCAGTACAACGGCAACATTTCCGAAGTTTTTTGGCGCAGTGCCAGCGACAACATTTTGCGTAAATACGGCTATACCTACGATAGGTTGAATCGGTTGCGTGCGGCAGCTTACCAACGGCCCGGTGCTACGAATCCGGTTCGGCGCTCGTACGACGAAAGTGCGCAATACGACAAAAACGGAAACATTACCCTTTTGCAACGCAACGGCGATTTTGACGATACCAACCGAGTGCAAGAAATAGA
>NZ_JAIXYH010000097.1 GCF_027490375.1 Flavobacterium sp.
TCGGAAGGGAAAAATTTCCTCTTTGCGAACTTTGCGTATATCTTAGCGTTCTTTGCGGTTAAGCATTCAACAAGCTTTGGAGCCGATGGAGCGCAATGTTCCACAAAGTTTTTCACAATGGACACCATGTTTGCCTTCGACCCGCTCACGTACCAGCTTTTTAAGCGCACAGAAAACACTGAACCTCAAAGAATTTTGCGAAATAGGGTACCGTTGAGGAAAACACAGAACGTGTCAAGCCGCCAAAAAATCGCACCAGCCTTCGATAAGCTCAGGCTGCGACGATAAGTGGGTTCGGGAGGGAAAATGAAACGTAAAGTGGTGAATTCATCGAGTCTATCCCGATAGCTATCGGGACTCGTGTCTAGCTTCTCGCCTCTAAAAAAGCCTTCGACAAGCTCAGGCACCAACGATACGTGGGTTTAGGTAGGCTAAATGATACGTGATGTGGTGAACGTCATTGGGTGTCGATCTCGCGCAATAGCGATTGACGCGGAAACCCCGCAGCGACCATGATCGTTTTTTATAGCGATCGTAAGCGAGGAGTTGCAGCAAAAAGCGCGGGCGCCGCTTTAATGATTGTTTTTGAAGACAAAGATCGTTGCGGCGCATTGCCCAAAAAAAGACGAAAAGTGCAGATAAAGAAGAATTTCAAAAATTGATTTCGATGGGAAAATTAATCCACAGAACGTGATCTAAACGCCCGATTTCCTATAAAATAAAGTAGTATTACTCCGATGCCAAAAACAAAAAATTGCCAATATTCGGCTTTGCGAACCACCGGAGAATCAGCGCCGCTAACAATAAAACCCGCCCAGTAATACGGATTGCTTTTCATCGGATTGTTCTTAAGAAAATCACGTTTTGCCATTGCCAATGCCTCACTTTTGTTCTTTCCCTGGTTGAGATATTGGTAAAATGCAATCATAATCTCAGAGGTTTCTTTATCGGGAACTTGCCACAAACTTACCACAGCCGACTGCACACCAGCGTACGTCAACGCGCGCGACAAACTCATAACGCCTTCTCCCGATTTGATGCTGCCTGTACCGGTTTCACACGCACTTAAAACCACCAATTTCGCCGGAAAATTCAGTTGGTACAAATCGGAAAAATACAACTTTTGGTTGTCTTGAAAATACAAACACGACTGTTCAAATGCGTCTTCAACCACTTGCGCGTGCATGGCTAAATGAAAAATACTGTGTCGGTTTAATTCTTCTAAAAACGCCGATTTCGTTGCTTGTAAACCAGAAATTTGCTTTCCGTCAAACAGCGAGGCCACAGCAGCACTTTCTTTTTCGGCAAATGGTAATTTTTTTAACTCGCTTCTACTTTCGGATGTAGCGCCTAATGAATAATCGGGTGCAACTGCAAGTAAATTAGAGCTTTTATTGATTGATTGTCCGCTCGTTAGCAACCACATTGGTAGGCTGTAAGCGTAGGAAACCGACGCACGGTCGATAAGCAGACTAGTTGTTTTCGAATCTTTCAGAATTTCAAAAGGCAAGTAATTGAGAAAACCGTCGGGAATTATAGTAATGTTCTGAGCAACAACTGATGGGAGTAAAAGCTTTGACAGTTTATCGGCATCCGTTTTCGAGTAATCGCGTTGTTTTATTCCCGTAACGACACGATTTGTTAATTTTTCAATCAAAGCAACACTGCCGAGTTCGTGTATTGCGATTTGTTTTTTCGAAATCGAAACACGAAAAACCGAATTCCCCGCGCAATAGAATTTGAAAATTTGTTGATTTGCTTGCACTTTTACTTGTACATCGGCGATAGTAAATAACTTGCTGTTTAAGTTGTTAAATTCTTGTTGCGCAACGGTATAGGCTTTTTTTCGAGTTTCTAAGCTTGCCTTAAGCTGTGCGATTTTTTCGAGACCGCTGCTGTTTTGTGTTTTTTTCTTTTTGTATTGCGATTCGTAAAAAAGCAATTCGTTTTGCAGCGACTTTACCGATTGTTCGGATTTTTCTAAAACGTATTTTTCGGTTTTTTGACGGTAATTTTCTAACAGGTGTACTGAGGCATTTTGTTCGACCAGATTTAGTAATTCGGTCTTTTTAGATGCATTTTTATGAGGTAGCGCTGCGATTCGTAAAAGTCCGCTACTAATTTTCTCATGCGTTTCTTGCAAGTATGCGTTATACTCACCGCGGAGGTAGTATGTTTTGAAAAGCTTGGCGCTAATGCGCAATAATCTTTCGGCATTCGATAAATCACTTTTCCCATTTGAGTTTTTATAAAGCTCGAAGAAGGAGTTTCCGCATTCAGCAAAAAAGTTCATAAAAACGGGATCTACTAGATCATCGACATCGGAAAAACTTAAGTTGTCAAAATTGTGTTTCTTTCCGTTCAAGCTAAAATTCAAATCTGAAAGTAGCTTTTTGAGCTGAATTCTAGCGTTTGCATTTTCTTTTTTAGCAAGCTGTATTTTCACATCTTGCAACGGAATTTGATACGTAAGCAGTTCGAATTTCTTACTGTCGTTATTTTTCGCAGCATTACGTAAATAGTTTTCGGCTTCAGCAAACTGCCGTTTATTCGTTGCAATTTGTGCTAGTTTTAAATTGAACTTAGCTGCATTAAAATTGGCGCCATTCTTTTCGGCCAGACTTTTACCTTTTAGAAAAAATGCAACAGCTTTTGTCTCGTTTTTTTGAGTTTCATAAAATTCACCCAATTCTTGGTAGGATTGCAAATTATAGATAATCCATTGCGGATTTTTATCTGCTTGCGAAATGCAATTTTCCATAATTTTCGCGAATGCCTCAGCCTCATCCGCTTTTTCTTGAGCCAGCAATACGCGCAAGTTCGTTAGTGCATAGTTAAGTGTTGCCTTTGTTTGAATGTTAGAATTGGTCGTTTTTTTATTGGCGTACTTTTTCAGATAATGAAAGTTCAACTGATTCGCTGCGCTTTTGGCTTTCGGAATGTCGCCGTATTTTAAGTACTGATACACTAAATTCTGATAAGACGTTACCAGATAATTCATGATATCGGGTTCGGTTTTATGTACTTTTTCCCAAATCGCGGCTGCTTTGTTGTAGTATGCAATTGTGTTTCTCTGATCGTAAACATTTGCATATGCAAAGGCTAAGTTGTTGTAATTCAAGGCAACATGCGTCGAATTTTCACCGTACTTTTTAATGTATAAATCTAGCGACTTTTTGTAGAACCGAATTCCTTCAAAACTATTGCCAACCTTGTCGTATAGATATCCCAGGTCATAGAAGTAGTCGGTTTTTGTTTCTGCTTTAGCATTTTTGAAGTCGGCAGATTCGTAGCCTTTTCGCGCATATTCGAGCGATTCTTCCCAGGTTTTGTTGTAGGCGATGTAGTGATAACGCGAACTGTACAAGTTGATCAAAAGTTCCGACTGATACCACGTTCTTTTCTTAAGGGATTCTATTTCCGCAATACACGATTTGAGTGTGGCAAAATCTTCAGAACCCGAAATCAAAAAGTCGTAAAAGCGAAGGTAATTTTTTACAAAAACCCGATCGTTGTAGTTAAGTCCGTTCTTTTTAAGCACCGGAGCTAATGCTTTTTTTGCTTCCGCGTAAGCTTCGGTTGTTTCGAAATCATACGCTACAAGTAATTCGTTCTTAAGCAGCGCGTTTTGACCAAATAGAGTAGTGGCTATAAAAAACGCAAACAAGATGAATACATTTTTCATAGCCACAATTTTTTAATCTACGAAATTTAAAAACTTGATGCCGAACAAGATACCGTCGCCTACAAACCCGCCTTGGTATGAGCGCACATAATCAAGACGTAGTTGACGAAACTTTCCAAATCCAAGTTTATCTAAACCAATCGAAAATTCTTGATACGGTTTGCGATCCGGAACCGCTAATTGGTGCGCTCCGATGATTAAGTTAGTCTTGAGTAAATTCAACAAGGGTATTTTATTGATGAAGTAGCCAGCATCGTTGTATTCTGCGTGGATTTCTGAATAGCTGTCGTTCGTACTTGCCGAGTAATAGGGCAATAAATTGAATACATTCAGATAGCGTCCGCCGTTATTTACATTCGTTTGGTTGCCGTTAAAGTGTTGGTAATCGATGAACGAAATATTTTCTGCATTAAACAACTTACCGCCTTTAAGTTGCATCGCTATGCTTCCTTTGTTATTTAGGTCGAGTTCGTAAACAATACGACCGGAAATTTGTGAATAATTGAAATCAGAATTGCTGCCTGCAAATGCTTGTAGGTAGTTTAAATACAGGGTTGGGTAGTCGGAATCGCGAATTTGCAAACGGCTGTCTGGACGAGTGATATACCTTACACCAAAGTTGTAACGTAATCCGAGTGAAACTTTAGCGAGACTGTGTTGTTCGAACGCTAGTGCATCGTTATTAGGTTGAAGCGGATTGTTCGATAAGTAATCGTCTTCGTTTTTAATCAAGGTATAATCGGTGTTGTTTTGAAGTGCGCGCCGTTGCGACCATTCTGATTGTAAAGAGGCATAGAATCCGGGTGCAAGGTACCGACTAAAAGTAGCGCTTATGAATTCTCTATTATATAGTTTCATGAAGTTATTTTTAAAAAACAAGCTCGCTACAGAGTTTACGAGTGGTGAAATGGGTTGTGCGCTGTTAAATTGTTCGGCTTTAATTCCAGCTTCGATGGAAAGCTCGTCGTTATTAATGCGATTGAATCGGTGGTTATAGCGTAATGAGTATCTAAGGCGGTCTTCGGCAAAACCGTAGTTTAGATTTAGCCTAACAGAATATTCGCGGCCAGACTCTTCGTTTTCCGATTCACGATAAAATCCAAAACCACTGTTTAAATTCCATCCTTGTACTGTGTTGAAGCTATAACTGAGCGGTGAGCCAACGCCATCGTATGCTAAACGGTACTTTTTGTAAGAATTTTGGTATGTGTAGCCTTTAATTATGTCGAAAAACTTAAACTTATTCTTTTTGCCATCAACGGAGTCTAAGTAAACTTTTGAGCTTCTCACCGTTGTAATGCTGTCTTTTTTCTTGTAGTCGAGAAACTCTTCATTAGTGAGTGGAATCGGACGGAATTGATTCCAATACGAGTCGTCTTTTTTGTTTGATTCTCGCTCAACTACAACCATTTCTCGACCAAACAATTTTTTGTCAGTAGGAAGTTCGAAGTTGTAATTTGAATATACATAGTTGAATTTACCTGTAAACTTGATGCCAAATGCACCCGCTTGAAACTCTAAAGCCTGTACGTTCTTACTCCAAAGATTACTTGCTTGATTGAACGCAAATTGCTGTGTGATGGTTAATGTATCGATAAACTCCTGGCGCATGCGATAGCCTTTTGTACTTAAATCGACGGCGTAAATCGCGTAAGAATCGTCCACAATATAAATAAAGCCATCAAAAGTAGGTTCACTATCGCGTTTACTTGTCACTTGAATTTTATATACCATTTGCTTAGAATCATCCATAAAACTACCCGCTATTTTGTATTTGTAATAGCTGAAAGCTTCGCTGCTTATGGGTGAAATCATCGCGGTAGCAAAACGAACATTGTTGTCGTAAAAGTCGTAAGCAGTGCTTCGTGCCGTGTTGTAGCTATAGCCCTTGTCGTTACCACTAACTTTTGAAGCAATGATAGTTTCTTTAAGTTCATCGGGCTTTTGAAAGACAATTTTAGAAACGGTTTCGCTTAGATAAATGATACCACTACCGGTAGAGTCGACCATACCACCTAAGTCGCCAACTTCTTGTCCAAATAGTTTTTTTGGCAAATCCTTAATCTTGAACATACCTCGCGAATAAAAATCGGCAGTGAATTTTGAGGTGCGTTCCGAATTGCTTTTACGCGCTTTTATAGCTTCACGAATCATTCTGTCGGCCGGGTTTTCCTTTGCATTTATTACCACTTCTTGCAGATTCAATTCCTCTTCCACAAGAACAACATTTTGAACGGTAACTCCGTTCTGAACAACCACTTTTATTTTTTGCGTTTTAAAGCCTAACATCTGATAAACTACTGTATAAGTGCCTGGTGTTGTGACTTGTAAGAAGTAGTTTCCCTGATCATTAGCTGAGGTGCCGTTGTATGTTCCTTCAATAAAGATACTTACTCCCGGAAGTGCAACGCCCGATTTTTCGGTGATACTGCCCTTGATCTGTGCAGCACCTAAAAACGAGACAAAAAACAATAAGATTGCTAGTGTTTGTTTTTTCATGATTGATGATGATTTCTATTTAAAAACTCGATTGCTAATGCGTAACTTTCAAGCCCTAAGCCTGCTATAACTCCCGCAGCAACAGCGCTGATGTGCGAATGCTGACGAAACGCTTCACGGGCATAAATATTCGAGATGTGAACCTCAATCGTAGGTACAGCAATTGCTTTAACCGCATCGGCTATAGCGATGGAGGTATGTGAATAAGCTGCTGCATTTAGAACGATTCCCGTAGCGCAGCTGCCAGCTTCCTGAATAAAATTAACGATTTCGCCTTCTACATTCGACTGGCGGTAACGCAATTCCAAATCTGGAAATTCCATGCGGAGCGACTCCAAATAATTTTCGAAAGACAGCTCGCCATAAATCTCGGGTTCACGCGTTCCTAACAAGTTCAAGTTAGGTCCGTTTATGATGTAAATCATAGTATATTCTTTACGCTCGTTTAAAGTTCGAAATATCGCAAATAAAAACCCGTGTTAAACGGGTTTTTGTCAGGATTTGTTCGATATGTCGCAAAAAATTAAAATTTGTAACCAACTCCTACTTGAAATACTGTGTTAGTTACTTCAGCATTCTTTGAAGCGTCGGTTAAACCTGCAACGTAACGTGCATGAACTGAGATGTTTTTGGTTAAGTTATATCCAATTCCACCAACGACAGAAAAATCATAAGATTTTGTTTCAAACTGATTCGGAACATTGGAATCAAGTAAAAATCCAAACTGTGGTCCTGCTTCCAAACTCAATGTCTTAGAAGTCAGATAGAATTTTGCCAAAATAGGGATATTGATGTAATTAAGCTCTATATCATCAGCATCATCGATTTGAGCACCTTGCGAAGAATAGAGTACTTCCGGCTGAATACTTAAATTTTCGAAGACATTCAATTCTGCAAAAGCACCGAAATAATAGGAAGTTAGTGTACTCGCATCGTAGTCGTTTGAGTCGACATTCGAAAAATTCGCTCCACCTTTTACCCCAAATTCAAGCGATTGGGCGTTTACAGAAGCCGTTAAGAGCAGCAATAAAAAACAAACTTTTTTCATAGTAATTGTATTTTGATGTTACCAAAACTAGTTAAACCATACTTCGTGGTCTGTTAACAAATATTTAAATTAACTGGAGTTCGATTTAAAAGGCAAAGTTAAAAAGCATATATACAATTGGTTAGCATGTGGATTTTCTTAGTATTGCCGTATTCTCGCGAAAAATCAGCAATGTAAGCGGAATCTATGTGTTAAGCAGGTTAAAATAGAATACAATAATTTATACAAAGCGTTCGAAACCAGTTTTCAATCGAATTCAGGTTAAATTAAAGAGAAGCCGTCTCACAACCTGAGGCGGTTTTTTTATTATTTTTTGTTGGATTTTCAGTTTGTTTTTTGTATATTTATATCTGATTTACAGATGATTACGCATGAATTTCAAGCTTTATAA
>NZ_JAIXYH010000042.1 GCF_027490375.1 Flavobacterium sp.
AATCTACAACATCAAAATGCGCCAATAAACCAAATGGTAAAAATGAACTCAATATCGAAAAATCCACAACTTTTTTTATACGAAACTAAGCATTCTCCCCAGAAAATTAATGTGAGCCCTTTAAACTTTGGAAACTGAGGCTCGACGCGCGAGGTGGTTCGAGCAACAAGCAAATAAAGCAAGAAAAAACGTAAGGTAAACATTACGCCATAAAAAAACCGTCAATCAACAAAGGCTGATTAACGGTTTATGATTATCAAACGCTGAAATTAGCTTTCTAGGCTGTCTTTCAATCGTTGAATGTAATGTGCTTTTTGAATCTTCATTCGGTGAGTCACAGACGGTTTAATAAAAGCCTGTCTAGCACGCAATTGGCGTACAGTTCCGGTTTTGTCGAATTTTCTTTTGTAACGCTTAAGCGCTCTATCGATATTCTCTCCGTCTTTAATTGGTATAATCAACATAATATAGACACCCCCTTTCTTTAAGGCTGCAAAAGTAAACTATTTTTCTGGTTTTCAAAACTTTTTTTGGCGCGCCGGCAAAACTATTCGCTGGAAATACATATGGTTTTGCCGTCCTGCTTTCTGCTGCAAACTTTTTTGTGGCTTAAACGCCACCACAAAAAAGGCTTTCCGCGGCAATCAGTCGCGCGGGGAAAGTAACCAAAATGAGTGCCCCTGCTTGTTGGCAATGATTAAAAGAAGTTCCACAAAATTGAAAACAACTTTTATATCACTTATCGAAAGTTACGACACTCTTAGTGTGAAGGACTGCAACGAAAATAAAAAGCGGCTGCCGCTATACTGGCGCCCGCAGCACAAAGCGACCGAAGGAAGCTCTTGTGCTGCGATGGCGGCAGTTGCGGCAGCCGTTTTTTATTGCAGTGAAAGGCCTGACGGCGCCGGAGGAACGACCCGCCGGCACACCCAAAGGACACTAAAATATTCCGCGATAGCCGAATAAAATGCTTGAAGCTTGCTGAATTTTGTTTTCTGACTCATCATTTTCAATGCGCGAAAAATCAGATTGGCCTTGCAAACCGAGGTAAAGTGCTGCTCTATTTGAAATTCGGAAATCGACACTAATTTGGGTCATGAATCCAAAATTCCAACCAACATTTTCATCTTCTATGTGCCCTCCCGTTGTTTCTGTGAACTGGCGCATCAAGAAATTTGCGCTTGGCCCAAGAGCAACGTGCATAGAAATCGGACTTTTAGCGTTTTCTTCGTCAAAGCTGATGTCGCCACCCACCAAAAGTGGAATTTGCAAGTAATCATTTTGTAAGCGAACGGTTTGACCGAAAGCGGTTCTGTTGGCATCGAAAGTGGTAAAACTAAATCCGGAGGTTAAATCGAAGGATTTTGAAATTTTTCGGCTAATGAGCACGTCAAAACCGTTTAGTGTTCCATTTGTAGTTACTGAACCCGTCTCTTCATACTTTGCGAAACCTAATCTCGGTTGCAAGGAAAACGACCATTTTCTACTTTCGCCGCTCTTGTCTTGCGCATGTGACGAAGAAAATACACTTAGGAAACAGATGCTAAGGAGTAACAATTTTTTCATAATGCTTGTTTTAGTTTTCACCAAAGCTAGAATTGGAACAGGGAGAATAAAATTGTTTTAACTTAATTTTAAACAAAAAGCGCCCAAAAAGGCGCTTTAATTTTCTAAACTTTTTAATGTTTCACCGCGGGTTTATAGGTTTGCTTGTCGATAATCATTTTGGAGAGAATTTCGCGAAGGATTTCTGAAGTTCCGCCACCAATTGGACCCAAACGGCTGTCGCGCAACAATCGTGCTAACGGGTATTCTTCCATGTAGCCGTAACCGCCTAAGAATTGCAAGCAACTGTATATGGTTTCGTCGGCTACTTTAGTTGATTTTAACTTAGCCATTGTCGCTTCTTTAACCACATATTCTCCTTTTTGCAAGCGATCTACGGCCACGTAATTGAATACTTTACAGTGCTCGACATCGGAAGCGTGATCTACCAATTTATGTCGTAGTGCTTGAAACTTACTGATTTTAGTTCCGAAAGCTTCGCGTTGCGACATGTATTCTATGGTATAATCGATTGCGTATTCGGCTCGTGCGTGTGCGTTAATGGCCATGATAAGACGTTCTAGCGCAAAATGTTGCATGATGTACGGGAATCCTTTTCCAGCTTCGCCCATTAAATTAGTTACGGGTACTTCCACCTGATCGAAGGAAATTTCTGCGGTATCGGATGCGCGCCAGCCGAGCTTATCCAACTTTGATTTCGAAACGCCTTTAGCATTAGCATCCATTAAAAAGATACTGATGCCTTTATTTCCGGCTGCTGGATCGGTTTTCGCAGCTACGATATAGTAATCTGCGTAAACACCATTTGTAATGAAAGTTTTTGAGCCATTGATAACATACTTGTCACCTTGAAGAACGGCTGTCGTGCGCATTCCAGCAACATCGCTACCTCCGAAAGGCTCAGATATGCATAAGGCTCCGAGTTTATCGCCTGCTATACTTGGAACTAAGTAATTTTGTTTGATTTCTTCGCTGCCTTCGGCATTTAAGTGCGTCATAGCCAAGTACACGTGCGCCCAAACGGCTGCCGCGAAGCCCGAAGATCTAATTTTTTGTAACTCTTCCAGAAGAATTACCATGTAGAATAGGTCTAAATTCAGACCGCCATATGCTTCTGGGTATGTGATCCCAAGGAAGCCCATGTCGCCGAATTTTTTCCAAATAAAACGCTCTATAGTTCCCGTTTTTTCCCACTTTTCGATGTGAGGAACGACTTCTGCTTTTAAAAAATCTTGAAAACTTTTTCTGAACAATTCATGTTCTTCCGAAAAGTAAGTTGAATTCATGTGTTTACGAATGGCTTTTAAAATTCCAAATATAAAACTATTATTGTTAACTTTTCTTGCGTAAATCCTTCAACATTTGCCAAATCTTCAATAATTAAAGTTCCTTTCCGACTCCTGATTTTAACAATTTCACGAGCCAATCCATAGTTGAAATACGGAAAAGCCGACAGCTCTTTTACACTTGCGCGATTGATATTTAGCTTATTAAGTTTTGGCTTGGCACCTATTTTTAAATATGACTTTAACTGATCGAACATAAGTTCATCGACACCATACAAGAGCTTTAATTGATTGACCGTACAGAAACCGCCGAGTTTTTTTCGTTGATCGAGAATTTGTTGGGCACGTCTGACACCAATACCGGGAATCTCGACCAATTGCGCTTCTGTAGCAGTATTGAGATCAATTGCTTTTACAGCGTACCGTTTTTGTTGAAATGCCGTTTGCGTCTTCTTATTCGTCCAGGAAGGAAAGGCAAACAAGGGCGAAAGTTTTTGCAGTAATTCATTGGAAACACCCGTAACTTTTTGAAAATCAGTAGCAGAATTTACATACAATCCTTTTTTTCGATACGCTTGAAGCCGCTCGAATGCCGCTGTTGGAATTTTTAGCTGATAGGCTTTATAATCACTAATAAAATTGGGATTAAAAGGTTTTAGTTCGAACTTTTTAAACTTTCTTGCAGCAAGTTTTTTTTCATAAGCAGTTTCCAATAGCGCCAATTCTTTATTGTCTTGTACAGGAATACTTGGAGTTGGTGAATAAAAGTACAAGCACAATTGAAGTAAAATAAGAAGTAAAAATAGTGCTCCAAGGCCGCGCCGGTGCAGCTTCGGAATGAGGAAAATACTTTTCATTAAGCTTATAAATCAAAAACAGAAGATCTTTTGGCGCGGATTAAATCTTTTAATTTTAGCCAAAAAGCTAGCGTGAGATACACCCCGAACCAGAGTCCGGCTGTAACAAAGGAAATGTAAATAAAAAACAAGCGAACACTGCTGGCGCGCATACCCAAGCTATCGGCTAAACGACTGGCCGCGTTAAATCCGTGTTTTTCAAAGTAGTATTTTAGACGTAAATCAAAGCGCATAGCGGAACGAAATTAAGCAGATTTTTCGGATTTACTCAATAAATGCACTCCAATCGAACAATTCATGCAACGTCCCTTCTCGCAATATTGCTGTTTTAGTTCGAGTAAAGCCTGCGATTCGAATGCGGATTTAGCTTTGAGATCGAGATCGCTGAAACGTTTGATTATTGTATTATTTTCTGGTTTTATCTCTACAGCAAGATCGATTAAAAAATCGGAGCGTGTTTGCCCGTTTTCATTATAATAGGCAAACAAAAACGGAATTATTGTGTTGATAACCAGTAAATCAATAAAACTTTGCGACAACTGTTTGGGTGAAGCTCGTGTAGCTTTATCGGGCACGTAATGGGTCTGCCAATATTCGGAAACGCCTGCGTGAAAAAGTTGGTGCAGTTGTTTCAGATTTGTGGCTTTTAAGAGCATTTCAAATTTATACGCTGTTTGGTGATAAAACGCAGCGAGTTGCACTAAACGAATTGTCGGAAAATTCTCAGGACGAAGCTTAAAAAACTCGACCGGATGGGCTAATTCTTCGGATATCTGGTACTTTACTTTTAAAAAGCCAAACTCAGCTTTTAGCTGCTGAGCATAGAAATCTTGATAATCAGATTCGAGCAACTGGCAACTTCCCAGAAAAAGAGCTTCTAAACCAATCAAATTCGCAGATTCCTTGATAACGGCTTTAAAACCCACTCGTTGTGCCATTTGCTCAAACGCTATTGCATTGGAATTTAAACCAAATGCTTTTGCTAGGGCTACAAACAAGGTTGCTTCCCAATCGCAGTTTTGGTTTCGAAAGAGTTCGACTATACTCATGGCTTTTCGTTCGGCACGTTCGATGAAAAGCCGTTCGAGAAATGTATTCACAAGCTCCTTGGGGACAGAACCTATTAGTTTTTCGCAATAAATCCATGTTTTATTCTGGAGTAAACTTTGGTAAGAATGCACTAAAGTTGCAGCTACCCGTCCTTGCAATTCGAGAACCGGTATTGTTGCATTGTTTTCCAGGAAAATGTCGTAGTCGTAGTGCCAAACAACGTGTAGAATTACATTTTTGTATTTGGCATCTTGCTCGTGCCGGTGCAAGTACCAGTCGGAAGATTTCAGATGGATTTCGACATTGCCCACCCAGAGCTGCTGTCCGATTCGGATTTTAGCGTTAAAAAAATCGGGACCGCTAGTTTTAAGATAAAAGCCTTGATTTACAATCGAAAGCGGCTCTCCACTAGTCGTAAAAAGATTTTGGTGGTTGAATTTCTGAAACTTCCAGACATAGTGGAGAAAATCCTCTTTCATGGCTTATAAAAATTTGGATGGCTAATATGTGGCTAAGTTAAACATCTGATAAAATTACGATTACGGTTTTTCCGTAATTTTCAAAAAATTTTAATTTTCCATTTTATTAAGAAATTGTGAATTGTGAAAGACTTAACAGAAAAGCAAATGCTGTTTTAGACCTTTGCGGAAAGGTACATCTTGGAATCAAAAAACATTCAACGCATATTGGTTTGCCGACCAAATCATCGGTTGGGCAATATGCTTCTAGTAACTCCATTAGTTCAGGAACTTAAAAAAGATTTTCCTCAAGCGAAGATTGATGTTTTCGCAAAAGGAAAGCTCGTTGATGTGGTTTTTGAAAATTACGACAACTACGGAACTTCTATAAAGCTCAGTCGCAAACCTGCGAAAGAATTGTTGGAATATTTAAAGTCGTGGACTAAAATTTTAGCGGGAAAATACGACTTGGTTATCAATGTTGATGCTGCTTCAAAGTCTGGGAAACTTGCCACGAAATACACTAAAAGCAAGCACAAAATTTTTGGCGTAGACGAGTTAGCTAAAATTAGTCAATACTCCGACTATCGACATTTGGCAAAGTATCCAGTTTATGCTTATTGGAGTCATTTCAATATTCCGGTACGCGAAATTTCGCCTATTCGTTTAAAATTTTCCGCTGAAGAACGGGTAAAAGGACAGCAAATTTATGCGAGTTTACAGGGCAGCCAAAAGCCGCTCATTTGCCTATTCACTTATGCTACCAATCAAAAAATATACGATAGCAGTTGGTGGGATCCGTTTTATGAGGCATTGGCGGAGCGTTTTTCTTCGGAATACGAAATAATAGAGGTTCTTCCCGTTGAAAATATCTCGCAATTTGACCATAAAATCAAACACTATTACAGTAAAGATGTACGGGAAATTGCATCAGTACTAGAAAATGCTGCTTTGTTTATTGGTGCTGATAGCGGAATGATGCACTTGGCAGTTTCATCGGGTGTACCGACCATTGGATTATTTAAAATTACGAAACCTGAGAAGTACGAACCTTATGGCGGCAATTCGGGATTTATAGATACTACAAAAACTTCATTGCCTGAAATGATTCGGCAGATTGAAAGCGTATTAAGCTCTAAAAAGTAAGGTCATGTTACAATCATCAAAACGTAGCGATTTCAAAATCATCACGATAAATCCTGAAAAACAAGAGGGAATTGAACAAATTATTACCGCCTTTGACCAACAAGGTAGTGTATTCAAAAACTTCTACAAACGAAATACACTTAAAACAATTGCTTTATACGAGGAAACTGTAATGGTAAAATCGTTCAAAGTTCCCGGATTGTTTAAAAGGTACATCTACGGGAGCTTTCGCAAATCGAAGGCCCGACGCTCTTACGAAAATTCAGTAAAGCTAGCGCAATTAGGCATTCGTGTTCCTGCGCCTATCGCTTACGCAGAACGTATAGTAAAGGGACAACTATATGAAAGTTTTTACTTCTCTAAATTTGAAAACAAAACTTTTACCGTTCATGATGTTTTACTTAAAAAAGTAGAAATTGATCAGGTTAAATTGTTACAAGCCTTTACAGCATATACTTACCAATTACACCAAAAAGGCATACTGCATTTGGATTTGACGCCCGGGAATATTTTAGTTTCCGCTACTGATTCAGGTTTTGAATTTTCCTTGGTAGACGTTAACCGCATGAAATTTCAAAACCGAGCCATTCCGCCTGCGCGAGCCATAGAAAATCTAGGAAGACTCACGGAACTGCCAGACGCAGTAAAAGTTATATTGGACACGTATAGTGAAGTTTCGAAAACGCCGCGTGAAATTCTTCAACAGCGCTTTGAATCCTCGGTACGTTGCTATCAAGGTTACAGAAAGCTAAAAGCAAAAGTGAAAGGCTTCTTTAAAAACAAGAAACTTCATACGGTTACTTCACTGAATTGATTATGTCGTATTTGGTAATGATGTGATACTTTCCACCATCTAAAGCTACCAAAACCGCCTGATTCTCCTTGTTTATTAATCGGCTTACCTCTTCGATTGTTGCTTGCGCAGAAACAATAGGATACGCTGCCGACATTACCTCGCGAATTGGTTTATCTGCTAGATTTTTATCTAAAATGTAATTTTGAAACAAGGTCGCTTCGTCGATAGCTCCAACAAAACCTGTAGTATCTACAACGGGAATCTGTGAAATTTTAAATTTGCGCATGCGTTCCAACGCGTGAGAAACCAATTCTTCGGTTTTAGCTACTACTAATGGCTTATCGATATGATCTTTGATTAAGTCTAGCGCCGTGGTAACTTCTTCATCTAAAAATCCGCGCTCTCGCATCCAGTCGTCGTTAAACATTTTACCTACGTATCGACTTCCCGAATCGTGGAACAAAACAACCACGACATCTTCAGGTTTAAAATGTTCTTTTAACTGTAAAACGCCTTTAATCGCTGAACCTGCCGAGTTTCCAACAAAAATACCTTCCTCTAGCGCTAAGCGTCGTTGGTAAATAGCGGCATCTTTATCGGTAACTTTTGTAAAACCATCAATTAAAGAAAAATCTACATTCTTTGGTAGAATGTCTTCTCCAATACCTTCAGTGATGTACGGATAAATCTCGTTTTCGTCGAAAATACCCGTTTCGTGATATTTCTTAAAAACGGAGCCATAGGTATCAACACCCCAAATTTTCACATTCGGATTTTTTTCTTTCAAATACTTCGCTACTCCAGAAATAGTTCCTCCAGTACCGACACCAACTACGAAATGTGTGACCTTTCCTTCTGTTTGTTCCCAAATTTCCGGGCCGGTTTGTTCGTAATGTGCTACTGCATTCGACGGATTATCGTACTGATTTACATACCATGAATTTGGAGTTTCTTCGCCTAAACGTTTTGAAACTGAATAGTATGAACGAGGGTCGGTTGGTTCCACATCAGTCGGACAAACAACTACTTTTGCACCCACGGCACGCAGAATATCCATTTTCTCTTTAGACTGCTTATCGGTAATGACACAGATAAGCTTGTAACCTTTAACGATTGCTGCAAGAGCCAAACCCATGCCGGTATTTCCGGAAGTACCTTCAATGATGGTGCCGCCTGGTTTTAATCGTCCATCTGCTTCAGCATCCTCGACCATCTTCAAAGCCATGCGATCCTTAACTGAATTCCCAGGGTTGAATGTTTCAACTTTTGCTAAAACCAAAGCATCAATTTCGGTTGTAAGTTTGTTAATTTTAACTAGTGGCGTATTGCCTATGGTACCAAGAATATTTTCTGCGTATTTCATAATTTCTATTGAAAAAAGTTCCACACCAAACCAAAGCGTACGGTAAAATCGCGATACGGATAATCGGGTGCGCTGTAATAGTTAAATCCTGTTAAGGGCGAATTGAAATGTTCTGCCTTTAAATAAATACGTGTTTGACGAACACGAGCGTTTACAAAAAAATCGACTAAAGGAAAATTACCAATTTTACGTTCGTTTTGGACGTAAAAACTTCCTATAACCGGATTGTAATTATTGGCGTAGTAGGAAGTAAAATAATTTACCGTAAAACCTGTTTGTAGAAACAAGGCGCGTTTAAATAGATATTCGCTAAAGTAAAAACTCTGACGAAAAACTAAATCGGGAACGTTAAGAATGTCGTCGTCTTGAACTACTTGCTGAAACAGCACTGTATTATCGAGCGCAAACTTTCCGAATGTAAATTCTTTATCAACTTTAATCGAAAAATGTGAAATTGATTTACCGTACTGCTCTGGATTTACTGTCAATACTCGTGTACTATTTTGACCGTTAGTTATTGTAGTTTCCTGACCGCCGAAATACAGATAGTCGTTAATCAGGTTGTATTGAAACGCAGCGTTAAGCCAAGGCGTTTCTGCAAAAGCGGAAATTCGATTAATTTTTTGATTGACAAAATTGTTCGACCAATTATAATCTATAAAACTACTTTGAAACAAATTATATTGAAAATCGGGTATTTGCGACAAATTTTCCAGGCTTCCCGAAAAGGTGAATCGATCGTTTGGACGATAAGTAATATTTGCTTTCAGTTGCGATGTTTTTTCGGTTACACCTTCGAAATAATCGGCGGTAAAAATAATTTTGTTTCGGTGCAACGTGTAATTTCCTCCTACGGAAGCTACTTCGAGTTTCAAAGACGCTGGAATAATGTCGTTATCATTAACGATAATCGATCTATAAAAGTAATTGAAGTTCTGAAAAGCAGCATAAGGCTGAATACGTCCTATTTTTGTGTTTCCAAAACTGACGCCCACCTGATTTTTCATGGTATTGAAGCGCACCTTATCTCTGATATTAGAAGGAACGTAGGCCGCGCCAAATCGCTCGTTAACCGTTTGCTGGTTGTACTCTGAAAATTTGTGCTCGTAGGTGAACTCGTGCGAAATTTGCAAGTTAGTTTTATCCGATTTACCAGCAATAACGAGTTGTTGATTGAAATAGTAACGATTGCCTCGAAGTATCGATTCGGCATCCGGAAGATAAACGCTCAAACGGCGTCGATCCGTAAAAGCTGCATCTCCTGATTCAAAATCTTCGATATTCTCAATACCGCCGTTTTCGTAATTCAGTAAATCTTGCGCAGTCATGTGAGCGCGCAACCTGTAACGTTTATTTTTGGTTATGTAAGAAGCCGTAAATCGAAAATTACCGCTACTTGTAAGCTGGTTCACGTACTTACCTTGCGACCTAACTCCTTTATAAGCAATGGAAAAGTTATGTCTTTTACTGGTGTTTAATGTAATGAAGGCATCTAAGCTATGGCCTTGTTCCATTACGGTTTTGTAGTACAATTCGGTGAGTGGCGTAGCTACAGAGTAGTAGTTTATATCTTCCACTTCTTTGTAAAAAAAATGCTTTCCAGCGAAACCAATTCCGGGAGTAGCGTTTTGTCGGGTTAGGGAAAAATCAAGTGTGTTATATGTTTGCCCTTCGTTGGCAAAGGGTAGAAGTCCGAAGTTATCTTTGCGCAGATAATTAAAGATGTAATCTTTCCGGATGGTTAACGATGTATCGATGTAGGTCGTATCGTTTTTCGGACTAATTACCTGGTACATGGTAATGTCGGCTTTATTCGGTTTTAGAGAAGTTGACTTTTCGCCAAGTTTGGTGTCGACTCTCGTATTGGTTTGCGTTCCCGGCGACAATTTGTCCAAACTCTTTGTATTTCGTTGCGCTTGCGCGGATGCGAACATACAAATAGCTAAAGCGGTTAACAAAATACGTACTGTCATATCTAAAAAACTGCGCGCAAAGATACGCTTATTCGTTAAAGGTCATTCAAAACATCCTTTAAATCTTTGGTATAGAAACACCAAATCTTCGGCTTTAGTATTTCTTTAGTTAAAACGAAAACGAGTACTAAAAATCGAGTTATTCGATAGAGCTGGAAAAAAATAAATTCAAAAAAAAGACCGTCGGTTTTCGACGGTCTTTTTGGATTTATCTAATGAAACTTACTTGACGATGGTCATTTCATCGACAATGTGTTTTGCGTTTGCATATTTATCGATTAGCCATAAAACATAGCGAATATCTACGTTGATGGTGCGCTGCAAATTTTTATCAAAAATAACGTCACCCGCCATTGCTTCAATATTTCCATCGAAAGCTAAACCAATAAGTTCACCTTTTCCATTTAAAACTGGGCTTCCTGAGTTTCCTCCAGTGATGTCGTTATCTGTAAGGAAATTAACCGGCATGAAACCCGATTTATCTTGGTAGCGACCGAAATCTTTTGTTTTTGCAAAATCTAACATACGCTGTGGTAAGTCGAATTCTGGATCGTTCTTTTTGTACTTTTTGATCATTCCATCAAAAGTTGTAAAGTTGTTGACTTTGGCATCGTTGCGCTTGTCTGCCGGCAAAGCACGTACTTTTCCATAAGTTAGACGCAAGGTAGAATTTGCATCAGGGTAGCGAATTGGTGCCAATTTCGAAGCGCGTAAACCTTCTACGAGTTTTCGGTAAGCTGCTCCGTAATCGTTCTGAGCTTTAGCAAGTTCGTCTGATCTTTTAGAGAAATGTGCCAGAAGTTCGTTTGAAAACTGGTTTAATGGATCGTTTACAATAAGTTGTTCGCTTGGAAATTCAAGAAAAGCTGCCATTCGCTCTTTAGAGGTAAGTATACTTAAATCGAACGTTGCGTTAACAAATTTGGTAAAGTCGTTATTGTTTGCTTTTGCGATTTTCTCAACCACAGGTGCAATGGGATAACCAACAGCTTTTGTTGCATACAACTTTAACTGTGCAGCCATGATATCTTTTTCAGCCGGAATGTATTGTTCTGAGAATAATCCTTCCACCGCATCTTCAATCTGAGGCTTCATTTCTTGACGCTTCTTCTCGTCGGCTTTAGCATAATTTTCGAGCATTTTTCCTAAACCTCTTCCGATAGTTCCGTAAGAAGTGGTGCGGAAAAGTTGCGTTAAGTACATGTCATGACGCGACTTTTCGTTGGTCATCTTATAATAGTTGTTAAGTGTTTCAACTACTGAACCATAGCGTGCCTTATTTTCTGCTTTGTTTGCCCACTTATTGAATTTTGCTTCTTGTTCCGCTTTGGTTTTTGCGGTTTGGAATTTGGTAAGTGCATCAATCATACCTTGTCTGTTCTTCCAGTAGTTTGCAGTTGAAGCAAATTTTGAAGCGTATTTCAGACGCAGCTCATCGCTTTGTTGCATGTACTCCTGCATATTATCCATGCCTGTTTTAGCACCTTCAACCCATGCTGGATAAGCAAATTTTACGTTTTGCTCTATTCCGCCAGCAGGCATCCAACGATTGGTTCTGCCCGGATAACCTAAAATCATGGCAAAATCGTTTTCTTTAACGCCATTCAAATTAATTTTCAAATGTTGTTTTGGTTTTAAAGGCACATTATTCGGACTATATTCCGCTGGGTTTCCATTAGCATCGCCGTATACGCGAAACATGGAAAAGTCGCCGGTGTGTCTTGGCCATTCCCAGTTATCAGTATCGCCGCCAAATTTTCCAACTGCTTCCGGTGGCGTACCCACTAAACGCACATCAGTGAAATCTTGATAAACGAAATAGTAGAATTCGTTTCCTTGAAAAAATGAACGCACTGAAACTACATACTTCCCTCCTTCATTATTTTCTTTTTCAATCAATGCAATTTCTTGATTGATAGCTTTTTCGCGCTCCGCTTCAGTCATATTATCGTTTAGCTTCGACAAGATACGCTTAGAAACATCGTCCATTCTTACAAAAAAGCGTACGAATAAGCTTTTTGGCTTCAACTCGCCTTTTTTGTCGGCTGCCCAATATCCATCTCTTAGATAGTTATTCTCAGGTGTAGATAATTCTGCAATAGCATCGTATCCGCAGTGGTGATTAGTTAAAACAAGTCCGCTACCAGAAATAAGTTCGGCAGTACAACCGCCGTTAAATTGAACAATAGCATCTTTTAAGCTGTTGTTGTTGATGCTGTAGATTTCCTCTGCTGTTAATTGGAGGCCCATCTTTTGCATATCTCTGTGATTCAGACGTTCAATAAACATCAAGAACCACATCCCTTCGTCGGCGCGAGCTGGAAAAATGCTCAATAAAGCGACAACTACCAATAAGATTTTCTTCATAGTGTACGAAAATTAAATACGAGTATTAAAAAAGTGTTTGCGAATATACGGGAAAAGCTGCTGTTTTGTTGCGATGATACATTCCAAAGTGAATTTCTATGCCAAGAAAGTTCAAAGGTTAATAATTTAACTACAAAGCACCTAAATACGCAATTCATGTTGTGAAATGAAGGCCGAAGACAATTACGCTCGTCAAATGATAACGATACTTTAACTCTGATTTAGATAACTAACCCTGTTGGCAACTGTAACATGTGTACATGCTTTCTGGAATTAGTCGTTAAGCATTTTCCAAAGTCGATCCTTAAGTAATTGTAAGTTGTATTGACTTACCGATGAGAAAAAAATGTAAGGAATATTTTTAAATTGAAGATCGAGTTCAACCTTTAGTTCGCTTTGCAATTCCTCATCAATCATATCGCACTTTGAAATTGCTACAAGACGTTGCTTGTTCAGTAATTCGGGGTTATATTCTTCCAACTCGCGAATTAAGATATCATATTCTTCTTTAATATTTGGCGAATCAACTGGTATCAAGAACAGTAAGGTCGAATTTCGTTCGATGTGACGTAGAAAGTAGTGTCCGAGTCCTTTACCTTCGGCAGCACCTTCAATAATACCAGGTATATCTGCGATGACAAACGACTGGAAATCGCGATATGCTACAATACCCAAATTTGGTTTTAGGGTTGTAAACGGATAATCTGCAATTTTAGGTTTGGCCGAAGTTAATACAGAAAGGAGCGTCGATTTTCCGGCATTGGGAAAACCTACTAATCCGACATCGGCCAAAACTTTTAGTTCGAGAATGACGTCTTTTTCCTCGCCTGCCAAACCGGGCTGTGCGTAACGCGGTGTTTGATTGGTTGAGGAACGGAAATGCCAATTGCCTAAACCTCCTTTCCCGCCCAGGGCGAGTATTCGCTCTTCGCCATCTTCCGTAATTTCAAAAAGCACCTCATCGGTTTCTTTATCTTTTACAACAGTACCTAAAGGAACTTCAATAAACTGGTCTTCACCGTCGGCTCCTGTACTTCTCGAGCTTCCACCATCACCTCCATGACCTGCTTTAACGTGACGCATAAACTTTAGGTGAAAAAGCGTCCAGAGATTTTTCCTTCCAACTAAAATAACGTGACCTCCACGACCGCCATCGCCACCATCCGGACCACCTTTTTCGATAAATTTTTCACGATGTAAATGCGAAGAGCCTTTTCCTCCTTTACCGGAAGAAACATATATTTTAACGTAGTCTACAAAATTTCCTTCTGTCATTTTTAGTCTTTAGTAGTTTCGTAAACCAAAACTTTGTCAATTTTTACACCATCCATGTCGATAACTTCAAGAACAAACCTTTGCCATTCCAACTTTTCTCCTTGCTTTGGAATTCTGGAAAGTTCGGTCATTATGAGTCCGCTTACTGTTGTCACTTCGTAATCGTTTATTAGTTCATCGAGCTCGAAAAAGGTTAAGAAATCGTGTAATGAATAATGCCCGTCTACAAGCCATGTGCCATCTTCCCGGGCAATGAGTTGAAAATCGTCTTTATAAAATTCAGAAGCATCACCAACTAGTGCCTCGAGGATATCGTTTAAGGTAATAATTCCCTGGAAATCACCATACTCATCAGATACAAAGGCGTAGTGAATACCACTTTTTTTGAAGTTTTCCAACGCAGTGTACGCTGTAGTTTGCTCCATGATGTAGGGTGCTTCGCTAAGAATATTACTGAGATGAAAGTGCTCGTCTCCAAAATGAGAGAATATATTTTTCAAATTGACAACACCTACGATGTCGTCGTAATTTTCTTTATAGACGGGATAAATGGAATGAAGTTCCTTGAGCATTAGCTCTCTAACTTGGGAGCGATCGGCATCGATAGGCAATAAGATAACTGACTTGCGGTGCGTCATTAAGGAATTTACCTTTCGATCTCCAATGTGAAAAACGCGTTCCACAATATCTTGTTCAATTTCTTGCACTTCACCTCCTTCGGTACCTTCCTTGATGATGGCTTTAATTTCCTCTTCGGTAATTTTACCATCAGCAGTTGGTTTTATCATCAGGATTTTGAGAAGAAATTCCGTTGAAATTGTCAGTAACCAAATAAAAGGGGCAGTAATAACGGAAACTGCCTTCATCGGTACCGCTGTGGCTTTGGCAATTGCTTCAGGATAATTTAAACCTATGCGTTTAGGCACAAGTTCCCCTAGAACCAATGAAACGAAGGTAAGCAATACAACAACGACACCAACTGCAAAAGTGTGGGCGTATGGCTGCGTTGTTGGAAACTGCTGAAAAAAGTGTTCTACATCTGCTGTTATTTTATCTCCACTGAAAATACCTGTTAAGATTCCTATAAGTGTGATACCAATTTGTACTGTGCTTAAGAATTTATTGGGTGCGTTTGCCAAATCTAGAGCGGCTTTTGCACTCGAATTACCTTTTTTGGCTGCATTTTCAAGTCGATTTTTTCGAGCAGAAATCAATGCGATTTCAGACATTGAAAAAACACCATTTAAAATGATAAGAAATAAGATAATTAGAAATTCCATAGTTTTTGATTGTTCAAATGCGCGCTATCTACAATTGTTCGATAACTGCGCTGAGCCGCCTTGTAATTTCAGATACTGCTCCGATACCATCGACAGCAAAAAATTTATCTTGGTTTTGATAATACCCGATTAATGGTGCTGTTTTTTCATTGTACTCTTGATAGCGGTTGCGAATTTTTTCTTCGTCTTGATCGTCGCTTCGCCCAGACGTTTTTCCGCGTTCTAAAAGTCTTTGAACAAGGATTTCATCGTCGGCTTCAAGTGCAATGGTTGCATTTACTTTCTGACCTTTTGAAGTTAGGAAGGCATCTAGCGCTTCTGCCTGAGCGATCGTTCTTGGAAAACCATCAAATAAAAAACCAGCTGTATTTTCGCTTTTATTCGCTTCGAATTCAAGCATTTGAATTGTTAACTCGTCCGGAACAAGATCACCTCTGTCGATGTACGTTTTAGCTGTCGCACCAAGTTCTGTTTGATTTTTTATATGGAATCGAAAAATATCGCCTGTCGACAAATGAGTAAGGTTATACTTTGCTTTTAGCACTTCGGCCTGAGTTCCTTTACCTGCACCAGGTTTACCAAAAAGAACAATATTAATCATGGGTATAATTTTGAGATGTAATTATAGATTTATTGAAAATATAAAATTAAGGGAATTTTACTTATTCCTTTAACACAAAAACTTCTTTAGAATTTCTACCTAAGCCATCATAATCCAAACCATAGCCTACTATGAATTTGTTTGGAATTCGAATTCCCACATAATCTAGTTTAATGGACTTATTGTAAACCTCCGGTTTTAAAAATAGGGTCGCAATTTTAACATGCTGAATGTTCTTTTTCTTTGCAGCATCTTTAAGATAAACAATTGTATTACCTGTATCGACGATATCTTCAACAAGTATAACTACACGGCCCTCTAATTTAGTTTCGAAAGGTAAAGATTCGGAAATTTGACCTGAACTGTTAGTTCCTTCGTACGAATTCACTTTTACGAAAGATACTTCGCACGCGCCTCTGTAATGCTTGAGTAAATCTGCCAAAAAAACAACAGAGCCATTCAAGACACCTACAAACACAGGGCACTGGTCGGAGTAATCAGCATAGATTTGTTCAGCGAGTTGCTGTATTGCGAATTGAATTTCACTAGCTTCGATAAAAGGTTCGAAGTACCTATCGCCAATTTTCAATGATTGATACGTAATAGTCAGTGCGACAAAGATAATATTATTTTATTTGCTAGAGTCTTTCCCATCCAAAGGAAAGCCAGTTACAAAGACAAAAAAAGACTCATTTTTGAATTTTATCAACAAAAAACTACAAAACATAAGGATTTTTAACAATAGACATGATTTTTTTGTTAAATAATTGTCTTAAAATTGCAAAACCTTAACCTAACTTTAAAAACCATTCCATGAAAAAAACTACATTCCTTCTTCTACTACTTACGTCGTATTTTTCATCAATGGCGCAACTTCCTCCCGGATCTGCAGCGCCCGACTTCACAGCAACCGATATAAACGGTAATACTCACACACTATCAGAATACCTCAATCAAGGTAAAACGGTAATTTTAGATATATCCGCAACTTGGTGTGGTCCTTGCTGGAATTATCACAACGGAAAAGCTCTCGACAACATTTATAATGCTTATGGCGCGAACGGATCAAATGAAGTTGTAGTTTTATTTGTTGAAGGCGATCCGAGCACTACACTTGCAGACCTTCAAGGAACCGGCAATAATACAAGAGGTGACTGGACCGCAGATACGTCTTATCCTATTATTGATTCGGCAGCCATTGGCGACCTCTATCAAATTGGATATTTCCCAACTGTTTACAGAATTTGCCCAGACGGAATCGTAACAGAAATTGGCCCATTAACCGCTCCAAATATTAGAGCATCGATTAACACGAGCTGCGGTACTTTAGTTGGACTTCAAAATCACGCTGAGTTGATCGAATCTGTAAATTACTTTTGTAGTACAAACGGCGCACCTATCGCTAAATTCAAAAACTACGGTACTAACTCGATAACTAGCGGAACGATAGGACTTAAAAAAGATGGTGTTTTGGTTGCAACAAAAAGCTTCACCGGAAGTACAACTCAATTCAGCACAAGAAACATTCCTTTCGACGCCCTAGATTTCGATCCTGAGGCCGAATATACCTTCGAATTCCAAACAATAAACAACGCCGCTGTTTCTGCTTCCGACTTCAGTGTGGAGCCAACCGAACTTAAAAGTGCAACGAATATCTTACCAGAGATTACTTTAAACATCTATACCGACAATTATCCAACGGAAATGACTTGGAGAATTAAAAATTCAACCGGAACTATCGTTGCCAGTGGAGGTCCGTATGCTGGAAGTCCAAACGGAGGTGGTGCAGATGCAAATACTGTGATTTCGCAATCCTTGACTTTAGGTGCAAGTAACTGTTACAGCATCGAACTATTGGATAGTTATGGCGACGGTTGGAGTATCGGAACTCTAGATCAAAAAGGATTGGAGATCGTACAAAATGGAGAAACAGTAGTTTTTATCGACGGTAGTAATTTTACCTCAACGCTTTCTCGACCAAACCAAGTAACAACTTACGCCTTATCGGTTGAAGATCCTATTGCAGAATCATTCGGACTTTTACCAAACCCATCAAACGGTTTAGTAACTTTTTACAGTAAAGAGGCAGCCGATATTTTAATTAGCGACTTACAAGGAAAAGTGGTGTTCAACGCAAAAGACTTCGCTGCGAATGCTTCTCTTGACCTATCTTCTCTACAATCGGGTGTATACATTACAACTATCACAACAGAAAAATCTACAACAACTCAAAAACTTGTTATCAAATAATGAAAAAGCTACTCGTTTTACTAGCAATTGTTGGCTTCAACTTTTCGTACTCTCAGTTGTCAATGACAAAGCTAGACGGAACTCCGATAAACAACGGCGATTTATATTTATTTACAACCCATAATTCTGCAGAATCGTATTTGGGCTTTAAAATGTATAATAATAGCAACAGCGACATACGTGTAAAGTGTAGAGTTGTATCTATTACTAACGCGCCAGGCAGCAATGTACAATTATGTTTAGGCGATATTTGCGTTTTTAACGTAACTGTTGGAAATGCATACCCAAATGCTGGGGCATTTATTGAAGCAAATGGCAGCAACGGAAATTTCGACCATTTCGACAATCAGTTTGCAAATACAGGTGGCACTTTTCCTGTAGATTATGTGCTGAAATTTTTTATAGTAAATGCACAAAATCAGGAAGTAGGAAACTCAATTCAGTTTACATACCGATTCAATCCAAATGCTGCGAGCGTAGAGGAGTCTGATCTAAAAAGTATGGGAATTAAGCTATCGCAAACAGTAGTAAGCTCTAATTTTGAGGTTGATGCCCAATTAGAAACCACTCTTTTTTTGACAGATATCAATGGTAAAGTTGTCAGACAACTCGCTTTTTCAGGCACTCGAAACATCGATTTATCAGAATTACAGAGCGGTATGTATTTTGCCCGTTTTGAGTCTGGGGAAAAAGTTGCTGTAGCGAAAATTTTGAAAAAATAGAACAAAATTGAATTCTAATTAAAGCTGCCTAGTGCAGCTTTTTTTTGTTTTTAAATGTCCCAACTAAATGAAAGTTCGCATTTTTTCAAGGAAACTACTTTTATAAATCTTCGTAAATCCATACGTAAAAATTAAGCGACAGAAACAGTTACCGAGAATAACAGTTACAAGAATTAACTCACAACTGCTTCGCGTTTTCTATTCAATAGATATTGTTGTTTCTAGTAAGCTCAAAATTCTGCAACAAAAAAAAGAAGCCGTCTCACAACCTGAGGCGGTTTTTTTATTATTTTTTGTTGGATTTTCAGTTTGTTTTTTGTATATTTATATCTGATTTACAGATGATTACGCATGAATTTCAAGCTTTATAA
>NZ_JAIXYH010000004.1 GCF_027490375.1 Flavobacterium sp.
ATGCCGCTGCGCGATTACGATCCTGCCATTGGGCGTTGGGTGGTGCAAGACCCGGTGATACACCACAGCCAATCAACGTACAGTAGCTTTAACGGGAATCCGGTTTTGTTTGCCGATCCAACAGGTGGAAAAGGACAAATGTTAGATGAAAATGGAGCTAGAAAGTATGATGATAATGGTAATTATATTTGGCGAGGCGATAGAGTGGCGCCAGGAGAAGTTTCGATGGTGGCGTATGGAAGTGGGGGAAGCACTGTTGAAAAAATGATAAGCAAAATCAACGGTCTTTCTGATGCGAAGAAAGCGATTTTGCCACCGCCTCATATTTTGTTGCAGCTGTTGATGGCAGAAGAAAGTTCTGGTGGTAATTGGGAGAAGCTGTTTAAGGGGATGGGTGAGTATTCAGAAAATGGCAGTCCGATTATCCAATCCATTCAAACAGAAATAGGCAGTGTGTTGATAACGATAACTAATGAGATTGTTGGTTTTAAAACCATAAAAGATTGGCCTTCAAATTTTGGAGGCAAATATCAAACACCGTTGTATAAAGTTGTTGTATCAGGAACAGATATTGATGGCAATGTAGTAAGCAGAACTTTTGAAGCAATAAGATTTGGAGTAAAAACTAATACTGACGGCTCGAAGAAGGTTTCATTTTTAAGGTCTGGTTCCTATGTTCTGGAAGATTTTTTTGATAGTATGTACGGTAATTCAGGAGCATTTCAGATAATAGGAAATTATCTAATTCATATGAATAGTTTAGTTGGTGCAGATGGAAACAACGGTTGTATTGCTATTGCAGGAGGGAGAGCAATGTGGAATCAATTCAAGGCATTTATTTCTCAATTGACTTTTAGCTCAAATTTACAGAAAGCTGCAAAAGCTGGAAAAATCCAATTAATAATTCAAGCAGCAAAAACTCCAAAATTATTCTAATATGTTAAGGTTCAAATTTATCGTCTTTATTTTGTTTGGTTTTTTTACCACTGATTTTGTTTACGGTCAGTTAAAAACTGTGAGTGATACTCTTTTTTATAGTGGTTACAAACCCAGCTTTGAAAAATCAAAAATTACAGAAATTTTAAAGGGAGTTTCCGAACATTGTGAGTCTATTCACCCAAAAATAGCAGACGCTTCCTTAGCGTCAAATCGGGAGTTTCGAACGAATTCAACTTTAAAATTATTTGATGAAAAGTCAGATTCTACCATATTTACAAGTGCTGATGCAGTAATTGTTTGCTATTTCTGTCAAAACTTAGATTACGTAGACGAAATTGAACTATATGAATTTCATTTTTTGAATGAAACTGCTGCCAGGACATTAGTTGAAAAATTAGAATATTTGCGTTTAAAAAGCGGTTTTAGAGATTACATTGGATATAAGAATTGGTTTGTCAGACAAACCGAAAACGTAGTTTATTTTATTGATTATAAGAAGGATGATCCAAAAATCGCTTTGGTAAGTAAGCTTATCGAAAATATTGAGGCGGTAATTGTTGCTAGAAACTAAAAATCCGCTTGCGTTTAGAAATCATTTTTTAGCCTCATGTTCTTGAATGAATTTCCAAACGCACTCACTCCCAGCCCCGAGCGCAGTGGATAGCCCACAGTGGGAAAGTGGATTTTTTTGTTGGCGCGCGGCGGCGACCAGCGGAAGCCGTTGCAAGCCGTACAAAAAACCGTTTTCCCACGCGGACTAGCAACGAAGCGCGGGAATTGCTGGCCAAAAAAAGCAATTTTACTTTTGATTTGTGATATCGATTAGATTTCCTTACAACTGTATTTGCCTTTCCAGTTGTTGTTCTAAGGAAATAAATGTTTCTGTACGGCTAACGCCATCGATAACCTGAATTTTATTATTCAACAAATTCATTAAATGTTCGTTGTCGCGGCAAATGATTTTTATTAAAATCGACCAATTTCCTGTGGTGTAATGGCATTCCAAAACTTCAGGAATTTTCTTTAACTCGCGAACGGCTTCCGGATTTCGGGCAGCTTTGTCGAGATAAATACCTATAAATGCCATAGTGCTGTATCCCAATACTTTATTGTTGACCGTGAATTTAGAACCTGAGATTACGCCCGCTTGTTCTAGTTTTCGGAGTCGCTGATGAATAGCAGCTCCAGATATACCTACTTTATTGGCAATTTGCAGTATGGGTTTTCGGGCGTCGATCATTAGTTCCCGCAGGATTTCTTTGTCGATGCCGTCAATTTCTATTTGTAGCGCATTGATTTTCATAAACGTACCTTAATTTCCGTAACCTTTGTAATCTACAACTTTCTCGTTAAAAATTACGCCGTGCTGTTCCAATTCTTGTAAAACGGGCTCGTAAACTTCTTTAGCAATAGGCAATTGCACGCCCGGTGTTGTGATTACTTTATTGAGAATCATCAATGCCGAAATAGCAACGGGAAGGCCTACTGTTTTGGCCATAGCCGTGTATGTTTGGTCGTCGCCGAGGCAAACCATGGTGGCGTCAATTTGCTGCTTTTTGCCTTCGAGTTCGTAGCCGATTTTGTGGTACATGACAATCATATCGGTATCGTTTTCAGATAGTTTCCAGCTGTCGCTCAATATCTTTTCCAAAATCATTGCGGGCGTCGCGTTCTTGATACCTACAATTTTGTTTGGGTTGAAGAGATCGAGTTCCTGAAGTTTGTCCCAGATCACGTCGTCTTGTTCGATACCTGCGTTTAAACGAAGTTTTATTTCGACCGAATCGCTCGGATGGTGTGGTAAAAAGAGGTTAACAAATTCACGGTAACTCAGTTGTTCGGAATTGTCGATGATGTACGAATCGTCGGTCATTCCCAATTGAACAAAAACATTCCAAGCTCGTGAAAAGCCTACACGTCGGATGGTTCCGCGGTACAGCGTCAGTGCATCTTGCAAGCCGTAAACTTCGCGGTATTTTAAACTATCTCTGTTGGCGTAGCCTTCAAATCGGCCAAAATCGTCGATTTCCAAAAATTCGGTACGTCTGAATAATTTGTGGTACGGAATATACTTGTACGTTCCTTCCTGAAGAAACTTCGCGGCACCGCCTTGTCCGGCCAAAACAACGTTTCTAGGCGCCCAAGTAAACTTGTAATTCCACAGATTATTGTCGGATTCGGGTGCTACCAAACCACCGCAAAACGATTCGAATAGCAGCATTTTTCCGCCTTTAGCTCGAATTTCGTCTATAATTTTCATGGCACTCATGTGGTCGATTCCCGGATCTAATCCAATTTCGTTCATGAATACCAATCCTTTTTCAATGGCTTCCTGGTTTAGGGCTTGCATGCCGTCGCTAATGTAGCTTGCAGTAACGAGGTGTTTGCTGTGCTTCAAGCAATCTTTTGCCAATTCGATATGCAAATGAGCAGGCAGCATCGATATTACTAGGTCGGATTCGGAAACGAGTTTGCTTCGCGATGCGGCATCGTGGATGTCGAATGCCACTGCTGTTGCCGCTTGGTGATTGTTGATTTTCTTTTGGGCGAGTTCGACCGACAAATCGGCTACGGTCAGATGCAACTGTTCTGTTTCCGCTTTATCCAATAAGTACTTTATAAGTGAAGAAGCCGATCGTCCGGCACCAACAATCAAGATATTTCTCATAGCTTTGTGTGCAGATTTGCGCAAATGTAAACAATTGCCTTTGTTGGCTAGACTCGAATTTTATGGTTTTGAATAAGCAATTAGCAAGTACGGGATTAATTCTTGGCGTAATTAGTATTATTGCCGGTGCATTTGGTGCGCATGCCTTGAAGAAAATCTTTACGGAAAATCAGTTGGAAACCTTTGAAGTTGCTGTGCGCTATTTGATGTACAACGGTTTATTTTTGGTGGCAATAGCTTCGTATTCGTTTTCTAAGAAACAAGCAAACAGTATTTTACAGCTCTGTCTGGCGGGCGTAATGCTTTTTTCGGGATCTATCTTTGGCTTATTGTTTGGAACGAACCTTGGAATAAATGTTAAATTTCTAGGACCTATAACACCAATAGGCGGCGTTTTGATGATTGCTGCTTGGATTTTAACAATTTACCATATTTTTCGCTCGAAAAAAGAAAATGTTTCTTAACTACAACGTTGTAATTTAATAATTTTTACTTTTACAGCAAATTTTAATGCAACACAATTCATAAAATTATGGACAATCACGCCTTGATTACGAAATCGATTTCGTTAACTTCCTTAGGAATTCAAAACGCTCAAGTTCATTATCAATTAAGTCCGGAAGAATTGCACAATATAACGGTGTCTAAAGGTCAAGGTGTTACTGCTAGTTCAGGCGCCCTTGCCATAAACACGGGTGCGTTTACAGGGCGTTCGCCTCAGGATCGTTTTATCGTTGAGGACGACATTACCCGTGAGCACGTTTGGTGGGGCAAGGTGAATATCCCTTTCGATAGCGGAAAATTTGATGCGCTTTACGATCGTGTTTGCGATTACTTATCCAATAAAGAAGTTTTTGTTCGTGAAAGTTACGTGTGTGCCGATCCACATTACCGATTGAATGTACGTGTGGTTACCGAAACTGCTTGGTCGAATTTGTTTTGTTACAATATGTTTTTGCGTCCTAACGCTAGCGAATTGGAAGGTTTTTCGCCTGATTGGCACGTAATCTGTGCACCAGGATTTGAAGCTGTGCCCGAGCGCGACGGAACCCGACAGTCGAATTTTGCCATTCTAAATTTCTCGCGAAAAATTGCTTTAGTAGGCGGAACGGGCTACACCGGTGAAATGAAGAAAGGAATTTTTTCAGCCTTGAATTTCATGTTGCCTGTTTTCAAAAATACATTGCCGATGCATTGTAGCGCTAACGTGGGCGAATCGGGCGATACTGCCTTGTTCTTTGGTTTGTCAGGTACTGGAAAAACTACCTTATCGGCTGATCCAAACAGAAAATTAATTGGCGACGACGAACACGGTTGGACATCCGAAAACACCATCTTCAACTTCGAAGGCGGTTGTTACGCCAAAGTTGTAAACTTGACAGAAGAAAGTGAACCGGATATTTTTCGTGCCATTAAACCAGGTGCCATTTTAGAGAATGTTGTTTTTAAAGAAGGTACAATGGACGTTGATTTTAAAGACACGTCGATTACGCCCAATACACGTGTCTCGTATCCCATCGAGCATATTGCAAACATTCAACCGGGTTCTATAGGAAAAAATCCAAAGAATATCTTTTTCCTTACAGCCGATTCGTTTGGTATCCTTCCTCCGATTTCTCGTTTAACGCCTGGTCAGGCGGCGTACCACTTTATTTCGGGCTATACGGCAAAAGTTGCCGGAACCGAAGCTGGAGTAAACGAGCCGCAGCCTAATTTTTCTGCTTGTTTTGGTGCGCCATTTATGCCTTTACATCCTACAAAATACGCCGAAATGTTAAGTGCTAAAATGCAAGAAGCAGGTGTGAAAGTGTGGTTAATCAATACCGGTTGGACGGGCGGCGCTTACGGAACTGGTTCTAGAATGAAGTTAGCTTACACACGTTCGATGATTACCGCTGCGCTAAATGGTGAGTTAGATGCGGTAAACTACCAAAAGCACGACGTTTTTGGTATGGAAATTCCAACCAGCTGTCCAAATGTACCAGCAGAGGTTTTAAATCCAAGAAATACGTGGTCGGATGCTGCTTTGTACGATCAGAAAGCCGTAGAACTTGCCGCAAAGTTCAAAGATAATTTCAGTAAGTTTGAATCGTTCGCCAACGCCGAAATTATGGCTGGCGGCCCAACAATATAATTCAAATAAAAAGTAGTTTTTAATTTGTTCATGTCCGCGGTAGTTTGTTGCGAGCTATCGCGGATTTTCGTTTTAAATCGAAGGTATTTCTATGTTCAAAAACGTTGAGCAATACACTTTTCCAAATCGGCTATTTGAAGAGAAACCTACAGATTACCTAAATACTTCATCACACTTGCTGTTGCTCCCGTGTTCATTTGCACAAATGTTTGCGCAATATGTCCTACTTCAGCTGCTACATCGGGTTCGTTCAGCAGTAAATCAATTTTTTCACGCAAAGCCATTTCCGAATCAACTGATACTACACCGCCGTTTTGTACCAACGCTGTAGCTTCTGCAAAATGGCTGTAATTCGGGCCAATAACTACTGGAGTTCCAAAAACGGCGGGCTCTAACACATTGTGTACACCCGGATTTCCGAAACCTCCACCAACATAGGCTATATCCGCGGCAGCGTAAAGGCTAGTCAGGAATCCGATAGCGTCTACAATGAGTACTCTTGTTGCGGGGAGTTCGTCCAATTTTATGGTAGAGAATGTGCTAAAAGGTACGCGCAGCTGTTGTTGCAATTCGGTAATTTGTACTGCTTTAATGTTGTGCGGAGCGAACAGAAATTTAGTATCGGCTGCGCTGCTATTGATGTAGTTTGCCCACAATTGCTCGTCTTTTGGCCAACTACTGCCAATGACAATCAGATTATCGGTGCCTTTAAAATTCGTAAGCCATTCGGGAGTTTTCACGTTAGCGGCAATCGTTGCTACACGATCGAAACGCGTATCGCCGCTCACGCTGATGTTTTGAAAACCGATACTGCGAAGTAATTCGGCAGCAGTCGCATTTTGAACAAAAAAGTGTGTAAAAGCGGTTAGCGCCTTTCGGTAGAATCCACCATACCATTTAAAAAAAATCTGATTGGATCTGAATACGCCAGAAACCAAAAAAAGTTTGGTATTGTTGCGTTTCATCTCGCGCAAATAGTTCGGCCAATATTCGTATTTGACAAAAAACACGAGTTCGGGATTGAGCAGATTCAAAAACTTTCTCGCATTAGCAGCTGTATCGAGAGGAAGGTACAGTGTTAGGTCGGCAATTTTGTTGTTTTTGCGAATTTCATAACCAGAAGGCGAAAAGAACGTCAGCACAACTTTGTGGTTCGGATACTGCTTTTTTACTTCTTCCATAATCGGTAAACCTTGTTCGTATTCGCCAAGAGATGCGGTGTGAAACCAGATGGTCTTGGGCTCCGAACGCATAAAATCCGACAACTGTGCGAAAACATTGGCTCTGCCCGATACAAATTGCTGGAGTTTAACGGAGTTCCGTGCAACAAGTGGCAGCAAGAGTTCAACCAAACGAACGAGTAAAGAATAAAGCGTGTACATGTAAAAAAGCTTTCGATTGCGAAAATACGTTTCTTTTTCTTGACAGCTAGCAACTGCTTTATTTCTTACTTTTGCGCGGTAAATTCCATACACATGCGAAAAATTCAAATGGTTGACTTAAAAAGTCAATACGAAAAGATAAAACCGGTGGTCGATGCCAAAATCCAAGAAGTTTTAGATACCAATACCTATATCAACGGACCTGAAGTTGCTTCGTTTCAAAAAAATTTAGAAGCGTATTTAGGTGCAAAGCACGTTATTCCGTGTGCCAACGGTACCGATGCCTTGCAAATTGCAATGATGGGCTTGGGTTTACAGCCAGGCGATGAGGTGATTACAGCCGACTTTACCTTTGCAGCAACCGTTGAAGTAATTGCGTTATTGCAACTTACTCCTGTTTTGGTTGACGTAGAATTAGGAAACATGAACATTTCCATCGAAGCCATTAAAAAAGCCATCACACCAAAAACCAAAGCAATTGTTCCGGTGCACCTCTTCGGAAGAGCAGCAAACATGGAAGCAATTATGCGTGTGGCAGAAGAACATAATTTGTATGTGATTGAAGATAACGCACAAGCTATCGGCGCCAATTGCAAGTTTTCGGACGGCAGCAAGCGAAAAGCAGGAGTGATCGGACATGTAGGAGCAACCTCGTTCTTTCCTTCTAAAAATTTAGGCTGTTACGGCGATGGAGGTGCAATTTTTACTAACGACGACGAACTGGCGCACACCTTACGCGGTATCGTAAACCACGGAATGTACGTGAGATACCACCACGACGTTGTAGGTGTAAACTCGCGATTAGACAGTATTCAGGCAGCCGTGCTCAACGCCAAGTTGCCACATTTGGATACTTACAACGCCGCTCGTCAGAACGCTGCTCGAAAATATTCAGCTGCTTTTGAAAACCATCCGAAAATAATAGCACCTTCTATTTGCGATATTTGCGACTGTCACGTATTTCACCAATATACCTTGCGCATTATTGATGGCGATCGCGACGGACTCATGCAACATCTCCTAGACAACGGAATTCCGTGCGCCATTTATTATCCAATTCCGTTGCATGCACAAAAAGCTTACGCAGACGAACGTTATCAAGAAGCAGACTTCCCAAATACCAATCGTTTGGTTAAAGAAGTTATTTCACTTCCGATGCACTCAGAATTAGACGATGAGCAAATAGCATTCATCACCTCAAAAGTTATTGAATTTTTAAAACCATAATTGTGCGAATATTAGTAACCGGAGGCTTAGGCTACATTGGTGCACACACCGTAGTGGCACTTATTGAACAGAACTTCAACGTAGTTGTTGTCGATGATTTATCCAACACCTCGCTCTCTGCTCTCGATGGCATTGAGAAAATTACCGGCGTGAAACCCGATTTTTACGAAGTTGATTTACGAAACCAAAGCGACGTAAATAGCTTTTTTGAATCGCAAGCACAAATCGATGGCGTCATTCACTTTGCTGCTTCAAAAGCTGTAGGAGAAAGCGTTACCAACCCATTTTTGTATTACCACAACAATATTGGAGGCATTCTAAATCTACTTGCTGGTTTACAAAAATTTCCAAATGCGAAGTTTATTTTTAGTTCGTCTTGTACCGTTTATGGCCAAGCCGATGAGTTACCGATAACCGAATCGGCACCAATTAAACCCGCCATGTCGCCCTACGGAAATACCAAACAAATAGGGGAGGAGATTTTATCGGATATGGCAAAAGCCGATCAAATTCAAGCAATTGCCTTACGATATTTCAACCCTATTGGTGCACACGAAAGTGCCGAAATTGGCGAACTGCCGCTCGGTGTTCCGCAAAATTTAGTGCCTTTCATTACGCAAACTGCCGCCGGATTACGCAGCCAATTATCTGTCTTTGGAGCCGATTATCCAACTCCAGACGGTACTTGCATACGCGATTACATCTACGTAGTCGATTTAGCTGAAGCCCATGTAGTTGCGTTGCAGCGTTTGCTTTCAGGTAAGAATCAATCGAATTTAGAAATATTCAACCTCGGAACAGGAAAAGGTTCTTCAGTTCTTGAAGTAATTAACGCTTTTGAAGCTATTTCCGGAAAGAAATTGCCATATCAAATCGTAGCGCGACGCGAAGGCGATGTCACCGCAGCCTATGCCGACACGCAGCACGCCAACGAAGTTTTAGGTTGGAAAGCCAAAAACGATCTTACGCATGCCATCGCAACAGCATGGAAATGGGAACAAAAAATCCGCGGCATTTAACCGCGGATTTTTCTTTATAAGACTTTGATTCAAAAATTAGTTCGCAATCAAATATTTCGATACGCTGCGTTTACAAATTTTCTGTTGTAACTTCTTTATCGATTTTCTTCACCAAGCCTGTTAAAACGGCACCTGGACCTATTTCTGTAAAATGCGTTGCACCATCGGCAATCATTTGTCGTACCGATTGCGTCCACTTCACAGCACCAGTAAGTTGCGAAATTAAATTTTGTTTGATTTCAGCGGCTTCAGTAACGCCTATCGCAACCACATTTTGATACACCGGGCAAATCGGATTCTGAATGTTCGTTTTTTCGATCGCTTCGGCTAATTCGGCGCGTGCAGGCTCCATCATCGGCGAATGAAATGCACCACCAACCGGTAAAATGAGTGCACGTTTTGCACCTGCCGCTTTCAGATTTTCGCAGGCTTTTTCAACTGCAGTCACTTCGCCAGAAATAACAAGCTGCCCCGGACAATTGTAATTCGCTGCAACAACCACTCCCGGAGTTTCCTCACAAATGCGTTCCACAACTTCGTCTTCTAAACCAAGAACAGCCGCCATCGTCGACGGTGCTGCTTCACAAGCCTTCTGCATCGCATTAGCTCGAATGGCAACCAAACGCAATCCGTCTTCAAAACTCATCGCTCCAGCAGCAACCAAAGCCGAAAACTCTCCTAACGAATGCCCGGCAACCATAGCCGGCTTAAAATCGTTGCCCAAGATAATGGCGCCAATAACCGCATGTAAAAAAACTGCCGGTTGGGTTACATTGGTTTGCTTGAGTTCGTCGGCAGTTCCGTTAAACATAATGTCGGTAATTCGAAATCCCAAAACTTCATTTGCTTTTTCAAATAGTGCTTTGGCTTGCTCCGAACTCTCGTATAAATCTTTTCCCATGCCGCTAAATTGCGCGCCTTGTCCAGGAAATACGTATGCTTTCATCTGTAAATTTGAATGTTTGTAATTGCAAAGAAAGTAATTCGAAGCAGTTCAACCTAAAAATTTTATCACTTAATTTCGAGTCAGAATTCTATAATTACGCCACTTACTAAAATCTTTTTGCAGTACTTTGTAGAAGCATCGTTTTAAACGTAACAGAATTACAGAACAGCTTACTAATTACAAAAACACAAGAAAATGAAAATAGTGCTACGCGTTTTGCTGCTTTTATTAACCCTGTATTTGGGAGTCTATTTCTTCCTTCCAGTATTAAACTACGGCTTTTATGGTCTTGGACTTTTGTTGTTGTTTACCTTGTTGCTAACAGTAGTTTTTTTCACCAGCTTTTCTGTCAATCCAAAATCCAAGCAAGTGGTTGCCTCAGGAAAGATTGGCAAAGTACTGGGAATTCCAATGCTAATCGTTTTGTTGTATTTAACTGTAGTTCCGTTGGTTACCTCGCTGCCCATGTTTCACGCCGATGCCTACCAAAAATTAATTGGTTCGGTAAAAACCGGCACCGAACTCACTACACATATTGCGCCCATTTCGCTCGATAAAATTCGTGTGGTCGATGAAAATTTAGCGTATTTACTCGGCGAAAAAATCATCGGCTCGCAACCCGCTCTAGGTTCGCAAGTTGAAATCGGCGATTTTACCATACAAAAAGTAAAAGACGAACTCTACTGGGTGGCACCGCTATTGCACACCGGTTTCTTTAAATGGTACGCCAATTCCGAAGGTACTCCAGGCTACGTAATGGTTTCTGCAACCAACGAGCGCGACGTTCGACTCGTAACGAACGTGAACAACAAACCGCTAAAAATCAAGTACCAACCGGCGGCGTATTTTGGTTCGCGCATTGATCGGCATGTGTATTTTAACGGCTATATGGCTACCGGAATTACCGGCTTTAAATTCGAAATCGACGATGCCGGAAATCCGTACTGGATTGTAACCACCTACGATAAGAAAATCGGTTTTAACGGAAGCGATGCAAATGGCGTGCTCTCCATCGATGCACAAACCGGCGAAATCAAAGAATATTCGCTTACTTCAACGCCTACGTGGATCGATCGTATTCAGCCCATTTCCTTTATCGAAGAGCAACTCGACGATTGGGGAGAATACGTTAACGGCTACTTCAACTGGTCGAATGCCGATAAACTCGAAACTACCGAAGGCTTAACGCTCGTGTACGGCAAAAATCAGAAATCGTATTGGTACACCGGATTATCGTCGGTGGGCAAAGACGAGTCGACAGTTGGGTTTGTTCTCGTCGATACCCGAACTAAAGAAACAACCTACTACAAGCAAAGCGGTGCAACCGAGTACGCAGCACAACGCTCGGCCGAAGGTAAAGTTCAGGAAAAAGGCTACCAAGCTTCAACGCCAATTCCGTACATCATCAACAACATTCCAACCTATGTAATGACGTTAAAAGATTCAGGCGGATTGGTCAAAATGTTTGCCATGGTTTCTATCAACGATTACACGATTGTGGGCGTTGGAAATACCATGCGCGAAACCTTAATGTCGTATAAAAACGTTTACAATATGGCCGATAATGGCATTGGTGCGAAAAGCGTTACGCAAAAAGAAGTGCTTAAAGGCGTGGTGAGTCGCATTCAAACCGATGTAAAAAACGGCAACAGTTTTTATTACTTTACCATTAAAAATCAGAACGACATTTTCGTCGGATCTTCGCAATTGTCTAACCAGCTTCCCGTTACCATAGTTGGCGACAGTATCGAAATTTCCTTCGATCGCGAACAGGAAGAGGTCATCGATATCTCGAGTTTTAAAAACAAAAGTTTCAAGTAATTTTTGGGGGTTCCGGCGCCACGCCTTATTGTGAAAACGATAGGTGTGGCGCCGTCGGGCTTTCTGTTTTACTCCGCCCCGCCACAGCGGATGCGGGGTATCGCTGCCAATCCCTAACCCGGAAAGTGCACAACAATTCGTCTGAATTTTGAAAAATCCGCTAAGAAAAGGCGTTTAGGACGTTTTTCGATTCACGCGTAATGCAGCAGCTCGGCAAAAGTTTTACATTTGAAACAGCCGAGTTGCATCATGAAAAAATTTCTAAAACACGTTTTCCTTTTCTTTGCTCCCGTTGCAGTTTTGCTCGTAGCGTGCGAATGGGCGTTGCGATGCATTCCAAACGATGCCAACTTTCGTGAAACGCAGCTGCAAAAGCACAAACAAACGATTACCACGCTAATTCTCGGCGATTCGCATCCGTATTTCGGTATTAATCCGGAATACATAAACCAGCAAACCTTCAATCTAGCGGCCGTTTCCGAAACACCCGACCTTACCGCAGAAGTTTTAAAACACGAAATTAACCGACTTCCCAAACTCAAAACACTTGTCGTTGGCTTGTCGTATTTCAGTTTGTACGAAAGCCTAAACGCAGGTTCCGAAACCTGGCGTTTGCGACACTACAACATTTACCGATCGATGCAAGTGGGAAAATTTCCGCAAAATCATTTGGAAATTGCTTCGTTTTCGATGCTGCAAAACATCGACCGACTTCTTAGCTACTACGCACACAATAAATCGGAAGTTACCTGCAATGCGTTTGGTGCCGGAGTAACGTACCGCGATTTCGATGCGAAACGCCTGCGCGAAACCGCAGTCATTGCGGCAAAGCGCCATACCTTCGATTTGCAGTCAGCCGACGTTGGGTTGCAGCGAACAACACAGAGAAAAGCCTTGCAAAATATAGTTTCGCTCGCGGCAAAGCACAACATAAAAGTAGTTTTTGTCCTTTTGCCTGCCATGGATACCTATCGCGAACTGATTCCCCTTGAGCAGAAACAAGAAATGCTGCAAGTGGTACAACAGTTGCAAAAAATAAATACGCAGCTGCAATTTTTGGATTTTAGCGCCGATCCGCGGTTTGTTCCGCACGATTTTTACGACGCCGATCATTTGAATGCGTCAGGTGCCCAAAAAATGAGTTCAATTCTAGCAGCTTGGTTGGCAAACTAATATATTTGATACCAGTCTTTTACTTTAGCCGAATTTGAGAGAGAATTTGCCGATTGTGCGGCACAGAAGTTTAACTAAAAGACGTCGAATTTGATAATGAGTTATGCACAGAATAGTACTTTACTGCTTATTTTTCGCTGTTTCAAGCGTAACTTTTTCTCAAGTTAAGGAAGAGAAGCGTTTTTCGATATACACAGATACGCTAAAACTCGCTCCGAAAATGTACCGCGATTCGACCCAAATTAAAGGGCATCTCGATTATATCTTTGAAAATTTCAGAGTCGATATTGGAAACGGAATTTCACTTTGCGATTATCTGTATAACAGAAGTCGCGAGATAAAAAAACCGGCACTAATGGCGTCGGCACGTAATATAAAAGCCAGTATTTACGCGCTTCGAAACGACTACACTAATGCGACTAAGTATTTTCTAGAAGCGGCAGAACTATTCGAAAAACTGAATATACCGTATTCAACCGCTATCATGTACAACAACGTCGGTATGATGTACAACAACACGAAAAACAAAAAACTCGCACTTCAGTATTTTGAAATAGGGTTAAAAGTTGCCGAAAAACACAAATTAGATAACCCGAAGGCGCTGATTTACATAAACCTAACAAACCTCCACATTACAGAAAATAATTTAGATGCTGCTCTTGAAACAGCTATAAAAGCAAATGCGCTTTGTGAAAAGCTGAAGTTATTTAAAGAGCAAGCCGTCAATGCAAATCTAATCGGGGTTATTTATTATTACAAGTCCGATTTTGAAAAAGCCTTGGAATACTACCGCTTATCGCTGAAGCTGTCTAAACAAACAGGCGACGTACATTCGGAAAATACGGCTTTGAGTAACATCGGCGAAATTCAAGTTTTGCAAAACAAGCCCGAAGCATTAACCACCTTACAAGCCTGCGAAAACTATTTCAAGAAAATAAAAGACTATAGTAGTTTGCAGCAAGTTTACCTGAATTATTCTACATTTTTTAGAAACAGTAATCAAGATAAAAAAACAATCGAATATCTCGACAAACTTCGGAAAGTAGAAAGCCAGCTTAGCGATTCGCTGCAACGCAAATCGGTTGTTTTTTACCAAACTAAATTCGAAACGCAGCAAAAAGAAAACAAGATTTTATTGCTTTCCAAAGCCGATTCGATAAAGAATCTAAAAATTGCAAACCAACAGTTAGCATTAAGTCGAAATTTACTAGAATTAACGCGACAAAAATTAGCGCTTTCTGGTGCACGACTACAGCTGGCACAAGACAGTTTGCACATCGCTAAACAAGGAAAAACTATTTTGCAAGCGCAGTTGCAAGCTTCGAAGAGACAAGAGAAAATTAAAAGTTTGAGCAAGGAAGCCCTCCGGCAGAAGTTAATTTTGAAAGAGAAAGAAATTGCTCTTAATCGCAAAAACACAACGATTGGATTTATACTCATTGCAGCTATTCTAGTATTCTTAATTGCATATGCTTTGTATAGAAAGAAACAATTAGAGCAAAAAGCAGTTTTAGCAGCCGAAAAAAGTAAACAACGCGAATTGTTAACCCAAGCAGTTATTGAAGCCGAAGAAACCGAACGAAAGCGCATTGCATCGGATCTTCACGACGGCGTGGGTCAGTTGTTTAGTGCCGTGAAAATGAATCTGTCCGGTTTGTTTACTCGTGTAGAACTTGTTCGAGATGAAGATCGGTTTCTGGCAGAAAAAACCATGGCTTTAGTTGATGAAAGTTGTAAAGAAGTACGCGTGATTAGCCATAAAATGATGCCAAACTTTCTTTTGAAATCGGGAATTGCATCCGATATAAGGAGCTTCATCGAAAAAGTAGATGCAGAGACACTAAAAATTTCTTTTGAAAGTCAGGGTTTCAAAGAACAAATGGAGTTTACCGAAGAAACCATTTTGTATCGCGTTATTCAGGAGCTAATCAACAACGTTATTAAACACGCTCAGGCAACAGAATTGCACATTGCACTGAACAAAACAAGTACAACAATATCCGTTCAAATTGAAGATAACGGTATTGGCTTTAACTTGGAAGAAGCTTTGGAAAAAGGAGGTTTAGGCATGAAAAATATTCTGGTGCGTGTTGATTATTTGAAAGGGAAAGTACATTTTGAAGCAAATAAACCAAGCGGAACAATAGTGCACATTGAAATTCCGATTTAAAGTACTGAAAGCAAAATAGTACAAATGAGTTATTGTTGTAGGGAGTGCTAATGCCTTGCTTTGTCCTGTAAATAGTTACAAAAACAAATCAAGTGTATTAATTTTTAAAAATTCCCAAAATGAAAAACGTATTTAAAATTTCAGTTCTTGCTATCGCAGCACTTTTTATGGTTAATTGTTCCGACGATGATAACTCAGGCGGAGGTTCGGCAAACGGCTGGAGCGTAGGCAGCACTAACTACACCACTTCGGTAACGCAACGATTCTCAACCGGTGCCATTGAAAACGCCATCACGGCCATTGACGTAACGGGCGGTCAAGCAAATTTAAACACAGCAATTATTATCTTTAGCGAAGAAACAGGTATTGCTGCTGGAACGTATCGTATTATTTCGGAAACCGACGGAATGTTGCCCGACGCGAACGAAATAATGATTTCGGCAGGTACAAATTACGACGAAGCAACAGGGCAGTACGGAACAAGTTACTATCCGGTAAGCGGCCAAACCGTAGATGCTACGGTAACAATAACAGGCGGAAAAGCTAAAATAGTAATTCCTCAAATTAATGTTACGCCGATTCCGCTAGGTTCTGGAACTGCAACAACTTTTTCAGGAACTATCATAGAACAGTAAACGGTTTTTATGGGCGCTTCTCTAATGCTAAAACATGCAAAATGAAAAAAATTTCCATTGCTATTGTAGACGATAAACGATTGTTGCGCAATACTTTAACAGAGCAAATTCAATACAATCAGCCCATTGAGGTTTTGTTTACCGCTGAAAATGGAATCGATTTTCTGCAACAAATGGAGAAGCGTCCAAAAAACAATCAGCCTTTGGTTGTTTTAATGGACATTGAAATGCCCGAAATGGATGGAATCGAAACCGTATTGATCGCCAAAGAAATCTATCCGGATATTCAATTTCTGATGCTTACTGCTTTTAGTGAAGACGAGAAAATTTTCGATGCCGTGAAAGCAGGTGCGAGCGGATATCTGCTTAAAGATGAATCGATTGCGAAAATAATTTCATCTATTTCCGAATTGTTGTACGAAGGTTCCGTTCCTATGTCGCCCATCGTAGCCAAACGAACTTTAGAAATGTTGAAAGTTTCCGAGAAATCGTTTCAAAAGACTGAAAATGAGTCAGAAGTGGAATCGGATGTGATTGAATATCTCACGTCTCGTGAACGGGATATACTTCAGGAAATCGTTTCCGGATTAAATTACAAGGAAATAGCCGACAAACTTTTTATTAGTCCACACACCGTACGAAAACACATTGCCAACATTTACGAGAAACTCCACGTTTCCAATAAAACGGCGGCTATAAAAATTGCGCTCAAAAAGAAATGGTTTTAGCTTAAATTCTCTTCTAAAATCGATTTCAAAACAAAAAATCCGCTACAGGATTTGTAGGACAACAATCCGATTTTGGCCTGAAGGGTCTATCTATTTTTTAATACTCTGAAAAACTCGGATTCTCCGGGCAAGACTCTTCATTGTCTTTTCCGAAAACAAAATCTAGTTTCCAAAACCAACTAAAATTTCAAAAATGAACAAATTCAAGATAAGTTTGTTGTTAGTGGCTTTTGCTACGGCAACATTTGCACAAAAAACCATTCCAGAAAGCGCTGCATTTGCCCTAGATGGTAATATAGAAACCCTTAAAGTAGCTGCTGGCGGAATTTTATTAGTAGGAACTTCAAAAGGATTGACCGCTATTGAAGCCCATAAAAACACACCCATTTACGATTACAACGCACTCGGAAAGATAAATCCGACGGAAATGAGCATTATGGATAACCTGCCTTACGCCGTGCTCACACGCGGATATTCAAAAGTAATTCTAAACTACTTCACGGGAATAGAAGTCTTTACGCCGGCAAAAAACGATATGGCTGCTGTTTTTAGTGTACATCCCGACTTCTCTAATCAAAAAATTTACATGCTTGGAAGCAACAAACTTGGGTATTGTTTTGGTGTTTTCGACATGAATACACTTCAAAACGAAGGCATGATTAATTTCTCCGACAAGAGAACAATGGGAGCTTATATAGACGTTACGAAGTATTACGAATCGGACGGAAAACTCTTTGTGCGTACCGAAAAAGGAATTGTTTGCATTGATAAGAAAAGCTTTAAAATTGATTGGGCGTACAGCGATCTGGAAAAAACGTTTCCATACATTAAAGTTCTTGCTGATGCGGCAAACGGACTTTATTTCGTTACTGAAAGCGACATCAATAAATCGTACTTACATAAAATTGATCCAGCTGGAAATCGGACAACCCAAAAACCAGTCAAGCTCGAAGCAAATACGCATGAAATGACGTTCACTTCCAACGGACTCCTCTTGAGAATGATGGACACGAAGAACAGTTACTTCCAAATGTACAACACGCAAACAGCCGCAAGCATTTGGGAAAAACCAACGGATATCAAAGGAAGTATTTTTCAAACTATAAAAACCGACACTTATTATGTGTATGCTTCGAACGATGGTTTGATAAACTCGTTGGATTTAGCCACGGGTAAAACGCAATTGAAAAAAGAAATCAAAACCGGTGCATGGTTTAAAAACGTGATTTTGTTGGAAAACGACTTGCTGTTTTACATTACCAGCACCAACATGGGAATAGCGAATTTAAAAACAGGCGAGTACGAAAAAGAGCCTGTGAAGTTTAAGAAAGCCACTAATTTAATAACTGCTTTTGATGCAAAGAATGATCGTTTCGTGGTGAGTTCTGGTACTGAATTGTTCTTTATTTCGAAAGATGGAACGGCAACTAAAATCTTAGATCTTGATTTTAAAGAAGACGAAACGCCAACTAAAATTGAGTTTAGAACATCCGGGATTTTAATCGGTGCGAAGCAAACCAATATTTTGATTGACTACAACGGCAAACAGATTTACGAATCGTATTACAAAGCGCCGGGTCAGAGCCTGGCAGCGAAAATCGCATTGGGTGCACTAACCGTGGCTTTGGCGCAGCAAAGTGTGGGTCAGAATATGGCAGGGAATAACAAAGACGCCAACCAAAGTGCGGGTGCGGCTTCGGGTATGGCTGGCGAGTTTAGCAAAAAATTTAGTGCAACGAAAGAAACCAAAGATTTTCTCTACGTTTTAACCAAGCTTGAGGAAGGCGTAGGATTAGTAAAACTAAACAAAGACACGGGAGAAAAACTAGCAGAATTGCTTTTAAAAGACAAAAAACCTGAATATGAAGTTGATGAGTTATTTGGCGTGCTTTACTTTAAGAAAGACAAGAAAGAAATTGTAAGTTTCGACTTGAGGTAGTTTTGGGATATGTTGAGTCACGAAAAGCGGTTGCAGTAAGCGACCGCTTTTTTACTTAAGCAGAGTTCGATTTTTACTGCGAACGTTCGTTAACGTAATTTTTTCGGTAACGATTTTCTGCAAAAGCGATTGCAGCGGAAACCCCACAGCCGCCGGGTGGTTTCCACCGGTGGCGAGGAGTTGCAGCGTAAAGCGCGACGGCAGTGCTTGGGTTTTAGCTTGGGAGCTGCCGGTTTGCCCAAATAAAAAAAGCTGCCTAAAAAAGCAGCTTCTGTATTGTTTTTTGAATTTCCGAATTAGCGTCGGTTGGCGTAAATACTGATGTAATACAGCAAAGTTGCGATAGAACCGATGGCTGCTACCACATACGTGCGTGCTGCCCATTTTAAAGCGTCTTGTGCGCCTGCCTGTTCTTCGCGGGTGAGCATGCGCTTGTTTTCGAGCCACGCTAACGCACGGTTGCTGGCATCGTACTCTACGGGCAGCGTGATTACGGTGAAAAGCGTGGTTGCCGCAAAAACGATGATTCCGATAAGCAAAAGCTCTGGAAAGGTTTTGATCATGAGCACACCCGCTAGTAAAATCCATTGCACCATAGACGAGGCAATATTTACGATGGGTACCAGTGTTGAACGCATTTGCAACCAACTGTAAGCAGTTGCGTGTTGTACGGCGTGTCCTACTTCGTGCGCTGCTACCGCTGCTGCTGCCGCATTGCGCTGATTGTAAACCGCTTCGCTGAGGTTTACGGTTTTATCGGCCGGATTGTAATGATCGGTTAAACGTCCTGGAGTTGAAATAACCCGAACGTCGCGAATGCCGTGATCGGCCAACATTTTTTCGGCAATTTCGGCGCCCGACATGCCGTTTGCCAAATGTAATTTACTGTACTTATCGAATTTGCTCTGGAGTCGGTTGCTTACCAACCACGATACCAAGAACAAAATTCCCATTATTAAATAGATTCCTATTCCCATTTTATGTTTATTTTCTTTACGTTCATCAAATTTAGCACCATTTTTATGTTCTGTCAAGCTGACAGTCTCAAATTGGTACTTTTTAGCGAAAATTTAGGAAACGATATTTACAATTTTCCCCAGAACGATAATTACTTTCTTGGGCGTTCGACCTTCGAGTTGCTTTTCGGTGCGTTCGTCTTGCATGATGCGCAATTCGATTTCTTCGGTGGTTAAATCCATCGGAAGCTCTACGTTAAAGCGGTGTTTTCCGTTAAACGAAACCGGATAATTTTTCGTGGATTCGACCAAAAACTCCGGATTAAATTTCGGAAACGGCGCGAAAGCAATACTCGATTGATGGCCCAATTGTTCCCATAATTCTTCGGCAATGTGCGGTGCATAAGGCGAAATTAGCACGGCTAAAGGTTCTAAAACACTGCGCTCGCGACATTTCAAGGCTGTGAGTTCGTTTACGGCAATCATAAACTGACTCACCGAGGTATTAAACGAAAAGCCTTCGATATCGTCTTGTACTTTTTTGATTGTTTTATGCAGTATTTTCAAGGCTTCGGGCGAGGCTGGTTGCGACGTTACCGCAAAACCGTTGTCGTCGAAATACAAACGCCACAATTTTTTCAAGAAACTGAAAACGCCACTAATTCCGGCGGTGTTCCAAGGTTTTGCTTGCTCAAGTGGACCCAAGAACATTTCGTACAAACGCAGCGTATCGGCACCGTATTGCTCGCAAATATCGTCGGGAGTAACAACGTTGTATTTGGATTTCGACATTTTTTCGACTTGCCTTAAAACAGTGAATTGATTGTTATCACTGAAAAAGAAAGTTTTATCTTTAAAATCTTTTCGCCACTCTTTTAATGCTTCGACATCCAAATCATTTTCCCCAGAAAGCGTAGAGATTTCAACTGGAATGTATCTAAATTTTATTTGCCAAATTTTATCATCTGCCAAACCTTTTACTTTGTAGAAATTAAATAATAAATCATTAAAATCTAAACCTTGTAGAGAATCCTCAAAAATATCTTTTGAAATGTAAATAGGTTCTATAGGAATTTCTTCATGGTAAGATTCTAATATAAACGCACTCATTCCCAATATCATCCCTTGGTTGATGAGTTTTTTAAACGGTTCTTCTTCTTGAATAAAGCCGCGGTCTTTCAAGAATTTGTTCCAGAAACGCGAGTACAATAAGTGTCCGGTGGCGTGTTCGCTGCCACCGATGTACAAATCTACATTTTGCCAATATTGTTGCGCTTTCGCGGAAAAGAGTTCGTTTTCGTTTTGTGCATCCATGTAGCGCAACCAATACCACGAACTTCCGGCCCAACCCGGCATGGTATTTAATTCCAGCGGAAAAATGGTTTGGTGGTCGATGAGTTCGTTGCTTACTACCGTGTTGGTAACGGTATCCCAAGCCCAATGTGTGGCGTTTCCGAGTGGCGGCGCACCGTCTTCGGTGGGTAAATACTTTTCAACTTCGGGTAAGGTAATCGGCAAATGAGCAACGTCTATCGCTTTTGGCAAACCATCTACGTAGTAAATCGGGAACGGTTCGCCCCAGTAGCGTTGTCTGGAAAAAACTGCATCGCGAAGGCGGTAATTTACTTTTGCTCGTCCGGCGCCCGATTCTTCCAACGCTTGAATTACTTTTTTCATGGCGTCTTTGTAATCGAGACCGTCTAAAAAGCCCGAATTTATTAGTGAAAATCCGCCTTTGTTGGTAAACGCGGCCGTGTCGGTATCTTGGTCTTCGAAAATTTGTGGAATGGGTAAATTAAAGAATTTCGCAAAGGCATGATCGCGTTCATCGCCTGCCGGAACTGCCATAACGGCGCCTGTTCCGTAACCCGCCAAAACGTAATCGCCAATCCAAATCGGAATTTCAGCTCCGGTAAACGGATGTATCGCGTAAGCTCCCGTGAAAACGCCTGAAATGGTTTTAACATCGCTCATACGATCGCGTTCCGATTTCTTTGCAGCCGCTTCCACGTAATTTTCAACGGTTGTTTTTTGCTCAGGCGTAGTAATGTGCGGTACCAACGCATGTTCGGGAGCGAGCGTTAAAAAGCTCACGCCGTATAAAGTGTCAGGACGCGTGGTGAACACTTCAATAAATTGTCCGGTAGTATTATCGGCATTCAAAGCAAAATCCAAATCGATGCCGTCTTGATCGCGAACTGCAAATTTCACTAAGGCACCGGTCGATTTTCCAATCCAATTTTCTTGTGCATCTTTGAGCGATTGCGTCCAATCAATGGTTTGCAAGCCGGAAAGTAAGCGTTCTGCGTAAGCGGAAATACGCATACTCCATTGTGTCATTTTTTTGCGAATCACCGGAAAACCGCCGCGTTCGGAAACGCCGTTCACAATTTCGTCGTTGGCGAGCACAGTTCCGAGTCCGGGACACCAGTTAACTTCGGTTTCGGCTAAGTACGTAAGGCGGTATTGCAGTAAAATTTGTTCTTTGGTTTCAGGCGAAAAATGAATCCATTCTTCGGCGGTGAAAGCGGTTACGTTATCGTCGCACGCAGCATTAACATTAGTTGTTCCCGAAGTTTCGAACAATTGTACGAGCTCGGCAATAGGTCGTGCTTTGTCGGCCGATTTATCATACCACGAATCGAATATTTGTAAGAAAATGAACTGTGTCCATTTGTAATAATTCGGATCGGAAGTTCGTACTTCTTTACTCCAATCGAATGAAAAACCGATGCGATCGAGTTGTTGGCGGTAACGTGCTATGTTCTCGGCAGTAGTTTTCTCCGGATGTTGCCCGGTTTGAATCGCGTATTGTTCTGCCGGAAGGCCAAAACTATCGTAGCCTTGCGGATGCAACACGTTAAATCCTTGATGGCGTTTGTAGCGTGCGTAGATATCGGAAGCGATGTAGCCCAGCGGATGCCCTACGTGGAGTCCGGCGCCAGAAGGATACGGAAACATATCGAGAACGTAGTATTTTGGCTTTTCAGAATCGTGCGAAGCTTTAAAAGTTTCTTCTGTTGCCCAATATTTTTGCCACTTGGCTTCAATTTCGTTTGGTAAGTACTTCATAATAATGGATGATTGTTGCAAATTTTTACAGCGGGTTGTGTTTGCAACAAGTGCGCGCAAATTTAAACTTAATGCCTGAATGTGGAAAGTTTGAATAACATAATAAACAGTAACCAGATTAGTTTACTATTTTTACGACCAAATTGCGGTTACCAATGGCATCTTCGTACGATAAATTTCAAAAACGCCGACTCATAACGTCTTATTTTTCAGCAGTACTCAGCGTATTTTTAGTGTTGTTTCTGTTGGGTGCGCTCGGCTTGTTTGTAATTAATTCCAAAAAATTAGCCGATAATTTTAAGGAAGAAATCGCTGTGACGGTTTTTTTTAAGAACGAAGCCACCGATTCGACACTTACGGCTTTTAGCAACGAACTTAAAACGGCAAAATTTGTAAAGAAAGCCGTGTATGTTTCTAAGGAACAGGCAGCAAAGAATCACTCGGAAGTGGTTGGCGAAGACTTTATTTCGTTTTTAGGCGTTAATCCGTTACAGAATTCGTTTGATGTGTATTTGAAAGCCGATTATGTAGTTCGCGACAGCATTGACCGCATTGAAGATCGTTTGCGTAAAAATGAAATGATTGGCGATGTGGTTTACGACAAGCAAATCGTGAAATTGGTAAACGAAAACATCCAGAAAATTAGTTTGTGGATGCTCATTGTTTCGGGCGTTTTTGCTCTTATCTCGGTTTTAATTATCAACAGTTCGATGCGTTTATCGATTTACAGCAAGCGTTTCATCATAAAAACCATGCAAATGGTAGGCGCTACAAAAGCGTTTATTCGCAAACCGTTTATTTGGACCAGCGTGAAGTTGGGAATCATTGGCGGCGTTTTAGCAGTAATTGCCCTAATTGCTTTGCTGTTGTGGATTGATAATGCCAATCCGGGATTAGGCGTTTTAGACGAACCTATTGCCACCGGAATTATCTTATTGGCCGTGTTTGGATTGGGTGTTTTAATCACGTTTGTGAGTACCTTTTTTGCCACACAGCGCTTTTTGAACTTAAGAACAGACGATTTATACTAGATAACTATGAAAGAATCTAAAGAAACGCACTTCGTATTCGGAAAACAGAATTACAGATTGTTGTTAATTGGCTGTGCCGTTATCGCCTTAGGTTTTATCCTGATGTCGGGCGGCGGATCGGATGATCCAAATGTTTTTAATCCAGAGATTTTTAATTTCCGACGCATTCGATTGGCACCCACCGTTGTTTTAATTGGTTTTGGCGTGGTTATTTGGTCGATTTTAAAAAATCCTAAAACGGCGAAATGAATTATTTCGAAGCGTTTGTTTTAGCGGTCATTGAAGGTTTAACGGAATATTTGCCCGTATCTTCAACAGCACACATGATTTTTGCGAGTTCGTACTTTCAAATTCAAAACGACGATTTTACCAAACTCTTTCAAGTGTCGATTCAGTTTGGAGCCATCTTGGCTGTGGTTTTTCTTTATGCCAAAAAATTCTTTGATTTTACGCGTTTACAATTCTATACCAAATTAGCCATTGCCGTAATTCCCGCTTTGGTTTTAGGCAAACTCTTCGACGATTATATCGATGCCGTTTTAGGTGATCCGGTTCCCATTGCTATCGTGCTTATTATCGGTGGTGTTGTTCTTTTGTTTATCGATAAGTTTTTTAAAAATCCCACCATTCACAACGAACAAGAACTTCCTATTAAGAAAGCTGTGATCATTGGTTTTTGGCAATGTTTGGCTATGATGCCAGGCACAAGTCGTTCGGCGGCATCAATCATCGGCGGTATGCAACAAGGACTTTCGCGACAAGCGGCTGCCGAATTTTCGTTCTTTCTTGCAGTTCCAACCATGTTGGCCGTTAGCGCGTACAGTATTTTTGTAAAAACATACGAATCTACTGGTAGCAAAGGTTACGAACTCATTTCGGCTACCGAAAACGGCTGGCAACTCTTTTTAGGCGGTAATGTTGTTGCATTTATTGTGGCGGTTATTGCAATCAAATCGTTTATTGCGTTGTTGCTCAAATACGGCTTCAAACTTTGGGGCTGGTACCGCATTATTGCTGGTATTTTACTGCTGATTTACTTTACACGTTAAATGAAGAATCGCTCTTTTACTGCCGAAAGTTTTCTCGAAGGCGAAGTTTTGCTTTTCGATAAACCCATGCATTGGTCGAGTTTTCAATTGGTGAACAAAGTAAAATGGTTGTTGAAATCGCAGTTGGGTTTGAAGAAAATAAAAGTGGGTCATGCCGGAACGCTCGATCCGCTGGCAACCGGACTCTTGATTGTTTGCACCGGAAAAATGACCAAATCCATCGATACGTTTCAAGCTGAGACTAAGATTTATTCCGGGACGATAAAGTTGGGTGCTACAACGCCTTCGTACGATTTAGAAACGGAAATCGATGCTGTTTTTCCAACCACGCATATTACCGACGAGTTGCTTTCTGCGACAGCGAAGTCATTTGAAGGAACCATACTCCAAAAACCACCTATTTATTCGGCGATTAAAAAAGAAGGCAAGCGGTTGTACGAACACGCACGTGCAGGCGAAACTGTTGAAATTGCGGCACGTCCGGTGCAGATTTACGAATTTAAGCTAAATCGCCGTTCAGAAACCGAGCTCGACTTTTGGCTCACATGCAGTAAAGGAACTTATGTACGTTCGCTGGCGCACGATTTGGGAACGGCATTGCAATCAGGTGCGCACTTAACGGCATTACGCCGAGAAGGCTGCGGTGCGTTTCTGGTAGATGAAGCCTATACGGTTGAGAGCTTTGAGGCAGCACTAATTGTGTCAATAAAAAATTAAATTCTGAACTTACTTTTAGTTTGGAGTTAGTGATTTTTATGGCTTCTAAACTTTAAAAAATTGAGTTCATTTTCTAGTTAAATTTATGGCGTCCAATTGATTTATAGGATGGAATTTTTGATTAGAATTAGGGAGTTAGCTAAATCACACGGTCAGGCTTTAAAAGTTTGCAGTGATCTAGTAAAGCAATATAGAATTGTTCCTACAACTGAAGTTAGTATAGATTTTACAAATTGCAATTTCATTTATCCAGACTATGCTTTGCTTTTATTGTGCACAGTAAAGTATTTAGAAAGTCTTGGGTATGTCGTTAGAGGGCGAATTTATGTACAGCAATCTTCACTTCCGGCAAATTATTTAGCAGGTATAAAATTTTTCGAGGAGTTAAAAGTTCAACTCCCATTTAGTGTTGATAAAGGTAATGATGAAACTTCTGTACAAATTCAAAAATACACTCGGCAAAATCAAATTACTGTTTTACACAGTTTTCTTGGTATTTTGAGAAAAAAAGCTTCAATGCATGAGAATGTTTACGTGAGCTTAGACTATTGCCTTAATGAGATTTTAGATAATGTTCTCAATCATTCGGAACAAAATGAAGGTTGGATTGCAGCACAATATTTTTCAACACTAAATACAATACGGCTAATTGTTTGTGATTATGGAATTGGAGTTCATAAATCCCTAAGCAAGGCCTTTACTTTTACCGAGGAAGAAGCAATTTTGAAATGCATAGAAGAAGGCGTTACGAAAGGAGGTGGACAAGGGCATGGGCTTTATGCAACAGCTGAGTTTATCAAACTCAACAGGGGTTGGATGAGTATTTTTTCTGGAAACAAAACTCTGAGTGTTTCCGAAAATGAGACATCTGTAAAAGATATTGATTATTGGCAAGGAACCTGCGTCTATATCAGAATTAATACAAATGTAGACGTTGATTATACTTCCTTCACTAGCAAATTTTATGATTACAAAAAACAGGTTTATGAAGATTTGTTTGGCGATAGGGAATAGTATTTGCAGTTTACAAATTATGTATTACTTTTTACTATAAAATGTAATACTTTTGTGTTTTATTGTTGGAAACGAATTTTAATCATGAATGTAACTATCCAAGTTGGAGATATTGGCTCAAGTCTCGGAACAAGAGATTTAGGAGCGCAAGTTCGTATGTCCATTATCGAAAAAATTAATTCAAATGAAAAGGTGTTTCTTGACTTTAAAGGTGTTGAGGTTGTTACCAATTCATTTGCTGATGAATGTTTCAGAAAACTTAGAGAAACTGTTGATATCGATGTTTTTAGAAAGAAAATTACTTTTCTAAATACAAATGATTTTGTTCAAAGAGTAATCATATCAGCTTTGTAAGCGAGCCAAATTAAATTTTCGAGACTTTTACGGTGACTGTTTTTTAGCGAATGAGATTGACTTGATTTCGAAACAAAGAATTCCCTTTTCAGCTAATCTAACAAAGATTTTTTGTCATTTATCTCGCTTTACAACTTCACCAAACTCAAAAACTCCCTTTGAATCAGCATTCCAGCGTCTTTGTTATACCATTTCTGCAGGTGAATTTTTAACTTTTCGTCGATTACGCCGTATTTGTCGCGATACTGACGAACGATTTCAGCAGCTTCGAACGGGCGCGGTCCGTAAGCGGCGTACACTTCAAAGGTATCGGTGTCGGTTACCACAATTCGCGGAATCGAACGCGCTTCTCCCGTAAGGAAATAATCCATAAATTCCGGATTTTCATCGCGAAGCACACACTTAAAGGTTACGTTTGGAGCAAGCTCAGCCATTTTATGAATGTAAGGCAAGATTTGAGCAGCATCGCCACACCAACCTTCAGTAATGGCAATCCAGGTTTGGCGGTGCGGAAGTTTTTCGAGCTGTGCGGCAATTTCCGGATAGACTTCAGAAGTTTTGTCGAGTCGCGACATTCGTGCTTCGTTGAGTTCGCTGTATTGCAGCAAATCGGCCGATTGTTTTGGTCCCGTACTTTTCCCTTCGGCAATTAAATCGGATACTAATTTCCGGTACTCGGCATAAGAATACGATTTGGATAAGGCGTCCTGAACCAAAGCAGGCGGTGTGCTAAAAAACTTCATATTTTTCGATCTATAACGTAGTTTACCATCAGTTGCAACGCATCGCGGTATTCGTTTTGTGGAAAGGAACTTAGAATATCGAGCGCTTTTTGCTGATATTCCAGCATTTTATTTTCGGCGTATGCCAAACCATTTTTCTCTTTCACAAAAGCAATTACCTCTTTAACCCGTTGTTTGTTTTTATTGTGATTCTTGATGGAATTAATCACCCAATCCTTCGACTTTTTATCGACAGTATTCAGCACATGAATCAGCGGCAAAGTCATTTTCTGCTCCTTGATATCAATTCCGGTGGGTTTGCCAATGGCTTCGTCGCTGTAATCAAACAAATCGTCTTTGATTTGAAAAGCCATGCCAATATATTCCCCAAATAAACGCATTTGCGCCACCAACGCATCGTCTTGACTCACCGATTGCGCTCCCAAAGCACAGCACGACGCCACAAGTGTTGCCGTTTTTTTGCGAATGATTTCGTAATAAACGTCTTCGGTAATGTCGAGACGGCGGGCTTTTTCAATTTGCAAAAGTTCGCCTTCACTCATTTCGCGTACAGCAACCGAAATAATTTTTAGCAAGTCGAAATCGCCATTATCAATAGAAAGCAGCAAACCTTTCGACAACAGATAATCGCCTACCAAAACGGCAATTTTATTTTTCCACAAGGCGTTTATCGAGAAAAATCCGCGGCGTTTGTTCGAATCGTCAACAACGTCGTCGTGAACGAGCGTTGCGGTGTGAATGAGTTCGATAACGGCGGCTCCGCGATAGGTTCGTTCGTTTACCGAGCCGTTGTTGAGCAATTTGGCGCAAAGGAAAACAAACATGGGGCGCATTTGCTTGCCTTTCCGATTTACAATGTAGTAGGTAATGCGGTTGAGCAGGGCAACTTTTGAAGTCATCGATTCGTGGAACTTCGACTCAAAGCGTTCCATTTCTGCCTGTATTGGCTGCTTGATCTGCTCAGTAATTTTCATAGTTACAAAGTTAGGTAGTCAACCGCTAATCAGGTGTTAATGCTTTGCTCTTTATTTGCTAATTGTCCGCAGGCGGCGTCGATATCTTTACCGCGACTTCTGCGTACTTTTACAACAATACTGTTGGCTTCGAGTGCTGCGATGTAGGCGTTTATGGCTTTTTCATCGGCTTGTTGAAAGCGCTCGTCGTCTATGGCGTTGTATTCAATTAAGTTCACTTTGCACGGCACGTATTTGCAAAATTGCACCAACGCATCGATGGCTTGTTTATGATCGTTAATTCCCTTCCAAACCACGTATTCGTAAGTAACCCGACTTTTGGTTTTTTGGTACCAGTACGCCAAGGCTTGTTTGAGTTCGGTGAGCGGAAAGTTCTTAGTAAACGGCATAATTTCGTTTCGAATGTCTTCGATGGCGGCGTGCAACGAAACGGCGAGTTTAAATTTCACACCGTCGTCGGCCATTTTGCGAATCATTTTCGAAATTCCCGATGTAGAAACGGTAATGCGTTTGGGCGACATTCCCAAGCCTTCGTCGGACGTAATACGGTCGATCGCCACCAAAACGTTGTTGTAATTCATGAGTGGTTCGCCCATACCCATAAAAACGATGTTGGAAAGCGGACGGTTGTAGTACGCGCGGCTCTCGGTATCGATGGCCTTTACTTGATCGAAAATCTCGTCGGCGTTCAGGTTGCGCATGCGTTTTAGTCGGGCGGTTGCGCAAAAATTGCAATCGAGGCTACAGCCAACTTGGCTTGATACGCATGCCGTAGTTCGGGTTTCGGTGGGTATGAGTACCGATTCAACAATCAAACCATCGTGTAAGCGAACGGCATTTTTCACGGTGCCGTCGTCGCTCCGTTGCATTTGGTCGACGTTAATGTGGCGAATTTCAAAATGTTGTTGAAGTAAGGCGCGGGTTTGTTTGGAAAGGTTGGTCATGTCGTCGAAATCGTGTGCACCTTTTTTCCACAGCCATTCGTACACTTGATTGCCGCGGAACCCTTGATCGCCGGATTGGATAAAGAAATCGCGCAACTGTTCTTTGCTCAACGCACGAATATCTTTCTTGGTTACTTCCATAATGCAAAGGTACTAAAGCCCGTATTGAAAACAATTGCTTCAGTCGTTTTTGATTGTTTTGCGAGCGTAGTTTTTGGGCGTACCGGCGGCTCGATTGTTCGTCAATGAAAATAGGTGATGGCCGCCGTCGCGCTTTCCGTTGCAATACCGTTTGTTGTTGCGTGTTTTTTGTATGCTGCGGTTCGGCTTCCGCTGGTCGCCACCCCGAAGCACAAAAAACAACGCACCACCAGCACGGTATTTTCACTTCAATCGCTTACGCGGAAGAGTGCGTTGGGGAAGAGGTGATTAATATGGTTCTTTAAAAAAGGTTAGAAAAAGTTGAAATAAAGGGAGATTATTTGGAGACAATGAGTTTTGGTTTGCTATCTAAAAGTTTAATAGCAATATCTCCAATTCCCGACATATAACAACCAAAAGCATTTTGTTTGCTTTAGGTAAGCTGTACTAGGTATTGTATAAACACAAAAAACTGACAAGCAGGTGGTTATCGAAATACTTTTAATGAAACTATTTTATTGCCTTCGTCTCACTTCCTGCTAGAATACCACCGTCAATAGTCAATTCAATACCTGTTACGTATTTGCTTTCATCGCTTGCCAAATACAAAATTGCATAAGCAACATCCATTGGCATACCAAACTGTTTCAAGGGAATTGAAGCTTCTATTTCTTTGATTATTTGTTCTCTCTCTTGTCCAATACCAAGTATCATATCCCACATTGGAGTTAGAATTGCAGCAGGATGTACACTATTACATCTGATTTTATATCCTTTCTCTGCACAATATAAAGCTACACTTTTCGTGTGATTTCTTACCGCTGCCTTACTAGAAGCATAGGCTACAGCGTTTGCCACGCCAACCAAACCACTTCTGGAAGAAATATTAACAATACTTCCCCCATTATTTTTCATGAGCTTGATTGCATATTTACAACCAAGCATTACTCCGGTTGCATTTATCCGATGAATTTCATCCCATGATTTTAGGTCTGAAAATTCGGCATCCTATGGTCCAAAAGATTCTTCAAAACCTGTAATTCCTGCGTTATTGACCAAAACATCAAGTTTTCCGTATTTATTTGATATGTATTCGGTTGCTTTGAGCCAATCTTTTTCATTTCCCACGTCTAAATGAATATACTCAGAGTTCTCTTTTAAATTGTTTACTACAGAGCTACCAAGATCATCACGAATATCTGAAACAATTACAATCGCTCCTTCCTTTTTAAAGAGTGCCGCTGTCGCTTCACCTATTCCTCGAGCAGCGCCAGTTATTAAAGTTATTTTATCTTTCAGTCTCATAAATCACAACGTTAAAAAATATCACGAGTTTACAAGAAAGTAAAAACGTAATAATGAATCTGTAAATCAATTATTTTACCTATTCAGCCACTTTTTAAAGTCTCCCGATTTATCGATGCTAACTATTATGTCTTCTTCGGGAGTGGGTTTCAATTCTAATTTCACCCTACTTTTAGACCAAATAATCATTTGTTGAATACTTTTAAAGCCAACTATGGCTTGTCGATTCACACGAAAAAAAAGATTTGGATCGATTTTGGAGAATATATTTTCAAGCGATTGATCGATTAAATATTTTTCGTTGGTATGTGTCACTAATTTAGCGTATCTACCTTCCGACAAAAAATAGGCAATATCCTGCGTAAGTATGCTTTTAATCTTTTGTCCGCTTACAACCATAAAACGTTCTTGGTAACTTTTTTGCTGTTGAATAGTTTCAAAAATAGACCGATAATCGGGGATGTCTGCCTTCAAAGTTCTAAACTTATTGAGGGCAAAATTCAATTCTTCTTGCGAAAATGGTTTCAAGAGATAATCTATACTATTCAATTTAAAGGCTTGAATGGCATATTGGTTATAAGCTGTGGTAACAACTATTTGGGTAGTTATGTTTACTTTATCAAAAATCCTAAAACTGCTGTCATCTCCTAAATGGATGTCTAGAAAAATTAAGTCGACATTATTTTGCGCGAGCCATTGCACGGCATCGACCACATTGTCGATTACAGCCGCCACTTGAATTGTGTTATCTTCATGGTGTAGCATCTCGATTAATTTGTCGGCGGCCAGCTTCTCGTCTTCAATGATTACTACTTTCATATGCATTTATTCTTTGATCAGTGGGAGGTGAACTATAAACTGTTGTTCCGTTTTTTGGAAACTGGGAATGGATGTAGTGATATACTTGTAACGAGAAATAATGTTATTGATTCCGGTTCGGGTTGAATCTTCCACAATTTTTCTGAGTTGAAGTGTATTCGATATAACTACATGTTCATTTTCAGTCGTTATCAAAATCTCTAAAGGTTGTGTTTGCGAGATCGTATTGTGTTTAATGGCGTTTTCAATAACCATTTGAAGGGCAAACGGCGGCAGATAGCGGGAGGTGAATTGGGTATCTAGCTTTACAGAGAAAATCAAATTAGCTCCAAATCGAATTTGTTGTAACTTAATGTACGTCTCTACATGTTCTAGTTCTTCTTTTAGGGTTATCAAATGATGATCCTTCAGTTGCAAAGTATTACGAAAAAGTTTGGAAAAAACAGTTGTAAACTCTACTGCTTCATTAGGGTTCGATTTGATTAAAGAAGAGAGAGCATTGAGTGAGTTGAATAAAAAATGTGGACTAATTTGATTCTTTAAAGTTTCAAACTGACTCAAAATATTTTCATTTTCAAGCTTGAGGTTTTGCTCTTCTAGCTCTTGTTTTTGATAACTAAGAAGCAAATTTGCTTTTTGCTTTAGCTTGTAATTTCGAAACAAAATAAAAACAATAACTCCAAGAAATAGCGTGATGATCAGCAATGCGAGCCGTGTGTTATTTATCGTTTCCAGTTTGGATTGATCCAACTTTTTTTGGGTTTTTAAAAGTTCAATTTCGGTGTTTTTTAGATTCAGTTTAAAGTTTTTCTCTAATTCAGAATTGATTTTCATATTCTCCGTTTGGCGAATAGAGTCTTTAAAATCAATCAATTCCCGCAGTAAGCCTGCTTCTTGTTTATAATCTTTTTTTGCTTTGGCGAGACGCGCTTTGGCTAAATAGCTTTCTTCTATATTATAAGGTGAACTGGACTCCAGTGAGGCTTTACCTCCCATGGAGATGTAGTGTTCCGCTTTTATAAAATCGCCAGTTTCAGCATATAAGGAACCGAGGTTGAGTGCAATAATTGCCAAACTATTCAAACTTTTCGACTTTTTCTGGTATTCAAATGCTTTTAATTCGCTAACAATAGCGTTGGGAATATCCTTTAAGATTTCGTAGATAACCGCCCTATTGTGATATACTAAAGACAAGCCATTGTTGTCTTGTACCTTTTCTAATAAAGGAATAGCCTTGTTGTAACAGTTCAACGCAATTTGATGATTTCCCTCGTAATCATTGGCGACTCCTAGGTTAGAATAAATCGTTTTTAAACTGTTGTAATCGTCACGAGGAGTGATTGAGAGCGCTTTATTTAAGTACTCAATAGCTATTTTGCCTTGATCTAAATTGAGTTGTACAGCTGCTAAGTTTATTAAGGCGAAAATCTTTCCCTCATTTTGCTTAATAGAATCAAATATTCGGTACGACTCCATTTGAAGTTTTAACGCTTTTGAATTATTTCCGAGCGATGTTTCGGCGATTCCTTTTACTTGAAGCAATAACGAATAGTCGATAATTCGCTTCTTTTTTTGAGCCGTTATCAGCATTTGGTCGGCTATTTTTATAACTGATAAAGGATTATCGAATGCAACCCTGTTCAAAGAGTCTATTTTATTTCTAAACGCGTCTCCTTTACGAATTTGTGCCGCTGTATAGCCGAAAGATACAAGGGCAAGTAGTAGAACTATTTTCTGTAAGCGCATTTTATATCAAATTTCCTAAGGATTAAAGTTAGATTATTTCGGCTAATTCTATAAAGCATTCTTAATGAGTGTTTTACAGTATTTTTCCATAAATTTTAAATTTACAACTCAAACCATTCAACATAAATGCCTAGAACTATGTGCCAAATTAAGTAATGGCCAAGTCTTAGGAACAATGACGCCAGGAATCCTGCTTTTTTGAAATAAATGGCTTGCAATGCATTCATTATAAAACCACTGAGGAATGAATACAAAACCAAAATAAAACTCTCATTTGGCAATTGTTCTAAAGGCTCTCGTACGGAGGTAAGGAACACAGCTATGTAGAAAAAGTATGTATTGTATTTCCCTTTAACAAACCATTGCCCTAAAAGTAAAATACAAGTTAATGGAATGAGCCTGTAAAAGACTTCGATCTCGAAGGCCCCCGAAAAAAATAAAAGTAGCGAGTAGGGAAATGGCTGCAAAAACGGTGGTAATTCTTCATATGGCTCGGGATGCAGGATAAACTTCCAAACAAGGACATCCAAAATTCCAAAGAAGATTCCAATCATTACGGGAACGACAACTTTATGCTCGGTGCTTATATTTCCAGCCCAAAAATTGGGTATTCCCGCTTTTTGCAAAAGAAAGAGAAACGGAATTCCCAAACATAGCCAAAGAAGGTTTTCATAATCCCAAATTCTTAAAGACTGGTACTCGTTTTTAATGCTATTTCCGTAAATAATACCCAATAATGCAATACCTATAAATATGGTGTAAAGGATAATATTTTCCCATGTTTTACTTTTTTTAAATCCATTCTTTATTTCTTCCATTTTGTACAACTAGAACTTTTTACTTTCTGGTTAACTAAATTATAAGTTTCAGTGCGCCTTAAAAACACAGCTAGGGCAATGTCCCTCGATTTAATGTCTCATTTTTTGCTCCCAAACCAGTTTTCCTTCAGTATCAAAATATTTTATTCCTGCAAAAGCCTCTTTACTTTTAAACCAATTTCCATTTTTCTTGGATGTACCAATGAGTAATCGACCATTTTCGCCATTGATAACTAGAGCATTGGTGCCGTCTTCTAGTGCTACCAGATGAACTGCCTCACCATCTTTGCTATCCACACCCATAATTGATCTTGATTTACCGTCTTTGGTCGTATTTACTCCGGCACCGCCGAGCTCCCAACCTTGTTTGTCGTTCCAAAGTATGCCCGCGGGTTCAAACATACGTTGTCCCGTGTTGGGATCGGATAATTTATCGCCCAAAAGCACTCGGTCGAAACCTTCTTCATTCATAATTACAATTCCTTCAGCACTGTGTTTATACTTTTTATACCACTCCATATATTGGTTTTCCATATCTTCAAAAGACTTGCCCCAATACTGTCTGACTTTGGTAGTATCTGTTCGTACGCGATCTTTAGAAAAGGGAATTGGTGCCCCTATAAGAATTCGGTCTTTTCCATTTTGATCCTCAATTACAATCCCTTTAGCGCGTATGATATTGAATGTTTTGGGTGTAGCAAATCCATAGGTGATGAGACTTCCTATCGTTAGTAGTAAAAAGACCGAAAAGATGAGTTGAAGCCTTTTAAAACGTTTTTCAACTTGTTGTAAACGGCTTAGAATTTCTTGCTCCATGTCACTTTTTTATTACTTTAATAGTTTGTTCTTTCGAATTGATTTTAATTTTTACCAAGTACATCCCTGCTGAAAGTTCACTCATATTAATTTGAGTTTCTCCTCCTCGCAGGATGATAGATTTTACCTTTCGCCCATAAGTTTCAAAAATATCTACTTCTGCTTCTTGAAAACTCCCAATGTTGATGTTAAATTTCTCTGTAAAGGGATTAGGAACTACAGTAAAGTTATGGGACTCAAAATCAGTATTAGATAATGTAGGATTAGCCAACCAATAAACGTCATTAATTACGCCAGTGTCACCGATATCTCTCAATTGGAGAACAGGGAAGCATTGCGTATTTGTCCAGAATACAAAATATCTATCGGCAAAAGTGTCGATTTCGGCCCCTAGAACCCACTCATTAGTGTCTGCTCTCAAAAAATCCGATACTGAGGTCGTCGCTTTATACACTTGTTGTCTTAAAGCTTGAAATGAACCTGAGGGCGTTGTTACAGTTCCCCATCCGTCAATTAAATAAGTGAGTTCTATAGTAGATACAGTTCGCACGGAGTCTACTACATAACTAGTCGCCAAAGGCATTCCAACATAAAACTTAATTTTATCTTCAAATGTGCTTTGTTCAAATTGTTCATAAGTAGCTGGAAATTTTAATAAAACTTCCCCGGGAAATTTTGTTGATTTTATACCCGTACCATTAAAACGCCCCATGTCTCTTATGTCATTATTAGAAAATTGAAGATATTGTGAATCTATCTCCCCATTGTTCATCAAAACGACTCGATTGGCTGAAAAATTGGGACCAAATGGAGCATTGTTGGGAGACACAACTTTCATATTTCTGCTAAATTCAAAAGGCAAATTTGAATAATTCCAGATCGCATTAGGTCCCGATGGAATATCGTCTGTAAAAAGAGTCTCGTTTTGAATAAAAAGTGATGAAAAATTGATGTCATGATTCATGCCAATAGGCATAACTTGATTATTTTCAATAATAATTTGCCCGAAGAATGTTGAAAACTGAGTTATAAAAAACAAGTGGATTAATTTTGTTCTCATTATAAAATAAAAATTAATTTTTAAATAAAATTTCTTTTTTCTAAAACGAAATCCACCTCACTTGTTGATTCAATGATTACTTGATACACTTCAAAGGCAGTAGTATCAAATTGAATGGTATGGTAGCCTTTTTGAGCTATTACTTTTTCAACGACAATTTTCCCATTACTGTCATAAACAGCGACAAGCAAAGAAGTATCGTGCGATGCTCGAAGCTCTATTTTTATTTCTGAATTGTATTCTCCTTCGACATAGAATACCTTTTTATGGATTTCGGCTCGATTTTTTATAATTCGAGAAGTTTCTTTAGAGCAATTTGAAATCGTGCATTGATCGGTATTACTTTGTGCTAAGATCTTTGTATTTGCTAACAATGCGATAATAAAGTAAATACCGATGGTTACTAGTTTTTTCATTTTTTTTTTGATTTTGATTGATGATTGAAACATAATTAACGAAACAAAGGTAGAGCGTCTCTTACTTTTGGATTTCCATAATGTAATGAAAGCGAAGTAAAGCGCAATGAGCGAGAATAAAACCTAGTGATTTCAAAAAGCAAAGGGGAATTTTGCTTAAATAAATCTATAATTCCTTTAAATACAGGTTTTTAAATTGAACTTTCATTGCAGGACCAACATGAACTTGCATCCCCAACAAGCCTTTATGAGCTCTATTTAGAACATCATTATCAGTTACATCACTAAACAAGATTCCATTGACGTAATGGAGTAATCGATTTCCTTTTATAATCAAATGAAATCGGTTCCACTTGTTGGATTTAATGGATTGCTTTAATAATTCGGGAGCACCAAGGGAGTCCGTTACAGTGACACACGTCCATGAATTATTTTGAATTTTCGTTCTTAAGTCAACCAGAGCTGAAGGTCCAAAACAGGGATTAATAGTTGTTTTTTGTCCAATAAAGGCGAGTGTGGTACGCTTTCTTTCCTCATAATTTTGACCTGTGTACACATTTTGCCCGTCTAGGTCGGCTTGATATCCGCGCAAAGCATATGGCAGCTCAGCAACTCTTTCGCTTCGGTAGTTTATACCCGAATTACCGTTAGCACTAATTTTGAATTCCCCTTTCAATTCAAAGTCAGCTGGCGCTCCACCTTTCCAAATGATAAAAGAATTGTTTTGTAGCAAATTATTGGGTTTCACCTCTCCAGTGATAGCGCCCTCCTCTACCCGCCAGTAGGTCGAATCCCCTTCCCATTGATTTAAGGTTTTTCCATCAAAAATGGATATAAATTTTTTTTCCGACATCTTTTCTATGGCTATAAGCGAGTGATGTTTTTTAGCTCTATTCGGATTTGTGTGGGCAAGGAAGAATAATAGTAATGAAGCAGGGAAAATGGTTGGAAATAGTGGATTCATAATTAATGTAACACTAATACAGACAATTAATAAGGTATGACATGTCGTTAAAGAAAAGCTATCGACCTTGTATCGAAGAGGTTAGCTCTTTGGTTTTGAGGAAAAAATATTTTGATAGAAATCGCGTCTGAAATGTTGTAAGTTGAGGGTATCCTTACGAACCTTCCTTAAACTTTATGAATTGATACGTTGTAAACTCAACTAGAGGATCAACGGAGAGTTCAAAACTTACGATTTTACTGTTCTTTTCTTCAAAGGGAATGACCACTTCTCCAAACATCTGATTAGAATATGTGCAGAAAAACCGGTTGTCGCTTATATGTTTTAAAGTAGCGGTTAACGAAGGATGATGTTCAAACTGCAATTGCAGCGTATCAGCTCCGATCAATTTTACCTGAATAATTCCATATATCTTATTTTGATAGTAACCTTCGAATCGTTTTAATGGGATTTTAGTTTTTATTTTTAGGGCTACACTATCCGACATTACTTGCAACCATTGTTCGCGACGAATCTCTTCTGCTTGGGTAAATTCGAACATACTTTGTGCGTGATTTTTAAAAGGTTTGTTTATATAGGCGTCAACAATTTGCCATTTGAGTGCTTCTGTCAGTTCATGCGCATCAGAATTGGTTAGAATCACAAAACCCAACTTTTCTTGGGGTACAAACCCCATCATGGTAAGAAACCCATGATACGCACCTCCATGAGTTATTACTTCTTTTCCAAAGTAATCGCGAGTTTCCCAACCTAAGCAATAATTAACATGTGGATTACTTCCGTCGGGTAAGTACATTTTACCAATACTGTTGTAAGGTTTTTGCACGCGATCAAAAATACTTTCAGCAAAAATTCTCTTTCCCTTGATTATGCCTTTGTCTAATTGAAGTTGTATCCAAACTATCATTTCGTTTACTGATGAGTACATGCCACCAAATGGTTCAATTCGCGAATCTTGCCCCGCTTTCATCGACTTAACAGTGCCTTTTCTTTTAGAATGGCCTCTTGCCACATTTTTATTTGTTTTTAAGTCTTCGGTAAAAAGAGTACCTCTATTCATTGCTAAGGGTTTCAAAACCTCAGCAGTAAGGAAAGATTGCCATGTTTTTTTGCTAACTTTTTCAAGAACTTCTCCAGCGATGAGATACCCATAGTTGCTATATTGAAAACCCGATCGAATAGGATATCTAGGTTTAAAATTCGACCATTTTTCTAATAATTGGGTTGTAGTTAGTCGCGATTCTGACCAAAGAAAATCTCCCTGAAACGTTTCAACACCTATTCGATGTGCTAGCAAATCAATGAGGTTAAGCTCATTTTCATAATCTTTATTTTCCATTTTAAAATTTTGAAAATGATGTTTCACTAAATCGTCGAGTTTCAGTTGATTTCTTTGTTCCAAAAGCGCCAAAGAAAAGGCGGTAAATGATTTTCCCATAGACCAAATGGGAAACAGTGTGTTTTCATCTACTTTACTGCCTGTATCCACATTCGCGACGCCAAATCCTTTTGAATAAACCAGCACATCGTCTTTGGTAATGGCTACTGCTACGCCTGGTATATTCCACATTTTCATAGCCTCATTGATATACGAGTCTAGGCTATCTTTAATAAATGTGTTTTTAGTTTGCGCGTTTACATCGTTGTAAAACAATATCAAGATTAATAAAAGCACCGTTTTATATGTCGAGTATTTTGATGGAGATCTTTTCATTATTGCTACTGTAAAAAATAAAATACAGTACTAATGTAAAGTCATCGTAGCCTACAGGTAGGTAGAAAATGTCATGAAAGTGCGAAAAGGTGTCTTAAAAGTGTATTATCGAATTTTAATAAGGGCACTCGTTTCTTTCCAGTTATTCAATTTATAGTCATTCGCAAGCTTAAAAGACGATTCATTCAAAAAAAAAGCACTTTCATTACATTGTGTTCTAATGTAAAAATGAACGGCTTCTACTTTTGACCCGAATTTTAAATGGATTACCATGAGAACCGTGATTATTAAACTTGCTAGTAAATTTGTATTTGTAATGTTAGCATTTTTTACCAGCCCAGCTGTATCTGCGCAGGAGTGGACAAGGATAGTAGCATTGCCTGAAACTGAGTTTACGTGTATTAAAGTGATTGAAGGAAAAATATACACAGCATCCGAAAATATGCTGTACACAAGCACTGATGGGATAGCTTGGCAAGCAGAGGTAATTACTGACGACCTTATTACCCCAACAGCCATCGAAGTTTTTAACAACACACTTTATCTGGGTACTTTCTTTAATGGGGTGTTTCAAAAAAATTTAACTTCCAATACTACTTGGAGTCAATCTTTAAGTGGAATTGCGGTTTCTTCATTTACCGTCCACAATAGTGAGTTGTATCTGTCCACATTTGGAGCAGGCATTTATAAAAAGGGAAACACTAATTGGCAAAACATCAATTATAATTTACCCACATTTTCGTACAATGTGAGCAAAATAGCATCGATCAACAACATTTTATATGCTTTTGCTGGAGGAAATGGAACTTTTTATTCCTTCAGTCCCAATCAGCTTAGTTGGAATGTACATTATTATTTTGGTGCGCTTGCACCCGGTTTTATTGCCGATGATGTGATCAAAACAAACTCCAATACCGTCTATGTAACGCGTGGAAATGCGCTATTACGCAGTGATGATTTTACGCAAACTTGGAACTCCGATGCGATAGGACTGGTTAACGGGAACAACCGCATCATTTATGCAGGAATGCAATCTATCTATGTGTTATCGCTCTTGTTCAACGACGACAACGGAATTAACTACACTCATTTACAAAAAAGATCCAATAGTTTACCGATCTCTAGCTCTTGGGGAACGTCTAATGAACTTTTGGAATATTACTGCTACGGAATTGCAGAGTTTGGCAACACGGTATATTTAGCCACAGAGCAAGGGCTTTTTGCCAGAATTGACAATAGCCTAGGTCTGCCCAATCAGGGAATTGAAAAAGTAAATATGGTCATTTACCCAATACCAGCGACCGATAAAATACATTTTGAATGCGCATTGAAAGTAAAAGAAATTGTGCTTTACGACTTAGCTGGGCGATTGGTACATCAGCAAAAAAATGAGAGTCGCACGGGAACAATTTATTTCGATAAGAAAGGAAACTATATAGCAAACTTTATTCTTGAAAATGGATTAATACACAGCGCCAAGGTGATTATAAACTAATTTTATTCAATGATGTCAATTAAATGAAGCGTATTTATGCTAAGCAAGATCCCAATTTTATTGGGCTTGCAGGTCTGAAAAAAATTCGATTTGATATTCGGAATTTAATTAATTTCTCCCTGTAGTATTACATCTAGCGAAAAAGAGCGCAATGCCTCCAGTGAAACTATGAAACGGCTTTACAAATGAGTACGAAGGTTAACAATGAATTTAGGAATGAAGGCAGAAAACTCGTAGTTTACATCGCCATGAGCCTCGATGGGTATATCGCCAAACCTAACAACGACTTGTCGTTTTTATCCTTAGTGGAGAAACCTGGCGAAGATTATGGGTACCAAAACTTTATTCTACGATTGACATCGTGTTGATGGGGAGGAAAACCTACGATTGGATAACCCAACAGTGCGAGTTTCCGCATAAAGACAAAAAAACCTACGTGATTACACAATCTCTTAGACCTAATAAAGGAACGATTGAATTTTATAACGGCGATTTACCAGAGTTGGTTAATACACTAAAAAGTCAGCCGGGAAAAAACATCTATTGCGATGGCGGTGCAAGCATTATCCAACAATTGCTCAAACATAAATTGATAGATGAAATGACGATTTCAATTATACCCATTTTATTGGGAACGGGAAAAAAGCTATTCTCTGAATCGATCCCCGAGGAATTACTTCAATGTGCGTCTGCAAAGAGCTTCGACACAGGATTGGTGCAATTGCATTACAAGCGTATTCGACGATAGAGCCTATCTATTCGATTTTTATTTCCACAACATCCCTGGTTTGAAAACAGCTCCGTCTCTTTTTACCTACGTTTTGTTCAGCCGATATTTTACTAAACTACAATCTTTATTCTTCAATTTTGATTTTCGGGAACGCATCGTTCAAGCACTTCTTTCGCGTTAAGGACAGCAGCGGCATCCCCAAAAACGGGGTGGGAGCGGGTTTGGGTTTTTGGGATATAGCGAATGGCCTGACCGGCGGTTTTTTGCGGCTGTGCCCCTAGGCCTGCCGGAAAAAAGTGCAGGGAACGCCCAAGAATTTAAAGAAGGTTTTAAAAATGGAAAAGTTTGTGCAAAAAAAAAATCGACTCCGAAGAGCCGATCGTTTTTATCTAATTTCTTGATTTTGAATTAAATCAATGAAAAGGTTGATTTTGTTTTTGAGTTCCTTTCTTTGAACGATGAAATCGAGGAAACCGTGCTCGAGTAGGAATTCCGACGTTTGGAAACCTTCGGGTAAATCTTTTCCGGTGGTGTCTTTTACTACACGCGGACCCGCAAAACCGATTAAGGCTCCCGGCTCGGCGATATTCACGTCGCCCAACATCGCGTACGAAGCGGTAGTTCCGCCGGTAGTTGGGTCGGTACACAGCGAGATATACGGCAATTGTGCTTCGGCCAACTGTGCCAATTTGGCCGACGTTTTGGCAAGCTGCATCAACGAATACGCGGCTTCCATCATACGTGCGCCACCCGATTTGGAAATCATCACAAACGGCAAACGATTTTTGATGGCGTAATCGATACCGCGGGCAATTTTTTCGCCCACTACGGCACCCATCGAACCTCCGATGAAGGCAAAATCCATACAGCAAACCACCAAATCTTTACCTTTCGACTTACCAACGGCAGTACGAACGGCGTCTTTCAATTTGGTTTTTTCCTGCGCGTCTTTGAGTCGGTCGGAATATTTTTTTGTATCGAAAAAGTGCAGCGGATCTTTAGAAGTCATTTTCGGATCGAGTTCTTTAAACTCGTTGTTATCGAACAATATTTCGAAATATTCTTTACTTCCGATACGCACGTGAAAGCCGTCTTCGGGGCTTACGTATAAGTTGCGAGCGAGTTCATCGGCGTCGATAATTTTTCCGGTAGGCGATTTGTACCAAAGTCCTTTCGGAACGTCTTTTTTATCTTCTGTAGGCGTTTGAATTCCCTTTTCTGTTCTTTTAAACCATGCCATAAGACGAGAATTTTAGAATTAAGCGAGGGTGTTTACGTTATTTAAGTCGGCAAATGCTTCTTCCAAACGTTTGATGAAAGTTACTTCGCCTTCGCGAACCCATTTACGTGGATCGTAGTGTTTTTTGTTTGGAGCATCGTCGCCGGTCGGGTTACCGATTTGCGTTTTCAAATAATCGATGTTGTTAACCATGTAATCGCGAATTCCTTCAGTGTAAGCGAATTGCAAATCGGTATCGATATTCATTTTTACCACGCCGTAGCTAATTCCTTCGCGGATTTCTTCGAGTGTTGAACCCGAACCGCCGTGGAATACAAAATCAACAGGATTGTGACCGGTATTGAATTTATGCTGCACGTAATCTTGCGAATTTTTTAAGATTTTCGGTGTCAGTTTTACGTTTCCTGGTTTATACACGCCGTGTACGTTTCCGAAAGCGGCTGCAATGGTAAAACGCGGACTCACTTTCATCAGTTCTTCGTAGGCGTAAGCTACTTCTTCAGGTTGCGTATAAAGTTTAGAGCTATCTACGTCTGAATTATCAACGCCGTCTTCTTCGCCACCGGTAATTCCGAGTTCGATTTCGAGCGTCATATTCATTTTGCTCATGCGAGCTAGGTATTCTTTACAGATTTCGATGTTTTCGTGAAGTGGTTCTTCAGAAAGATCGATCATGTGTGAGCTGAAAAGCGGTTTTCCAGTAGCGGCGAAGTGTTTTTCGCTGGCATCTAGGAGTCCGTCGATCCAAGGAAGGAGTTTTTTCGCACAGTGATCGGTGTGAAGAATTACGGTTGCTCCGTAAGCTTCGGCGAGCGTCTGTATGTGTAAAGCTCCAGCGATTGCTCCGGCGATTGCCGACTTTTCGTTTTCGTTTTTGAGGCCTTTTCCGGCGTTAAACTGGGCGCCTCCGTTTGAAAACTGAATAATTACGGGTGCTTTTAACTTCGCAGCTGTTTCAAGTACGCCGTTTATGGTACTGGAACCTACTACGTTTACTGCAGGTAAGGCAAAGTTTTTTTCTTTTGCAAGCTTAAAAATTGCTTGAACTTCATCTCCGGTAGCTACGCCAGCTTTAATGTTGTGCGCCATTATTCAGGTCTTTTTAAATTAAGGTTACAAAAGTAAGAAAACCGAATCGAATGGCAGATGTTGGGATGCCGAAAATGTGCCGAAGCTACAAACCAACAATGATTTCGAATAATTTACAACTTATAGCTAATCGAAAGCATGACAATTCGTGGCAGTACAAAGACTTCATTTTCGCTAATCATAAAGTCGGAGAAATTGTAGGAGAATTTGGATTGAATATTGAACAGGTTGTTGGCTTTGATTTCGTAACTAAATGCCTTATTTTTTCTTTGGTAGCGAAGGGAAGTATTTGCTAACTCGAAAGCGTTACGTTGTCCGGTATTATTTGTGTTTTGGAGGTATTCGTAATCGAAGTTAAAGATAAAATTTTTCAAAAAGGTGTGTTCAAACGAGCCGTTCCATGTGTCTGAGAAGAAGTCGGCGCGTGTGATTCCTGAAAACTGACTAAACGTTTTGCTGTATCCCACTTCGATCACGGGCCATTTTTTGTTTGAAGTGCGTATCGACAGACCAAGTATTTGATTGTTTCTTTGATTTTCGGTTTCAATAGCGTTGAGTTCTTGTAAATAATTAAACCACGAGAACGCCGCGTTGGCTTTTACCGTGAATTTGTATATTTTTTTGGAAATCGAGCCCGACAATCGGTAGTTTGTTTCAGGGTTATCGTTGAGAACAGGTGTTGTAAACTGATTGATTCCTTGCAGTTGTACTTCGTTTCGGAGCGTTCGAACTTTTTTATTAAAAGACGCAACTGCATTTAGAAACAAACCGCGATACATACTCATTTTGGTATAGATAACCGTTGCGTTATGAAAACGCTCATTATTAAGAAGTGCGTTACCTTTAAATACTGCGTTGTAATTTTGGAGCACGAATCTATCGGCAAATTGCGTTACATCGGCAAACGTATTTCGCAGGCTGTAATTACCACTAAGCGATTCGGCTGTATTGAAATCGTAGGTTAGGTTTAGTTGTGGCTGCGGCAGCGCTTTGGTTAGCTGTTGTTTCCCGCTTTCTTGTTCGGTTTGCAGCGTAAAATGATGCCAAAACAAGGCAGGTCTTCCTGTTAGTTTCCCGATTTTGAATTTGTATTCAAGACCAATTTTGGCTTCGTTGAGTTGGTAGGTAATGTTATTTCCAAAATTAGCCGAGGAAAAGTCGTTGATCGTGCCGTTGGTTAGCCGTTGTTTTTCGGCTGTGGTAAATGAAGCGTTAGTATAGGTGTTCCCAAAAATAGTATATAAGTGATTGAAATTGTTGAAGATGTGATAATGTTTGAAAAGTAAATCGATGTTGTTATTGGTTTGTTTTTTAATTTGATTGATGTGATAATTTGCATCGGTTTCCAAAGGAATTAAACCTTGAAGAAATTGATCGTTCGTAAACCAATTAGTTTGTGGCGTTGTTTTTTCGTAAGTGTGATTTAGAACAACTGTGCTTGTATTTTTATCGTTGTAATTTTTATGCCATTCGACAAATTGTTTGACGGAAGCGTTATCGGCATCGGCCAATGTCAAAAAGTTCGTGTTTGCTAAATTGGTTTGCGAATTGAGGGTATTTTGGTTGTTGTTTTGCGACGCATCAGCGTGGATGTTGTAGTACCATTTTTCTTTTTTGGAAGGCGAGTAATCCAATTTCGCATTGAGTAAACCTAAGGTGTTGGTTGTGCTATTTTTTTGCAGCAGATTTTCAAAAGTTAAAGAGTCGTTTTTTAGATATTGGTTGTTTGTTGTTGATTGTGCGGCTAAAAATGTTTTAGAGAATATTCCGAAACCACTGATATCCAATTTGTCGGTTGCTTGAAAACTATAATTTACAGCAGCGAATTGCGATTTATTTTCAATGACATCGGTGTTTTCGTTTGTGAAGTCGTACAGATTTGTGAGTGTTGGTTTGTTGCTCAGAAAGGTACTTACGCCGCCTTGAAATCGCATAAGATCTTCAAAACTTAATGTGCTTTTGCCGATGTTGTTATTATCGCCAATAAAGCTAAGGTTCATTTTCGGGCTGTAATAAAAGAGTCCGGCGTGAAGCAAGTTGTAGTTGGTTTTACTGCCAACGGAAGAAGCGGCTTCGAGATCGCCAAAAACGAATTTTTTCTTGTCTTCTTTGAGTTTTACGTTCATAGCAAGTTCGTCGCTGTCGGAAACTTGTTTGAGTGCACCAACTTGGTTGAAGTGATCGATAACTTCAATTTTATCGAGTGCGTCGGCAGGTATGTTTTCCACGGCGAGTTTGCTTCCGCCGCCGAAAAAGGATTTATTTTCGACTAGCATTTGGGTAACGCGTTTGCCTTGTACGGTTACGTTTCCGTTTTTATCGACTTCAACGCCGGGTAGTTTTTCGAGAACTTCGCGCATTTTACGTTCGTTACCGTTGGCAAAGGCTTTAACGTCGTAGATAAGTGTATCTTTCTTAACAACTATGGGCTTATAGTCGTAGTTTATGACTACTTCTTTGAGAGTTTCGCCCGTTCCTTGGAGTTTAAAATTCAGGCTTTCAGGATAGGAAATGCCATCGAGTTTTATGATTTGTTCTTTGTAACCCATGTAGGAAACGGAGACATCGTAAGGAACGCCGGTTTCTAATTCGATTTTAAAACGTCCTTTATTATCGGCAATGGCGAATTTAATGGCAGGCTTCTCGGTTAGCGATTTAGCTAAGACGTTGGCGTTTTCGAGGGGTTGGTTTAAACTGTCGGTTACGGTGCCAATGAGGGTTTTTGAAGACTGGGCATAAGAAACAAATCCGAGCGAGAAAATCGCAAGGATTAGAATGCTGTGGGTAAATTGATACCTTTTTTTGAAGATTAAGAAATTAAAAATCAATACTATATATGTTACAGAAATTCTTATTTAAGATATAAACGAATTATAGACTCGAGAAGTCTATTTCAACTAACCAAACTAGTGTGAAGTATCATTGCATTATTGTTTATTTTTTAGTTTAATTTCGTAACTACGTGCCGAATTTTGAGTTAATCATTTCACCAGTAAATTAAAGCAGTTTTTAGTCAATAAAACGATATTTAATCAACGCATGCGGTTCATTCTTCTTCCATAAATTTATCTAACATCTGATTAAGTTCAGTCTCTGTTACTACTTTGATGGTTTCAAAATTGCGCGGCTTAACTTCGCAATTTTCAATAGTTTCAATCGACATGGCTTTGTAGAAACTTGTGTGGACTTGTAATTCTAAAATTAAACCAGGCAAACCTCCGTAACCATTTGGACCGAATGAAAAGGGAAGATTCGGACAAAACCACGCCGTTATGGGCTGGTGAAAAACTTTATCAATACCTTGAACTACTCTTATTGAGGTAGCTTTATAGCAAACATAAGTATCAATTAGTTTCGTTTCTGCTGTTATATTCCAATCTTGTGCGTCAATCTTTTTCAAATACGTTTTTGAACCAAGAATTAAAATTTGTCGTAGCACCTCTTTGTCGCAACGATAAACTTCGCCTGAATAATCGAGAAAAGGCATTGAAGTAGTTATTACGTCGCCATTTGCAGATGTCGAGAGCATATTTCTGGCCTTAAACAACGAACATCCTGAAATTATTGAAAGATCAAAGCGCAGTGCGCTTGCATTTTCTTTTGCTGCCTTAAACAAAGATTCTACGGGATTATTCGCTTTAGTTAATTCGGCAATATCGATGACCTCAGCGTTGTAGACAACCTTAATACAATTGTTTTGAGCTACACAAACGGAGCAGATAAGAAAGAGAAATAAAAATTTTAACATCTTGCAAGTCTATATTGAAACGTGCACCTCACACCTTTGGTAAGGCACACGTTTATTTTATAATTAAGGGCGCTTAATTACCCCAAAAGTTATGCTGCCCATGCAGTTGAAATAAGTTTGTGATGCCGTAGCGGAAGCTTGATCATCACTAAAGCCTTGTGCTCGCAAATAACTATAGGTTAGTGCTCTTTGGTTTAAACAATCTTGAGCAGTCGTTGGAGGTAGGGCTTTTTTGGAAACCTCTGTCGCTGGACGTGTAATTGGAATAGGTAATTGATTTGAGGCAACAGCTGCCGAGCTTGCTAAAGTTAAACAAATCAAACTAAAAATCACTTTTTTCATAAAAATCGGTTTTAAAAATTAAATAAAATAATAAGTTGGTTAACCGATATCAAATCAAAAAAAAAAAATAAGCGGTGCAAATTAAGAGGCGACTTTAACAAAAGTAATAGTAAATCTATTGAAAGTTAAACAATAATTTTTGTAGTAGGTTTTAATGGTTTGTAAAATATAAATCACTCACGGTTAAGGAGCTAACTGTAATTTCAAACAACCTAAAGCTTCGCTAAAATGCCTGGTGAGTTTCAGAAATGATGTTTCTACAATTAAAGTAATTCATTTAGATCTATTTGATGACAACTTCTTTTAGCGTTTCACCCGTTCCTTAGAGTTTAAAATTTAGGTTTTCAGGACAGGAAATGCCATCGAGTTTAAAGATTTGTTCTTTATAACCAATGTAAGAAACGGATATCTCATAAGGTACGCCTTTTTGCAGTTCGATTTTAAAACGTCCTTTATTATCGGCAATGGCGAATTTAATGGCAGGCTTCTCGGTTAGCGATTTAGCTAAGACGTTGGCGTTTTCTAGGGGTGTGTTGAGCGAATCGGAGACGATGCCCAAGAGTGTTTTAGTCTGCGAATAAGTTTTTTCGGCAGAAAGAAAAAGAAAGCTGAACAAAAGTATAGCTTTGATTATGAAAGGAAACGTTTTTCTTTTGTATTTATTCAAGATTTTAATTGTCAATTCACTGTAAATTATATCGAGAAAATACGGTTTGTAAATTGAACTTATAAAGAATACTAAAGATAAAAGTCGCTACTCTATATATCGATTAACATAATAGTTGTTTTCTCGCTACTGCTTGCTTAATTCTTTTAGTGTTTCAAATCGTTTGTTAACCACATCTATGTATTGCTTTCTAGACAGTACCGTTCTACCTTTCGGAATCATAAATTCAGAATCTTCTATGTTTCTAAATTTAATTTCCTCTAAAACAAATGCTGAATTTTTCTCTTGTAATTCTAGAATCAGTCCGGGTAAACCACCAAACAATCCAGGTCCAAAGGGAACGGGTATTTTAGGACAAAAGTAAGCGGTCACAAGCTGCTTTGCTATATAGGTACCCATATCAACTTCTTTAATTGTAGTTGCTTTGTAACACAAATAGCCGCTTATTAATTTTTCTTCGTTGGTAATTTTCCAATCTGAAACAAGAGTATCTGCAACAACGTATTCGTGATCTTCAAAAAGTATCTTGTCGCCCTTTACTTCCATTAAAAACGATTTCTTTTGTCGATCAATAAATATTAACCTATCTGCTCCCGCTAGGCTACTTGCTGTGTTTGCAGCAACTTGATCAACTCTATCATTTTGCACAAAATTAAAATTAGCTTTTTCGTTGTTGAAAATCAGACGGTATCGTAATTCCGGTGCTATCTCTACTGCTTGTTTCAATAAGCCATATTTCGAGTCGGCTTGTAAAACATCCTCGCTAAATTGAATATGTAATTTGTAGGTTGCATGACCGCTTGTTTGTGCATGCAGTGCAAACGAAGTAAAAAGGAAAGTAAAAAGAATTTTTTGCATAGGTTTTCAGTTTCTTTTATCTCTAAAAAAGCTTGCTTACATATTGCAGAAAACTATATTCATTAGAGATGAATTTTTTCGAGCTACTAATCAAACAGATGAAGAGATTTTAAAAAAAAAGATTTTTAAGTGACAGAAACAGAATTCCCAACTGTATTAATCCCTTTTTTGTGAATCAATTTTTGCTGATCTATATCCAGAATCTCGAAAGACTTATCAAATCCCATTTCATTAGTGGTTTTGGAAGATTCAAGTTCTTTCTGTCATTATAATAACGTTGTTTGAAATTAATTATTTTAGGAAAATTCTAATTTTATAAAGCACTGTAGAATTCACAAAATTAGTTCCGCTAGGAAAAGAACAGTCGAAACTTTTGTCGTTTAGGCAAGCAAAGGAAGTCGGCTTAAAGTTGTAGTTTTTAGTATTACACTTCTAAACATTTGCTAATATACAACAAGTAATCTCGTTCTTTGATTGAAAAAGCAAAGTACTATTTGCCTTCCATTTCTTCTCGTATGGATTTTACAAGTTCTTCATAAGTTATGAAAGTTGCCTTTTCAAAATTCTTGGGTTTTACACTTCTACGTTCTTTCGATGTTATTGTGGTTGCACCGAAAACGGCATTTCGGACATGAAGTTCAAGAATAAGACCAGGTAACTTGCCAAATCCATTTGGTCCGTGTTGAAAGGGTAAGTCCGGACAAAACCATGCAGTAATTGGGAAATCGAATTTCTTGTTCCCATTGTCTAGGCTTAAAGTGCCGGTTGCTTTATAACAAAGGTAGTTTTCAATCTTTTTTGTCTCTGTTTTTATACTCCAATTGGTGTCCATTACCTTTGAAACAAAAACATTATTCCCAGAAAGCGATGAAGAACGATAAACTTTTTCGTTAATGCAATAAACAGGACCGCTGTATCGTAAGAAAGGGTAAATACTTTGTCTTTCAGAGTCGGTCATTCCCTTTTGATCTGTTGGATTTACATAAAAGTATGATTCATCGTTTGCGATCTCCAGAGTGAAAGTTAAAAATTTTGCGTTTTCGAGTGCATTATCATACATCCGAGCTAGTTCTGTGTGAGAAGTAGACATAGTTTCATCGGTGTATACATTTGCGCTGTAGATCACGTTTAAATTACCGCTTTGCGAGAAAACCGCAATGCTAAAAAAAAGATTAAAGATAATTGCTTTGAACATGGTAAAAAGCCGCCTTAAGCAGTGCGGAGGTGTTTTTAGTTTTATCAAAATTTTCTAATCAGGTCGATTGTCTCCGACCTTATGCCGTTAAAGTATACTGAATAGCTTCACAGTGCAGGTATTCTCTTGACGAAAGAATTGCCTTACTTCTTCTAAAACGGATAATTAATACCAATGTTCACCACCATATTGGCAAGGTTATAGTCGCGGAACCAACGTTTATTGTACGTTTCCGCTGGATTGTAGGTTTTAAAACCGAAGTCGCTTCGCAAAACAAAAAAGCTAAAGTCGTAGCGTAAGCCAAAACCCGAACCCACTGCAATGTCTTTTAACGATTGCAATCCTTCGAATTTGCTTTCAGCTAAAGTAGCGTCGTCTAAAACGTTCCAAATGTTTCCTGCATCCACAAAAACGGCTCCTTTAAACTTATTCACGATTTTAAACCGAAGTTCGGCGTTAGCCAACAGTTTCATATTCGCTTCGTTAAAGTCGTTTCGTGCCCCGCTACTTCCTGGTCCTAAGCGGTACGGCTGCCAAGCACGGATGTCGTTCGAACCTCCAGCAAAGTAGCTTCGCGAAAACGGAATGTTAGTTGAATTTCCGTACGGAACGGCCATTCCAAAGAAGGTACGAATGGCAAGCACCTTTTCGCGTCGTAAATCCCAATGTTTTATAAATTCGAATTCGCCTTTCGCGTACTGCGAAAATTCCACACCAAAAATTTGCTTGCCAGTCGATTGTGCGTTCAAACTGTTGGCAGTTCCCGCAAACAGCGAAAGCACATTGCCAGCAGATTCGGCCTTGAATCGTATCGTGAAAAAGTTGTTGTCAACCAAGTTGGCTTTGGTTGTGCGACTGTAGCTGTAGCTCGAAGCTAGAATCAGGTTGTTCTCGGTAAGTCGGCGCCGACGTTCTTCAATGCTTCGTACTTCGCGATAATCACGATCGGTCGGTACGAGAGTGGTCAGGTTGTTGAGGACGTCGCTGGTGAAGCCACTGGTTCCTTCGGGAACGAGTAAATTACCATTTGTAGGCGAGAAATAACTGTCGTTTGTACTAACATTTTGTGCAATTTCATTCAAAGCGGCATAGCTCGACCGGTACACGTTAAAATAATTATTTACGTTTACATTGTTCACATATTGTATGTTAAACAAGTCGAAGCGCGCTGTTTTGTTTCGATCGGGTGTCCAGTTGTAAGTCATGGCCCCTGTAAAATTTTCCTTATCCAATCCAATATTTCGCTGTTTTGCGAAACCCAGATTTATGCTCGTTGAAGGCAGCATACTTTTGGGGATGATTTTGTCGGTTTTAAAAGGAAATAAGATTCTCGGAAAAGAGAGTCGGCTGTCGATACCGTATTCCGAGATATTAAAAAATGTATTGTCTGGATTGGCCAAATCGGTTGATGAACCAATGTTTCCACGCATCGCAACGAGTAAAGTTTCTGCGCCATTAAATACATTTCGGATGGTAACCGAAGCCGAAGCCGCTATACCAAAATCCTGCACATTAGAGTGAGTTAGATCCAGCGAGGTCAAGAAATAGTATTTTTCTTTGGGCGAAAGATAAATGTTGGCAATTAACTTGTTTTCGTTGGTTGGATCAGGCTTGAATTGTAGCGTAGGTTGATTGAAAATTTTAAGGTTGTTGAGCGATCGGGTGGTTAAGTTGGCTCTAAAATCGGCGTACTCATTACCTGGATTTAGGAAAATGGCGTCGGTAATTGCTTTTGGACGGTATTTTAGTTTTTGAAAACTAAAGACATTAAAGCCTTTGTAATTGATGCTGTCTTTTACACGAGCTGATTTTTTATCCTTTGGCTGGTCGGTGTAAATATTGATCTCGCTGATGGTGTAAAGTTTGAACGGACGCGTAGCTGTGGAATCACCTTCTCGAACCGCTTGGTCGTTGATGATTAGTTTTACATACGTCTTGCCTCCAGTTTTAATGGTGTCGATGTCGTACACGATGCTACTTTGCTGAAATTCGAGAGCACCATGATTGCGGAAATAGGTAGTGATGCGGTTTCTTTCGGCATCAAAAATCTCAGCGTCGAAGGGTTCTCCAACTTTTAGCAGAGCTTGACTTGATATCTGACGATACAAAGAATCGAGAGCAGGAGTATATATTTTATGTGTTAAACTGTCGATGGTAGCGCGTTTTCCGCGATTAATAGTGTAAGTAACACGGCCTTTTTTCTTGCCAATCGTATCAATTTTGCTACTAACTTTATTTCTAAAATACCCTTTATTACTCAGGAAAGCTTGAATGCGAAGTTTTGATTTCTCAATGCGTTCGTTTCTGATAATTACTGGTGCTTCGCCGGTTTTTTTTAGAAATTTATCCAAACCACTGTATAAAAACGACTTGCCACGACGCCTAACTTGTTTGGCAGAGAAAATCTTCGATTGTCGTTTGAATTTAGCCGGATTATTGAGATACTTTGCCTTATAGGACGAATCCGGATTTTTTTTCGCGATGTTGTACAGTTGTAATCGCAGTTTATAGCCTAAGAAATTGCTATTTGGTTTTTGGTACAGTAAGGCTTCTAGCAACTCGTCATTAGACTTCTTTCCATCAACCAATATTGTATTTTTAGTAAGTAAAAGTTCTGCTTCTTTTACGCGTTTGGTGCTGTTGCAACCGCTAAGGATTGTCAGTGCTAAAAGAAATACCGCTATTTTTGTCAAGCCTGCTTTCAAGAGAACCATTTAACTAATCAAAAGTACATTATTTCAATGTTAAGCAAAACAATAACAAAGCGAATCACGTCTTTACACCTTAAAAAATTTAGGCAGCAGGAGCAATTGTTTATTGCAGAAGGGGTTAAGGTAGTGTCTGAATTGCTTAATGCGGGTTATTTTGCTGAATATTTGTTGGCGACTACCGTTGCCCTCAAGCAGTTTCCAGCTGCAATGCTTATTGAAGAAGTGGAGATGAAGCGTATTAGTGTTCTTGCGGATGCGTCGCCAATCCTTGCAGTTTTTCGAATACCAGCTGCGGAGCAATTTAAAATGGAAGAAATTACCGTGGTTTCCGACGGCATACGTGACCCGGGCAACTTTGGAGCACTTATTCGATTGTGCGACTGGTTTGGCGTTTCGCAACTGCTTTGTGCACCAGATACCGTTGAATTATATAATCCAAAAGTTGTTCAAGCCTCTATGGGATCGATTGCACGTGTTCGCGTAACGTACCAAGATATTTCAACCACGATACGTAAACAACCGGCGCCTGTTTATGGGGCATTTATGGAAGGCGAGTCTATTTACACGAAAGTTTTGGAAACGCCTTGTTATTTAATATTAGGAAACGAGGCAAACGGCATTCGAACACAAACGGCAGAAATAATCACGCAAAAAATATCGATTCCTCGTTACGGAAAATTGCAACAAACCGAAAGTTTAAATGTTACTACGGCGGCGGCGATTATCTTGGCTGAAATGCGAAGATTGGCTAGTGGAACGTAAAGTTAATGAAGACAGCTCGTGTTGACATCGATTGGATGTTCGAAGTCCAAGGACTATTCGGATCGTTGTCGCGAATCAGCTCATCGTTAAAGCTAAAAACACCACGAATCGAAGGAGAGAATTTAAAGTATTGAAGGTATAAATCGATTCCAAAACCCAATTCATAAAAATTGGTGTTTTTTATCATTCGAAAACGATTGTTGGCATTGTCGTCTTTTGCATCTGCGTTCGAAGCTAAATTCAATGCAGTTCCTACGCCAGCCACAACGTATGGTTTGATGTTTCCGGTTCGAACCGACGATAATTTTACCAAAAGCGGAAAGTGAATGTAAGTCGATTTTACCTCGCGTAAAGCGTCGATTTCGTTTTCAAATCCCGGAAAGGTTAAGTTTCGCTGATTGAAATATAAACCCGGTTCAAAGCGGAGATCGATATTGTCGTGAAGCCTCAAATTTCCGACCAAACCCACATTAAATCCGATAGTAGAATTAACCAAAACATCCGGGCCTACATTTTTGTATTCGAATTTAAAGTCGTACGAATTAAACCCAAGAAAATAGCCCCAATGAACTCGTTGCTTATCAAAGTTCTCCAAATTGATAATTGGATCCTTACTAAACATATGAAATTGCGCTTTCGCGAGAAGCGGAATAAATAAAACTAAAATGAGAAGGCTTTTTCGCATGTTAAGATTTCCCTGCTGTATAAATAGTGGCTACTCCAAACGTCTGCGGATGTGCAACCACATTAGTAAACCCAACTTTTCGCAAAATATTGTTTAGAGCTTCTCCATAAGGAAAAACAGCCGCCGAATCAGATAAATATTGATAAGCCACTTTGTCTTTAGAAAAAAGGCGTCCGATCGTCGGGAGCAGTGTTTGCGTATAAATCTTATATCCTTGCTTGTATGGAAATTTCGTTGGAACCGATGTTTCTAGAATTACAAAAATACCTCCGGGTCTCAAAACCCGATGAATTTCGCTTAGTCCGAGTTCTAAATCTTCAAAGTTTCGAATTCCGAAAGAAACGGTTATCGCGTCAAAAATGTTGTCTTCAAACGGTAGTTGCTCCGAATCGCCCACAACCATTTCAATCAGACTAGTAAGTCCTTCGGATAGTACCTTCTTTCGACCAATTTCTAACATGCCCGGCGACAGGTCTAGACCAACAATTTTCTCAGCACCTGAGTTTTTGAACATCAGTGCCAGATCACCTGTTCCAGTTGCGACATCGAGAATGGATTTCGGTTTTGTTCTACTGACCCACTCAATTACTTTTTTTCTCCACGCATTATCGATTCCGAAAGAAATCACGCGATTCAATTGATCGTAATCGCAGGAGATGTTGTCAAACATTCTTCTGATTTGGTCTTTCTTAGATTGTTCAGAATTCTTGTAAGGCTTAATTGATGCTGCCATTTATAAAATTTGGGTCAAAGTTACAAAACCAAGGGCTTTTTGCAGGTTGGTTTAACGGGAAGTTCTGATATATGTTTCGTAAGTGAAGGAATAGGCATGCTTATCATCTTTGGGATGAAACTCGCTTTTTACGAGTTCAAACTCGTTTGTTGGAATTTCGGGAAAGAACACTTCTGCATCAAAACTACCGTGAACGCGCGTCAGCTCTAGCTTGTCGGCAATTGCAAGGCTTAAATTGTAAATCTGTCCGCCGCCAATTACAAAAGTCGGATTGGTTTTCGAGTAGTTTACCGCTTCTTCCAAACTACCGCAATAAATTAATTGATCTGTATCAGATGTTAATTTTTTACTGCTAATCACAATATGCTTCCGATTGGGAAGTAACTTCGGCAAACTTCGAAAAGTTTTGTAACCCATAATCATGTCGTGTTCTTGCGTTAAGGTTTTAAAACGCTTAAAATCGTCGGGTAAGTGCCAAAGCAAATCATTATTTTTTCCTAGTTCTCTGTTTTCGCCAATTGCTGCTATGAGTATGATTTGCTTCATTATTGTTTATCTAAATCGATTTTGTTTTTTAATTGTTCAATTCGCTGCTCTTGTTTTTTTACGAGTCGCTCAATTTGTTGGCGTTCCCAGTTTTTGTTGAGAAATCGCTTCGTGATATACACATCCACAAAGTGAAGAACAAACAGAAACACCCAAGCGGCTAAAACCCATGTCCACCATTTTGTAGGTGCACCTACTTCGAAAAACGAATTGGCAACAAAGGAAAAAAGATTTCCAATACAGAAAAAAACAAAATGATAATATAGAAACCGCTTTTGGCGAAGTCGCTTACGTGCATTTTCATACAATTCTTGTTGTTCAGTGTTCATTTTCAGCAGATTTTCAGTCAGAAATATAGAATTTTTTAAAATATCCAACAAATGCAATTTACTAAAACGATAATTTGAAAACGTTTTCAGCGTAAAGTCGAAATAGGAAAACGTTTGAGAAATACGACATTCGTTTTTTTATAACAGTTTTTGTAGCAGAGTCTCAAAAATGCAAGTTCGTGTTTTTTTATGCTTTGTATTTATTTTCTTTGCCCTATAATATTAACTATTAATAAGTTATGGCAATCAAGAAACAATTTATAAAGAGTAAACCAGTTTGTAAAGTAACCTTTACTGTCGATGCAAAAGAGGCGCAAACTGTTGCAGTAGTAGGCGATTTCAACAGCTGGAATCCTGAAGCAGGCGCTCTTGCAAAACAAAAAAACGGTACGTTTAAAGCAACTTTTGAAGTAGCAAAAGACGCAAACTACGAATTCAAATACTTCGTAGACGGTTCGTATCAAAACGAACCAGAAGCCGATGCTTTTCAATGGAATGCATTTGCAAACGCCGAAAACAGCGTTTTAGCAGTATAAAAGAAGCCTCCATTCGGAGGCTTTTTTATTTATCTATTTCTTAATGCCAAAAAGTACCTGCTAAACCAGCGACCATTCCTACCCACAGGAGACCGAAAAATGTTGCCAAGCCAATTAGTTTTCCAATAATGCTCCATAACATAGTGCGGTATGGATACGACATAAGAATGTAAAGTATTGTGCCCGCTACAAATCCAGAAAGAGCACACGAGAGCACCGGCCGTAAGGTCCAATACGAACCCCAAAGTGGATTCGGATTACGAACCGTATACAAAAACGCGCCGATTATACTCAAACCAATCGCCGCACCCACTACACCGTAAGTAAATAGCAAACTCCCGCGCAATTTTGTTTCAGATTCCATTCGTACAATGCTTTTCTTTCTGAACGCAAAGTAGCAGCAAAAATTGTTTGCTCTTGCAGGTTTCGGTAAAATTTTAACAATAAAATTGGCTTATCAATAATTTTGTAGAATAAAAACTACAAAAAGTAGTTAAAATTTTACTTTATAAGATTTTCCTCCACAAACCAGCACATAAATTCCTGCTGCAACCGATTTGCGATGTAAACCATTCTCTAATATAAAAATGTCCACTTTTCGGCCCGCCAAATCATACAAAACCGCTTCTTGCGGAGAAGGCAAGTTACTAACCAGTAGTGCGCCATTAGCAGAAGATTGAATCCGTACTTGCTTATTGTCTAAATCGGTCACGCCTAAATTTTCATTGGCAAACAACCAAGTGTATAAAGCACCAAATTCGCCACGCCAATAGCTTTCCGTATGTGTTCCATAACTATCGAATTTCAGTAGCGTGTTGCTTTGCGCTGTTCCCGATTCCACAATCTTATTTCGAACCGTCGTAACGTGCGTGACCATATTGCCATATTCGTTATTTCCCGCCACGAAATACAATTTTAAATCGTTTGTATTGATTGCTAAATCATCGATATACGAAGTAAAATTACTGTACGAGAACCAATACGCCGGACTCAAAGCACCTACTTTTCCGAACGATTCCGGATGCGCCAATGCACCGTACGTCGAAATTAGCGCACCCATCGAACTACCAATAATCGCGGTGGTTTCCGGGCTCTCAAGCGTGCGGTAATTCGCATCGATATACGGTTTCAGTGTTTCTGCAATAAAATCGATATACAAAGCACCCTGACCTCCACCGTACTGCGGATTGTTCCACGGCGAATATTCGTTCAATCGTTCCGCACCGCCGTTGTCAATTCCCACAACTATGGCTCCGTAATCGCCTCCGGCAAAAAGCGAATTCAAGGTTTCATCTATTTGCCATTCACCAGAAAACGACGTTGCCGCGTCAAACAAATTTTGCCCGTCTTGCATGTACAATACTGGATATTCTTTCGTTGAGGTTTGGTAATCAGGCGGCAAATACAACCAAATGCGTCGGTTGCGATTGAGTTGCGGCATGAAAAAGTTCGTGCTCAAAATACTCACATTCGCAGCTGCCGTACTGTTGTTGCCGCCAGTGCCTAAATCTTCCCACGACAGTATCGTCAAATTAAGTGTACTGCCCACCGTGGCCCAAGAAAAGGTGCGGTCGGGTAAAAAATTTCCCGTTGCGTTCCCTTCAACCGTTGCCCACGAACCACGCGTGAACTTAAAGGCCGCAGTTCCGGTTCCCTGTGGAATCGTTATTTGTAGATTCCCCAAATTATCGGGCGTAAGTATGTAGTTCGGATCCGCCGGATTCCAGCCGTTAAAGTTTCCTGCTACATAAATTGTTGCTCCCGCAGGTGTGTTTGCGGGCGTTGCCGTTACTTTAATCGTGACTTGTGCCCAGAATGGAAGTGCAACGAAAAGCAAAAAAAGGGTCATGTAATTTTTTATCATAGCTACAGTTAAATAATGTGAGTTCGATGTTTGAATTAAAGTTAGAAAGCCTCTCAATGGTGAGCTTTACAAAATAGCGTCGCAGAATTCATTCTTTATAATCTAAGGTTTTCAATATGAGTGTTCTAACAAAGATTTTTAGGTTGCACGCATATTAAATCTTAGTTTTTGCCGGCAATGCGTTTAATCATGCCGTCAAAAATAAAGAAATGAAAGGGCAACATAGCGTACCAGTACAATCTTCCCCACAATCCGCGCGGGCGAAATGTGGCTATTTGATGCAAAACCCGATTTTCGTCGATCGAAAACTCCAGCCAAGCCTCGCCCGGAAGTTTCATTTCTGCGAAAAGCAACAAGCGCTTTTGCTCTTTATCGGCTAAGAGTACGCGCCAAAAATCCAGCGCATCGCCGTTGTCTAAATGCGTCGGATGTGTTCGCCCGCGCCGCAAACCAACACCACCAACCAACTTATCGATGTGTCCGCGCGTTTTCCACAACCAATTGCCGTAGTACCAACCGTGCATGCCGCCAATCGACCAAATATTTTTCATTACCTCTTCCTCATCGGAAATTTCTATTTTTTGATGATCTTTCAAGCAACCGTACCGCGGAACCTGGACAAATTCCTTCAAACTTCCTTGTAATCGGCCACTCACGCGACTGTCTTTCCAGCTCGAAATCACCAAATTTTGTTCTATTTTCACAAAGGCCAATTTAATGGCGTCGGTGTACGAAATGGGTTTTATTCCCAGTAAACGCTGCAATTTGGTGTCTTTAGCAACCACTTCTACGGTCATGCTATCCACTAAATTTGCCGCCAATTTGTAAGTGGTTGAGGTTACAAAATGCAGCCAGTAACTCGACAGTTTCGGCGTCATTACCGGAACGGTGAAAATCCACACTCTAAAACCACGCGTCTTGGCGTACAGCTGTAGCATTTGTTTGTACGTGAGGATGTTAGGACCGCCTATGTCGAACGATTGTCCCATACAATCTTCGCGCAACAATACTCCGAGCAAGTACTTAATCACGTCGCGAATGGCAATAGGCTGCGTTTTGGTTAAAACCCATTTGGGTGTAATCATTACGGGCAATTTCTCGCACAAGTCGCGAATAATCTCAAACGACGAGCTGCCCGATCCTACAATAATTCCTGCTCGAAGAACGGTAACAGCTGCTGTTCCGCGATACAGCTCGTCTTCCACACTTTTACGCGATTGCAGGTGTTTCGATAAAACGCTGTCGTTTACAATGCCGCTCAAATACACCACTTGTTTAATCCCGCTAAAACGCATATATCGGTTGAAATTTTGCGCCGATTTCAATTCCAACGCATCAAAATCGTTAGTAGAATTCGACATGGAATGTATCAGATAATACGCCACATCGGCCTGCGGAACTTGCGGGTTTTCGGGAACGTTTTCCAGAAAATCGACTTCCCAAATGCTTACTTTATCGAGCGTTTCGAGGTCTAATCCAATCCGACTTCGGTCGCGCACGCAGCAAATAACTTCGTGTCCGGCCGCCAGCAATTCCGGAAGCAACCGCCGACCCACATACCCATTTGCACCTGTTAATAGAATTCTCACCGTTCACTTTTTTATCGCACCCAAACGCCTTGATTTAAGGAGTTTTCGCAGAAATTCTTCTAAAGGTAACAGATTCTCAAAAAACGATTGTTAATGCCGGACTAATTTTTTGGGCAAACCGCTGCGGCAGTAGTGGAAATTCCGTGATCCGCAGCGTCGCGCTTTTCGCTGCAACTCCTCGCCACCGGTGGAAACCACTCGGCGGCTGTGGGGTTTTCGCTGCAATCGCTTTTGCGGGTATCGTGCACAACGTGTGTGCGTAACTAGCGGTAGTCGACTTTGAAAAATGAATTGCTATAACTGATTTCGAATCCGCACGGTCTCATTATTCAAACAATGTTTGTACGTTATAAAGATGTGTGATTTTATCACCAATCGAATCAAGCTCAATTGTTCATCGCGGCGAATAGTAAAAACTAAAATGCGGGGCGTAAAGTCGGGTATCGTAGCAATAGAGGACGTATTTTCTCAGCGTGCTTTCATTGTCCTTAGAGAAAACGTTGAAGCTTCGATTATCTTAATTAGCTCCGCCAATCAATATTATGTACTTGAGTCAATAATCTTGACGAGTTGCCATTTATCATCGATAAGTTTAAAAACATATTCAATGTAAACTCCTGTATCTTCTAACTCGATCGTTAAGTTTATACTGTCAGCTGCAGAATTCCATGACGTTTTCATTTTATCTTCGATCGTAAAGTACTTCCAGTTGTTTTTATGAATTGTACTAATCTTGGAGACTTTCCCAAATTCATCGGTTGCATAGCATTCGATCTTGTTAGAAACTCTATCAAATTGTTTTGACTCAGAGAAGAAAAAGTCTTTTTTTAAGAGCGAGAAGTCTTGTTCTGCTTTTGCTTTCTCGTTCTCTTTTTGATTTAAACAAGAGTAATATGGGAGGATAAAGACAAAAATGAGCAGTAATTTTTTCAAATGGAAATACATTTTACTGTTGTTTGTTGTCTTTGGTTTTGCTTAAATAGTAGCGCGTTATGTTTGGTTTCTTGCATCTCGAAAATCTAATTCTAAACAAATGGACGTGTTTCTAATCGGGTTTCCTTAAAAGTTGAACTGCTGTTCTAATTGGGTTTGGACAGCAGAAGTTATTTATCCAGAGGCTGCTCCGCCAACACATCTACCTTATTTACTCGACGTGGAGCATGCTACAAAGTCCCTCGCGGGTTTAAGAAATTACCCAAATGATAAGCGCACACCTCCCAATCTTTCGATCTCGAAATCTTTCAATCTCGAAATCTCTTAAAATTTACGGTTTTCCCGTAACCAACTTTCGTTTTTTCTTCGTAGGGATAAACCCGTTTTCCCCTTCCCGTTTAGGGCGAAGCTCCCAAAAAAAATCGACATAGCATTACGGAAAAACCGTAAATCGAGTACTTTGTGAAAAAAAGTGTGGCAAATGCAACATTCAGATTCAACAGAGTAGCTTGTTTGCGCAGATTTCAAATCCGCCCGATCAAGCTACAAGTACTATTTCTCTCGAATGTAAATATCAATTGGTACACCTTCGAAATCCCAGTGTTCGCGGATTTTATTTTCCAGAAAACGTTTGTACGGATCTTTTACATACTGCGGCAAATTCGCAAAAAATACAAACTGCGGTGTTGGCGTTGGCAATTGCATGCAATATTTAATCTTTACGTACTTGCCTTTCAAAGCCGGTGGTGGAAACGCTTCGATCAACTTCAACATATGGTCGTTGAATTTCGATGTGGGTATGCGCTGCGTTTTGTTCTCGTACACTTTTACAGCTGTTTCAAGCGCCTTGAGTAAGCGTTGTTTGTTTAAAGCCGACACAAACAAAATAGGTACATCGGTAAACGGACTAATTTCTTCGCGAATTCTATCGGCGTATTGTTTAGACGACATGGTATCTTTTTCCACCAAATCCCATTTGTTTACCAAAATCACAACGCCTTTTCGGTTTTTCTCTGCCAACCAAAAAATACTTTGATCTTGGCCTTCGAATCCGCGCGTTGCATCAATCACTAAAATACATATATCCGAATGTTCGATAGCACGTACCGAGCGCATGACCGAGTAAAATTCGAGATCTTCCTTGACTTTTGCTTTACGACGAATTCCAGCCGTATCGACCAAATTAAACTTAAAACCAAATTTTTCAAAACGCGTATCAATCGAATCGCGCGTGGTTCCAGCAATGTCGGTTACAATGTAGCGATCTTCGCCAATAAGCGCATTGATAAAGCTCGATTTTCCAGCGTTTGGTCGGCCCACTACGGCAAAGCGCGGTAATTCGTCTTCGGTAGCGGCTACTACTTCGGGTTCGGGAAGCGCTTGCATGAGCGCATCGAGTAAATCGCCCGTTCCGCTGCCCGACGTACTCGACAAGGTGTAATATTCGCCTAAGCCGAGATTGTAAAATTCTATCGCGTCTTTTTCGCGCATCGAATTGTCTACTTTATTCACAGCCAATAAAACCGGCTTTTGAACTTTTCGAAGTAAACTCGCTACCGTTTCATCCATCGGAGTTATGCCTTCTTCGACATCGGTAACAAATATGATTGCGTCGGCTTCGTCGATGGCTAGTTCTACTTGCTTGCGAATTTCGCCTTCAAAAATATCGTCGGAACCTTTAATGTAACCGCCGGTATCGATAACCGAAAAAGTTCTGCCGTTCCATTCACTTTTGCCGTAATTGCGGTCGCGCGTTACGCCGGCAACCGAATCTACAATCGCTTCTCTGCGCTGTATCAGTCGGTTAAATAAGGTTGATTTGCCAACGTTTGGTCTTCCTACTATTGCAACAATCTGGTTCATGGCCTAAAATTTGGCGCAAAGGTAAGCAATCAAAAACGAATGGAAAACCGGCGTAAATTGTGCCGTTATTTTGATTTACTGGTAGCCAAAACGCTTCAGCTGTCGGATGTTTCGGCGCCAGTCTTTATTTACTTTCACAAATAGTTCAATGTGAATTTGCTTTCCGAAGAATTGCTCCATCGTAGCACGCGCTTCCATGCCCACTTTTTTTAACGCAGCTCCTTTATGGCCAATGATAATTCCTTTTTGTGTATCGCGCTCCACCATAATTACCGCGCGAATTCGAATAATGTTATCGTCTTCCAGAAATTCTTCAGTTTCAACCTCCACGGCGTACGGAATTTCTTTATCGTAGTTCAGTAATATCTTTTCGCGAATGATTTCATTTACAAAGAAACGTTCGGGCTTGTCGGTTAAAGCATCTTTAGGATAATAGGGCGGACATTCGGGCAGCAACTCTAAGATCCGGTAAAAAACTTCGGTTACTTGAAAGTTGTTGAGTGCTGAAATCGGATAAATCTCGGCATTCGGAACCTGCGTTTGCCACAATTGCACTTGCGCTTCGAGTTCTTCTTGTGACGATTTGTCGATTTTATTTAAAAGCAATAAAACCGGAATTTTAGAATGTATAATTCGGTTGAAAAACGCCTCGTCTTTGAGTTCTTTTTCGCCAATTTCAACCATGTAAATAAGCACGTCGGCGTCTTCAAAAGCCGATTTCACGAATTGCATCATCGATTCTTGCATTTCGTATGCCGGTTTAATGATTCCCGGCGTGTCGGACAAGACTACCTGAAAATCGTCGCCGTTTACAATACCCAAAATGCGGTGTCGGGTAGTTTGTGCTTTCGAGGTGATGATGGAAAGGCGTTCGCCAACAAACGCATTCATGAGCGTGGATTTGCCAACGTTTGGATTTCCGATAATGTTTACAAATCCAGCTTTATGTGTCATGCGTTAAAAATTTCTGCAAAGATAAGCCGATTTTTCTCGAAGCAAGAATTGCCTTACAATTGCTTACGAAAACGATATAAATGGGAAATTTATTATGCACGCATAGTTTTTTTAAGCTAATTTTTCTTAACTTCGCACGCAATAAATCTTAATCATACAGAAATGAAAATATTGGTTTGTATCAGTCATGTTCCGGATACGACGTCGAAGATTAATTTCACGGATGGCGACACGAAGTTCGACACGAATGGTGTTCAGTTTGTGATTAACCCGAATGATGAGTTTGGATTAACCCGTGCGATTTGGTTTCAGGAACAACAAGGTGCAAGTGTAACGGTGGTAAATGTAGGTGGAGCAGACAGCGAGCCAACCTTGCGTAAAGCTTTGGCGATTGGTGCAAACGACGCCATTCGCGTAAATGCTGAGCCAACTGATGGTTTTTTTGTAGCGAAACAATTGGCTGAGGTTGCTAATGCGGGCAATTACGATTTGATTATCGCTGGAAAAGAATCGTTGGATTACAACGGCGGTATGGTTCCGGGTATGTTGGCAGCTTTGCTGAACATTAACTTTGTGAATTCGTGTATTGGTTTAACGGTGGAAGGCACAACAGCCAAAGCGGTTCGCGAAATGGACGGTGGAAAAGAAACGATGTCGGCACAATTGCCTTTAGTAATTGGCGGACAAAAAGGTTTAGTTGAGGAGAAAGATTTACGTATTCCGAACATGCGCGGTATTATGACAGCTCGTACCAAAACGCTTACTGTTTTGGAGCCGGTAGCTGCAGATCAGGCGTCGAAGTCGGTGAAATTTGAGAAGCCGGCCGCGAAGCAAGCGGTGAAGTTAGTTAGTGCCGACAATTTGGATGAGTTAATCAATTTGTTGCACAACGAAGCGAAGGTAATTTAGTGAGGTAACGATTTTTTGCGTGAGGGATTGCAGCGGCACCCCGCAGGCCCGTTGAAAAGCGGGGCGAGGAGTACAGCGGAAAGCCCGACGGCGCCGCACCTACATCTGGGGACAAAGAACGTTGCGCCGGCACGCCCAAATAACAAATAAAAAATAAAAAAATATGGCAGTTTTAATTTATGCCGAGTCATCGGACGGAAAGTTTAAAAAAGTAGCTTTTGAATTGGCGTCGTACGCTTCGGAAGTAGCTGCAGCAACAGGTACATCGGTTACGGCTGTTACGGTAAATGCGGGCGATGTTTCTGAATTATACAACTACGGCGTGCACAAAGTGTTGCAAGTGAGCGATGCGCGTTTGAACGATTTTAACGCAAAAGCGTATGCAGATGTGGTGGTACAAGCGGCAAAACAAGAATCGGCTTCGGTAGTTGTCTTGTCGTCGACCACAGATAGTTTGTATTTAGCGCCGTTGGTTACGGTTCATCTACAAGGCGGATTTGCTTCGAATGTAGTGGCATTGCCCGCGAGTTACGCACCTTTTCAGGTAAAGCGTACGGCATTTTCGAACAAGGCATTTTCGATTACTGAAATTTCTCAGGACGTGAAAGTATTGTCGATTGCTAAAAATTCGTTTGGATTGAAAACCAATAGCGTAAGTGGAAGTGCCGAAGCATTTGCGCCGACTTTACACGAAGGCGATTTTTCGGTTAAAATTGAGTCGATCGAAGCAGGAAATGGAAAAGTTTCTATTGCCGATGCTGATATTGTAGTTTCGGGCGGTCGTGGTTTAAAAGGACCAGAAAACTGGGGTATGTTGGAAGATTTGGCAACAACTTTAGGAGCAGCTACCGCTTGTTCGAAGCCGGTTTCGGATTTGGGCTGGCGTCCGCATAGCGAGCACGTGGGTCAGACAGGAAAACCAGTTGCTACGAATTTGTATATCGCGGTAGGTATTTCGGGAGCTATTCAGCACATTGCGGGAATTAACTCATCGAAAGTAAAAGTGGTGATTAACAGCGATCCGGAAGCGCCGTTCTTTAAAGTGGCCGATTACGGAGTTGTTGGTGATGCTTTTGAAATCTTACCAAAATTGAATGAAAAATTAAAAGCGTTTAAGGCGAATAATTAATTCATAAAATAGATTAATCGGACTCGGAGTTACGACTTTTGGGTCCGATTTCTTTTTTGTACCTATTGCATTTTAATATTTCGCTTAAGTTTCTACTTTTGCAGCTATGAGTCTTGTAAAGTTAACCATCAAAGGAATTTCGTACAGTCAGACCCAAAACGGCGCTTATGCGTTGATTTTGAATGAGGTTGACGGCGACCGAAAGCTTCCGATAGTTATTGGAGCGTTTGAGGCGCAGTCGATTGCGATTGCTTTAGAGAAGGAAATCAAGCCACCACGTCCGTTAACACACGATTTGTTTAAGAATTTTGCCGATCGTTTTGATATCGTGGTTAAGCAAGTGATTATTCACAAATTGGTTGACGGCGTATTTTACAGTTCTATAATTTGTGAGCGCGATAAGATTGAGGAGATCATCGATGCGCGCACTTCTGACGCGATAGCATTGGCGCTGCGATTTAGTGCGCCGATATTTACCTACAAAAACATACTCGACAAGGCGGGAATTTATCTGAAAGGGAATCCGCTCGATCCAGAACCTGCCGAACCTGAGCAGCCACTAGCTACAACCGATTCGTTTGGTTTGAGTTCGAATCCTAAGTCGGGCGATGCTACCTACACACAAAAAAGTTTGAGCGAATTGCACGAAATGCTCGAAAACGCCGTTCAAAATGAAGATTACGAACGTGCGGCAAAAATTCGAGATGAGATTTCGCGCCGCGAGTCGTAGCTTTAACCAAAACTATATATTATGAAATTAGGTCGTTTAATTTTGCCTTTTGTGGCAGCATTTTCTGTTTTGAGTTGTTCTGAATCGGATGATAATTCCAACGGATCAAACACGCAGTTGGTCAATGAAGTAAAAACATTGATGGCGTCGGGAAACTGGCGTGTCACAAACTATTTTGACGATGTTAACGAGACTTCGAATTATCAGAATTTTGTGTTCACTTTTAATACTGCGTCGAATTCTGTAAGCGTTACAGGTGGCGGAATTACTGCAACGGGAACTTTTTCGGTAATCAGTTCAGACAGCAATGATGATTCGATTTCATTAGATGCGGATTTTAACTTGGGCTTTACTGCACCAGCACCAGCATCATTGATTGAACTGACAGATGATTGGGATATAGTTTCATACACAAGTACGGAAATTAATCTGATTGATATAAGTGGTGGCAATGGGGGCACAGATTTACTAACTTTTACCAAAGTAGAATAAGAAAATGCGTCGATTCCAATCTAAGATAATAGTGTTGTTGACCGTACTTTTTTGCTTTTCTTGTTCCATCGAAGATTTTGAAGGTAAGACGGAAGAAGAATTGTTGCAAGATTACACCGAGCGGGTAAACGCTTCTCTTTATAGAATTGTTGATTTTAGCGAGAATGAAATCGACCTGACAGATGCCTACACGAACTTCGTTTTCAGTTTTGATTCTATTGAAGACAAGGTTACAGCTACCGCTTTCTCTTTTTCTAGTGAAGCTCCTTGGTTGTTTTATCTCGACGATAGTGCAGTTATGAAGTTTCAATTTAATTTTACGAATGACAGCAATTTGGAACGATTGAATGGAGATTGGAGTATCGACTCTTTTTTAACGGATCAATTTACGTTGGTTAAGAAAGATCCGTCGACTGGCGTTTCACGCTACGTTACATTTAAGCAGATTTAAGACCTGTTTTAATAAAAAAATGCCGTTTCTCGGGGAACTGAGAAACGGCTTTTCCAATTGTTTTTGAGGGATTAGGCTCGAGTAGAGTTTATCTTATCTTTTACGAATGAGACTTTTTTTACTTATTTCAGTCTAAATTAATTATGCAATTAGCAGGGTCTACAAAGATACAATTTTACCTGTTGTTTTAAAAATTTCAAGATGTAAAGCACATTTCATTAAAAAAAATGACAACAGTAAGTTACCACTGAGTAACTCTAACAATTTACGACTTATTCTCTTTGTCGCGCTGAGCCTACTTAAATTATAGCAATTTTTCTAAAGCAAAATAATGTCGTGAGGTAAAGTAATAATTTTGTGCCGTTAACTCTAAGTGTTTTTAAATACGATGTAGTTGTGAGGAATGTAAGCTACTTTTTGAGTCTGTTCTCAGGTAGTTATTTTCAAATTTATTACATTTTTTTCAACTGCGAATAACAGTATAGTATGTATGAAATTACCTGTAGTTTTTATTTGCGCTGCAATACTGTAGAGCGCCACATGAATATGCGCTTAAATGTAAACGGAACCGATGTAAATGAGCCAGTAAAAGCCATGGCGCCCGAAGATAGCGGCAGCAGCAACAACTCCTTTTCTGTAAACTTTACGCAGTATATTATTCTAAATGCAAGCGACGTTTTGTGAATTAATTGCGTACGTGATGGCGATAATGCGACCATAAACTTCGATGCCAATCAAACTTCAAGTATTGTCATCAAACGAATTCGATAACTTTTTCGAATACTTTTTAAAAGTCATTAACAACCGCTTTTTCGTTTTCACTATTTCTTTACTTTTAGACACTGAAATGGAGCAAAAATGAAGCAATATCACGACCTACTGAACCACATTTTGGAACACGGTGTTGAAAAAGGCGACCGTACCGGAACCGGAACCACCAGCGTTTTTGGTTACCAAATGCGTTTCGATTTAAACGAAGGTTTTCCGTTAGTGACCACCAAAAAAGTACATCTTAAATCGATCATCTACGAATTGCTCTGGTTTCTAAAAGGCGAAACCAATATTGGCTATCTCAAAGATAATGGTGTTAAAATATGGGATGAATGGGCCGATGAAAACGGCGATCTCGGTCCGGTGTACGGATTTCAATGGCGAAACTGGAACAACGAACAAATCGACCAAATCTCGGAAGTGATTGAACTCATAAAAAAAACACCCGACAGCCGCCGACTCCTAGTCTCTGCCTGGAATCCTTCTGTGTTACCCGATACTTCTGTCTCTTTCTCCGAAAATGTCGCCAACGGAAAAGTAGCACTTCCGCCTTGTCACGCTTTTTTTCAATTTTACGTGGCCAGCGGTAAACTCTCTTGCCAACTCTATCAACGCAGCGCCGATGTATTTCTTGGCGTGCCGTTCAATATTGCCAGCTATGCCTTGCTAACCATGATGATTGCACAAGTTTGTGGTTTAGGTTACGGCGACTTCGTTCATACCTTTGGTGATGCACACATTTATCACAACCACCGCGAACAAATTGCATTACAACTCAGTCGCGAGCCACGACCTTTACCTATCATGAAACTCAATCCCGAAGTAAAAAACATCTTCGAGTTTACCTACGATGATTTTGTCTTGGAAGGTTACGACCCACATCCAGCAATAAAAGGTGCCGTTGCAGTGTGAGAAAAGAAAGTTGTTTCGGGTGGCAAGCTCGGTCTAATCTCGTTTACAAATAAGGACAATAATTTCACAAAGCACGTAATTTTGCCTTCAACAGGCTCAAGAACAGACCTTTTTTTAACTCGCAGAAAACACCGAAATGCACAGAATTTTGCGGAATACCTAACCGTTGAGGAAAACACAGAACGTGTTGTTATCCAAAAATAGCATCAGCCTTTTACGCCTTCTGGCACCAACGATACATGGGTTCGGGTAGGTGAATGATACGTAAAGTGGTAAACGTCGCAATTCCGATAGCTATCGGAACTAACTTCTATCCCGATAGCCATCGGGACTAGCTTCTAAAAAAGGAGCACAATGTCACCCAAAGTTTCGCACAAAGTACACGATGTTTAAATTCAATACATAAGGCACTAGACTTTTTTTAGCTCGCAGAAAACACCGAAACGCACAGAATTTTGCGGAATACTGGACTTTTGAGGAAAACACAGAGTGAATTGTTATCCAAAAATCACACAACCTTCAAAAAGCTCAAGCACCAACGATACGCGGGTTTGGGGTGGAAAAACGATACGTGAAGTGGTAAATTCATCGAAGTCTTAATACTTAATACTCCAATCTTAATACTCCATTGATACGTGAAGTGGTA
>NZ_JAIXYH010000009.1 GCF_027490375.1 Flavobacterium sp.
AAACTTCCAGTTGAAAAATTGGACGAAAGTTCCAGTTCCGCTATTACCCGTTATGGTTACAGTTCCATTAGTGTATGGATATGTAATTCCGGTAGTAGCTCGTGTTAAATTTATTGTACCTGTTATACCTGTATTGCTTATTTGTCTTGATACTAAACGTAATCCATTTTCAGCAGGTAAAAAGAAATCCAATTCGATGTCTTGGGCGCCAGTTGCTGATAAACGAATTACTTTAGATTCTAACATCACTCCCGAACTATTTTGTAATTCAACTAACAACTGACCTGCAATTGTAGCTGAAATTAAAACGGATTTTAGCTTAGTTGGAGCAGTACAATTAAAAATCATATAGCGATTAGCAATAGTTGTGTTTGCCACTCCTGTACCAGACACAGTAGCTGGACCAACATTAGCTGGAGTAACTTCTCTTTCTACCCAATACGATGTGTTTGAAGTAAGTGTTGGAGTAGTGTAAGTCGCACCTGTAGCTAATGGAGTTGTAGCAGCAACGCTATTGTACCATCTGATTGTACCTGTGCCAGTAGCTGATAATGCTGCTGTTTGACCTGTACAGATTGTGGCGTCACTCGCAGTTGGAACCGAAGTGGTTGGCACCATCGTTACATTGAGCGTTGTAGTTGCATTATTAGTTAAAGTAACAGGAATGGTTTGTGTAGCATATCCTGGAGCTTCAAAAATAACATTATAAGTTCCTGCAATTTGCACTTTATGGTAATCACCTTTGGTTGGTGAAGTTTCTACCCACGAACCAAAATTATCAAAAGTTCCACCAATATATACTTTGGCATGAATTGGATTCCCTGATTGATCCGTAACAATTCCGTGTAATCCATAACTCGCTTGTTTTACATAGTTCAATAAGGCCTGTCTGTTTCTTGTCCAAAAGAAAGGTAAATTAGCAGCAGCTGGAGTTTTTAAATCTGATATTTCTATTGTTACTTCTTTGTTGTGTTCAAAATAATTACTAGCATCTTGTCTTCCGCCGTATACTGAATACCACGCTGCACCATTGGTTGTGCCCGGAAATTGTCCAGTATTGTAAACAGCATCCATATAATTCAAGTTTCCGTCTGCTGTTTGACACAATTGTGCATATTCGATAGAGACAAATTTAAAATAGTTATCGTGTGGATGATAACTAAAGTTTCCTGTTCCCGGTGTGTTAGATGTATCCAAAGGGAAGTTCACTACTTCTGTTCCGCCATGATAATTAGCAGATAATACGAAATTTCGTGTAGCTTGAAAATTTAAAAACGCATTTGTTTCGGGTTGATAAGCAAAACCATCATCGTGTAAACCTCCTATGGCATCAGGATAATTTCGATTCAAATCCACACCAGCTGAATTTGCTCTCGTAGGAGTATTTGCTGCTCCACCTGGATTGTAAATATCATTACCAGAAGTTCTATAAGAACCATCCGGGTTTGCTAATGGATTGATGTATAATTCTGTTCCATTTACCAAGTTAGTTACTTCCGACAATGAACCATAGTTGGTTAGTAAGTAATCTATAAAACGCAACATAGTTGGATAACCTGTGATTTCATCACCGTGCATAGACGAAGTGTAAAAGAATTCAGGTTCAGTTTCATCTGAAGAAGCATTATCTGAAATTTTTAAAACATATAAAGCTCTTCCATTTGGAGTAGCACCAATATTTTGTAAGGTACACAAACTCGGGTAAGTTGCTGCCCAATATTGCATTTTGGCAACATACTCTGAATATCTTGGATAAGCGTCCCAAGTGGTATCCCAAGCATTCACAGCTTGAGTACTATAATTTGAGGTTAATTCAACCGGAATTTCATTGTCTTCCTGAGTTACTTTGTAAGATAGTCCATAAGACAGAAACCGTTGAAACTGATCCTTGTTAGCATAAGCTTCAACTTCCAAGAGGTTTTCATCCACGTGTTTGTGACTGACGGAAACCACTCTACTCAGTTCGATGAACTGTTCTTTACTATTGGCTTTGAAAGTTAAAATGACTTCACCTTTTTCACGCAAATAGTACATGGCTTTTTCGTAAGAACTATCTTTTTGGGCATACGAAATGCTTGAAAACAGGATAGTTAACAACAGAATTAGGGTAATTTTTTTCATTTTTTTAGGGTTTTTGAAAGGCAAACCTAAATAATCCTTAATTTTTGACAAAATATTTTATCGATTAAATACATATAAAATCGATAAAATGCATTTTAAATAATTTAATGAAAATAATTACTTACAAAAAATATTTTTTTGAAGAAAATAAATTAGTCTTTTGTAGTAAGTTCAGAATAAATAAAATCTTTAGGAAAACGAATTTAGTTGTATAAAAAAATCCCAATCGGTTAAATGATTGGGATTAACTTCGTCTGTTCGGCTATTGCCTCGGGTGTAGCGAGAGGGAGATTTGAACTCCCGACCTCAGGGTTATGAATCCTGCGCTCTAACCGACTGAGCTACCTCGCCATTGGTTTTGCGGCTGCAAAGATACATTCTTTCTTATGTTACGCAAACCCTCAAAGTATTTTTAATTATTTTTTTCGATTTTGTTGTTTTAATCCGATATTCATTATATTTCGCAAAAATTGACATACCAACCATGGAAGTAAAAGTTAAATACGAACTCGAGTTCCCCATCAATTCCTCGCCGCAACTCTTGTATCAATATATATCAACACCTTCGGGCTTAAGTGAGTGGTTTGCAGATAACGTAAACTCGCGAGGAGAGATTTTTACCTTTATTTGGGAGGATACCGAAGAGCGTGCCAGACTGGCTTCCAGAAAATCGGGCGAAAAAGTAAAATTTCGCTGGATTGACGAAGGAGACAAGGATACCGACTACTTTTTTGAACTCAAAATAATGGAAGACGAAATCACCAAAGATGTTTCACTTTTGGTAACCGATTTCGCCCCAGAAGACGAATTAGGCGAAGCAGCACAACTATGGGAAAATCAAGTTGCTGATCTCAAACATGTTATCGGTTCGGTGTAATTGCCAATCGAATTGTATCTTAGCCTTGAATTATCAAGGCTTTTTTTATGGCAAATGCATACCCAAATCCCGCTGAAATCAATCCTCACAACCGCAGTTTTTTATACGGCGACGGCGTTTTCGATACCGTAAAAATTCGTTTGGGTAAGGTGTGTTTCGCCGAGTTGCATTATTTCCGACTCATGGCCGCGCTCCGAATTGCCCGTATGAGCATTCCACAATGGCTCGATCAGGAAACCTACGAAGCCATGCTCTGCGATAAAGCGAACGAAATTCAAGCCCCAAATGCGCGCGTTCGCATCACTTTTTTTAGAAACGTCGGCGGAAAATACTTTCCATCAACCTCGCAAGTCAGTTATACCATCGAAGCCGAACCGCTCGAACAGCCCGATTTTACCGCAAGTAACGAGCCTTATGAAGTAGATATTTACCGCGATTTTACGATAACGGCACAATTGCTGTCGACGATAAAATCGACCTCCAAACTCATTCACGTAACTGCCGCGATTTACGCACAGGAAAACGACTGGCAAAACTGCCTTTTACTTAACGAACATAAAAATGTTGTGGAATTGGTTAACGCCAACTTATTTGTGCGTTTCGGAACTAAAATAAGTACCGCGCCGCTCTCGGAAGGTTGCCAAAACGGCGTGATTCGAAAAACGATACTTACCGACGCAGTTTTAAAAGAAAAATATGCGTTTGAAGAGCGACCAATTTCTGTTTTCGAGTTGCAACAAGCCGATGAGCTGTTTTTTACCAATGCCATTCAAGGTGTGGGTTCGGTTACCAAGTACCGTAAAAAAGACTACGAAAAAACGGCTGCAGCGGAAATTAGAATGCGTTTAAATGCGCTAATTGCCGAGTAATTAAAGATTAATTTTGTCTCGGATCGTCGGGAGCATTCGACCACACAAGGTATTCTCCGCCTTGCTCCATCATTTTTTCTTTCCAAAACTTAGAGGTTGGCTTGCTTAAAATTTTGTTTTTGTAGCTGTTTTGAGTGACAATCCACGCGTGATCGTTCATTTCGCGCTCGAGTTGTTGCGCATCCCAACCGGTGTAGCCCAAGAAAAAGCGTATGTTTTGTTTCTCAATTTTCCCAGAATTCATCAGTTCTTTGATGAGTTCGAAATCGCCGCCCCAGTAAATGCCATTGCTAATTTCGACACTGTTTGGAACTAAATGCGGAATGTTGTGTATGAAATACAGGTTATCTTGCTCGACCGGCCCGCCGTTATACACCCGAAATTTTGCCGTAATGTCGGGCAGCAGGTCGCCAATATAAAAGGGAAGTGGCTTGTTAATGATAAACCCAACCGAACCTTCGCTGCTGTGATCGGCCAATAAAATAACCGACCTATTAAAGGAAACGTCGCCTAAAATCGAAGGCTCAGCAATCAGTAAATGTCCTTTATCGAGTTTATCCGCAGTCATGCCATTTGCGTTTGGATAAATTTAACAAAAAAAAGAATTGAAAAACAGCGCTTTTTAACGGTAACTTTCTTAAAAGTTTCAAATTTTTACTAATGTCCTGAAAACCAAATTTGAAAAAGAAGTGTTTTTTTTGATTTTTTTGGGCGTTTCGGCAAAACCCAGGCCATTCCCGAACTTTTGCCGCCACGTCTTCCGCTGTATCTTTTGCCTGCGTTCCTAAGGCAAAAGGATGTCGCTCCAGCCGTTAACGCAAAAATCGTTACCGAAAAATGCTTCTCGGAATCGACTATAAATAAAAAAGGCCGTTCGAAGTGAACAGCCTTTCATATATAGGTGTTGTAATTTTACAAGCCGCCCTCTAATTCAGCACCTGCTTTAAACTTAACAACTTTCTTAGCTGCAATTTTGATTGTTGCACCGGTTTGTGGGTTACGACCTTCACGAGCCGCTCTTTCAGATACTGACCATGACCCGAATCCTACTAAAGAAACTCTTCCGCCTTTGCCTAGTGCTCCAGCAACATTTTTTAGGAATGACTCAAGTGCTGCTTTAGCTGCTGCTTTCGAAACCCCGGCGTCTGCAGCCATTGCATCGATTAATTCTGATTTGTTCATAATTTTCGTTATTAATGTTGGTTAAAAATATTGTTAATAGTAACAAATTTAATAGTTTATAAATACCACGCAACAAATTAGGCAAAAACTGACTAAAAAAAGTTTATAACTTTAACATTTGCCAGTAATTCTGTAAGAAAAAACTTACTTTAGCTGATAAACTCTTGTGTTTTCTGCCTATTAAGTCCGTTTATAAAGTCGATAGCACGCACTCTTTTCTTGCCTGCCAACTGTAATTCTTCAATTTTAAGCGCTCCTGAACCACAACCAACCAGCAATTCTTTACCTATAACTTCGATTTTACCCACAGGAATTGAATTGAGTTCAGGTTTTGGTGTTGCTAAAAAGATCTTTGTTGCTGTTGTGGTTTCGTCTTCTTGAAAGAGCGTCCAAGCAGTCGGGTAGGGCGAGAGTCCGCGTATCAGAGCATCTACCTCCCTGCAATTTTTAGTCCAATCAATTTTCGTGTTGTCTTTGTTCAGTTTTGGTGCTTCAAGTAATGTTTCCGTTTCCAATTGTACTTTGGGTTCAATCGTACCTTGAAAAATACCATCTAGTGTCTCAACTACCAATTCGCTTCCAACAGCCAAGAGTTTGTCGTGTAAACTCTCAAAAGTTTCTCGTTCGTCAATTTCTGTCGTTCGATGTAAAATCATCGCACCGGTATCGATTTTATCGTCTATAAAAAAGGTAGTTACACCTGTTTTCGTCTCTTGGTTTATAATGGCCCAATTTATTGGTGCAGCACCGCGGTATTGCGGCAGCAGTGAGGCGTGTAAATTAAAAGTGCCGTATTTTGGCATGCTCCATACGCTTTTTGGCAACATACGGAAAGCAACTACCACAAAAACATCGGCGTTCCAAGTACGTAACGCTTCAGTAAATGCTTCGTCTTTTAAATTTGTGGGTTGCAGTAAAGGCAGTTTTTGCTCCACGGCAAAATCTTTCACGGCCGAAGTGCTCAGTTTTTGTCCGCGTCCTGCAGGTTTATCTGCCACGGTTACTACACCCACTACTTGATGTGTCGAAGTGGTTAAACGTTCTAAAACACCGCGGGCAAAACCGGGCGTTCCCATAAAAACAACTCGTAAACTCATAATTTTCGGTATGTATTGTCGGCTTGTATTTCTATTAATTCGTGTTCAAGTAAATGCTGAATGGTCGCGATTAAATCTACGCTTTCCACTTGGAGTTCTTGTTCTAAATCCCGACTGCTTTTACTTCTCTCTTCTAGCGCTTTTAAAATTTCTTTCGATACGTCGGGTTTTTCGGCAACCCGCTTTCCTCGGCAAACCGAACATTTGCCGCAATTTTCGGATAACGGTTCTTCAAAATAAATAGCCAAAGCTTGCTGCTTGCAAATCGTTTTATCTGCTGCGAATCGTATGACTTGGTCGATAGCTTGTGTTTTGTATTCGTTTTCTGCTCGCAGCGATTTAACCACAGCATTGATATGATGTAAACTGTCGCGGTTTCGCAATAAACGCACGCTACAACTCTTGCTTCTTATCAATGTTTCCATGATCGCTTGCTCGGATAATTTCGTACACAAGGCAATCAAATCGGCTTCGCTGGTTTTGCTTAATCGACAAATTTTGGCAACATTTAATTTTACACTGCCTTCAAATATTCCGGGATGCAAGCGTAAAATGGCTTCTAACGGAGCTGCCGCTGCATGGTGCACACTCATATAGCGCAAAACTTCTCTAGACTCAACTTTAAAGTGTGCCTGAATTTCGGTACGCGTTTGCATATCGAATTGAATGTACTGCATGCGATCGAGAAAGCGGAGCGAGTGAAACACTTTGATCGATGCAAGCTGGTATTTGTCTGCGAACGCATCGACGTCTAAACCATATATTTCTCCGGCTCCGGTTCCTTCGGCAATCACAAAATACCGGTGTAAATTATCGTACACCAATTTCACAAAAGCTTCATCGGGCAAGCTGGCTAAAAATTGCGCTTTAACTCGGTGGATATCGGCTGCTCCGTAGAGCATCACTGCAAATGCTTCGTTTCCATCGCGACCCGCACGTCCAATTTCTTGGTAGTAGCTTTCCATGCTGTCGGGCAAATGCACGTGAATGACGCTTTGCACATCGGGTTTGTCGATTCCCATTCCAAAGGCCGAGGTGGCAACAATAGCTTGCTTTTTATTGTCGGTCCAAAGTGCCGCGTTTTCTTTTCGTTGATTTTCGGGCATCCCGCCGTGGTAGGCAGTTGCCGTTACACCGAGTTGTTCTAAAGCAGCAGAAAATTCGGCGCATGCGCGTCGGTTTCGAACGTAAATAATCGCCGAACCGCGGTATTTTTTCAAGATTTGTACGATACGGTAAAGTTTATCTTCACATTCCCAAACAATAATGTTGAGGTTTGCTCGAAAAACGCTGCTTGTAAAAAGTTTCGGATTTTTGAGTCGGAGTTTCTCGCTGATATCAGCTTTAACTCGTGGCGTGGCAGTGGCTGTAAGCGCAATCAGGGGTGCTTGTGGTGCGTATGCTCTAATCTCTGGAATTTCTAGAAATGCCGGACGAAAATCGTGTCCCCATTGCGAAATACAATGTGCTTCGTCTACAACAATCAGTGAGATAGGTAACTGCGCAAGATGTCGGCGAACTTCTTCGTTGCTGAGCTTTTCTGGCGACAGATAAAGTAATTTGTAATTTCCAAATCGGCAGTTATCGAACATTCGTGTCAGCTCGCTTTTTGGAATGCTGCCGCTAATTTGCATTGCTTTAATGCCTTTATCGCTTAAACTATTGATTTGATCTTGCATCAGCGAGACCAAGGGCGATACTACAATAGTGATTCCGTTTAGAAGTAGTGCGGGAAGTTGATAGCAAAGCGATTTACCGCCGCCGGTTGCCATAAATACCAGTGTATCGTTTCCGTCGAGAACACTTTCAATGGCTTCGCGTTGATTTTCGCGAAAGCTGGTTTTATTCCAATACTTTAAAAGAGTTTGACTTACGACAGACAATTTCAGCTGTTTTGGGTGATAAATGCAACACGTTCATCAATGCTTCCAAAAGGAACAGTTTGAAGTTCATAACCAAAACGTTCGTACGTATTTACCAAGATTTCGCCGATTTCTTTTGCTTCGGAATAACTTTCATAGCGTTCGTTATCGTTTCGGTAAATAGCTTCCCACGGCGGAAAAAAGAAAATTTGGTCGTAACGGTAGGTATTACACGCATCGATAAATTCTTTTGGGTAATGGTCGCCGATGTAATCAAGATAGGCAACGACATCAGGAATACCGCGGTCGAAAATAACGGTATTTTTTGGTTCGTCTAGCGCTCGATCGTGCTGTTTGATTCGTCCTTCGAGAAGGATACGGCTAAAATGCAGCGGTTCGGCAATCCACAATTGGTCGATACCTGCTTTTTGAGCCTCGAGTGTAACTTCTCGCGACACTTCTTGATAGCAAGTAAATCCGAGGTTTTCGAGCGATTCCAACACTGAAGTTTTTCCACTTCCGGGTCCGCCAACAAGCGCAATTAGTTTTGGTTTAGTCTTCATAATCAATAGGTGCAAAGGTATAAATTTGCGTTGTTTTGTTTTCGATAATCATTCTAAATGCGAAATTTTCTGCTTCAAAACAGAACTTTGCGCCTTTTCCGAGCATTTACGGCGCTTCTTTGTTTTTGGATGCATTTTGAGCTAACTTAATGTCATTTTTAACTGATGGCATGGAAAGTTATTCTAGTATATTTAATTTTTAAATAGTTATATTTCAATAATTTAAACGTAAAAATTCAACACTATTTACACATAAAAGTTGCTTTAGGATTACACCTAAGTTTTGGTATCTTTGCCGTTATTAATGTCATGGATAGTAAGACAGAAGAATTTTACAAACGTTTAAAGTTGGAGCTTGAAAACGGGGCTACATATCCGTTGCCGTATCTGTTTAAGTTTATTGTTCCAACAAGTAATCACAATATTGCGCGGGTAGAGTCGGCTTTCGATTTAATGGGTGCCGTTATTCAAACCAACACGTCAAAAACCGGGAAATTTACTAGTGTTTCCGTTTCCGTGACCATGCCTAGTTCGCAATCTATAATCGACAAATACATCGAGGTTTCCGATATCGAAGGAATCGTATCTTTATAAGTATGAACAAACCCTACATCAAAGAGAATGCTGCCGACGTTGTGCATCATTTGGAATACAATTCGGAGCGTCAGCATTTGATTATCCCCGAATACGGCCGTCATTTGCAAAAGTTGATTGATCAAGCAACGCAAATTGAAGATCGTGCCGAACGCAATAAAGCAGCGAACTACATCATCAATGTAATGGGAACATTAAATCCGCATCTGCGCGACGTTCCCGACTTCCAGCACAAGCTTTGGGATCAGATTTTTATCATGTCGGATTTTAAACTCGACGTTGATTCACCGTATCCGGTTCCGAGTCGTGAAGTACTGCAATTGCGTCCAGATCCCATGCCGTATCCACAGAATTTTCCCAAATATCGCTTCTACGGAAATAACATCAAATTCATGATCGATGTAGCAAACTCTTGGGAAGAAGGCGAAATGAAAAGTGCGTTGGTGAAAGTAATTGCCAACCACATGAAAAAGATGTATTTAAGTTGGAATAAAGACACCGTTAAAGACGATGTTATCTTCGAACATCTCTATGAATTATCCGACGGAAAGATAAATCTTACAGGTGGTGAAGAAGAGTTGGTGCATTCTATCGAACTAATCAAAACCAACCAACGTATGTCGAATAAGGTGTATACCGGACAGCCTAAACACAAAAACAAAAACGGTAAGAATTTTAAAAATCGCAAACAACAATAGTTAAATGGGAGTTTTCAAAATAGAAGGCGGACATTCCTTAAAAGGTGATATTACGCCACAAGGCGCCAAGAACGAGGCTTTACAAATTTTATGTGCAGTTTTACTTACTTCGGAAGAAGTTCGGATTGATAATGTTCCGGATATTATCGATGTAAATAAGCTCATTACATTATTGGGTAATTTGGGTGTTAAAATAACCAAGCACGGAAAAGGCTCGTTTACCTTTAAGGCCGATGAGGTAAATGTTGGCTATTTGGAAACCGAAGCTTTTAAAAAAGAAGGTGGTTCGCTTCGTGGTTCAATCATGATTGTAGGACCGCTTTTAGCTCGTTTTGGTCGCGGGTACATTCCAAAACCAGGTGGCGATAAAATCGGACGTCGACGTTTAGATACCCATTTCGAAGGTTTTATAAATCTTGGAGCGAGTTTCAGATACAATCGCGAAGATCATTTTTACGGTGTAGAAGCTCCGAATGGCTTAACAGGTACGTACATGCTCCTAGACGAGGCATCGGTTACCGGAACAGCAAACATTGTTATGGCAGCTGTTTTGGCGAAAGGTACAACTACCATTTACAACGCGGCTTGCGAACCGTACCTGCAGCAGTTAGCGAAGATGCTCAATTCTATGGGAGCAAAAATTACCGGTGTTGGTTCGAATTTGCTTACCATTGAAGGTGTTTCCGAATTAAAAGGTTGTACGCACCGTATACTTCCGGATATGATTGAAATTGGGTCATGGATCGGCTTGGCTGCGATGACCAAAAGTGAGATTACCATTAAAAACGTAAGTTGGGATAATTTAGGTGTTATACCTAATACGTTCCGTAAGCTCGGAATTACTTTAGAGCGTCGTGGCGATGATATTTACATTCCGGCACATACCAACGGCTACGAAGTTAAAACCGATATCGACGGCTCTATTTTAACGATAGCCGATGCACCTTGGCCTGGCTTTACGCCCGATTTATTGAGTATCGTTCTTGTTGTTGCCACGCAAGCCAAAGGCGATGTGTTGATTCACCAAAAAATGTTTGAAAGCCGCTTGTTCTTTGTAGATAAGTTGATTGATATGGGTGCGAAAATTATGTTGTGCGATCCGCATCGCGCGGTTGTTATTGGACATGATTTTAAATCGCAATTAAAAGCTACTACGATGTCGTCGCCGGATATTCGTGCGGGAATTTCGTTGTTAATCGCTGCCTTATCGGCGAAGGGAACGAGTACCATACAAAATATTGAGCAAATTGATCGTGGCTACGAAGATATCGAAGCACGTTTACGAGCTATTGGAGCAAGAATAGTGCGCGAATAGTGGTTTGAATCACTGTTTTTTGTGATTGAATAAAATACGGAATACAGTTTTACAAATTTATAAACTACTTAAAGTTTGCTTTTATGATAAAAAAGTTACATTTACGGCGCGCTTTAAGGGTGCCTATTTCGTTGGTATTTAGCGTTTTTATTTAAGTTTAGCGTTTTGTAATTAGATTTTAATTTGATTATTATGGTTTTCTCTGCGCTCTCACTAACACGAGCTTTTACAGTCACGATTTTGATTTTTGTTATGATATTGTCGGGTTGCTCGGGTTCCGATGATTCAGCACCTAATTTTGGAATTAGCAGTTTCAGTGCAGTTCAAGACGGTGCTAAGTTAAATATTCAGTATACCACATTTGGTAATGTAAGCGCGGCCAACCTGAGAAACGTATACCCTGGCGGAGAAGAGATTTTCCTGACTACTCTAACGGGTTCGGCATCACTTTCATTAGAGTCACTTAATCTTCAAGGTGGAGAGATGGTGACTTTACTTTTATATGCTGTTTCTAGTTCGGGTACTCGAGAGTCTGAACCTTCCAACGCAGTTACGATTATCATTGAACCATATTGTGATGAACCCTATGATTTAAGAACAGAAGCAGGTTATTTCAGATGGGATTCGTTCATTCCTGATGGAACGGGCTTTTATCAAGTTCAATACGGGACACAGGGCTTTAATTTAGGGTCGGGTACTATTTTTACAGTAAACTCGACCTCTACAAATGATTTTACTTTTCAAGCAGGTCAGTTTTACGATTTATATGTCCGTAGTTTTTGCTCTAATTCTCAAGCATATAGCGATTGGATTGGTCCGCTTACCTATTATTCTCCGTCAAATCAAAATTTTTGCACTGCTCCTGTAAATGTAGGCTATAGTGTTGTGACTAATTTTGCCGGAGAACCCGTTGGTGCTGAGTTCACATGGTCAGATCCGGGGAATTCAAACAATTACGAATATAATTTGGTAGGAAATAATCAATCTCCAACGTCTAATGCAATAGAACAGGGTACATCTGAAACAGTTACCTATTTATCATTGGTTCAAAATACGGAATACGACTTCTATGTTAGAACTCGTTGCACAAATGGTACAGCTACAGCTTGGGTTGGCCCAATAAATGTAAACATAGGAAACTAAGTTGGGAAAAATATCTATTCACGGCTACTCTTAAAATTCTTCTTCATTACCAGTCTTTTTACATTAGAAATGGAAGAAGAATTTTTTGTTTGGTGAGTTCGGCATATGAATCGAACTTAAAAATCATTTAAGTAGTTGGTTATAATGCTTTTTTTCTTCTGGATGCCGAAGAATATAACTAAATAAACGACGGTTTTAATGATTAGTTTAAAAAGAGAGTTCGTCCCAAAGTTTATCCCAACATTATTTTCAACTTTTCTCGCTTTCGTGCAGGTTTTACTCGTATGAAAAACGATATGATGGTCAGGCGTTGCCTAGCTTTGAAATAATTTTGGTCCTTTCAAAAAAATAAAAGCGGATGCTTTCGAAAGAAGTCATCCGCTTTTTTTAGAGCTTTTGCCAAGATTAATTTCATCAATCAATTTCAACAAGGCTAGGCAGCGTAGCGCGAATTTTAATTGTAAGGAAGCAAAAGCGCTAGCGTGCTACAATTCCGAGAAATCTAATTCAGAATTTCTTTATTTGCTCCTGTCATTTCCTATACCTTTAATTTGTTTTCGCAAATTTTAATGTTCTTGTTCCTCCTTCACTTTCTATTTTAAGCAAGTACAATCCATTTGAAAGTCCTGAAACATCAACAGATTCTTGATTTTCGAGTGTTTGGATTTTTTTACCAGCAAGATCGAAAATACGTAATAAAAACTTCGAACTAGGCACTTGCGTTAATTTGAGAAACTGACTTGCCGGATTGGGATAGATTTGAATATCAGCTAATTCGTTCTCAGTTACACCTAATGTTAGTATCTGTGTACTCGCTATATTGGTGATTATAGGGAAATTGAAGTCGAAGTAAATTTCGGCCTGATTTGTAAATGTGTTTCCAACTACCAAATTGTTTTTCAATTTGATTTTGTAGATTAAAATACCGTCGTTGTTGGCATCATCAAAAGGTAAATCGATGTTTTCGTAAATAAATTCGAATAAATTATTGGTGCTTCTAGTCACAAAATTAAAATTGCTATAGAGCGGAATCAAAGTACTAATGTCGAATATAGAAGTATCGAGTAAGTTCTTTATTACCACGTTTCTTGCATTGGCTGTTCCGATGTTTTCAAAACGTATCGTGTAATGTACGTATTGACCAATTAGTTCTGCGCCAACAATTTCACCTTCATTACAGGTAATATCGTTTGGATCCATGGAGTTAACTACCTTTTCAGAAAGAAAAAACGAATTGTCGTCGGGTGTCTGATCAGTTCCGGGAATAGTTCCTTCTACCAATCCGCCAAAATCTAAAATATCATCGCTGTCAAGAGGTACTGCCGACTGTGGAGAATTCAATAAAAAGTTAATCACAATAGCACGCGATTCTTGAGGTCGTAAGTTTGTGTAATTCCATGTAAGTTGGTTAGCTGTTTCAGTCGTTGGCTCCACTGTAGTGCTAATGATATCCATCACATCTCCTAAGAAATTCAATTTTACTGTTCCGTTTTCGATTTGATTTCCTTTGTTTTTATAGACAAGTTTGTATTTTACATCAAAACCCGCCATAGGTATGAGTCGGGGCAAACGAGTTACTACAACTTCCACATCACTTTTAACGCCGTTCGGCACCAAACAAAACTGATTTTCTAAAGGTGATTGATCCTCGGGAAAGTCGACACTTACCAAAGACGGAGTTACAGTAAAATAAGACGGATTTTCAAGTCTCGGAAAAATAGTATAACTACCTGCTTGTAGCGGAATTGTAAGTGGGACATTTAAATTATTGGTGAAAATTCCCGAACCATTAGGACTAAAAACTTCAAATCGCAACGGACCAATATTGGCATCAGCAGCGTTACAGCCGTTGCTATCAGTATCCAACTTATTAGTGATTATTGCCTCATAATAGGTACCGCCCGGAACGAAACTGCAATACGTGTTAATGTTTAATTGCGAATACTGAGTTTGTAGAAAATTAATGGTAAATGCAGTTAAGTCGGTTGGATCGATACACACAAATTTAATATTCGGTGTTTCAAACAAACTTAAATTTGAACCTGTACTTCCGTTTTTCATGAAAATACGTTCCAAATTAGGTCCAGAACAAGTTATGTTTATTGCTTTGGTATCGTTTAAGTCAATTTCAACCAAAGTATTGTCGGTAATATTTACGGTGTACAATTCTGGTGTATTTGAAAAATCGATTGTCGTTAATGACGTGTTGAATAAATAAATATCCGTTAACAACGGATTGCTAATAGCTAATGCCGTTAATTGGATTTGATTTATAGAGAGTTTTTTTAGTAACGGTAATACAGTGACATCAACTGTGGTTAATGGGCAAGTAGCCAGCTCTACTTCTTCTAACAGTGCGTTAGGCGAAAAGTTTATCTCCTGTATGTTTTGATCCATGATTCGCACTTTCCGTAAATTTGTAAAATACTGCAAATCAGCTAAAGAATTAATATTAAAGTTAATGCCAGCCATAGATAATTCGCTGATGTTTTGTACTTCTTGAACGGTAATCGAGCCGTTGTCGTCAACATCAATAACTGTTTGAATGCCCGCCAAATTCAGCGCATACGAACTCCCAAGAACCTGATCTTCAAGGTCAAGTAGATACTGTTTGAAATTAGCATCTTCAAATTCAATAGTCTGACTTTGCGTTAGTTGAGATGTCAGAAAAAGTAAAAGAGCGAAAGTGTATTTTTTAAACATAAGATTTGATTTTTAATCGCAATTACACGCTGTAGGAGTTCCGCTTCTTTCCAAAAGTTCGTTCACTTTCGCGTCGCGTTTCTCCTCGTCGTTTTTGTAGTCGTTTAGAATTTTAATATGATTTGATTTTAATTTTTGTAGTCTGTTTCGTTCCGCCTCAGTGCATTTTATCATACATGTGCTACTCGTAATTCCGGTTGAATATCCACTTGCTTCGTGCGATCGCAGTTGCTTCTTGTGTTCTAGGATAGCTTGTTCGATTTGCAAAATCATCATGTCGTAATACTGAGCGGTAGCTTCCGGATTGTTTGCCTGCGTATTGCTTGGTAAATCAGCTATATCACTACTTTTTTCAAATTTTTCTAAGTCTACCGATGTATCTTTCAACATTGCTTCAGCATTTTTAATTTGTTGCATCATTAACGCACGTTTTTGCGGATCTTCTTCATTCTGAGCCGCTTCATACATTGCTTTTACAGCTGCATTCATCTCATTTTTTCGCGTTGCTGCTCCTGCACCCATCACGTCGCCGGCCGGTTTGTAACTCGCACCCGAAAAACTAAAACTGCTGTTTTCGATGTACGTCATAAAAATCGACACACCAGATTCTTCAATTCCCGTAATCATGTAGGTTTTTCCCGACGGACTAGCAATAAATCCCAATCCCCAGAAGCCAACAAGGGAAGAGGTGAACTTTGTGTCAAGAACAATATCTTGTGAACTGGAAAGCCAGATCGACATTTTCTTTCCTTCATATGTTCCGCTGTATTCTACTCTCGGGTATTTATTCCCACCTGTTTTTCCAACTTTTGCCCCCGTTTTTTTGAAGGTTTTAAAGAAGATCTTGCTCAACTCTTTCGTTTCCATATCGTGGATTACCATCGACTGTTGACTGCCCATCTTCATTGCGTAATTGCCTTCCGAACTTTTTATATACTGGTAGAAGTCATTGTTGGGCGATTTAATTTGATTTACTTCCCCGTCGTCTTCCATTGCACCTAACTCCAACAAAGCTTTGTGATCTTGCATGGCATAGCCGTTTCGGGTATTCAAATAGAAATAAGAAACCATATTTCCTTCTGAACTGTTTACCATAAATCCTACTTTTTTGTTGAAGGAAAATGTGCCCTTTAATGGTATTTCCTTACCAAAATCTTTTCCAGAATTCGGTGTAGTAGCAGATTTGGTTGGGCTTTCTCCGAGTTCAATGATTGTTGGTTCTCCGTTATTCTTGACTTCGCTTTGAACAGAAACAACTTCGATAGTCGATTTTTGAGGTACTTTTTTAACTACTGGTTTTTGTGCCAGAACAGTTGCGAAACTCAGCAGTAGCAAGCTGTATGTAATGATTTTCAACATAGCTTACATTTTTATGAATTCAACACGTCGGTTTTGCTCTTTCTCGGCAGGCGTAGCATTTTTGTTCAACGGCGCCGATTCGCCCTTACCGTCGGTTTCCATGCAGTTAGGGTCAATACCATAAAAACTTACCAGTGCCGCTTTTACGGCAGCTGCCCGCTTTTTTGATAGTGCCAGATTCGCCGCATCGTTGCCGTCGCTATCCGTATTTCCGATAATTTTGATACGAACACCTGAGTTCTCTTGCAAGGCAGTTGCAATTTCTTTTAGAATGGCGCCACTTTCTGGGCGAATGTTATCACTGTTTACATCGAATCGAATACCCGTTGTTACAAATTTCCCTTCTGTAATGAGTTTACTTCGATTATCTGCTCCAGCAACAGCAAATCGAATGTTGGTTACGTAAACTTCACAAGCGTCAAAAAAGCTTCTGAAAAATGCAAAATCATATGCTTTAGTTTCCGTAAAGAAGCGCGGAACATCGAAAATCTTATCTTCATTGGCATACACGCGCAAACGTCCTTTTTGGCGCCAAACCGAGATTTTCACAAAGTTGTAACCTTCATTTACGTCCCATTGCGGTAATTTTACACTGTTACTTACTTCGCTGCCGTTTAGCGGATTCACCCAAATAGATGCTTCTGCAGCGCCGGGATGCAAATACACAATCGAACCGCCCTTCGAGAAAAACATATCTTTCATTAATTCTTCGTTTTGCGTCGTAAAGTGTAATCCAAAGCCCGCGTAGTTATTGGTTGGATCGGTATTTATTCCCAACTCAAATTCTAAAGTGAAGTTTTCGGGTAACTTTTTAATGTTCTCAGGGATAAACGCACCGTTTTTCGTCATCGATAACCATTTTCCAGCTGCTCCATCGATGCTGACGATTTCGCCACTAGAGTTGGTGTTGAATTCGGCTGGGAAATCGCCTTGGGCTAATCGTTCGAAGTTATCGATATACAATACTTTTTCACCGGGAATAAAGTCGAATTTCGAATTTCCTTTCACCGGAGCTTTTCCTTTCGACCTTTTAACAGCGTCTGTGTTTTCCGAAGCTTTAGTACTTTCAATCGCCTCCTTTTTCTTCTTTTTATCTTTTTTCTTAAACAAGTTTTTTACGCCGTCTTCCACTTTATTGAGTGTGTTTTCAACGGCATTATCAACTTTTTGCTCGCCACGATTAATAGTTTTGTTTTTGGCGTTCTCTTTTACGCGGTCGCTCATGGTATTTTGAGCAAAAGCCACATGTTGAAACAGCATTAACACGAGTACAGATAATGAAATTTTAGTTTTATTTATAGCCTTCATGATTTAGATGGTTTTGTTGTTAGTGCCGACATATGAAAAAGGTAAACATGCGCGCCAGATTTTATTTAGCTTTGTTTACTTTCAAACATATTCGCCACTAATGCTTAACGAGCAGTTGCAGATTGCCGCTTTAAAACAAGACGACCCAACCGTGGTTCGAGAAATCTATTTGTCGAACAAAAAAGTTTTTTTTGCCGTAGCAAGTCGATATGCAGTAACGACAGACGATGTAGAGGACATCTACCAAGACGCCGTTATCGCCTTGATTGAAAACGCAAAACGCGGTAAATTAGATACACTGAAAAGTTCCGTTAGTACTTATTTGATTGCCATAGGGAAATTTATGATCTTCAAAAAGTTAAAGCAGCCACATTTGCAAACCGATTTTTCTGTTTTGAAGGAAATTGACTGGGAAGATTTTGAAACAGCTGATGATACGTTCGAACAAACAAAGCTTATGAGAGAGCAGTTTTTGAAATTAGGACCAAAATGCCAAGAGTTGCTCCGACTGTTTTATTACGAAGAACAAAAATTAGACGCCATTCTGGAAGCCGTAGGCGCAAGTAGTAAAGATGTATTGAAAAGTCAAAAATCGCGTTGCATCAAGCAGTTGAAAGACTTAATGAACTTCACAAAATCAAACAATGGATAAGCAAGAATTGTTAGATAAATACTTCGAGAAAACCTTGACCGACGCTGAACGTGCCGCCTTTGATGCCTTGCTGAATACCGATGCTGATTTCCGGGCCGATTTTGAATTTCAGACGCAACTAAAACAAGCCATTACTGCGAACGAACGTCAGAAACTCAAAAAGCAGCTCCGAGAAATTGAGAATAACGAAAATCAAAGTAATGGCAACAAGCAGTATTGGTTTGTAGCTGCCTTATTGATTGTTTTCTTAGCGATAACACTTGTTTTTACGTTGCAACAACCCTCCGAGCAAGAGTTGTATGCCTCGTATTTTCAAGCATACCCAAATATTATTGAAACAAATACTCGGACAGCAAATGCCAATCGCATCACTACGCGAGCTTTTGAAGCTTACGAGAATGAAAATTACACGAGAGCTTTGCAAGGATTTTCTAATTTATCGGCAGCAGATCGGGCTTTGTACGGCGATTTTTACCGAGGAATGTGTTTCTTAGCATTGAAGCAACCTGAAAATGCGATTCGCTTGTTTAATCGTGCGCAAAGTTCAAAAAATACGCAACTCGCCAAGTCGGCTCTTTGGTATCAGGCTTTGGCGTATCTGCAATTAAATCAGGCTGATAACGCCGTTCCTCTTTTAAAACAAATCGCTTTAGATAAAAATCATCCACAATACGATTTGGCGCAGCAGCTGCTTGCCGAGTTATAAATCTCTTTTCTTTTTTGGGCGCGCCGGCACACGTTACGTCGCTGCGCAAAAATTGTTCACGCCGTCACGTGTTTCGCTTTATCTTTTTGGCGAAACAGTAGTGGAAATTCTGCAACGCCAAAAAGGATATCGCTGCACCCGTTCGCGCGGGAAAGCTGAACAAGTTAAAAAAGCGAAAAAAGTAAAAGAAGCTAAAAAAGCGAAAAAGAAATAACGGTAAGAAATAAAATCTGCCTATTGGATATCTTG
>NZ_JAIXYH010000072.1 GCF_027490375.1 Flavobacterium sp.
GAGTTAGCGACAGCAGCGGTTATAAACCAAAGTTTGCGCGTTGCGGGCTGTGATTTTGGCGAGCGACCAACGGAAGCTACGCCAAAACGCTAGCGCACAAGAAGCAAACGAGGTTTATTTGAGCGAATGGCGCGGCGCGCGATGCATTTCCACCGAACGTGTGCGCGCAACTTCCAAAAAATAAACATTACGACTAAAAATCTGCTACTTTTACAAAAATTGATTTTATATGGTTTTAAGCAGGTTTTGGCTCAGCATATTTATCGCCTCGATCGTTTTTATCGGTATTGCGCTCGTTACAGGAAATTTCTACACCGTTGATTTTCTGATAAATGGCAAAAAAGACGACAAAATTTTAATTGCTGAGAAATTTCCGAACGAAATTCCTGCCTTTATTGCCGATAGCCTCAGTAAAACCGACGATAAGACCTTTGTTTTAAACCGAAATACCACAGATGCCGACACCACTTTTGTGCAAGAAACCAAAACCGTAAAAATGTACAGCGGCATACAAAAAGCCGACGGTTTGCTGCCTACTTGCAAAAACACACTGCTCGATTTAATACTGCCACTCGTTGCTTACTTGGCGTTTTTTTGCGGCTTGATGCAACTGCTAATCGACTCGGGCGCAGCCGAAAAACTAGCCAAACTGCTGAGTCCGATTTTCGTAAAAGTATTTCCCGATATTCCTAAAAATCACGATTCGATTTCGTACATGACCTTGAATTTTGCCGCGAATTTTCTCGGATTAGACTCGGCCGCAACGCCTTTTGGTTTAAAAGCCATGCAAAGCTTGCAAGAATTAAACCCAGATAAAGACAAAGCCAGCAACGCCCAAATTATGTTTATGTGTTTGCATGCCGCTGGTTTAACGCTCATACCGACATCGATAATTGGTTACCGCGCCGCTGAAAACGCAGCAAATCCGGCCGACGTGATGCTTCCGTGTATCATCACCTCGTTTGTGGGAACCATTGCGGCTTTCGTTATTGTTGGCATTCGCCAGCGCATTAACTTTTGGAGTGTTACGCTACTTTCGGGCATTTTCGCGGTCATTGGCGGAATTATCGGCTTGCTTTTTTACATCAACGGATTGAATTTAGTGGAGAAAAACTTCTTTACTGCGAATTTGTCAGGTATTATGCTGCTGGTAATCATTGGTTTTACCTTGATTTTCTCATTCGTAAACGAAAAGAAATTTGCCGCTTTAGAAACCACCGTTTTCGACTCGTTTGTAGCGGGCGCCCGAAACGGATTGCAAACCGGCGTTCAGATTTTCCCATACGTTTTGGGTATGCTCGTGGCTATTTCGCTTTTCAGAAACAGCGGTTTGTTTGAACTCATTAGCAACGGAATTGCCTTTGTTTTTGCGCAAATGGGCGTGGCTAAAGAAATTACCGATTCGTTGCCTGTGGCTATATTGCGTCCGTTTTCGTCGGGCGGCTCACGCGGATTTATGATTGATGCCATGCGAAACGCCGGCCCCGATTCGTTTACGGGTCGGTTGGTATGTATTTTCCAATGCAGCGCCGAAACGACTTTTTATGTGATTGCGGTTTATTTTGGTTCGGTAAACATCAAAAACACGCGATATACTTTGGGTACCATGCTTTTGGTAGACTTAATTTGCGTACTAACCGCCATTTTTGTGGCGAGTTGGTTTTTCTAAGATGGCGTTTTTGAAATCGATAACTGCATAAGCAACTTTCGTTTCTTTTTCTACCTTTGCGGTCTTCTATTCTTAAATTGTTTATAGCATGCAACTGTACAACACCTTAAGCGCAGAAGAACGATCCAAAATGATAGACGAAGCTGGAAAGCAGCGTCTAACCATATCGTTCTATGCGTATGCCCAAATTGAAAACCCTCATGATTTTCGCGATGCACTTTTCCTAACGTGGAATCCGCTCGATGTGCTCGGACGAATTTACGTCGCCAACGAAGGGATTAATGCCCAACTTTCGGTTCCGGCCGATAACTTCTACGAGTTTAAAGACAGTATCGAAGTATATCCGTTTATGCAGAATATTCGTTTGAATATAGCTGTTGAACACGACGATCATTCGTTTTTGAAACTCACGATAAAAGTGCGCGACAAAATTGTTGCCGACGGAATTAACGATCCGGAATTTAATGCTTCGAACATTGGCGTGCATTTAAAAGCAGCCGAATTCAATAAATTGTTGGAAGACCCAAACACCATTGTGGTCGATATGCGCAATCACTACGAAAGTGAAATTGGTCATTTTGTGGGCGCCATTACACCCGATGTAGATACGTTTCGCGAATCGCTTCCAATAATCGAACAAGAACTTTCCGAACACAAACAAGATAAAAATTTACTGATGTACTGCACCGGCGGCATTCGTTGCGAAAAAGCAAGCGCGTACATGAAGTACAAAGGTTTTAAAAATGTGTACCAGCTTGAAGGCGGCATCATCGAATACACGCGCCAGGTAAAAGCCGAAGGTTTGGAAAGCAAGTTTATTGGAAAGAACTTTGTTTTCGATCATCGTTTAGGCGAACGCATTACCGACGACATCATTGCGCAATGCCACCAATGTGGTGCACCTTGCGACAATCATACCAATTGCGCCAACGAAGGCTGCCATTTGCTGTTTATACAATGCGACAGCTGTAAGGAGAAAATGCAAAACACCTGCTCCGACGAGTGTCTGGAAATCATTCAATTGCCGGAAGCCGAACAGCGAAAACTCCGCAGCGGTATTATGAACGGAAATAAGATTTTCAAAAAAGGAAAATCGGATAAATTGGTGTACAAAGCCCCGGCAAAAACACAGGTTTTAGCTAAGGCACCTATCGACGAAGGGAAAAAAGTAGCCATTCCGAAAGTGCGTCGGGTGAAAATCGGAAAAGCAACGCATTATTTCCCAAAAGCTACCATTGGGCGTTTTAAATTGGCACAAGGCGTTGTGAATGTAGGCGACACTCTTTTGATTTCCGGACCAACAACCGGCGAACAAGAAGTTAAAATTGCCGAACTTTACGTAAACGATCAACCCGCAACTGCAGCAACAGCACCAGCGGAAATCAGCGTAAAAACCGGATTCCGAATTCGCTTGTCCGACAAGTTATATAAGCTCGAAAACGTCGTTTAACACATGAATGTCTACCAATTACTACGCTTAAACAGCCGAATTAAGAGTCACCGTCTGAAATTTCTGGGATTGTGGCTGTTGTCGGTTTCGGGCAAACGACATTTGTCGATACAGCTCGACCCGGTTTTAGCTTGTAATTTGCGTTGTACCATGTGCTATTTCACCGATGCCGAATTTGTTCGCAAGAAGATGAAAGGCATTATGAAGAAAGACGATTTGGCGCGGATTTCTGAAGTGATTTTTAAATATGCATTGAAATTGCAAATTGGCTGTGCGGCCGAACCGACGCTCTTTAAAGATAATGTACGACTCGTTGAACTCGCAAAGGAAAAAAAAGTGCCCTTTATCAGCATGGTTACAAACGGAAATTTGTTAGACAAAAAGCAAATTTTTGATTTGGTTTCGGCGGGTTTAGATGAATTTATTTTATCGATGCACGGCGTTCATAAAGAAACCTACGAGAAATTCATGGGTTTGGCGCAGTTCGAAAAATTTCACGAAACACTGAGCGAGATTACCGCCGTAAAACAGCAATTTCCTCAGGTGAAACTTCGTATAAACTATACGTTTAATTCCGACAATTTTGGTGAGTTGCGTTCGTTTTTCGAGCGCTGCGGCAAGTATAAAATCGACGTAATTCAACTCCGACCTGTAGATAAAATTGGCGAGTCTGCTTACCAGAATTTTAGTTTGAAAAGCATCGAGGATCAGTATCCGGATCTGGTGGCGAACTTTCAAGAAGAAGCGATAAAACGAAACATTACTTTGTTGTTTCCGGCCTCGGTAAAACGAAACGAAAACCAAAGTTTAAAGGTAGCGGGCAATAACGACAGTTCGTACTTAATGCCGTACACCTACTGTTACGTTGGTCCCGATTTCTTTTGGAAAGACGACTTCGATTGGCGCAACGAAGGTTTTGCAAAGTGGCAAGAAAGAAACCGCTGGAACTGGCGTTTATTTAAAAACATTTTTGTTTCGAAATCGACATTAGCGTCTTTAAATCGCAACATGCTCAACTACGACGTCGAAATTCACCAAACCTAATTACCGACTCTATTTCCCGGATGTAAAACTCTCGCAGTAAAAAATCGAACCGAGTTTCAGTTTTTGTTTTTTTTGGGCGCGCCGGCAAACGAGTCGTCGCTACGCAAAAGAGGTGCCAGCCGTCACGTGTTCCGCTGTATCTTTTGGGCGAGACTGTATTGGAAAATCCATAACGCCCAAAAGTATGCCGCTGCACCCGTTCGCGCGGGAAAGCTACGCAAGGGAAAAAGCGAATTCCGATAGCTATCGGAAGAGAAAAAATAGAAAAAATAGAAAGAAGGGAAAGAAGGGAATTCCGATAGCTATCGGAAGGGAAAGGTTGGCCTTCGACAGGTTTAGGCAGCGAGGGAGCACAATGTTTCCCAAAGTTTTTCACAACGGGCACGATGTCTCACATTCGACACGCCGCCTTCAACACGCTCAAGTTCCAACAAATTGTGGGTTAGGTTGGGCAAAACGATACGTGAAGTGGTGAATTCATCAAAGTCTTAATAATTAATACTCCAATCTCAATACTTAATATTTCAAAAATTCCGCTTTGCGAACTTTGCGTAAATCTTCGCGTCCTTTGCGGTTAAGTCTTCGAGAAGCTCAGGCACCAGCTTTTATAACGCACAGAAAACACCGAAGTTCACAGATTATTTCGAAATATAGAACTGTTGCGGAAAACACAGAACGTGTCGTGCCAACAAAAAATGCACTAGCCTTCGACAAGCTCAGGCTCCGACAATCCCTGGGTCAGGTTGGGCAAAACGATACGTGAAGTGGTGAATTCATCAAATTCGGCACTCATTTTAAAGGTAACGCTTTTCGCAGCCCGGATAGAGGCGATATCCTTTTTATGGAGCTTCGCGGAATAAAAAGATAAAGCCGAAAGCCGGAAATGCTGCCCAAAAAAAAAGAAATTCAGCCTTCGACAGGCTCAGGCACCGACGAATTGTGGTTTAGTTGGCTACAACGACACGTTAAGTGGTGAATTCATCGATTCCGATAGCTATCGGAACTAGCTTCTAGTGTCTATCCCGATAGCTATCGGGACTAGCTTACGACTTTTAAAATAGAACTACAATATTTTCAAAATCATTCGTTTAAACACATAAATATCCAAAACTTTCACGTTGGTTACTTTAAGATTAATTTGACAGCACCAACACTTGTCGGATTTTGCCGATATATAGTATCTTTACCGATTGAATTATTAACGATTTCAAGTTGTTCTCGCAACAACATCTCTATAAAATATGGCTTGTGGAAATTGCTCTACCGGAGGCTCAGCGCCGGCGGGCTGCAACAATAAAGGCACATGCGGAACCGATAGTTGTAACAAACTAACGGTTTTTGACTGGCTTTCAAACATGAGTTTGCCTGCCGGACAGGAAAAATTTGATTGTGTAGAAGTGCGTTTTAAAAACGGACGCAAAGACTTTTTCAGAAATGTCGACAATCTAAGCTTAAGTATCGGCGACGTTGTTGCTACCGAAGCTTCCCCCGGACACGATATCGGAATTGTGACTCTTACGGGCGAGTTGGTTCGCGTTCAAATGAAGAAAAAAGGCGTAAAAGATCGTGCCGATGTCCCAAAAATTTACCGAAAAGCAAGTCAGCGCGACATCGACATTTGGAAAAGTGTTCGCGATCGGGAAGAAAGCATGAAAGTAAAGGCCCGCGAATTAGCTATCGCACTAAAATTGCAAATGAAAATTTCGGACATCGAATTTCAAGGCGACGGTTCAAAGGCTACTTTCTATTATACCGCAGAAGATCGTATCGATTTTAGACAACTCATCAAAGAATTTGCGAAAGAATTTAGTACGCGAATCGAAATGAAACAGGTTGGTTTCCGACAAGAAGCGGCTCGTTTAGGCGGTATTGGTTCCTGCGGAAGAGAATTATGTTGCTCTACTTGGCTTACCGATTTTCGTTCGGTAAATACTTCGGCAGCGCGGTACCAACAGCTATCGCTTAATCCACAAAAGTTGGCCGGACAGTGCGGAAAACTAAAATGCTGTTTGAATTACGAGCTCGATACATACATGGATGCTTTAAAAGGATTCCCGGATTTCGACACTAAATTGCAAACAGAGAAAGGCGTTGCTATCTGCCAAAAGCAAGATATTTTCAAAGGCTTAATGTGGTTTGCCTATCCGGATAACTTTGCCAATTGGCATACCTTACGTATCGAACAGGTCAAAGAAATCATCGAAGAAAACAAGCAAAAACGCTTGGTTTCAGCACTAGAAGACTATGCGATCGAACCGGTTGAAAGCAAAGAGAAAGACTTTACAAATGCCATGGGTCAAGAAAGTCTGACTCGTTTCGACCAACCAAAACGCCGCCGAAACAACAAGAAAAACAAACCAAAAGGCGAAAAAGTTGGTGTGGCCATAAAACCGAAAGAAAAGCAAGCGGTTGCCGCACCGCAACAAGCAAAGGAAGGTGTCGCTCCAGCTGCTGCAAAGAAGCCAAACAAGAACAAAAAGCGCTTCAACGATCGCAAAAAAGGAAATCCAAAAAACGGTCCGAACAATGAGAAAACTTCTTAATTGCCTGCTGATTTTTTGCGTTTTACTGTTAGCTTCTTGCGACAAACTTCGCGTATACGACGAATACGTACATGTGGGGTCACAATGGCATAAAGATTCGATTGCAAGCTTTGAATTAAAAGACATCGAACTTCAAAAACCGTATAACTTGTTCATCAACGTTCGTAACAACAACGACTATGAATTTAGCAATTTGTACCTAGTTGTAAAAATGGAAGAACCTAACGGATTAACCAAAGTAGACACCTTGCAATACTTGATGGCTAATCCGGACGGAACGCTCATGGGCGATGGATTTAGCGACGTGAAAGACAACAAATTAGTTTACAAATTAAATTACCGCTTCGATAAAAAAGGTCCATACAAAGTAAACATCGGACAAGCCGTTCGAAAGACGGGCAATATCGAAGGCGAAGAATATTTAAAAGGCGTAACCGACATTGGATTTAGAATCGAATCAATACCCTAATTATGTCAATTAAGGAACAATTTAATATCAATAGAGACCTTTCTTTTTACAAAAAGAAGTTTTGGCGCTACTATTTTTACCTCATGGGCGGCATTTTCGCAACTTTTTTGTTTGCATCGTGGGGATTACTGGGTTCTATGCCGTCGTTTGAAGAGCTCGAAAACCCAAATTCAAACTTGGCTACGGAAATTATTTCATCAGACGGAGTCGTTATCGGAAAGTTCTATAACGAAAACCGCACTGCAATTAAGTACAAAGATTTGCCCAAAAATCTGGTAAACGCACTCATTGCTACCGAAGACGAACGTTTCTACGAGCATTCTGGTATCGATGGTCGTCGAACACTAGGTGCTGTAATTAAAGTCGGAACCGATGGCGGTGCTTCTACCCTAACCCAACAATTAGCTAAGCAACTTTTCCACGGCGAAGGCTCGCACTTCATCTTGTTTCGGATGATCCAAAAAGTAAAAGAATGGATTATCGCCGTTCGCCTTGAGCGCCAGTATACCAAAGACGAAATCATTGCAATGTACTTCAACGTATACGATTTCAATAACTACGCTATCGGAATACGTTCTGCGGCAAAAACATATTTCGGAAAAGAACCGAAAGAACTTACCACAGACGAATCGGCGATTTTAGTTGGTATGTTTAAAAATTCAGCACTCTACAATCCGGTTCGAAATCCGCAAGGTGTAAAAAATAGACGCAACGTAGTTTTAGCACAAATGGCTAAAGCCAAGATCATTAGCCAAAACGAAAAAGAGCGTTTACAAAAATTGCCTATCAAACTGAAATTCGAGTTGCAAACACATAAATCCGGAATTGCTACGTACTTCCGCGAATACCTGCGCGAATTCATGAAACAGTGGGTTAAAGACAATAAAAAACCCGACGGCAGTGACTATGATATTTACCGCGACGGACTAAAAATTTACACTACGATCGATTCGCGCATGCAAACCTATGCTGAAGAGGCGGTACAAATGCACTTGAAAAATCTGCAAGAAGAGTTCAATACCGAGCAATCTAAAAATGAAAACGCTCCTTTCATAAAACTCACCGAAGCCGAAACGGAAAAGTTGATGATGAAAGCGCGCAAAAATTCGGAAAGATGGCGCATTCTTAAAGAAAACGGTAAATCGGATTCGGAAATTCTCGCTTCCTTTAATAAGAAAACAAAAATGAGCGTGTTTACGTGGGACGGAGAGCGCGACACGGTAATGACGCCAAACGATTCTATTCGCTACTACAAAAGCTTCTTGCAAACCGGGATGATGGCTATGGAACCGCAATCCGGACACGTAAAAGCATGGGTTGGCGGAATCAATTACAAGCACTTTCAGTACGATCACGTGGCTCAAGGCGCAAGACAAGTTGGTTCAACATTCAAGCCGTTTGTTTATGCAACTGCAATCGAACAGCTTAACATGTCGCCTTGCGATTCTATTATCGACTCGCCATTTACCATTCCAAAAGGGCGCCACAACGTTACTGAAACCTGGACGCCAAGCAACTCCAACGGCGAATACCGCGGCATGGTAACCTTAAAGAAAGCATTAGCCTTGTCGATTAACACCGTTTCTGCAAAACTAATCGACAAAGTGGGTCCGGATGCCGTAATCGAACTCACCAAAAAATTAGGTGTAAACAGCGATATTCCCTCGCAGCCATCAATTGCTTTAGGTGCCGTTGAAATCACTGTTCAAGATATGGTTGCGGCTTACAGTACTTTCGCTAATCAAGGCGTTTACGTTAAGCCACAAGTTATCGACCGTATTGAAGATAAAAACGGCGTTCTGCTGTACAAACCAGTAACCGAACAGCACGACGTTTTAAATAAAGACATTGCTTATGCAGTGATTAAACTTTTGGAAGGCGTTACGGAATCGGGTTCTGGAGCGCGATTACGTACAGAAGGTGGCGGCCACGGATACAATCGGGTAACGGGTTATCCCTACGCATTCCGAAATCCAATTGCAGGGAAAACAGGAACTACTCAGAATCAATCTGATGGTTGGTTTGTAGGCATGGTTCCCAACTTAGCCGCTGGAGTTTGGGTAGGAAATGAAGATCGTTCCGCACACTTTAAAGGAATAACCTATGGTCAAGGTGCAACGGCCGCGCTCCCCATTTGGGCCATCTTTATGAAAAAATGCTACGGCGATGAAACGCTTGAAGTATCTCGAGAACCCTTTGAAAGACCCGCGAATTTGCAAATAAAAGTTGATTGTTATCAGGCGGTTCGCGACACCACTTCTACAGACGAAAACGAGAATGTACCTGTTGAAGAAGAACAGAATACAGACGAATTTGAGATTTAAAAATCAAAAAAATCAGCATAAATGATTGTAAAGAAAGTAAACTCTGTCGCTGAAGCTCTTGCAGGTATTCAAGACGGAATGACAATTATGCTTGGCGGTTTTGGCCTTTGTGGCATTCCCGAAAACGCTATTGCGGAATTAGTTCGGTTGAACGTCACGCAACTAACTTGCATTTCCAACAACGCCGGTGTGGATGATTTTGGACTGGGACTTCTCCTCCAAAAACGACAAATTAAAAAAATGATTAGTTCGTATGTGGGAGAAAATGCCGAATTTGAACGTCAGATGCTTTCGGGCGAATTGGAAGTAGAATTAACTCCACAAGGAACCTTGGCGGAAAAATGTCGCGCGGCTCAAGCTGGAATTCCCGCCTTTTACACGCCTGCCGGTTACGGAACCGAAGTGGCTGAAGGTAAAGAAGTAAAGGAATTTAATGGCAAAATGCACATTTTAGAACACGCTTACAAAGCCGACTATTCGATAGTGAAAGCGTGGAAGGGCGATGAAGCAGGTAACTTAATTTTCAAAGGAACTGCACGCAACTTTAACGCACCTATGGCAGGCGCGGCAAAAATTACCATAGCCGAAGTTGAAGAATTAGTGCCAGCCGGAACACTCGATCCGAATGAAATTCATATTCCTGGAATTATGGTACAGCGCATTTTCCAAGGAGAAACATTCGAAAAGAGAATTGAGCAAAGAACAGTAAGACCGAAAAACAGCTAAAGATGCTAACCAAAGAACAAATCGCAAAACGAATCGCTAAAGAAGTAAAAGACGGCTTTTATGTGAATCTGGGAATTGGTATTCCGACTTTGGTAGCCAATTATGTACGCACCGATATTTCGGTCGAATTTCAAAGTGAAAACGGCGTCTTGGGCATGGGGCCTTTTCCCTTCGAAGGCGAAGAAGACGCAGATATCATAAACGCAGGAAAGCAAACCATTACTACTTTACCCGGAGCCAGCTTTTTCGACTCGGCTTTTAGTTTTGGAATGATCCGCAGCCAGAAAGTTGATTTAACCATTTTAGGAGCGATGGAAGTTGCCGAAAATGGCGACATTGCCAACTGGAAAATTCCCGGAAAAATGGTGAAAGGTATGGGCGGAGCAATGGATTTAGTTGCTTCCGCAGAAAATATTATCGTAGCCATGATGCACGTCAATAAAGCGGGAGAATCAAAAATACTTAAGCGCTGTACGCTACCACTTACAGGCGTAGGCTGTGTTAAAAAAGTAGTAACCGAATTGGCAGTTCTAGAAATAACGCCTAACGGATTTAAACTTCTCGAAAGAGCACCCGGCGTAACGGTAGAAGAAATTGTAAAAGCTACCGAAGCAAATCTGATTATTGAAGGATTTATCCCAGAAATGGCTATTTCTTAATGAATCAATCCGAACAAATGTTAAATTAATTCATACAATTCTTAAAAAGTTACGAATTAACATTTATAGTCGTCAATACCGCGCAGTTAATCGATAAAATAGCGCTACTCGTCTATAGCACAATACTTTTGCACCGAAAAAGATTTTGCTATGAGACTATTATATATCCTTGTTGTATTTCTGCAACTTACATTTACGGCTTTTGGCCAGGTTCCCGGTGGAACTTATGTAATACAGACTTCAAATGCTGACCCAAATTTTCGCACACTTACTGCTGCAATTACTCGAATAAATAATGTCGGTGTTTCCGGCCCCGTTGTCCTAGCGCTTGCGCAGAATCAAACCTTGACCAATCCTATTGTAATCAATGCATTCACAGGAGCAAGCGCTACAAACACCTTAACCATCCGACCTAACGCGGGACAAAACAACATCGTTATCTCTGGTGCATTTACCAATCGAGGCGTCATAGAATTCAATGGTGCGGATTTCGTAACCATCGACGGAAATAATACAAGCACAAATCAAACACTTACCATCTTCAACAACTTTAACGATAACAGCAATTCGTACAACAATCGAGCTGCGATTCGAATGTACGGCGGAGCCACAAATAACCGCATCCGTAACGCCATCATTCAAACAAACATTGTAGGTATTACAAATGGAACAAACTCCATCGGAATTTATGCAGGAGGTAATGCCAATTTTATTGCAAACGGCGACAATGCTACCAATACCATCGAAAACAACCAATTTGTCAATGTAAAACAAAGCATTTGGGTCACTGGAAATTCAACAGCAAATTCAGGTTGGGAAATTCGTAACAACACCATCGGAAATTCCAATAACAACGCAAAACCCTATTACGGAATTTACCTTAACAACACCACCAACGCTACAGTTACAGGCAACGTTTTAGATGGTATCCGACGACCAAACGGCTTAGGTGGAAGCCCGACTTTCGGAGGCATTTATATTTTTGGCGCCAACGCCGTAGTTTCTTCAAACACCGTAAAAAACTTAGAAAACGCCACCGGAAACGACACGAATATTGTGATATACGTGGAAGGAAACACCGCAGTTATATCAGACAACAACATTGAATCGGCACTTACAAATTCTACAACAATAGGATTAAACGCCATTCATATCAAGGGAAATAACGGAACGGTCAACGGAAACGAAATTTATACCATTGGCGCTTCCGATTCAAAACTAGCTACAGGAATTTATGTCGAAGGAAATTCGAACACCTTGTACAACAACATGATAAGCAATGTTTCGTCGGCCGGTGGTGGCGATCCAAGTAGCCAAGGTGGATACGGAATTTACCTAAAATCGGGAACCGGAAATCGTTTGTACTACAATTCTGTACTCTTGAAAACAAATCAATCCACTGGAGCCTCAGCTTGTTTGTATATCGATGCCGGTACACAATTCGACATTCGCAACAACGTCTTCGTTAACCAACAAACCAGCGGTTCTATTCGATTTGCGGTTTATTCCAACGTTACCAACCAAAGTAGCTTTACACAAATCGATTACAACGATTACGTTTCTTCGCAGCACATCGGAAGCTGGGGAAGTTATTATACGACCACAAACCGCAGAACGACTTTAGCAAATTGGCAAACCTCAAGTGGGAAAGATCAAAACTCCATTTCTGTGACGCCAGATTTTGTTTCAGACACCGATTTACGTCTAGAATCAGAAGTAACAAACTTTGATAATGAAGGCGTGGTACTTTCAGGGTTTAGTTCAGATATCGACGGACAAGAGCGCAGCACTACTACACCAGACATGGGTGCCGACGAGTTTTCGCGTTGCAGCAGCACCACAGCTTGGAGCGGTACCGCATGGTCTAATGGAACACCATCCGCAACCACTTCAGTCGTGCTGAACGGAAACTACAACACCGCCACAAACGGATCGTTCGTTTGCTGTGAATTACGTGTGAAAAACAATCGCACGCTTACCATTGCGCCAAACACCGTTGTTCAAGTTGAAAACGGCATTGATGTTGAAGGCGCCTTGGATATTGCCGACGGCGGTAGTTTAGTACAAATAAGCGATACCGCAACACACAACGGCAACATTACCGTAAAACGAAAAACAACTCCGCTTAAGCAATACGATTACATCTATTGGAGCTCACCACTCAAAAATCAGCCTGCGCACGTTTTGGTAAATAATGCGCCAACTTGGACCTTTAAGTACGATCCGATGCAGAGCGGAAACTCCGATTATGGTTGGGTATTTGTAAATGAAAACGACATCTTGGTTCCGGGCTTAGGCTATTCGGCACGAGCACCCGAAAATCTGACGTATAACCCAACTAATTCATACGAAGTTACGTTTACGGGAGTTCCAAATACGGGAGTTGTCACGATCCCAGCGGCTAAAAACGGAACTGCTACATTTAACTTAATTGGAAACCCCTACCCTTCTGCACTCGATGCCGATTTATTCCTGTCTAACGCAAACAATTTAGGCATCCTTACCGGAACCATTTATATATGGACACACAACAGCGCGATTAGTACTGCTTTTCCAGGTAATTACGCATACAACTATTCTGCAGACGACTATGCCGTTTACAATTTGACGGGCTCTGTAAAAGGCTTGCCTGCGACTTCCGGCGGTGTGGCTCCAAACGGTAAAATCGCATCCGGACAAGGCTTTTTTGTCGAAGTACAAAACAACTTATCTAATGGTGTCAGAGACCTGATCGTTAATAACAGCATGCGCGTTAAAACACCAAACAGCAATAACCAGTTTTTCCGACCAGCTTCGCAGGTGCAAGCAGCCACTTTTTCCGAACCAAACAACTCCGATAAAAGTCGCGTTTGGTTAAATTTGACGAATCCAGACGGTGCTTATACCGAAACTTTAATCGGTTACGTACCTGGCGCAACAAATGAAATCGACTATGGTTTCGACGGCGACGTCAACAACGGCGGAAACTACTTTTCATTCTACTCCCTTCTAAACGATAAAAAACTCGTAATACAAGGAAGAGACTTCAATTTTAACGACAACGATGTTATTCCGTTAGGATATACGTCTACACTGGAAACACCTGCGTCTATAGGTATCGAAAATCTAGACGGCTTTTTCGAAAACCAAGATGTGTTTTTATTGGATAAAGATTTAGATATTTTAACCAACATCAAAGAAACGCGCTACCATTTCACTACAACCGTTGGAACTTTCGATGAGCGTTTTGAATTGCGCTTTACCTCTGCGCCGCTTTCTGTCGACAATCCAGACGCTAGTTCCGACCTTCAAGTTATAAAAACCGGAAATAAGCTTGGCTTTAGAAGCAATGGCTCGAAAATAACCGCTATCGCCGTATTTGATGTAAGCGGTAAGAAAATAGGAAATTACGACACAGAAAGCGTCGATACGTTTTACGTCGACAACTTAGCTGCGCAAAACCGTCTAATAATTGCACAAATACGTTTAGAAAATGGTACAGTAGTGAGTCGTAAAATTATTCACTAAATAACGTGAGTTCGATGTAAAAATTAAAGTTAGAAATCAGTTAAATAGTTGACTACAAGGCGTATTTTCTTTGGGATACCGAGGTATCTCAAAAAAATACAACGATGTAAGCGACTGTTTAAATGATTAGCTTTTGAAATAGCTCAGCAAAAATTCCCGTAAAGTATTAAATGACTCAATTTAAGCGTTCTAACGTAGATTTTTATGTCGAACTCACGTTTAATATTATTTCTCGCTAAGAAAACGAGCAGAGACACGGTTCGACGCTAACATCGAAGCTAAAAATCCCAACGTCGTTATGGTTACAAAAACTATAACGACATTTTTTATTTCAAAAACAATCGGGTACGCTAAAGTTGGAGTAATCATCACCAAACTAAACTGCTGCTGTAAATACACCAAAACAGCACCAATTCCGATACCCATTATACCACCAACAACGCACAACAAACTGCCTTGTAACAAAAAAATACGACGCAACTGTTTTACCGACATACCCATGTTTAACAACGTTTGCAGATTGCTTTTCTTCTCGATAATCATCATAATCAATGCGCCAATGAGGTTAAACATCACGATGATTAAAACTAAAGTAAAAAACAAATACACCACTAAATTCTCGGTATTGAGCATTTTGTACAACGCATCGTTAAGCTGCGCCCGATTTTTCACTTCAACCTTCGTTCCCAAAATTTGTCCGATTGCTTGTTGGGTTTGGTCAATTTCATCCGAACTGCTCACTGCAAATTCAAGAGCGCTGTATTCGTCGGGTTGGTATTCCAACAGCTGCTGCGCCAGTCGGATGTCGCAAAAAACGTAATTGGCATCTAACTCTTCCGAAACCGAAAAAAAGCCCGAAGGATACAAAACGGTTTGGTGAAAGGCATCCGATACGGCATTCACCTCAGCGCCACCGGCACGCGGCATCAAAACTTCGAATACGTTGTTGTAATCCAGCAAACCTATCGATAAATTCTGCGCCAAGCCCGAACCCACAACTACTTGTCCGCTGTTCTGCAAAAACCATTCGCCGGCGTAAATCGATTTCTGCAAACCCGTTACCGCCGTAAAATTTCCATCAACGCCTTTCAAAACAGCCACTTGTTCTTTGCCGTTGTACGTAAATAAAGCGCGCTCTTCAACCACGCCCGACCATTTGTAAACGTTCGGAAGTTGCGTTAAGCTACGCTTTTGTTCGGGCGTAATTCGAATCGATTTTCCTTGTACAACTACCGCTTTCAAATCCGGATCGGCAGCATTAGAAAACGAAAGTGAAAAATTAATCAGACCACTAAAAACCGACAAAGCCACAAACAAAGCGGCTCCTCCGGCAACAATTCCCACGGCGGCAATCCGGTTAATGACGTTAATAGCAGTGCTTTTGCTGGCACTGCGCAAATATCTACGAGCAATGTAAAAAGAAACGTTCACTACGATTTCTTTCTGCGTGGTAATAATTCAGGGTTCTCAATCGGATTTTCTGCGCCCGACAACGCCTTGTCGATTTGTTCGATGTATTCCAACGAATCGTCGATATAGAAATTTAGCGACGGTACGCGACGCAATTGCATTTTCACGCGCTGTGCCAAATCGTGTTTAATTAACGGAGCGTTGGTTTTAATGGCGGCCAACATTTCTGCGGCACGTTCCGGTGGAAAAATGCTTAGGTGCACAGCGGCAACCGATAAATCTGTGGTAACAGAAACTTTACTCACAGAAATCACCAAATTAGCAATGTGGTTTTTACGGATTTCGCCTTGCAAAATATCAACCAAATCTTTTTGCAACAAAGCGCCTATTTTTTTCTGTCTGTTTGTTTCCATGCTGCAAATTTAGGCGAATCGTGCAAAATGTAAGGCACTAAAGCGCAGAACATCGGTGCGAAAGTTTATTTTTGAAAAAAAACGATATGCTTAAAATAGAACATATAGGAATTGCGGTCCGCGATTTGGCAGCAGCTAACGGTTTATACGAAAAATTGCTAGGAGCGGCGCCGTACAAGGAAGAAACCGTTGAAAGTGAGGGCGTAAAAACCTCTTTTTTCGAAAACGGACCCAATAAAATCGAGTTGTTAGAAGCAACCACAACCGATTCGGCTATTGCCAAGTTTATAGAGAAAAAAGGCGAAGGCATTCATCATATTGCGTTTGCTGTAGCCGATATTCACGCAGAAATGACGCGCTTGCGCGAAGCCGGATTTACCCTGCTAAACGAAACGCCTAAGCGCGGCGCCGACAATAAGTGGGTTTGTTTTGTGCACCCCAAGTCGGCAAACGGCGTTTTAGTCGAGTTGTGTCAGGATATAGTTGCAGAAAACACAAATAGTTAGTAATATTGCAGCCCTAAACGGTCCTATAGCTCATTCGGTTAGAGCAACTGACTCATAATCAGTAGGTGCTTGGTTCGATTCCAAGTGGGACCACCCGAAAGCCTTGCCACGCGCAGGGCTTTTTCGTTTTTAGGATGTTTATTTGGGCACAACCTGCCGCAAAAAGTAGTGGAAATAAGTGCCGCGGCAGGTCGGGCCATACGCTACAAGGCGCACTTCAAAAGTCGTTTCAACCAAATTTTGCGTCGGCTTCTGGGGTCGCCCCCGCAAAACTGGTTTCAACCGTCTTTTTTCAGCACGGCTTTCCGCTGCTGTCCCTTGTGCGAAATAGTGCACAACCAAACGTGTCGTTAGAATGTACTAGCACTAATTAGATAGCGCAGATGTGCAATCTGTGCCCACAAAAAAGATAAAAGCCTACGTGATAACGCTTTCGTTTTGTTAGATTTGTTGTAGCAGTGAGTGCAATCGAGGCTTTAGCGGAACAGACGAAGTAAATCCGCAATATCGAGGTTTCACAGATGTCGAAAAGGCCAATGCGGTGCAAACATTAAACCGATTAGGCATCAATGAAGTGAAAAGTATTTAAGCAAGACTTATTCACAAATAAGCAAGGTTGTCAACAGCAATGTAAAGACTTTAAAATCAATGGTTTTGTAAAAATAAGCAAGTTTTTTTCATAATTAAGCAAGGTGGATATGAGTAACGAGCAATTAAAAAAACTGATAGATGATTTAGTTAAACAGCCCAACGAAAGTGAGTGGGTTGAATTCAAATTAAATTTTCATTCTGAAGATGAAATAGGCCAACGTATCTCAGCATTGTCCAACGGAGCTTGTATCAATAATCAAGATTTTGGTTATTTGGTTTTTGGGATTGAAGATAAAACACATTTGGTTAAAGGAACAACATTCGAACCCAGACTTCACAAAAAAGGGAATGAGGAATTGGAAAACTGGTTGGCTCAACGACTTGACCCAAGAATTGATTTTAGAATTTACGAGTTTGATTATGATGCGACTCGTAAAATAGCTCTATTTGTTATTCCAGCAACACAGCATAGACCAGTTGATTTTTTCCATAAAGCCTACATTAGAATTGGTAGTATTACCAGACTGTTGAATGAATTTCCAGAGAAAGAAGCTAAAATATGGAGAAAGCAAGCAAAGCCATTCGAATCTGAATTGGCCAAAGAAAATTTATCTTCGACTGAAGTCATAAGTTTATTGAGTACAGAGACGTATTTCGATTTACTAAAACTACCATATCCCCAAACTCAAGATGCTGTTGTTCAAAAGTTAGTTGATGAGAAATTGGTTGTAAAGGCAAAAGGGCTATTAGCAATAACAAATTTAGGGGCAATCCTTTTGGCTAAAAACTTAGGTGATTTTGAAAATGTACAAAGAAAATCAGTTAGAGTAATTGTTTATAAAGGAACTAATAAAGTTGAAACGGAAAGAGAACAAGTTGGTGGGAAAGGATATGCTGTTGGATTTGAAAGATTAGTCGATTGGATAAATAGTCAGTTGCCAGCGAATGAAGAGATTGGTAAGGCATTGCGAAAAGAAACAAGGATGTATCCCGAAATAGCAATTCGGGAGCTAGTTGCCAATGCATTGATTCACCAAGATTTTATGGTTAAAGGATTTCCAATGATTGAAATATTCAAAGACAGAATTGAGATTTCAAATCCAGGAAATCCATTAATTACACCAGAACGATTTATTGATTCTTATATTTCAAGAAATGAAAAGCTAGCTGACCTGATGAGGAGAATGGGATTTTGTGAAGAAAAGGGAAGTGGACTTGATAAAGTAATATTTCACAATGAGCTATATCAATTACCTCCCATCAATGTAATTACGGATGAAACGAGAACCAGAGTCACGATCTATGCTTATAAATCATTAAACGACCTTGATAAAAAAGAAAAAATTAGAGCATGTTATCAACATGCCTGTTTGAAATGGGTTTCTAATGATAAAATGACTAACCAAAGTTTAAGAGTTCGCTTTTCGATAGATGATAAAAATTATTCTATTGCTTCACGTATAATAAGAGATGCTCTTGAGGCTGGTGTAATAAAAGAAATTGACCCTGAAAATAAATCAAGAAAATATGCTGGCTATCTACCTTTCTGGGCATAATGTTTATGTGATGGTCATGTGACAGAATAAAGAGATGTTGAAATAAAGCCTTTGATTTTCAAGGTTTTTTCATGTGACGGTCATGTGATGAAAGAATAAAAATCAAAATTAGTAAATATCAACATGTGTTGATTGAATATAAAAAAGTAACTATGAAAATACAATTTGATGGAGCATTAAACTACCAACAAGAAGCTATTGATCTCGTGCTCCACAACAGTCTCCCGACTTTGCGGTAAAATTCGATCTCACGAATTTGATAGCACGGATTTGTAATTCGTGCCGACAAAAAATATAAAAGCCTACGTGATAACGTTTTCGTTTTATTAGATTTGTTGTAGCACAGGGCAAATAAGAGGCTTTAGCTGAACAGACGAGGTAAATCGGTGCTGTCGAATCTACAAGTATTCAAATTTAAAAAAAATAAAAATGGAGAAATAATGACTGATAATGATAAGGTATGGCAGAGTAATATATATAATTCTATTCGAGATTTAGCAGACATAAACAGTCAACGTTTAAGTTGGACAGGGAAAGACAAAGAAAATATTTCATCGTTTACTGAAACATTAGGAATGCTATATGATTCTTTTGCTTTCGAAGATTACATTAGTTTTTACAGAGAAAAAAGTGGAGAAAACATTTTATATAAGTTGTTTGTTGAACTAGACTGTATGATATCTGAATACCAAATAATTGGTTATGAATTAGAACGTAAAACTGGTGTAGCAGAGCAGATTTTGAATGATGTTCGATGGATTAAGATAACCATAAAAGGACAGCAAATCATAGAAAATTGGGCGAATTAATCTGTTAAACAGACCTCGTGCTTCACACCAACTCCCGACTTTACGGCAAGTTTGAAAATTCATCGAAGACACGTCTCTCCAAACGCACTCTCTTCTAGCCCCGATTGCAGCGGCAGCCCGGAGAAAAAACAGCTCGACGGAAGCGCGGCTGTGGTGGCGACCATAGAAGCCCGCCGCAGCGCGACTGAAGCCAGCTGCTTTTTTGAGGACTACAGCGGAAAGCGGGAATAGCTACAAAATATTAATCAGCTATTCCTAAAATCTCCCAATCTCCCAATCTTGAAATTTCGAAATCTTTCAATCTTTCAATCTTTCAATTTTGAAATTTCGAAATCTTCATCGTAATATTGCGATATACAAATATAGCGATGGGAATTACTAAAGCAGCCTACTTCACCGAAACTCAAAACGAACTCGCCGATATCGCAAAAGCACTCGGAAACCCCGCAAGAATTGCCATTCTAGACCATCTTGCCAAAGTTAATAGCTGTATCTGTGGCGAACTTGTAACCGAGCTTCCGTTAGCGCAAGCCACCATTTCGCAACACCTGAAAGAGCTTAAAAACGCCAAACTTATTAAAGGAAAAATCGACGGAAATGCCGTTTGCTATTGCATAAATCACGAGGTGTTCGACAAGTTTAAGGCGTACCTAAACATACTTTCTAACGCAAACGACAGCTCAACTACCTGCTGTACTTAATTAAATTTCGTTGCCATGACTATTCAAAATTTCAAAGAAATCTTAACTCACTTACCCGAACTCGGTTTTAAAACCCCAAACGGTAACGCCATTCCCGAGCACTTTCACATCACAGAACTCGGAATAACTACAAAACATTTTATCGACTGCGGCGGAACGGTTCGCACCGAGTCGCACGCCAACTTTCAACTTTGGGTTGCTAACGATACCGAGCACCGACTCACGCCCGAAAAATTGTTGCACATAATTAACCAATCGGAGAAGCACTTTGAGCTTGCTGCGCTCGACATTGAGGTAGAATATCAAGGTGAAACGATTGGGAAATACGGAATCGATTTCACAGGAAGCGGATTTACTTTAACTCCGAAACAAACCAATTGCCTTGCGCCCGACAATTGCGGCATTCCCAAACAAAAAGTGTCTTTAAGCACTCTAAAATCGAACGAACCTTGTTGAACGCCCGACGGCAACTGTTGTATTTAAATCTTTTATTATGAAAAAAATGCTAGTTCTTTGTACCGGAAACAGCTGTAGGAGTCAGATTGCTCACGGCTATTTAAATCATTTTGCTAACGGAAACGCAATAGTGTATAGCGCTGGTGTTGAAACGCACGGCGTAAATCCGAAAGCTATTGCCATCATGGCCGAAGACGGAATCGACATTTCGCAACACACCTCGAATCACATCGATGAATACGCACAAATCGACTTTGACTTGGTTATTACTGTTTGCGATAGTGCCAAGGAACGTTGTCCGTTTTTCCCGTCGCGTGCACAAAAATTTCACCACAACTTCCCCGATCCGGCAAAAGCTACGGGCACCGACGAAGAAATTATGCAGGAGTTTCGAAGTGTTCGCGATCAGATAAAAGACTACTGTCGGAATTTTGTTACCGCACATGTCAGCCACTAATTGCACTCCAGCAGCAGCACGTAAGCGTTTAAGCTTCTTGGATCGCTATCTAACTCTTTGGATTTTTCTGGCGATGCTTATTGGAGTTGTACTCGGAAAGTTTGCGCCAGAAATCCCGCAACTCGTCGAATCGTATAGTGTGGGAACTACAAACATTCCGTTGGCAATCGGTCTGATTTTAATGATGTATCCGCCACTGGCCAAGGTTGAATACGCGAAAATGAAGAGCGTTTTCAGCAATGTTAAGGTGCTGAGTATTTCGCTATTTCTAAACTGGATCGTTGGTCCGTTATTGATGTTTACACTCGCCTATTTCTTTTTACGGGACGAACCCGAATACATGAACGGACTGATACTTATTGGTTTAGCGCGTTGTATTGCGATGGTTGTGGTTTGGAATGATTTGGCAGAAGGAAATCGGGAGTACGGCGCCGGACTAATTGCCTTAAACAGTTTGTTCCAAATATTTACGTACAGCTTTTACGCATACTTTTTCTTGACCATTTTTCCGAGTTGGCTCGGACTGCCCACAGTTTCTGTGAATATCTCGGTTGCCGAAATTGCCGAAAGTATTGGTATTTATTTGGGAATTCCGTTTGTGCTTGGCGTTGTTTCGCAAAAAGTGCTGCAACAAGTTAAAGGTCGCGACTGGTTTTTTGGAAAATTCATTCCGGCAGTTTCTCCAATCACGTTAATTGCTTTACTTTTCACCATTGTTTTAATGTTTAGCCTTAAAGGCGAAACGATAGTTGCTATTCCGTTTGATGTGCTGAAAATTGCCGTTCCGTTAGTTGTATACTTCGCACTGATGTTCTTGCTGAGCTTTATTGTTGGTTTGCTGATGAAAGTTGATTATTCGCGCAATACAGCTATAGCCTTTACCGCAACAGGAAATAATTTTGAATTAGCGATAGCGGTAGCGGTGGCTATTTTTGGCATCGGAAGTAAACAAGCGTTTGCCGGCGTTATTGGTCCGCTGGTTGAAGTACCCGCCTTAATTGCATTGGTTAACGTAGCGTTTTTCTTTAGGAAGAAATACTACTCGAAGGAAATTACGGCTTGAGAATTTTCTCCTGAGCATCAAATTTGCAATTTCGACACTCGAAAGCGAGGTGAGCAAACATTTGCGGAGCAGGTGGCGTTTCAATTTCTAGCAAATTTGAAAACTATTGGTTTAAACTGTCTATTAATCTCATACCTTTGATTCTTAACTTAAATCAATAATTATGAAATTACAAAGAGGTGTATTTTTGGTTGTATTTTGTCTGCTGTTCTGCTGCGCTTTTTCGCAAAAAAAGAAGGTGGCTGTTGTAACCTTTTATGCCAACAAAATGGTTGGTATTGAAGAGTTGGGTATTGGAAGTGAGGAATTGCTTAAGAATGTACTTGATTTAAGAAATAATCCCAATTTTAATCTGGCACCTATTTTAGAGCAGTATCACTCAAAATTTTTTAATGAGTATGCCAAATCTTTTCCGTTTGATTTACTGCCAGAGTCGGCCGTTGTTGATTCTGAGAAATACCAAAAATTTGAAGCAAGGTTTGAAAAGAATAAATACGATGCTAATAACTATTTAAACTACGGAAAATATCGAAATATCTACGAAGGCTTTTTAGGAAAAACAAACGAAGAAGGCATGGCCAAGCTTTTTGCTAATGAAGCTGATGGTGTTCTTTTTGTAAGTATTGATTTTGGCTTTGAGAAAGGTTTTGGAATTGGGAAAACGATGTCAATTAAAATGAGAGCTTTTACGCGTATTGTGCTTTACAATAAGAAAGGTGAAAAAGTTTGGGCAATAAATGAAAGTGAGCGTTCTAAAAAAACAGGCGTTATGGTGGGTGGTATTCCGGTAATAAATCCGGAGAAAATTTTGCCGATGTGTGAAAGTTCTCTTACCGAATTAATGGGCGATTTACAAAAACGTATTGACAAGATTGTTTCAAAATCAAACGCAAAACTATAAGCTCCCAGCAAAGCCAAGCGAATACATACGTGAAGAACATTAGCAAGATTATTTCAGCTGCTTTTTTATTTTCTTCTCTTTCTGTTGCTTGTACGTAAGATAATGAATTAACCCGCTCAGAACCTTTTCAACGGGAAATTCAACAGTTCGTGCTGCGAGTAAACTGGCTCTTATATTTAATTTGATTTGAAGAGGTAAGTTCAACCGCTACAATACTACTGAGCAGATGATCTTACCGTACAAGATAGTTTTTTAATTGGTTCATTTCAAATGAGCAGCTAATTATGTATTTTCGAAAATTAAAAAATACAACATGCGTAAATATATTTACATACTCCTTTTTGGTGCCGCTTTAACTTCTTGTAAGAAAGAATTGCAACCGCAAGACAGCTCACCTTCAACTGATACAACAAAAGTAGCTACGGCTGCTCCAGGCACTGTTACGCCTGTGCCCGTAGGAACACCTGTTACAGGAGTACAACCTGCGGCAGTTCAATCAACTTCCGCACAACCACAGCAAATTGTAGTTAACCAACCGGTTGCAAAAACTCCAAAAGGAATGAATCCACCACACGGACAACCGGGACATCGTTGCGATATCGCCGTCGGTGCGCCGCTTAACAGCAAGCCAAAGCCAACACCAACCGCGGTAACTCAAATGGCTCCACAGCAGTCGGTTGTAGTTCCACAGCCCGTTGCGACACCGCAGCCTGCATCAACACCTACAGAAACGCCTGCTGCAACTACTGAGAAAAAAGAAGGTGAGTAAATACCCCTATTTTTCGAAAATTATTGGGCTCATCGGATTTTTTCTGATGAGCCTTAGTTTTTATGGGCAGCGCGTATCGGGCAGCGTTTTCGATGAAAAGGACAATTCGGCTCTTTCTTATGTAAATATTGGTATTCCTGGGAAAAATATCGGTACAGTATCCAACAACCAAGGAAGCTTTTCGATTGATCTTACGCAAGCCAACGATACAGATGTACTTGTTTTTTCTACGATTGGATACAAAAGTAAATCTGTACGTGTTGCAAACCTTCGCACAGACAGCAAAACCCTAGAAAATGTACGTTTAGAACGCGAAATTTATGAACTAAATGAAGTTATCGTAAAACCCGGAGCGTTTCGAACGGTTAATTTGGGACGGAGTTTCGGCCGAACGCGACTCAGCGCTGGCTTTGCGAACAATAAACTCGGCAATGAATTAGCTATGGAATTTAATGCGGGAAAGGCTGCCTTTTTCCCGGAGCGTTTTGAAGCAGTTATCAGCACCAACACGTACGGAAAAATTAAGCTACGTGTTAATGTTTACGAAGCTGCCAACGGTATTCCTGCTAAAAACATCCTTTCGGAGAACATCTTTGTAGAAAAAAAAAAAAAAAAAGGGATTTTAAGTGTGGATTTAACACCTTACGACCTTCGTGTAACAGGTATTTTTTTTATCAGCCTCGAATTAATCGAAGACATGGGTGAAGGTCGACTGCATTTTGTTGCGGATTACAAAGGGAAGCCCATTTTAACACGAGCGGTTAGTCAAGGAAACTGGCGTTCGCAAGACGACGTATCGCTTAACTTTTCGGTCATTGGGAAACAAGAAGTAAGCAAAAAACGTTAGCCAATAAAAAAACCACCCATTGCTGAGTGGTTTTGTGGAGAATACCGGATTCGAACCGGTCACCTCTTGCCTGCCAGGCAAGCGCTCTAGCCAAATGAGCTAATCCCCCGATTGGTTGGCAAATATAACAGAATTTGTCTGAACTTTACAACCTGAATGTTTTTGTATGACTATAGACTCTGCTTTTGTAAAAACGGATATCGCTAGCCGTGTTGCTACGATTACCTTCTACCACCCACAAGGAAATTCATTTCCGAGCACACAGCTTGCCGATTTAACGCAAGCGCTCAACGAACTTTCGAACCGATCCGAAATTGCTGTTATTGTACTACAAAGCCATGGAAACTCGACGTTTTGTGGCGGCGCTTCATTCGACGAGCTTTTGCAAGTACACGATGAAACAACGGGAAAAGTATTTTTTAGCGGCTTTGCCAACGTGATAAACGCCATGCGCAAATGTAAACAGCCTATTGTAGGTCGGGCGCAAGGTAAAGCCGTTGGCGGCGGCGTTGGATTGTTAGCTGCCTGCGATTTTGTTTTTGCCAGCGAAAAAGCTTCCATTAAACTTTCTGAATTGGCAATTGGTATTGGTCCGTTTGTAATTGAACCTGCCGTTTCCCGAAAAATAGGTTTAAACGGCTTTAGCGCCATGACTTTGCAACCTAATCGGTGGTTTGATGCACCATGGGCCTTGCATGCTGGCTTGTTTCAAGCAATATATGCCGACAACAACGAGCTAGATTTGGCAGTACAAGAATTTGCTTCAAGCTTATCGAATTACAGCCCCGAAGCTTTACAAGATATTAAAAGAGTACTTTGGCAAAATACCGAACATTGGGATACGTTGTTGTACGAGCGCGCTGCTATTTCGGGGCGCTTGGTGTTGTCGGAATTTACAAAGAAAAAATTGGGGGAGTTGCGAGGGTAGCATTTGAAGTCTTCGGACTTGGAAAACCACACGTCCATCCTGCACCTAAAGCTGCGACTATTTTTCCGCGTTAAGGATGGAAACGAAAATCCTGTTTTGCGCTGCCGCTTAAGGCGCAAAACACCCCGATAGCTATCGGGGGAAGTGAACAGCCTGACGGCGGCCGTACGGATATTGCGTTTGCGAAGCGTTACGAATTTAGCCGCCGGAACGCCCTAAAAAATTACATATTATATAACCAATTCGCCGGATTGGCGTACGTCGCGTTTTGCGAGATCATGAACTTTAGAGTGGTTTTGCCCGTATCGCCGTTGGTGCGAATTTTCCCGATGCTTTGCTTGGTGCTTACTTTGTCGCCTTTGCTTACACTAACGCTACTGAGGTTTTGATAAACCGTAAAGAAATCTCCGTGTTGAATCATGACCGCTTTGTTCACTGGCGAGATTACAATCACGCTATACACCGTTCCGCCGAAGACAGCTCGAGCATTTGCACCCGAATCGGTTGTAATTTCAACGCCGCTGCAGTGTACGGTTAACCCTTTGTAGATTGGGTGTGGCTGATCACCGTAGCGTAAAGTTACCGTTCCCCGTTCTACAGGCCAAGGAAGTTTTCCTTTGTTAGCTTTAAAGTTATCGGATACGAGTTTTGCTTCGGGCGTAAGTACAATTTTTGTAGCCGTTTCCGTTTTGCGTGTCTCGGCTGCGGTAACTTTTGTTGGGTTCGCTTTTTTGTTTGCGGCAGCAGCTTTTTTGTTTGCTTCAGCAATTGCGGCTTTGATTAAATTGTCGATTTTACGGTCGATTGCACGCGATTCCTGCTGCTTTTTCTTGATTTCGGCAATGATTTTCTTTTTGTCTTTTTTAATGGAATTCACCAAACGCTCTTGTTCGAGGCGTTCTTTTTCCAAATTTTCGCGTTCTTTTTGCTGTTCGGCGAGAAGTACTTGTTTTTGCTTTTTCTGATCGTCGAGAACGGTATTGAACTGCTGTAGTTTAGCAGTTTTTTCTTTTATTTCTTCGGCTTGCATTTTTCGGTATGAAGCGTACTGTTTCATGTACTGCGCGCGTTTGTAGGCTTGAAGAAAATTTTCGGACGAAAGTAAAAACATGGCGCGACTCTGTTCAGATCGACTTTTATACGACTTGCGAATCATTTCGGCGTAATCGGCTTTTAAATCGTCGAGATCGCGGTTGAGCTTATTGATTGCCAACTGATTGATATACATGTCGTTCTTCAAAATCTTGGCTTGCTTTTCCGTGGTATTTATGAGTTTTTCGCGCAGCTTTATTTTCTCGGTTTGTTGTGCGATAAGTGTGGCAACCGACTTCTGCTTTTTGTTTTGCGAATTCAACAACTCTTCTTGTTCTTGAATTTCGCGCTGCAATTGTTCTTTACGGCGTTGCAACTCCTCTTGTGTTGGCTGCGCGAATGCCTGAAAAGAGAGCAAGAGTAAAAGAAAGGTACACCACTTAAGTCCCATAAGATGCTTTTTTATTCGAGTACAATACGTTCGTAACCGCTTGGCACTTCATAAGGAAATGACACGTTTTCGTTGATTTTTACGTCTTTGTACTCGATTTCAATTTTAGAAAATTTGTCTGCTTCTTTAGCCAATATCTTAACCGATAGCGGAAAAGGCACGTTGTCGTAATTTCCGTAGCCGTTATAATCAACAGTAACGCTTTGGTTCTTTTCGGCGCGTACAATTTGTGTCTTCTTCAAAAAGAAGTTCCCTGCTTCAAACGCGTAGGCGCTAGCTTGCGGTTTTGTTGCTAGGGTACGGAGTTCGTAATTCGAACCCGATAAGGCTGCAATAAAATCGCTTGCCGTTAAATCGTCGAGTGGTTTTCCGAGCAGTAAATTTTGAACTTTCTCGTAGTTGAGCGGTGTTCCAGCAAGCCGACTCAAAGTTGTGTAGTCGCCGTCAAAATATTTATCACCTGTTTTTTGATAGTACTGTACACGGTCGGGTGTGATGAGTGCTTTTGCCAAAGTGTAACCAAGCACTTTAACGCTTACAAGTATCTTCTCGTCTTTTTTGATTCGAATGTCGGCGCCCGCATTTACTCCCGTATCCTCCGATTCGTATCCAACACCCGCACGAATAACTGCCGTTTTAAAATCGATTTTATTAGCTTGAATGCCGTTAATAATCGCTTGTACGTCGAGCGCATCGGTTGCTTTAGCTTCGGCAATTTTAGCTGTCGATTTGCACGAAACGATGGTTAATACGAGCAACAAGCAGGCGATTTTCTTCATTTTACTTCAGTTTTTCCGCTTTTTTGAGGTATTTGTCTTTGTTTTTCAGATCACCTAACGATTGATAAACGTCTACCAGCAATTTGTAAAAAGCTGCTTCAAAGGTAGGGTTATCCAATACAAAATCTACGCCGCTTTCTAATTCCGAAACCGCTTCTTTTAATTTTCCGGTTTTGAATAGCGCAAGACCTTTGTAATAGAAGGGTTCGGGTTGGTTTGGAAATAAATCTGCGTAATCTTGGGCTTGTTTCAGTAAAGCATCGTACTCCTGATTCTGCGAAAGCGATTGGAAAAGGAGTCGCGCCGCTTCAAAATCGTCGGGTTTGATCGAAATGCCTTTCTGAAGATACTTTGCAGCTTTGGAATAATCTTTTTTATTGAAGAAGTACTTACCCACTTCGGTTGCCACTACTATGTTTTTATCTTCGGGCAGCAAGGCAATTGCTTCTTCAAAAACTTGTTCGAATTGTTGATTTTTAGTAATGAAAATGAGAAACTCATTAATCATTCGATGCTTGATTTTTGCATCAACACGTGAACTTTTCAATGCTTGTTTTAAAGCTGCACCCGCTTTTGTGCCGTCGTTGTTGGTGATATGGAGCTTGAATAAACTCACCTGTGCCCAATCAGAAGTTGGAATTTCCTTTTCCAACATTTTGGCAACTTCTAAAGCTTTTTCTTCTTGATTGCTGTTGCTGTAAATGGTTATCAGCTCTACGTAATTCGATTCTTCTTTCGGATTTTTCTTGATCTTACTCAATAAATCGTCTTTTTCAGCGCCTTGATATTTGGCATCCGATAAAATCTGGGCCTTGTATAAGCGTCGTTTATCCGACTCGCCAACCGTTTCGTTAAGCTGATTGATTAGCGCTAAAGCTTTGTCGTACTGAAAAGTGTTCATGTATAACGAGACCAAATCTTCTTGGTATGAAGCTTCGAAAGGAACCAGCTGCTGCACCAAAACAATGGCTTGTTGCCAATCTTGTTTGGCATAGCACACTTCGTACATACCATCGAGATACCATCTGTTTTTTGGATCTATGTCGTGGGCTTTTTGAAAACTGCTGTACGCATCGGCATATTTTTTTAACTTCAAATAGCTTTTCCCCAATTCGTTGTAAACGGCCGGATTTTCCTTCTGGATTTCAGCACACTTTTCAAGAGCCGTAATGGCCTTGTCGTAATTTTCGATACTTTTTTGTTTGAGTGCTTCGAAATACGAATTCTGAAAATCGTCGGTAGTAGCGGCAATCTGTTCGGGTTCAACCTGAGCAAACGCTGAACTTGCGGCCAAAAAACCACAAACGAAATGGAACGCTATGTTACGAAGTTTATGCATTATTCTAAAACGCTGTAATCGCCAATGCTGATTTTAGTGAAACTACCGTCGAATTTCGCATGATTACCAATCATCGCTTCGTCTAAATTGGCGTTAGAAATGGTAGATTGCGTTTGAATCAGACTATTCTTAACGTTTGAATTGCTAATCTTAGTGTGTGTGCCAACGGATACGTTTGGTCCGACGGTACTGTTTTCGATCACAACATGATCGCCAATAAAGCAGGGCGGAATGATGGTGGCGTTTGTTAACACAGCCGAACTACTTACTAAATCTTTTCCTTCGTCGTGTAAAAATTGCAGCATACGGCTGTTGGTTTCTACCGTTACGGCTTTGTTTCCGCAATCCATCCATTCGTCGACCGTTCCAGGCACAAAACGCATCCCTTTTTGCTTCATGTTTTCCAAAGCATCTGTGAGCTGATATTCGCCGCCTTTAACCACATTGTTGTCGAGTAAAAACTGCAGTTCTTCACGCAGCGTTTCGCCCGATTTAAAATAGTAAATGCCGATAATCGCTAAATCCGAAACAAAGTCTTTTGGCTTTTCAACGAAATCTATAATCTCATTTTTATCATTGAGTTGCACAACACCAAAAGCCGATGGGTCGTCGACCTTCTTAACCCAAATCACGCTGTCGGCAGTTTGATCGAGCGTAAAATCAGCACGGAACAATGTATCTGCGTAAGCAACTACAAGTGGTCCCGACATCGATTCTTTCGCACATAAAATAGCGTGCGCAGTTCCCAAGGCTTCATTTTGGTAGTAAATGCTTCCGCTAGCGCCTAATTTTTCAGCTATAGCCACAAGCTCCGTTTCCACAGCTTTACCAAAATCTTTATGAATAATGAAGGCAATTTCGCTAATAGGTTGGTTAATCACTGCAGCTATGTCCTCCACCAAGCGGTGCACTATGGGCTTACCTGCAATTGGGATAAGAGGTTTCGGTACAGTTAACGTATGCGGGCGCAGTCGAGATCCGCGTCCAGCCATCGGAACAATGATTTTCATATTTTGATTTTAATTTTTTCCAGTACTTCCAAATCCACCCGCACCACGTGTGGTTGCTGTTAGTTCATTTACTTCTTCAAAAACAGCTTGTTCGTATCGAGCAAAAACCAATTGTGCAACGCGATCGCCCGGCGAAATCACCGCTGTTTCTGCTCCTAAATTTATTAAAATTACGCCTACTTCACCGCGATAATCGGCGTCGATGGTTCCCGGCGCATTTAAAACCGTTATTCCTTGCTTGAGTGCCAAACCACTACGCGGACGCACCTGCGCCTCGGTTCCGGCAGGCAACTCCAAAAACAAGCCCGTTTTTACTAAGGTGCGTTGTAAAGGTTGCAAAGTAATCGACTCGGAAATAGCCGCGCGAAGATCGATTCCAGCAGCTAAATCGCTCTCATAAGCAGGTAATGGGAAAGCAGACGTATTGATGATTTTTACAGCAAGCATACAAGCATTTTTGATGCCGCAAGATAGTAGTTTTAGTTCGAGAAGTAAAGGCGAACGTCAAGTATTGCGCTAGGTATTTCTCTTCAAAAACACCTTCCGCTCACTCCAAAGCACCACAGCCGTAAAGCTCACAAATGCCAAAATGGCAACGATTAAATTTCCGCGAAAGCGGTAAAAACTTATAAAACTTAAACCTATGGCTAATCCTAAATACAATCCAATTTTTCGATAATCGTACGGAATCGGGTAGTACTTTTGGCCTAAAGCATACGACACCAACATCATACTTCCGTACGCGCCTAAAGTTGCAATTGCCGAGCCCGTGTAGCTGTACAGCGGAATTAACCAAAAGTTAAGCGCCAGCGTCACTGCAGCACCAATTAGCGAAATGTATGCGGCAAAGATGGTTTTGTCGGTAAGCTTATACCAAATCGATAGGTTGGTGTAAATCCCCAAACAAAAGTTAGCAAGTACAATCAGTGGAACAATCTTCATGGCTTCCCAGTACTTTGCGTTTGGAATCATAACCAATTTCAAAACATCGGCAAAAACAATCACGCCAACTAAGATAATGGCTCCTGCCGCCACGAAAAAGCGGGTAATTTCGGCGTAAGTTTGTGGCGCATTTTCATTTTGCGCATGGTTAAAGAAAAACGGTTCAATACCTAAAGTATAAGCCGTTCGAAACAACACCATGAACAGCCCCAGCTTGTAACAAGCCGAATACACGCCGAGCTCTCGATCGGCAATCGCCTCGGGAAGCATTTTACTGAGCAAAATCTTGTCGAACTGATCGTTAATCGCAAACGCAATTCCTGAAATTAAAATTGGCCAACTGTAGCGCAGCATTTTTTTCCATAGCTGGGTATCAAATTGGTATTTCGTCTTCCAATAGTCGGTTGATAGCACTATAAACGTGGCCGCGCTTGCAATTAAATTCGACACAAAAATGTAAAATACTTCGCTGTTTGGCATATACAAAGCAGCAAAGAAACTATGGTGCGCCAGTGCAGGTAACAGCAATAAAAAGAACAAATTAAGCAGTAAATTTAGAACAACGTTTCCGATTTTCACCACAGCAAAAAAGCCCGGGCGTTGCGAAGCGCGTAAACTGCTAAAAGGAACTAACACTAAAGCATCGAATACCATTATGGCAATCGCTAAGTACACTTGCGTGAGCGAAACTTCCATAAAACTCGATAAAAACGATGCTTGTAAGGCGGCGAAAACAGCGAATAAGGTAGTCGAGAAAAGTATTGAGTAAAGCGCTGTCGATTTTACACGTTCCGGATCGGGTTCGCGGTTTATAAAACGAAAATACGCAGTTTCAAAGCCGTACGAGAGTACCACATTAAAGAAAATCATGTACGCAAAAAGCTTGGTAACCACGCCATATTCGGCTTCATCCAGCAAATCGATGTATAGCGGTACCAAAAAAAAGCTAAGCATACGCGGCACAACGGCGGTTAGGCCATAAATTGCCGTTTGCTTAAATAGTTTGCGGTATAAACTCACTTTTTTTGTTTTTGGGCAAATGCCGCTCCGTTCCTACGCGCCACCGCGCTTTCGGCTTTACTCCTCACGTACTGCGTTTCACTTCGTACGTTGCGGGGTACCGCCTCTATCGCTTTTGCGGCAATCGTTACCAAACGAGCAAACCAGAACGTATCTACGCTTATTCTACCGTAACCGACTTCGCTAAATTTCGAGGCTGATCTACGTTACAACCGCGCAATACCGCAATGTGGTACGACAACAACTGCAACGGAATGGTAGTAATTAGCGGAGATAAAGCATCTGAGGTATCCGGAACTTCAATCACGTAATCGGCTAACTCGCGAACTTGAACATCACCTTTGGTAACAATTGCAATGATTTTTCCGCTACGCGATTTAATTTCTTGAATATTCGAAACCACTTTATCGTAATGTCCTTGTTTGGGAGCAATTACAATTACAGGCATGTGCTCATCGATCAATGCAATCGGACCGTGTTTCATTTCTGCAGCCGGATATCCTTCTGCGTGTATGTAACTGATTTCTTTTAACTTCAATGCTCCTTCTAGCGCTACCGGGAAGTTGTATCCACGTCCTAAATACAAGCAATTCGCTGATTTTTGGAAAACTTTACCAATAGCTTCGGCGGCATCGTTGGTTAGTAAAGCTTCTTGCACTTTCTCTGGAATGAGCTCCAACTCTTGTAAATAGCGGTGGTAATCTGAGTTTGATAAGGTTCCTTTTGCTTTCGCTAAACGTAAAGCAATCATGGTAAGAACCGTAATTTGGGTGGTAAATGCTTTTGTCGAAGCCACTCCAATTTCGGGTCCGGCATGCGTATAAGCGCCGGCATGTGTTTCTCTCGAAATAGACGAACCAACCACATTACAAACACCAAACACAAAAGCGCCGCGTTCTTTAGCCAACTTTATAGCCGCTAAAGTATCGGCAGTTTCACCCGACTGCGAAATAGCAATAAGCACATCATTTTTATTGATGATCGGATTTCGATATCTGAACTCCGAAGCGTATTCAACCTCAACAGGAATTCGTGCAAACTCTTCAATAATATATTCGGCAACCAAACCGGCGTGCCAGCTGGTTCCACAAGCAACAATTAAAATACGCTCGGCGTTAAGAAAACGCTCTAAGTTATCTTCAATTCCTGCCATTTTAATTAGCCCTTGATTGGCCAATAAACGTCCGCGGTACGTGTCTTTAATTACCGATGGCTGCTCATAGATCTCTTTCAACATAAAGTGATCGTAACCACCTTTTTCAATCTGCTCCAAATTCATTTGAAGTTCTTGTACGTAAGGGTCTACCAACGCATCATCTTTAATTTTACGAATGCGCAAAGGTTTGTGTAAACGCACAATCGCCATTTCTTCATCTTCCAAATAAATGGCATTTGAGGTATACTCTATAAACGGAGAAGCATCGGAAGCGATAAAAAATTCGTCGGTTCCAATACCAATTGCCAAAGGTGATCCTAAACGCGCTGCGATAATTTCATCCGGCTTTTTTCGGTCGAAAACGCAAATGGCATACGCTCCAACAACTTGGTTTAGTGCTATTTGCACCGCTTTTCCAAGCTTACACTTTTCGTTTTTCTGTACTTCTTCAATTAAATTTACCAATACTTCGGTATCGGTATCTGAAGAAAAAGTATATCCGCGTTTAATTAACTCCTTTTTTAACGGCTCGTAATTTTCGATAATTCCGTTGTGGATGATTGCAAGTTCGCCACTATTTGATAAATGTGGGTGTGAATTCACATCGTTTGGTACACCGTGTGTTGCCCAACGTGTATGCCCCATTCCTATGGTTCCGGTTTGCGACATTGATTTGGATTTTTCTTCCAAATCGCTCACCTTCCCTTTTGTTTTGCTCACCTTTAAATCAAAGCCATCGAAGAGCATTACCCCGGCACTATCGTATCCGCGGTATTCTAGTCTTTTAAGTCCTTTAATTACAACAGGAAATGCTTCTCTTTGTCCGATATAACCTACAATTCCACACATAATTTATTCTTTTGGTTTGGTGTAATAGATTTCAAGTTTTAATCTTCTCGTCGCGTCTACTGCGGGATTGGAACCATACAAAACAGTTCCAAACGGATTTAGTACTGATGCGACGGGCAGGCACGAAAATACGGCAGTACTAGGCTGACCCGGTTTTACGCGTGCAAAGCGAATATCGTTAATTGCTTCGGTAACTACAAGCCCAAGTCGAACATTCGTACTATCGCGATTTTTCAACAAGTTCGAAATGTGCCTAGTAATTCTAATTTTATAGCGAACTCCCTTTCCATTCGTTTCCTCTAAAAGTCCACCGAAAATTGGCTTATTAAATTTCGGAAAACCGCTTGGCCCTTCATCTCGAGCTGAATAATCTGCGAGCACCTTGCGATTTGTTAAATCATAAAGAAATATTCTTCGAGGCTCAACACTACCCGCCATCGCATCTTGATCGATAAAGAACGTCAGATTTGCCTCGTTTATTAACCAATTGTTTGCTTCAAAGTCGTTGCGCAATGCTTCTAATTCTGCTGAATTTCCACCATTGGCAGCTGTTCTTCCAAATAAGTCGATTACTGCAACCGAGCCTTCGCCTCCTTTGATGTAAAGACGTTCATCACCTTCGGTAGTATTCACATTGGCCGGATTAATGGCGGCAGCATAGTTAGGCGTATAGGTTTGTTCCAATAAATTAGCTCTATTTCCAGCCAAATTGAGAACGAGCTCTTTTTGAACTCTTGTAATTGTCGTCGTCCCGTTGGTAGTAGTCGATTTATCCTCGGTATAATACAACGTTACCGTTCCTCCGGTAAAATTTAAATTTGCTAGACAATTACCCGACTGCTGTTCCACTTGAAAATAGAGACCTCGGAAGTAGTTTTTAAAAGAAGTATTACCTTCTAACGACACTGCTGGCGCATCAATAATTTTCTTTTTGAAAAAGTTCTTATTCAGGGATACGCGCAATCTTGGAGCCTTACGAGTTACGGTCTCATCGCCGTCCGCATCAACTTTAGTAAGAATTATTTCGGCTGGATTGAAGAAAAACTGATCATTTTCTTGCGGATTAGTCGAATTGTTCAATCGCGGTCCGTTGAAAACAGCCGTGCCATCTTCTAGTGCACCTTTTTTGTAGCTTTCAAATGTCTGTCTTTGGTCGTTATATAAACTTATTCGCTCTTGCAAATTCGACTCAGGTGAAGGATCTAAATCGGGAATAAAATATCCCGATTCATAAATACTTAGTTTAATCCGCGCATTTTGATCAGTTGTTACACTATCTAGCTCGTAGGTTGAATCGCCATCGACAACATTTATCCTTCTATTAAAATACGGAATTTCCATAAAAACACTGTCCATCACAACATTAGTTGAAAACTCCGGCGAAACAGATGCCAATTCCAGCTGAGATACAAAATGTGCTGTTGTGCTGCCGAATGCAGGATTGTTGTAATACCCTAAGGAGTTAACAGTAATATCGGTTGCTAAATTTGGCAAGTTATTCGATTGCACAACCCCTGTTGCCTGATTGAAGGCAACCACCGAGAGCTGACCTGTATAGGGAATCAAATCGAAGTGACTGTCGCCTATAACATCACTTTCTAAGTCAATAAAATCTTTATCGCAGGCATACAGACACAAAACAACTACTGCTGCTGCTAAAAACGCTCTTACGTTTTTTAAATTCATAAAATTTTTCTTTAGAGAACTTGATTTTTGTAGAAGTTCGTATAAGCTTCTGCAAATTTTTCTTTTCCTGCGAAAGGTAGAAAGGGTTTTTGAGCAGCGTGTATATATTTTGTTAATTCATCAGAAAGATTTTCTGAACCGATAACTACCGCATCAGAATGGTCGATTGCGGATTGCATAATATTATTAAAAGACGGCGTTTTAAGAACACTTACTGCAGCCTCCGGAATTTGATCAAACTGCATTTTTGCAGATAAATCGGCAGCTAAACTGCCGTCAAACGATTGGCTATATATCGAGGTAACCACTTTTGTGTCGGCAAACAAAGCATCATTCTTATAATAATGCTTCATATATACGGGGAGCAACGACGCCAACCAGCCGTGTACGTGTATAATATCGGGGACCCAGTTGAGTTTTTTCACCGTTTCGATTACGCCTTTGGCAAAGAAAATAGCGCGCTCGTCGTTGTCTGGAAATAAATTTCCATCTTCGTCGGCAAACGTTGCTTTTCTTTTAAAATACTCGTCGTTATCAATAAAATATACTTGAATCCGCTCCTTGGGAATCGATGCTACTTTTATGATTAGAGGCATGTCTAAATCATTGACAACCAAATTCATTCCCGACAATCGGATGACTTCGTGCAATTGATGCCTACGCTCGTTAATATTTCCATACCGCGGCATGAAAATTCTAATCTGCCCGCCCTGGTCGTTGATCATTTTCGGAAGGTCATATGAAGTCGAAGACACCTCATTTTCTGCCAAATAAGGCACTACTTCTGACGACACAAATAAGATTCGTTTATCTTCCATAAAGGTCAAACTTCTGCTATTTAGAATAAAAAACATGCAAAAGTACAAATAACCAATGAGATATTGCCTAAAATCTTAAGTTTGCACCCAATTTCAGAAACAGCGGTATGCAGGTTTTTACCACTAAATCGGCCTTACAACCCGTACTTGAGAAGCTTCATGAGACTCAAAAATCAATTGGTTTTGTGCCTACCATGGGCGCTTTGCACGACGGACATCTTTCTTTGGTGCAGCAAAGTTTGAAGCAAACCGATTTTACCGTGGTGAGTATATTTGTTAATCCAACGCAATTCAATAATGCTGCCGACCTCACCAACTACCCACGAACACTCGAACGCGATCTGCAAAAGCTCTCAAGTTTAAATGCCGATAACATTCTTGTTTACGCACCCGAGACCAATGATGTTTACGGCTCAGCCATCACTTCAGTTGATTTCGAATTCGGCGGTTTGGAACACCAAATGGAAGGAAAGTTTAGACCCGGTCACTTTAATGGTGTGGGAACTATCGTTAAATTTCTATTCGAATTAATTCAACCACAAATTGCTTTTTTTGGAGAGAAAGATTTTCAACAAGCTCTTATCGTATCGAAATTGGCTGAAATGCTCGAAACAGGACCAACGATAGAAATTGTACCCATTTTTCGAGAAGCAAACGGATTAGCCATGAGCAGCCGAAACGAGCGACTAACCGCCGAACAGCGCGAAAAAGCTGGTCTGATTTTTGAAAGTCTATCTCAGGCAAAAGTTCTCTTTAAAACCGAGTCGTTTGATAAAATTAAAGAAACCGTACAAAGCATTTTTTCTAACCATCCGCTTTTTCAACTCGAGTATTTTGAGATCGCCGATGCCCAAACTCTCGAACCAACAGCAGTTCTTGAGCCAGACAGAAAATACCGCGCTTTTATTGCGGTCTTCGCCGATGAAGTTCGACTTATTGATACTATTTCCTTAAATTAATTACCTTTGCGCCATGCAAATTCAAGTTGTAAAAAGTAAAATTCACCGCGTTTCTGTTACCGGTGCCGATTTGAACTACATTGGTAGTATAACCATAGACGAAGCGTTGATGGACGCCGCAAACATCATTGAGGGTGAGAAAGTCTCCATTGTAAACATCAATAATGGGGAACGTTTGGAAACTTATGCTATAAAAGGCATTCGAAACAGTGGGGAAATCACGCTTAACGGTCCTGCCGCTCGCAAGGTTCAAAAAGGAGATATTATCATTATTATTTCATACGGAATCTTAACCATCGAGGAGGCAAAAGCTTTTAAGCCAGCGCTCGTTTTCCCAGACGAAACAAACAATTCACTTCGTTGATATTTTGAAATTTCCGATTAAAAAATTCCTGTCAATCACCCTTCCAATAGCGCTTGGAGTTTTTTTAATCATCTACAAATACAATGAGTTTTCGGCAGCCCAAATAGCCGAAATGAAAGGGTATTTTCAACAAGCCGACTATCTTTATATTTACTTATCGTTGTTCATTGCTTTGTTTGGTTACATTTCACGAGCTTATCGATGGAAGTATCCACTACAACATTTGGGCTATAACCCCAGTTTTTGGAACAAGCTTTTTGCGGTTTGTATCGCTTATATGGTAAATTTAAGTGTTCCGCGAAGTGGTGAAATTTCACGGGCAGTAGTTCTAAAAAAGTACGAAAACATTCCGTTTGATCAAGGTTTTGGAACTATAGTCGCAGAACGAATTGTCGACCTTTTCATCTTTGCAGGCTTTTTCTTTGTTGCCCTGATTTTTCAAATAAATGTAGTAAGCGATTTCCTAACCAAACACATTCCGGTTGATCAATTATTGATTTTAGCGGCAGTTGGAATTATACTCGCTGCAATTTTTATGCTGGTATGGATCTATTCCAAACTCGGAATCATATTAAAAGCTAAAGAAAAACTGGCTGGATTAACCGCCGGAATGAAAAGCATTTATACCATGCCTCATAAATGGGCGTTTTTAGCGCATTCTATTTTTATCTGGTTTACGTATTTGGCCATGTTTTACGTCACAATTTTTGCGCTACCCGAAACGGCAAATATTAGTTTTGGCGCAGTAGTAACGGCCTTTGTTGTAGGAAGTATTGCCATTGGATTTACCAACAGTGGTTTCGGTGCTTATCCGATTCTTATTGCAGAAATTCTGCTCTTATATAACGTTCCCGAAACTGCGGGATTAGCTTTTGGATGGATTGTGTGGATTTCTCAAACTATTCTAATGATAGCTTTAGGTGGAATCTCATTTTTGCTATTACCTTTATTTAATCGACGTTAACGAACCTTTCGTCTGATTATTAACTTGTAAAATCGCTTTATTTTCAACGGGCATTCCTTTTTTAGTATTTTAGTCGGATTATTGTGAACTTTAGGTAAATAGTGTGCGTATGAGGTCACTCGTTTTTTTAATAGCTCTTTTTTGCTGCCTTTCTGCGACAGCACAGCGTCCGCGTGACACCATTTTTTCAGCTAAACTAAATGCTGATCGAACGTTTACAGTATCGTTACCGCTTTCATACGGTCAGACAAAAGATAAAAAGTATCCTTTGTTATTGCTGCTCGACGGCGAATACCTATTTGATATATTCGACGGAAATTTTTCGTACGGAAATTATTGGGATGATCTTCCCGAAGTCATAATTGTCGGAATAGATCAGAATAAAGAAAATCAGCGTGAAGCTGACTGTATGATGAATCAAGAAGGTTTACCCGAAGAAACGGGTGCCGCATTTTTTGAATTTATAGGTGCCGAGCTCCTTCCTGCGCTCGAAAAGCAATACCGCCTATCGCCATTTAGAATCATTGCAGGGCACAATATTACTGCCGGTTTTATGAACCTTTTTCTCTATAAAGAAGATCCGTTGTTTAGCGGATATATTTCGATGGGAGCCGAATTTGGCGAACAAATGATGGAGCGAATTCCGGTTATGCTAAAAACAGCTAAAAAACCCATATTCTACTACCACTCAAGTGCCGATGGTGACCTGAAGCACAACCTGAAAGGTATTCAAACACTCGATGGCAACATAAAAACTATTCTAAATTCTAATATCAATTACCGATACGACGAATTTAAAGGCGCGTCGCATTACAGTTTGGTTGCCTATTCTGTACCAAATGCCATCTATCACATCTTTTCAAGTTATCAACCTATTAGCAAAACCGAGTTCGATGAAAAACTCGTAAAGCTCGAAAGCGGCTATGTTGATTACCTGGTGAAAAAATACGAAACCATAAATAAAGCATATGGCGCTAAAATGGCCATTCGAATTACCGATTTCAAAGCTGTAGAAGCTGCTATTTTAAAGAATAAAGCTTACGCAGAATTTGAAAAGCTGGCCGCCTTATCTCGAAAAGCTTACCCAAAATCGATGTTAAGCGCGTATCATATGGGTATGTTTTACGAAAAAACAGGCGATTTTAAAAAAGCACTTAAAGCCTACCAAGCTGGTTTTTCTCTCGATGCCATCGGTGACCTGACCAAAGATTTTATTGTTGAGAAGGTTGAGGAAATGAAGCAAGGCGCAAGTGCTAAAAAAGCTGCCGCTGCCGAACCACAACCACAACCAACACCAACCGAAACCACTGAACCAGCAAAAGAAGAGCAACCTGCAACCGAAAAACCCTAATGGCAAAGACAAAAACAGCTTTTTTTTGTCAGAATTGTGGTGCGCAATATGTAAAATGGCAAGGACAGTGCACCGCTTGTAAGTCGTGGAATACATTGGTCGAAGAACGCATAGCCACTCCCGAAGCACCTGCTTGGAAACCTGCGGCAGACAAGAAAGTAACCGTTGATAAACCGGTGCTCGTTTCCGAAGTTATTGCGCAAGATGTTTACCGCTTAAATACCGGCGATCAAGAGCTTAATCGGGTTTTAGGCGGAGGCTTAGTACCTGGATCATTAACTCTGTTAGGCGGTGAACCCGGAATTGGGAAAAGTACCTTACTCTTACAAATAGCCTTGCGTTTACCTTACAAAACGCTTTACGTTTCGGGCGAAGAAAGCAAACAACAAATAAAAATGCGCGCCGAACGTATTGGTACGGATTATCAAAATTGTTACCTGCTTTCGCAAACGCAAACCCAGGAAATCTTTGAGCAAATCAAAGTACTGCAACCCGATATCGTTATCATCGACTCGATTCAAACGCTACAAACCGAAGTACTCGATTCGGCGCCAGGAAGTGTCGGACAAATTCGGGAAACTACCGCAGAACTGATTCGATTTGCCAAAGAATCGAACACACCAGTACTTTTAATCGGACATATCACTAAAGACGGAACCATAGCTGGGCCAAAAATCTTGGAACACATGGTTGATACGGTTTTGCAATTCGAAGGCGACAGGCATCATATTTACCGAATTCTACGCGCCTTGAAAAATCGTTTTGGCTCGACCGCAGAGTTGGGCATTTACGAAATGATTGGCAGTGGCATGCGCGAAGTTACCAACCCAAGCGAACTTTTGCTTTCGCACCGCGACGACGCTCTGTCTGGCACTGCTGTTGCATGTGCTTTAGAAGGTATGCGACCAATAATGATCGAGGTACAAAGTTTAGTAAGTACCGCGGTTTACGGAACGCCACAACGCAGCACAACCGGCTATAACGCTAAACGTTTGAACATGATTTTAGCGGTATTGGAAAAACGATCGGGCTTTAAACTGGGTGCAAAAGATGTGTTCTTAAACATAACCGGCGGCTTAACGCTCGAAGATCCTGCGATCGATTTGGCGGTGGTTGCCGCTGTTTTATCGTCTAACGACGACATTCCGCTACCAAAAAACGTTTGTTTTGCAGGCGAGGTTGGCCTTTCAGGAGAAATCAGACCGGTGAGTAGGTTGGAACAACGCGTTCAAGAAGCTTCCAAACTTGGATTTAGTACAATATTTGTATCTTCACACAGCAAGATCAGCGCAACACACGCCGGAATAGAAATTGTTCGGGTCGGAAAAATTGAAGACCTGGCAACGGCATTATTTGGCTGATAGCGTTATTGTTATGAAAATCTCGAAAAAATTTATATACCGATCGCTTTTGGCGTTTTTAGCCGTATGTCTCATTATTGTAGGCTGTATTTTCGCGTTCCGACAGCAAATTCTCGATAAAGTTATTGCGAAAGCCAAACAGAAATGCCAGACCGAATACCAAGCCGAGCTTCATTTAAAAGCGGCGACATTCACGGGCTTGACAACCGTTGAAGTTTCCGAATTTTCGATTGTTCCGATGGGAAAGGACACCTTGATTTCGGTAGATCGTGTGGAGGCAAAAGCCGCACTATTTCCCTTATTCTTAGGAAATTTACAACTCGATTTTTTGCATTTAAAGAAAGGAAAGCTGCAACTAATTACTACGGCAACGGGCAGCAATTTCGAAACGTTTTTAAAAAGCAAAAACGAGGTTTCCAGCGTTGAAACTAGCTCGGAAACCGATGTGAATTATGCGCGTAAGCTCGACAAACTCAGTACGGTTTTTTTAAATCTCATTCCTACGCAATTAAACCTGTCGAATTTTCAAGTAATTGTAAACGATAAAGGAAAACAAGCCTTAATTAATGTACGCACTCTTGCGATCGACGATGAAGAATTGCAGTCGGAAATTGCCGTAAAAACCAATACATTCGAGCAAATCTGGACGATTAGTGGCGAAGCTGATCCGCGCGACCGAAAAGCCGACCTAGTTTTTACAACTTCCGATCCTGCCGGTGTGAAACTTCCGTATTTCGATGAGCGATTTCAGTTGCAGTCGTCGTTTAAAAGTGCACGACTACAAATCGAAGACATCGACACGGAAGACGGTAACTTTTACATTCAAGGCTATTCGGAATTGGTGGGTTTACGGGTAAATCAGCCAAAAATTGCAGTCGATACGGTGTACATTCCGAAATTAAACAGTTCGTACAAATTTGTGGTAGGACCTAAGTTTGTAGCGATCGACAGCAGTACAACAGCCAAGATAAACAACATTAGTCTTAAACCGTATGTGAAATTAGATTTTGAAACGGATACAATTTTCGACATGAAAGTTTCGATCCCGAAAATGCAGGCACAAGCGTTCTTGAATTCGCTGCCTGTAGCGCTGTTTCCGAATACGGTGGGCATGAAAGCCAGTGGAAGTTTCGCGTATAAACTCAATTTCCACTTCAATAAAAACAATTTAAAAGACGTGGTTTTTGAGAGCAATCTCGACCGCGAGAACCTAAAAATCATCAGTTATGGCAAAGCGGATATTCCGAAGATTAACGGCGTTTTTGCTTACAGTGCTATAGAAAACGGGAAGCGCCAACGCGAGATTATTGTTGGTCCGGAAAATCCGAATTTTACGCCTTTAGCTGAAATTGCGCCGGAATTGAAAAGCGCGGTCTTAACCTCCGAAGATCCTTCGTTTTTCTCGCACAAAGGATTTGTTACTGAGGCCTTTAAACAATCGATTGTAAAGAACTTTAAGACCAAGAAGTTTTCTCGAGGCGGCAGCACCATAAGTATGCAATTGGTTAAAAATGTGTTTCTTACACGTCAGAAAACGCTTGCGCGGAAGTTGGAAGAGATTTTGCTGGTTTATATTTTAGAGAACAACCGCATTGTTTCGAAAAGCAGAATGTTGGAAGTGTATTTTAATATAATTGAATGGGGACCGAATGTGTACGGAATTGGCGAAGCGAGTAGGTTTTACTTTCAGAAATCTCCTGCGAATTTGACGATCGATGAATGTATCTTTTTGGCGGGAATTATTCCGAGTCCGAAAAAGTTTAATTGGCAATTTAATAGCCAAGGCGTATTGAAACCGTACGTTCGAAAACAACACGAGTTTATTAAATCGCTTATGATTCGTCGTGGTTTGTACCGCAGTGCCGACAGTTTAGGCGGTTACGGCGGCATTCGAATTAGCGGTCCGGCTTCGGGTTATATAAAGATTGCCAAAGAAGTTGATTCGACGGCAGTTGACAGTTTAGAAATAGAAGAATTTGAATTTTAGTATCGATACGTTTAGCACGTTGCCGCGTTAGGTGGTGCAGCGAAAAGCCCGTAAAAAACCAAAACCAAGCAAATAAAAAAAGCCGCAGCGACCTAAGAAGCTGCGGCTTTTTTTGGATAGCTGTTTTAGATTTGAAACGTTAACTGAAACGCTTGTGGTTTAAAACAACTTGATTTGCTGGTTTTGGTTTTGCGGACTTGCAGCGAAAACACCGACCGCCGCCTATTCCTCTCGTCTAGTGGCGAATGTTCGCTGCGGCGGTAACGCCCAAAAAATCAAAAACAATTAAAACTCGTTTAGCGCCTTACTGATTTCGTCGAGTTTTGGCGTTAAAATAATTTCTATACGGCGGTTTTTCGACTTACCTTCGGCCGTTTCGTTGCTGGCAATCGGCGCATATTCACCACGTCCTGCCGCGGTAAGGTTTTGTTTGTTGATGTTCTTGTTTTCGCCGAGAATATTCACAATAGCCGTTGCGCGCTTGGTAGATAAATCCCAGTTGTTTTCGATTTGTCCGACAGCGCCGGCAAATTTATCGGTATCGGTATGACCTTCGATAAGCACGCTGATATCGGGATTGGCGGCCAAAACTTTGCCAAGTTCGACAACTGCCTTTTTACCTTCGGCGTTTACGGTCCAGCTTCCGGTTTGGAAAAGCAGTTTGTTTTCCATGGAAACGTACACTTTTCCGTCGCGTTGTTCCACAGTTAAACCCTTGCCTTCGAAGGCGTTTAAGGCTTTTGAAAGCGATTCGCGCAGGCGTTTCATGTTGTTTTCTTTAGCCGAGATCAGTTGTTCGAGTTCGGCAACGCGAGCCGAGCGTTCTTCGAAATCGGCTTTCAGTTTATTTAATCGTTCTTGTTCGGCAGCTAGTGCCTTTTCTTTGGCTTCTAACTTAGCCAACAGAGCTCGGTTTTGCTCAAGATTCGACTTCAAAACCTCGTCGCTATTTTTTTCAAGAGCGGAATAAGAGGCTTGTAAGTTTTTGAGATTGGCATTAGCCGCGCTTAAATCGGCCGCAAGTTTGTCGCGCTCGGCTTTCAATTTCTCCAATTCGGTTTGCTTTGAAGCTAAATCCTGATCGGCTTTATTTTTAGCTTCGGTAAGCTTTTCAAGATCGTCTTGAGTTTTGCGTTGTTCTTTTTTGAGTTCGGCATACTTGTTTTCGAGGTCGGTGTACACTTTTTTAGACACGCAGCTCGAGCAGAGTGCAAGAATTAGAAATCCGGTTAAAATGGGTCTTTTCATAAATCGTGTTTGTGAAATAGTAGAATCGCTTTCGCGGAAATTAATTTAAGATTTGTAAAGATACGGGACAGTGGTCGCTGTGCACGGCGTCGGGATGAATTTGTGCTCCGAGCAGTTTGTTTTCGAGATTCTCGGTTGCGAGTAAATAATCGATACGCCAACCTTTGTTATTTACCCGGGCGTTGGCGCGGTAGCTCCACCACGAGTAGTTGTGTGGTTCTTTCACGAAATGTCGGAAGGTGTCGATGAAGCCTGTTTTGAGAAATCCGTCGAGCCAGGCACGTTCTTCGGGCAAGAATCCGGAAACCGTTGCATTTCGGATGGGATCGTGAATATCGATTGCTTGATGGCAGATATTGTAATCGCCGCCAATAATTAAGTTCGGGATTTCGTTTCGCAAATTGCTAATGTAGTTTTGAAACAAACGCATGTATTCGAACTTATGATCGAGACGATCGGTGTTGGTTCCCGAAGGTAAATACAGGCTCATCACGGAAAAGCCGTTGAAATCGGCACGAATATTTCGCCCTTCGTTGTCCATGTGTGCAATTCCAGTTCCTTTAACGACTTGTACAGGTTCGTGTTTGCTGATAATTCCTACGCCGCTGTAGCCTTTTTTTTGAGCGGGAAAGAAATAGCAGTATTTATAGCCAATTTGTTGTAAGGCTTCGATGGGAATTTGGTCTTCGGTGGCTTTTATTTCTTGGAAACACACAATATCGGCTTCAGACTGCTGTAACCAATCGAGCAAACCTTTGGTTATTGCGGCGCGAATGCCGTTTACATTGTAGGAAACTATTTTCATTTTATCCTGTTAACGTTTCAAATGTATTAAATTCGAATGAGTCGGCACGATATTCTTAAATGGGTTCCTGTTAAACTTCTCAAAAAAAAGCTGCTAGATAAAAATAGGTGTAATTATAGCGCTTGATCGTGAGTTTGTTGGCAGAATATGCGTTTGAAGTAGCTTATAAAAGTACCTGCCTAATCATTATTTTCTATATTTGTTCGGAACAAATGAAACTAAAATGGGGCTGGTTACTGCCAAAGAAGTTGCAAAAGCTATAAAGACGGATAAGTACGGTATTTTGGGTACTTTTTCGGGCTGGTTGCTTATGAAAACACTGCAAATCAGCAGGCTTAATACAATTTACGATCGCAACAAACATTTAAAAGATGTTGCTTTTTTGAACGCCATTTTAGATCAGTTAGAAATAAAATTCGACATTCCCGACGAAGATTTGAAGCGCATACCTAAAGAAGGAGCGTACGTTACGATAAGTAATCATCCGCTTGGTGGTGTTGATGGTATTTTGTTGTTGAAGCTCATGTTAGAGCGCGAGCCGAATTTTAAAATTATAGCCAATTTTTTATTACACCGCATCGAGCCGCTGAAGCCTTTCATTATGCCGGTTAATCCGTTTGAAAATCATAAAGACGCGAAATCGAGTGTGGTTGGTTTGAAGGAAACGCTCCGTCATTTAAGCGATGGCAAACCTTTGGGTATGTTCCCAGCGGGAGAAGTGTCGACCTACAGAGACGGTAAGTTAATGGTAGATAAAGCCTGGGAAGAAGGAGCGATTAAGGTAATCCGAAAAGCGCAAGTACCCGTAGTTCCGATTTATTTCCATGCGAAGAACAGTAGGTTTTTCTATATGCTATCTAAGTTAGGCGATACTTTACGTACTGCGAAACTACCTTCGGAGCTGTTTTCGCAGAAAGATCGCGTGATTAAGGTTCGCATTGGCAAGCCCATTTCGGTTGCGGAACAAAATGAGTACAAATCGTTAGAAGAGTACTCCGAATTTTTACGCAAGAAAACGTATATGCTAGCAAATCCGTTTGAAAAAGAAAACAGCGGAATTGCGCCAGCACAGTTAAAAATCGCGCCAAAACCTAAACAAATTACCAAGGCGGCCAGCAGTGAGAAAATGGCTGCTGAAGTAGAAATGCTACGGCAAACCAACTGCCGCTATCTGCAAAGTAAGAATTACGAAGTTTTTTTTACCAAGGCAGACAAGATTCCGAATTTGTTACATGAGATTGGGCGTTTGCGAGAAATAACTTTCCGTGAGGTTGGTGAAGGGACAAATCAATCGACAGATTTAGACAAGTACGATAAATATTACTACCACATGTTTTTGTGGGATGCCGATACGCAGCAAATTGCTGGTGCATACCGCATGGGCTTGGGTTCGGAGATTTTTCCTAAGTACGGTTTTGAGGGTTTTTATTTGCACGAACTGTTTCGCTTTGAATCAGAATTAAACGAAATGCTCGGAAAGTCGATTGAAATGGGACGCGCATTTATAGTTAAAGAGTACCAGCAGAAACCGATGCCGTTGTTTTTGCTTTGGAAAGGAATTATACATACAACCTTGCATTATCCGGAGCACAATTATCTGATTGGAGGAGTGAGCATCAGCAATCAGTTTTCGAGTTTTTCGAAGTCGTTAATGATTGAGTTCATGAAATCGAATTACTACGACCCGTATGTGGCGCAGTACGTTCGCGCGAAAAAAGAATATAAGGTTAAGCTTAAGGATGCGGATAAAGATTTTATTTTCGATGAAGCGGAATCTGACTTAAATAAGTTTGATAAAATCATCGATGAGTTAGAGCCGGGTAATTTACGTTTACCGGTTTTGATCAAGAAATACATTAAGCAAAATGCGAAAGTTGTGGCGTTTAACGTAGATCCACAATTTAATAATGCGATCGACGGATTGATGTACATTCGCATAGCCGACATTCCCGAGAGCACTATGCGCCCCGTTATTGAAGAATTTCAGGCGGAGTTGGAACGAAAACTTCACGAGAAAGGCAATTACTAACGGGTAGTCTACCGCAAAAAAGAGCAAATCTCCTATTTTTTGAAATAAAATTCGTAATTGACTGTTTATTAGGACTTCTAATATTTCAAGTAGAAACAAGCGTACTTCTTTAAATTTTTATCAAAAACGCGATTTTTAGACTCTTAAAATGTTAAAATATTGAGAAAACTACGATAAATTTTAGCCAAACAAGTCTTTTGATTACATAAAATAAATTTTCAAGTGAATTAATTTGTTGTATGTTTGTGGAGAAATTTAAAACTTAAACTTTTTATGAAAAAAAATCTACTAACCATAGCGCTTATTGCAGCAGTTTCTTCGGGATTTGCGCAAGAAGGTAAGGAAGATAAAGCTGAGGGGAGCAGTTTTAATCGTTGGTCTATTGAATTTGCGGGAGGCGTAAATAAACCTTCAAACCCTTTTATGCCAGGAGCTTATGCAGCTACTCCAAGCCCTTGGAATGCTGATTTGGGGGTACGATATATGTTATCAAGCAATTTTGGTTTGAAATGGGACATAGGTTATTACACCTTTTCAAACAACGACGCAAGTTTAATTGAGTTCGATACACATTACTATAGAACATCCGTTCAAGGTGTAGCCAATGTTGGAAAAATATTTGGTTTCCCTGAATTTACTAAAAGAATTGGAATTTTAGCACACCTAGGTGGTGGTTATTCTCAAATGAAGTCAGACGATCAATCATACACAGATCGTATGGGTCACTTCATCGTAGGTCTTACCGCACAGCTTAAATTATCTAACCGAATTGCATTAACAGGAGATTTTACAAGCTTAACAGGTGTTGGGCAAAACAGAACCTTTGATGGCACTGGTAACGCAGAAGCACAAGACAATAAATTCCGCGGTTTCGGAGGTGGTATTTTCTCTGGATCAATCGGTCTTACTTTCTATTTAGGCAGCAATGATACACATGCAGATTGGTATTATGAAGGCGATAAGACAAAAGACGAAGTTGCTGAATTGCAAAAAAGAATTGGCGACCTAGAAACTATGCTAAGCGATGCTGATAAAGATGGTGTGCCGGATTATTTAGACGCAGAACCAAACTCAACAACAGGAGTTGCTGTAGACACTAAAGGACGTGCTATTGATAAAAACGGTAACGGAGTTCCTGACGAATTGGAAAGCTACATGTCTAAAACATACGGTGATAACGTGAAAAGTAGCGCAATCACTAACAACAGCATGACAAACAACGAGATGATTCGTTCTTTACTCAACGGTGGTTATATGTGCGTGTACTTCGCATACAACAAATCGGTTCCAACTAACGAATCTACTGAAGGTATTGATTTTGTATTGACTTACTTAAGAAATAATCCTACAGCACAAATCGAAATAACTGGTCATGCAGATGAAATCGGAAACACCGAATACAACAACAAACTTTCTGCAGCTCGTGCTAACGCAGTTAAAGATGTTCTTGTAAAAGCTAAAATTGATCCATCTAGATTGACAGTTGTTCCTGCTGGTGAAGATAAGTCGGTAGACAAATCTTCTGAAGGAGCTCGTAAACTAGTTCGTAGAGTTACTTTCCGCGTGAAATAATTCTCAAAATCACATATGTAAAGCCGGATTGTTCGAAACAGTCCGGCTTTTTTATTTCACAGCTTCGGGAAATATGTAGGGTTTAATAGTCCTAGTTTTTTGATGGATTAAAAAGTTTAACCCTCGAATCTCGAAAGCTCCCCAAAATCCAAGTAACAGCTAAAGATTTTTCCTCGTACTCACGTAAAATACTGCTATTAGCTTATTTTTGCAGTCCAATTTATATCCCATGCAAAATCCAGCCAGATATACCATTACAGCGGCACTTCCCTATACTAACGGTCCCATTCATATTGGCCATTTAGCAGGTGTTTACGTTCCCGCAGATATTTATGCTCGCTTCCTTCGCTTACAGAATAAAGACGTCGTTTATATCTGCGGAAGCGACGAACACGGTGTTGCCATCTCTATGAAAGCTCGTAAAGAAGGCATCACACCGCAGCAAGTAATCGATAAATACCACCACATCATCAAGAAATCTTTCGAAGATTTTGGTATTTCATTCGATCATTATTCACGAACATCGGCAAATATTCACCACCAAACAGCATCCGACTTTTTTAAGAAATTGTACGAGGCGGGAAAGTTCGAAGAAGAAACAACCGAACAATTGTTCGATCCTGAAGCAAACCAGTTTTTAGCAGATCGGTTCGTGATCGGAACCTGTCCGAAATGCGGAAATGAAGAAGCGTATGGCGACCAATGCGAAAAATGCGGTTCGACATTAAGTCCGACCGATTTAATAAACCCAAAATCGACGATCAGCGGTGCTACACCTGTGCTCAAGCAAACGAAACACTGGTTTTTGCCTTTGAACGAATACAGCGATTTTCTAAAGGAATGGATCTTAAAAGGACATGCCAAAGATTGGAAAACCAACGTACTCGGTCAGGTAAAATCATGGATTGACGACGGACTAAAACCAAGAGCCGTAACACGAGATCTAGATTGGGGAATAGACGTTCCGGTTGAAGGAGCGACTGGAAAAAAACTTTACGTTTGGTTTGACGCACCTATCGGTTACATTTCGGCAACCAAAGAATGGGCACAGCTGAACGGCAAAAATTGGGAACCGTATTGGAAAGATCAAGATACGAAGTTGGTTCATTTCATCGGAAAAGATAACATCGTTTTCCACTGCGTTATATTTCCAGCCATGCTCAAGGCAGAAGGAAGCTATATTTTACCCGATAACGTACCTGCAAATGAGTTTTTGAATTTAGAAGGTCAGAAGCTATCTACCTCGAAAAACTGGGCCGTTTGGTTACATGAATATTTGGAAGATTTTCCAGGAAAGCAAGACTCGTTGCGTTACGCACTTACCGCTGCAGCTCCAGAAACGAAGGATAACGACTTTACGTGGAAGGATTTTCAAGCGCGAAACAACAACGAATTGGCTGCCATTTTTGGCAATTTCATAAATCGTGTCGTGGTTTTAACCCATAAATACTACAACGGGCTGGTTCCAACGCCAAACGCATTTACAACCGAAGATCTCGCGGTCTTGGAGGAACTGAAAGCATATCCGGATGTAATCGCCAGCACAATTGAACGCTACAGGTTTCGCGAGGCCTCGCAAGAAATGATGAATGTAGCGCGATTAGGAAACAAATATCTCGCCGACCAAGAACCGTGGAAGGCCGTAAAAACAGACCCAGAGCGCGTCAAAACGCAGCTATTTGTGGCATTACAAGTGGCCAGTGCGCTTGCCGTTCTAGCTGAGCCGTTCTTGCCGCATGCTGCACAAAAATTAAATGACATGCTGCAACTCGGTCAGAAAGATTGGAATTTCCTTAAGAGCGATGTGCTTTTAGAACCCGGTCACCAAATCAATGCGGCGGCGATTTTGTTCGAGCAAATAGACGACGCACAAATCGAAAGACAAATGGAAAAATTGGATGCGAGCAAAGTTTCGGATGCCGCTGCTGCAGAAGTAGCCGAACTAAAACCCGAAACTACTTTCGAGAAATTCTCAGAAATGGACCTTAGAGTAGGGACCATCTTAGCCGCTGAAAAAATGCCAAAAGCAAAAAAACTGCTTGTCTTACAAGTAGATACAGGCTTAGATGTAAGAACAATCGTTTCTGGAATTGCAGAACACTTCGAACCTGAAGCTATAGTGGGAAAACAAGTAATGGTGTTAGCGAACTTAGCTCCAAGAGCCATTCGCGGCGTAGAAAGCCAAGGAATGCTTTTGCTTAGCTCCGATGCGGAAGGAAAATTACATTTTATGGTTCCTGAAAACGCTGTCCCTAACGGCAGTACTATTTCTTAAATATGAAAATCCCAAGCAACATTAAGGTCATAGCTTTTGATGCCGACGACACCCTGTGGGTCAATGAGCCGTATTTTCAAGAAGTGGAAACACATTTCTGCGAACTTATGGCGCCGTATTTATCGCGTCATCAGCTTTCAGCCGAACTTTTCAAAACAGAAATCGACAATTTAAAATACTACGGATACGGAATTAAAGGCTATATCTTGTCGATGATCGAAGCCGCTTTGTTGATTTCCAACAATACGATTAGCAATGAAGTCACCGCGCGTATACTTGCTCTTGGTAAAGAATTAATCGAGAAACCTATCGAAATACTCGACGGAGTGCCCGATGTTTTAAAGGCATTTTCGGGCAGATACAAACTCGTTGTCGCAACTAAAGGCGATTTATTAGACCAGCATCGGAAATTACATAAGAGCGGTCTTGGACATTATTTCCACCATATAGAGGTCATGTCTGACAAACAAGCGAGTGATTACAGAAAACTATTAAATCGTCTCGAAATTAGTGCAGATGATTTTCTAATGATCGGAAATTCACTAAAATCAGATGTACTTCCCGTAATTGAAGTTGGCGGATATGCCGTACATATTCCGTTTCATACTACCTGGGCGCACGAGAAAATCGACCATCAAGTAGTTCACGAACGTTTTACAACCTGCGAGAATATCCATGAAGTAACCGCCTTATTCAGCGATGAAACAACAAATTGATCTCGAAAATTGGAATCGTAAAGCGCACTTTCACTTTTTTAAAACCTTTGAAGAGCCATTTTTTGGCGTCACCGCTGTAGTCGACATACAGAATGCTCTTCGATTCGCGAAAGAACAAAATCAGAGTTTGTTTTGTACCTATTTGTATTGTTGTTTGAAAGCGGTTTCTGAAGTTCCGGCGCTGAACCTGCGTATCGAAGATTCCGAAGTATATCGATATCCCTATAGCCACGCATCGGCAACTATTTTGCGACCTGATGGCACGTTTGGATTTAGTTATATCCCATTTAATCCCGATTTTTTAACATTTACAGCCGCTGCAAAGCAGGAAATCGTTCGCGTACAAAACACTTCCGGTTTGTTTACACGCACATTTGACGAAGCAAATTTGATACATGTGTCAACGTTTCCAAACTTGCACTTTACGGCGCTGTCGCACGCCCGAAAATTTAGCATTTCGGATAGTTGTCCGAAGATTACGTTTGGTAAATTTGAGAGGACAGACAATGAAATTGCGATGCCCGTTGCTGTTCACGTTCATCACGCGCTTGCCGACGGCCGTGATGTAGAGCATTTTTTTGTTGCATTTCAGAAAAATCTAAATGAACTATGAAATTTCTTTTACGAGTATTTCTATTATTTACAGCCCTTTCAACTTCTGCCCAGCAAATAGATGCCTTACCAATAAATTGGAGCAAGCGCACTCAAAATGCAAAAGTTGCACTATTTGCCGATAGTGAACAAAAGAATTTATACGTTTTAGCCAATAACCAAGGTCGTTTAAAGGTGTTGCGATACAACTCCGCCCTATTTCTCAGAGATTCGGTAAGTTATCGCGTGAATGAAACTTTTCAGAAGGACATGGTGATGACTTTTGAGAACGATAGCGTTTTCATACACGCTATAAACGAAACAGAAAATCGAGTTCTGACTGTAAAAACCGATACAAATTTCGAAACGTATCGTATGGGCTCAAATAAACTATTTGATGAAGACGAAATAAGCCTTGTACGATTTCAAGATGGCGATCGAATGCATTTTTTAGTAGTAAACAAAAAAAGTAAATCTTGCTTTGTTTACACCTTACAAGGAAATAACCTAACAAAAAAACTGCTCAACACAGCTGTCTTCGACAATTTTAACGGGAAAGAACTTTTTACAGACTTCCTTCGTAAAGGAGATTTCGCTGAAATAAACGATCAGTTTACTCCTTTTATGGAAACTATTCCTGCCGACAAGTGTTTCTTCAAATCAGGAAAAGCTCGTTTTCTTCGAACTAGAAACGGCAAAGCAAGCATTCAGGAAATCGACTTCAATGAATACAGTGCTCGAGTGGAAAGCTTTGATTCGAAAATACAAGAGCCTGCAAACTACGCTGCTTTTCTAGGAAAAAAAGAACTATTTGAAACCTCGGTAAATAAAGATAGTTTAGTTTTAATTGTAACCGATCTTCAAACGAAAAAGCAAATAAAACGCTTTCAAATTGAGGCAAAAACAGAAGCGAAGAATTCCGATTTCATGCTTTATGAACAGCGAAATGAAGGAAATCCACGACCAGAATACCAAGCTAAGAGGTTTTTAAGAAGACTTTCGCAATCGCAATTAGGAATTAGTGTTTACGAATCCTTACACGGAAAGTTAATTACTATAGGTGGTGTCGACTCGTCTATATCCGCCGGAGGAATTATACTTTCCGCTGCAGCCGCAGTAACAGAATTCGACACGGGTGCCGACTTCTACGAAAACAGTATACTGTTCATTTCCGAATTAGCAACCGATGTCTTTTTGCAACCAAAAAAATATAAACGCTGCATTCCTGCCATCGACGAAATACTTCAATTCAATACAGAAAACAAGGTAGAAATAAGCGCAATCGCCAAATTTCGAAATATATACATTCAAGCAGCTTTTATCCCCGCAGATCAAACGTTGAATGTGTCTAAATTTCAAGATCGCGACTAAGCAAACGCGTATTCTTGCTAACTTTACTAAAAAAAATATTATGTTATCAAAATCGGTTGAACAGGCACTCAATAACCAAATTCGTATCGAAGCAGAAAGCTCGCAGATTTACTTGTCGATGGCATGTTGGGCAGAAATTCAAGGTTTAGAAGGTGTTGCACGCTTTATGTATACGCAATCTGATGAAGAGCGTGTACACATGTTGAAACTCATCAAGTTTGTAAACGAACGCGGTGGGCACGCACACATCACCGAACTCAATGCCCCAAAAACCACCTTTAATACATTTCAGCAACTTTTTAGCGAATTATATAAACACGAACTTTTCGTGTCGCAATCTATTAACGAGCTGGTGCACATCACGCTAAGCGAAAAAGATTACGCAACACATAACTTTTTACAATGGTACGTTGCCGAACAAATTGAAGAAGAAGCACAAGCAAAAACCATACTCGATAAAATCAACTTAATCGGCGATGATAAAGGCGGCTTGTACTTGTTTGATCGCGACATCCAACAAATTACCGTAACAAGCCAAATTCTGCCTGGCGCAAATTAATTCTTTGCTTAAATTTATTTAGAATGTATTAAAATAAGTTTTATTTTTGCTCAAATGTTTGCAGATGAGCAAGAAGGAAGCGGAAAAGAAAACCGACAAAAAGAAGAAGCAAAAAGAATTGGTCAAGAAATTGAAAATTGCCTCGAATTGCAAAGCTTCTTGTTGCGAGAAATACAAAAAAGGTAAAGACAAGCGTTGCAAACGATGTCCGATGTTCGATTTATTGAAGAAAATCGCATAAATCTGTCCTTCGAGGCAGATTTTTTTTTGGGGGTTCCGGCGGCTAAATTCGTCACGCTTCGCAAACGCAATATCCGTACGGCCGCCGTCAGGCTGTTCGCTCCCCCCGATATCTATCGAGGTTGTGGCATAAGCGCCACCACAAAAAAGGCTTTCTCCTGCCATCCTTAACGCGAAAAATCGTTACCGGCCTAAGTGCTAGGCGAAACGACAATTTTCAAAACCTAAAAATTCGCCACGAACGTTTTGAAATCTACAGAACTTAAAACAAAAAACCCCAACAAGACAGCATTGGCTCATTGGGGTTTCTCAAATCGGAGTTGTTCTTAGCAAAATTGCGTATACGCGTCTTGCAAGTTCTCGGCAATCATCTCTGCCGGTCTGCCTTCAATATGATGACGTTCTAACATGTGAACCAACTCTCCGTCTTTAAACAAAGCGATGCTCGGCGACGAAGGTGGGAACGGAAACATGTGCTGGCGTGCCGCATCTACTGCCTCACGATCAACACCAGCGAAAACAGTAACCAACTGGTCGGGCTTTTTAGCAGCACCAAGGCTGTGCTTTGCGCCCGGACGTGCATTACGAGCCGCGCAACCACAAACCGAATTAACTACTACCAAAGTAGTTCCCGGAGCAGCAAGAGCGCTATTTACTTCATCTGCGGTATATAATTCGCGAAAACCAGCGTCGGCCAGCTCTTTTCGCATAGGTAAAACCATTTCTTCAGGATACATAGTACTTGTTTTTAGACTGCAAATTTACCGCTAAACAAGCGGATTAAAAACTCTACAATCATAAACTTTTCTTATGGTTACAGCGGTCTTGGCGATAGTCCGACCATTCGGCGCAACAAAGCGGCAACAAAGGGCAGCTTCGGACATGCCCAAAAAATGCGCAATTCTTCCGTAAAACGCGTTTCTTCATCCAAAAATTTCAAAATCAGAGCCGCAGGCAACTTTTTAAAAAGCGATGCAAACACCGCGCTTCCCAATTCGTTATTGCGGTAAAGAACATCCACAAAAAGCAAATCATAAAACCAAAATCGGTTAAAATAGCGGAGCTTTCGAAAATCGAAGTTACTGTGCAAGTTCCCTACAAGCGATTTCGCCTTCTTTCGAGACGAGCTAAAAGTAAATCCAGTACTCGCTTTGGTCCAACCACCCGCCGATCCAATGTAGGCCACGTGTTTTGAATTTTTATTCCAAAACGGATAACAACTCATCGGAATGGCTCCTTGCTCCGTTTCGTAAACCTCGTAATCAAAAATACGTCGCTGATTCAAATACGCTTTTATCGCATCGGTGTAAACATGATCAGCAACAATTTCCGGAGAGAAGTACGTAAATTCAAAAAGTGCTTCGGTGTTCGAAAAAGGCAAGACGTACATAAAACGTGTATTTCCGTCTTGCGGTAAATCGAAATCCATAAACGTGAGCGCGTTCGGATCGATTAACGGGTCTTTCGTTCGAATCTTCCAACCAATAAAATGCTGCCAGAGCATCGGGTATTTGGTTTGGTGCGCTGTTTCCTCATTGTGAAAAACCGAAACAAACAACTTTTTGCAATTGTAAACTGAGGTTTCCGTTCGCACAACTACCCCATATGCCGACTCGTTATGGTTTTCGTATCGTTCGAGTTTATAAGTTACTATTCCCGATTTCTCGAACTTCTGCTTGAGCGAAGTGTAAAAAGCTGCCGACTCAACCGTTTTGTATTTATACGGATGCAGCGCTACGGTAGTTTTAAAATCTGCGGCAGCGAAAATGGCATGATCCCAATACTGAGCCGCAATTTTGTCAAACTTGCCTTTTCCACTTTCCCAGAAACTCCAGGTCCGATCGTTCGAATTTTTGGAAACGGCTTCCAGTATTAAGATTCGTTGCTGATCAAACCGTTTAGACTTGAGCATTTCGTCGACGGTGAGTAAAGTCGATAAACCGCCGCCGATAAAGATATAATCGTAATAACTAACTGTTTCCATCAATCGAGAATATAGCGCATACCGACAAAAAACCGACGGCCTTGATTTTGAGCATAAATGTAAGAAGGATCGAACGAAAGCGCGTACGGATTATCGGGTGTTGGCAAAATATTTCCTTGCGGATCGGTTTGTACGTTCGTATCGAACGGATCATTGGCACGAGCAATTAAAAAAGGCGTGTGTTTATCCGGTCGGAAATCGAACATGTTTTTTACGCCGCCAATCACGGTAAAGTGCTTCGCGAAGGTAAACGCCAATTGAATGTTCTGTAGCGAGTAAACCGGCGAATATTCAGGCCGCGGATCGAGTGGGCCAAGTAACGGCAAACGCATCGGGCCAACAAGCGTTGCTGTGTAGTCTAGGTTTAGTTTTGATGTCACCGGAAAACTAACCGTTGCTACGCCCGACCACGATTCGGTAAGCACAGGCGTTCGAGTGACACCGTCTTGCCGATTCTTAACATCCATAAAAGTAGCTCCAAGATTCACGCGTGTTTTATTCGGAAATATCGCATCGAAAGTCAGATTAACACCAGCTGTTCGCGAAAAGCCGTTTAAGTTTTTGTAAATAACCTGATTGGGATTGGTGTCGTAATCGGCAATGATCGCGTTAGTGAAATAGGTGTACCAGGTGTTGGCTTCTGCGGAAAGCAAATGTCCGGAACTGAGGTAAAATTTCTTGCTGTAATTGAGCGTCGCATTCCACGACGATTCTGGTTTTAAATCTTCCAAAATAAGTACTTCCCGAGCACCCGTTAATGCTGCGTGATCTTCTGAAAACAAATTGACTACACGAAAACCTTTTCCTGCATTCAAACGCACAATCTGATTTGCAGGCAGTTCAAATTTGTACGCAACTCGCGGTGTGAAGATCAAACCGTGAGCGCTGTTGTAATCGGTTCTCGCGCCAAGCAAAAGCGAATTCTTATCGTCGAACTGAATTAAATCTTGCACAAAAACCGACGGAATGTGCATAATGTCGGCAGTTGGGGTAACTGTAGTGTTGTCGTTGTATCGCTGATAACGATAGGCAGCTCCAAATAGCAAGGAATGCTTTTTTACAACAAATTCTTTGGTAAGTTGTGTAAACGCAATTTGCTGATCGGCGAGGTAAAAAACCGAACCATAAACCGAATTCTGATGGTGTGATGTGTACGAAAATCGGAGGTCGCTACCTTTTAGAAAATCCGATTTATACCCGCCAAAAAGTTCAAGACGCGACGTGTAAATCGACTCTCCATAAATCACATCGCCTCCGCGAAACGATTCATTCCAACGCATATCACCACCCCACCGATCTTCATACAAATACCTGCCGGCAAACTCCAGCTTACTGCGATCGGAAAAAGAAAACTGTGCTTTAGAAAACAAACTAATGCGCTGCTGTAAACTCAAATCGGTAAAATTGTCGTTGTTCTTATCCACGGGCTCGTTGTAGTAAAATGCGTTTGTGCCAAATAATACAGAACCTTTTTTTCCAGCCCTAATCCGATATCCTAAATCTAAATTGTGTTCGCCGTAAGTTGTCGAGAAATTATCAAAACTAAACCGCGGCGAATTTTGCGGATCTTTCGTAATTACGTTAATTAAACCTCCCATCGATTCACTACCGTATAAGGCTGCTGCCGGACCGCGAACTACTTCAATACGATCAATCATTGCAGCGGGAATGCCCATCAGTCCATACACCGTTCCCAGCGCACTAACAATGGGCATACCGTCGATGAGAATTTGTGTATACGGGCCCGGTAATCCGTTAATTCTGATATCGCCCGTATTGCAAACTGCACAGTTAACTTGCGGTCGAATGCCGTTTACTTGTTGCAAACCTTCAAATAAATTGGCATTCGGACTCTGTTTCAAAAAAGCGCCTCGATAAACCTCAACCGGAACCGGACTCTTCATTCTGCTTACGGGCGACAAAGTTCCGGTAACCACAACTTCATTCAAATTCTCCCCTTGAGCCGAAGTTAGTCGCACTTCATTGAAAATGGTTGGATCTAAAAAAATCGTTTCTCGCAAAGACTTGTACGTAAATTGAAATGCCGTTGCTGAAGAACTGAAATCAAAATTACCGTTCGCGTCGGACATTGCAACAAATACCGAATCGACATAAATTTCAACTCCACCTTGCAAAACCGAATCCATATAAACCACGCCACGGTACTGTTGCCCGAAAACAACTGCGGATACCAACAAAAACAGCAACGCGATTTTATTCTTCATAAAAATATTTTTAGACAAATCTAAAAATAGATTTCCATTTGTCAAATTATTTATATATTTGTTTAGAATAGTGAAGTTTATGTCGAAATCTTTAGAGGAAGTTCACGAGTCGGTTCAAACCCGAACCACCGGAAATTTTTACCGGCGTATTTTAGCTTTTTTCGGTCCGGCGTATCTGATTAGTGTTGGATATATGGATCCAGGTAATTGGGCCACCGACATTGCTGGGGGCAGCCAATTTGGGTACTCGCTGCTGTGGGTTTTACTGATGAGCAACATCATGGCTTTATTGTTACAAAGTTTAAGCGCTCGTTTGGGCATTGTAACCCGACGCGATTTAGCCCAAGCTTCTCGCGAAACCTATTCGAAACCTGTAAACTACGTTTTGTATTTTCTCGCCGAAGTAGCTATTGCAGCCTGCGATTTAGCAGAAGTTTTAGGCATGGCTATCGGCTTAAATTTGCTATTTGGTATACCTTTATTCGAAGGCGTGATTATTACTGTTCTCGACACGTTTTTGCTGCTTTTCCTGATACATAAAGGAATCCGAAAAATGGAAGCTTTTATTATTGCTTTGGTGGGAATCATTGGCTTATCGTTTTTATTCGAGATGATTTTTGCTGCACCCGACGTTAGTCAAGTAATTCGCGGATTGATTCCAGGAATTCCGAACGAAACTGCCTTGTATATTGCTATCGGAATCATCGGTGCAACGGTTATGCCTCATAATTTATACCTACACTCGTCTTTGGTGCAAACTCGAAAATTCGATCGCAGTTCAGAAGGCATCAAACGTGCGTTGAAATACAACTTTATCGATTCGGCGATTGCGCTCAATCTCGCATTTTTTGTAAACGCGGCAATTCTAATCTTAGCAGCAACCACCTTCTACAAAAATGGTTATTTCGAAGTAGCTGAAATTCAAGATGCTTATCGCTTTCTCGAACCGTTGCTAGGCACCGAATGGGCTCCCATACTTTTTGCCGTTGCTTTAATTGCCGCCGGACAAAGTTCAACGATAACTGGAACGCTCGCGGGGCAAATCATTATGGAAGGATATCTCAACTTACGTATTCAGCCCTGGGTGCGAAGAATCATCACCAGACTTATTGCCATCGTTCCAGCGCTTATTGTTATCAGTGTTTTTGGCGAAGAAGTTACGGGAAAAATGCTCATATTCAGCCAAGTAGTTTTGAGTTTACAGCTCGGATTCGCCATAATTCCGCTCATCCATTTCGTGAGCGATCGCACCAAGATGCAAGAATTTGTGATTTCAAAACCTACGCGAATAGCCGCTTGGGTTATCGCCATCATCATTGTTTCGCTAAACGTAAAACTAGTTTTCGAAGAAATATCTCTTTGGATTCAAGGTGCAACCGACCCGACATGGCTCTACCTTACCGTGGTACCGCTTGCAGCCGGATTTCTATTATTGCTGCTGTACATCGCCATTCGACCGTTGGTGTATCGAAGTCCGCGAACCACAAACAAACACCTTCCCCACTTACAGGATTTGACGTTTGAATCGGCTGCTATTGCGGCACGAAACAAAGTGGCTATTGCTGTCGATTTCAGTAAATCCGATGAAGCTGCAATTAATCATGCCTTAAAAATAGCCGGAACTAACGCCCATTTCACCTTAATTCACGTTGTTGAAACCGTGGGTGCGTTGATGTACGGCTCGGAAACTGCCGATCATGAATCGGCTGCCGACAAAAAACTACTCGACGACTACAAAAAATTACTCGCACAGAAAGACATTACCGTCGATGTGCTTTTAGGTTACGGAAAACCTCATCTGGCGCTATCGGAACTTGTAGCCAAGCACGAATTCGACTTACTTGTTATGGGAACGCACGGACATGCGGGCTTTAAAGATTTACTTTTCGGAACCACAATAGACAAGCTCCGACATCGTTTAAAAATTCCGTTGTTTATTGTAAACGCTTAATGTATGACGCTCTCCGAAGAAAACTATTTGAAAGTCATCTATCACCTCAGTGCCGATTTACAGGTGATTTCCACAAATGCAATCGCCGACAAAATGCAAACCAAAGCATCGTCGGCAACCGATATGATTAAAAAACTGTCGGAAAAAGGACTTGTGGCTTACAAAAAATATCAGGGCGTAACTTTAAGCGAAACCGGCATTCATGCTGCACGAATGATTGTAAGAAAACACCGTTTATGGGAAGTTTTCTTAGTCGATAAATTAGCGTTTGCTTGGGATGAAGTACACGAAATTGCCGAACAACTCGAACACATCCAATCCGAAGAACTCATCAATAAACTCGACGATTTTCTCGGAAATCCGGTTGTCGATCCACACGGCGATGCCATACCCGATCGAACCGGAAAAATGACGCTTACCAAACAACGCGTCTTGGCAGATCTACCCGAAGGCGACGGCGGACATTTAGTAGGCGTAAAAGATTCCTCCGCGGCATTCCTTCAATACCTCGACAAACAACAACTCACACTCGGAAGTCGCATTCAAGTTCTCGAAAAAGAAGCCTTCGACGAATCGATGGTGCTCGACGTAAACGGAAGTCAGAAATCCGTTTCTCAAAAAATCGCCCGACAACTACTGCTCGACTAATTAAAGATTCGCAAGCTAAATTTCTTAAAATTCTATCAAACTTTCTGAAATTGAGGCATTCAATTGTACCTTTATGCGCTAAAAAGAACAATTCTATGCGAAAACTTTACCTTCTTTTACTTGTATTTGCAACAACAATTCAAGCACAAACCGTGAGCGTACAGCAGTTCGCAACGGGCTTAAACTCGATTGTTGATATTGCCAACTGCGGCGATGACCGTTTGTTCGTGGTGCAACAAAATGGAATCATCCGTGTATTAAACAGCAACGGAACAGCCATTTCGGGAAACTTCCTAAATATCGCTTCACTAATTTCCACTGGTGGAGAACGTGGTTTGCTAGGAATTGCTTTCCATCCAAATTATGCAACTAACGGCTACTTCTTCCTCAACTACACCAACACTTCGGGCGATACCGTTATTGCGCGGTACACCGTAAATCCGAATAACCCAAACCAAGCATTATCAAACTCTGCCGAGATCGTACTCACTATCGACCAACCATTTAGCAATCACAACGGCGGTACCTTAAAATTCGGTCCAGACGGTATGTTGTACATTGGCATGGGCGATGGCGGTAGCGGCGGCGATCCGAGTAATTACGCCCAAAACATCAACTCGCTGCTCGGTAAAATGCTGCGCATAAATGTCGACACACTTCCCTACACCATTCCGTCCGACAATCCGTTTGTGGGTGTTGCAGGCAGCGACGAAATTTATGCTACAGGTTTGCGAAACCCTTGGAAATTTTGCTTTGATTACGAAACCGGTAACTTATGGATTGCCGACGTTGGGCAGCAAAACATCGAAGAAATCAATAAAGAGTTGTACTCAGTTGCCGGTCTCAATTACGGCTGGCGTTGCTACGAAGGAAACAGTGCATACAACACCAGTGGCTGCGTTGCGCAAAGTGCACTCACCTTTCCCGAGGCTGTTTATCCGTCAACAAACAACACCAACGAATGCTCAATTACGGGCGGCTACGTGTATCGCGGTACGCAGTATCCGAGTTTTGTAGGTTTGTATTTTTTCACCGACTATTGTTCGGGGCGCATTGGTACCATCGACGCAAACGGAACGCTTACTTGGCGAACAACAGGCAACGAAAACTACTACACTACTTTTGGCGAAGACCTTAATAAAAACCTCTACGTTGCAGGCGGCGGAACCATTTTTAGAGTAATCGACAGCGCTTTGAGCATCGAAGAAAATAAAGCTATCGATGTTAAAATACTTCCAAATCCGACATCCGATTTTCTGCAAATCGATGCCAACGACCAAGCTTTTCCAGCACAGTTAAAAGTATTCGACTTGAATGGAAAACTCCTGTTCGAAGGTAGTTATCAAAAAAATCAGTTGGTTTCCGTATCGAGCTGGTCGGCAGGTTATTATGTGGCACAGCTTACTTTAGCTAGCGGCCAAGAATCGACCGTGAAGTTTAGCAAGAAGTAAAAACATACTGCTTATTATTTGGGCGCGCCGGCGAAACAATTCGTCGCTGCGCCCAATTTATTTACCGCCGTCACGTGTTCCGCTGTATCTTTTGGGCTAAACTTTAGTGGAAATTCGTAACGCCCAAAAGGATGCCACTCCACCCGTTCGCGCGGGAAAGCTAGGCAAGTTAAAAGATTTCGAGATTGAAAGATTTAAAGATTTAAAGATTGGGAGATTGGCCTTCGACAAGCTCAGGCTCCGACGATACGCGGGTTCGGTTGGGCAAAACGATACGTATAGTAGCGAACGTAACGAAGTCTTAATACTCAAATCTTAATACAAAATCTCCATTAGTCTTCGACACGCTCAGGCTCCTACGATACGTGGGTTCGGTTGGGCAAAACGACACGTTAAATGGTGAATTCATCGAAGTCTTAATACTTAAATCTTAATACTAAATAACGTGAGTTCGATATAACTACAATGGTAAATACAGTTGTTTTGTGTCAACGAAGTTCATCTTTAGGGAAGGTTTTTTGTCGTTGAAATTATAGGCAATCAATGCAGCGAATAA
>NZ_JAIXYH010000032.1 GCF_027490375.1 Flavobacterium sp.
GCTGGTGGTGGCGGCGGGAGTACAGTTCAAAAAATGGTTAACGCCATCAACAGTTTATCCGACGAGCAGCGTGCACTACTTCCACCACCCGATGTTCTTTTACAACTGTTATTGGCTGAAGTAAATCCCGGCGGCGATTGGGAAGGGATGCTGGACAGAGCAAATGGAGGTGAAGAAGATCCTCCAACAGACTTTAAAAAGTTATTTTCGTCAAAACTCAAAAAGGTAGGTCGATTTATTGAGAAAATTAGCGACTGGGGTTCAAATTTCGGCACAGCGGGCAACATGTTCATTGATTGGGTTAAAGGAACGGGAGCAGACAAAATTTATTATATCGAAGATCGAGTAGCAGATTCGATGCGAAATGCTTATGCTGTTGAGGAAGCTCGGGAGTTTTATTATAAAAAGTATAAAAATCGGAAGAACCTTAAAGTAACAAGTGTAACAAATCGAGCAATTTGTGGGTAGTTGTCGCATTGATATATTCAATCCTACAGGTAAATTTCTTTGGTTTGTACTATCAAATACAACTAGTGTAAAGTCGTTTTTATATGGGATAGGTCTTGACTATAAAAGATCGACATTTCGAGTAGGAGGCAATATGGCAACTATATATTTGGCGTGAACCAGTAAAAAAATAATTAAAAATGAAAAGAAAAGTAGTTCTACTGATTTTAGCTCTCGCTACTGTTTTTTTTGCGTGCGATAATAACTCTAAGAAGAAAATTATTGGCAGATACTATTTAACTACTGGAGAAGGACGCGGTAATACTTTTTATCTTAGTTATCTAATCGACGACGAAGGTACAACTGTTGGTGTAATCGAAGGAAGTATAGCAGCGTATGGATATAATTCAGATTACATCGTGTTGAGTCAGTATCCTTACGGAGGTGAAAGTGTGGTTAATTACTATATCGTAAAAGTAAAAAAGCACTATACATATTTTCCGGAAAAGTATATGCTTGGACCTTTAGATCGTGCTAGTTTTGATAAAGCGACAAAAAAGTATCGTATTGACCATCTCGAGTTAAAATCTGTTAAAGATCTCCAATAGACTGTAATTTAGAGATTTAAGAATTTCGGCGATGCCATTTTCAAACTGTATTTTCATTAAATTTTTAAAGTTTTGTTTTTGCGTAGAGGTTTGTTTCGAAGTTCATTTTTATATGGTTTGCCATTTTTTTTGTGTTAATTAGCTTTTGAGTATTTTTATTTTTTAGGAGATTACTCTACGGTAAATAGCTTACAAACAAGTTGTCATTTAGTTGTAAAAGCGTTAGTCTTACCAAGGCTGGGGGATTCAAGCAATAAGTCTGCTCTTTCCTATAAATTAAAGTGTTATTATGAATAATTTTATCGAAACAGTTCCCTTATTTGTGCTATTAATTATAATGAACAGAGCTACGCATTACTGGTGTTCAAAGTATGAAGAAGAGCGGGAAACAATCCTCATTTCAGAACACGATTGGAGGATTCGGCATGCATCGTACCTCATGAGTAAAATAGGCTATATAACTACTATAGTGTTACTTGTTGCAGCCGTATTAATTAGTGTTTTTAAAGCAATAGTAGATTGAAGATAGTAAACAAAACATAAGCTTCGAAAAGCACTTATCCCTCGCAGCAGACTCCGCAAATGTCTCCCGACGTTGCGACAAAAGCGAAAAATGGTACAATTTCCCTTCAAGTAAAAAACCGGTTTTCCACCCGGACTAGCAACGAAGCGCGGGAATTGCTGGCAAAGAAATCGCACGAATTTATGATTTACGATAAACGCAGATTAGTAAACGAACTTTTGTGTCGGAAACTAATCGCGCCAAACTTTAAAAAGTGACGAATATTCTTAATTGGCATTGAAATCGGCGAAGAAATTGATAGATCATCTACGGTTAAAGGGATTGCCCGTGGGAGTACATTCGTCCAAAAACACGATTGTGGACTAATATTTATGCTGCTATATTTCAAGAAGTTGCGTTCTTTGATAAAGATCGAGGACAATTTTTGAAAGGGTTAATTTACAATAGCTAGAAAATAAGAAATTATTATTTTGGGTTTTGTGGATTTATTTAGGATTCATTTTTAAAAAGTTTAAAGTAAGCGAACAACAAAACACATCGTTAGTGCTTATCTTTAGGTAGTAATTAGCAGTTTTTATGTGTAATTTAAACAACATCTATAGTTTACTGGGAGCGTGGGAAGACTTAGTGCGCGAATGTACCGTGGGTTATGATTCTAACATCTTTGAGTTTGATTACGATTTTAAAATTAGAGCAGATATTGCCGAGGTATTGTCCGCACAAAATGGAGAATTGGACGAGCAGGTGAGTCGCAGATTGAAAGAAATTGACAATGATTTTTTAAAACTGCTCATGTTCTTGGATGAGCGCGAAGAGCTTTTGTTTTGGGATAGAAAGTTTGTTTTGAAATTTGGTTCAAAAGAATACGCGTCAAGTGTTTTTGAAACATTTAAGGTTACAGTCGAGATTTTAGAGCAGTAGTTTGTTTGAATTTTTAAACCGAGACGACTTACGAATTGCCAATAAACAAGTTGTACAAATACAACGCTCAAGAATGGCAGGGTGATTTTGGCTACGATATGTACGACATGCCGCTCCGCGATTACGACCCAGCCATTGCGCGTTGGGTGGTTTTAGATCCGGTGATACACCACAGCCAGTCGCCGTACAGTAGTTTTAACGGCAACCCGGTGGTATTTACCGATCCGAGTGGGGGAGCGGGTATGCAGATGTTGGATAACAACGGCGCTGAGATGAACGACAGCAACGGTAACTTTATCCGCCGCAGCGATCGTGTAGTTCCGGGAGAAACTTCTAAATTTACCCAGGCTGGTGGTGGAGGGAGTAACACTACCGATACCGCAGACGATGTAAAGAAAAACAATGATTTGATTATTATTTCGACTGTTGAGGAGTTGGAGGCTTTTAAGATCAGCAACCCGAA
>NZ_JAIXYH010000033.1 GCF_027490375.1 Flavobacterium sp.
TAAGCCGGGTTGATTACGTTCATGTTATACATGTACTGCGTGTAGTGCGGGTCTTGCTGCGCCCAAAATTCCGGGACAACAGCAAAAAGCATCAAAGCAGCTAAACAGAGTTTCTTCATTTGCGAAATTTCTTAATTATAAAAGATGAATAGTTCAAAAAAATCATTTCTTTAAAATTTTTCTAGAATAAAATTGATTGTTGATTCTGTCATAAATAGTTACAATGTAAAACCCCGCATTTAAAGAAATATCATTAAAGGTTAAAATACCATCAATCGCGACATTCTCTTTTTTCATGATTGTTTTGCCATCGACTGAAACTATTTCAATATTATAATTTGTGTTTTTCGCTAAACCTGCAATTGAAAACGAGTTGTTTACAATAGGATTAGGGCTTATGAATATATTTTGTAGTGTTTTATCAAAATCGATATTCGATAGTAAAGAGTTAGTAAGAGCATTATTGGCATTTATTCTTCCAAAACCATAGTATTGGTCAAATCCACTTGTATCCTCAGCTGGATTTCCTACGAGATCTTCCGAAGATTGTTCTAAAACTTCTCTAACTTCAGAAATAGTTAATGTTGGTTTCACGGATAAGAGCAGTGAAATCAATCCGCTAACTTGTGGAGCTGCCTGTGAGGTTCCGCCGCGAGCGATGTTGTAATTGGTATCGGAAAGGTGGCTCAACCCAAAAATATAGTTTCCTGGAGCCACAAAGTCTATTTCAGGACCGAAATTGCTACCCGTATTTACATTTCCAATAAAAGCAATTGAGCGTGAATCATTAGAATCTGTAGATCCAACAGCAATTACATTTGAATATCGCGCAGGATACTGAATGTTACTTGAATTTTGATTTCCCACCGATGCAACAAAAGCAACGTTATTATTTGCCGCGTAAGCAATGGCTGCTTCTAATGCCGCGGACGGCGCATTGCCTCCTGCTGATAAGTTAATAACTTTAGCACCATTGTCAACAGCATAATAGATGCCATTGATCATATTACTATAAAAACCTAAATTATTATTATCTAAAACTTTACAAACTAGAACTTTTGAATTCCAATTCATACCTGCATAGCCAATTCCATTATTACCTTTTGCTAACGCAACTCCAGTTACATTAGTCCCATGGCCGTGATCATCCGTTGGGATAGCATCCATATTTACAAAATCCGGTCCTGAAATCACTCTTCCGGCAAATTCAGGGTGATCTAGCTTAAGCCCAGTATCCAAAACAGCTACGATAAGATTCGGATCACCTTGCGTAAGATCCCAAGCTAAGTCGGTGTCCATATCAGCATTAACGGTTGCCGGTGAAAAAGTAAAAGTACCGTTATTCGAGTGATACCATTGTCGGCTTTGAAAAAGCGCATCGTTAGGAATTATCATCGAAGCTTCATGACCTTTGACAACGAAATTAGGTTCAACGAAATCAAATAAATTCGTTTTGAGGTATATTCTTACCAAAGACATAACATCAACATTTTGGTTAAAATGCAACAAATACGTTTTATTGCGTTTTTTGTTACCAATACGTTCAAAATGGCTTAAACCTAGGGAGTCGTTAATCCGTGTCAATTCTTCACTTAAATCACTGAAGTTTCTTTCGGTAACTTCTATATCTTCTTTAAACTCTACGATAAGTTGATTTTTTGAAAATTCTTCTTCTTGAGAAAAAGAAAGCTGAAATGCAAAAATCAGGAAAATTGGAATTAATGTTTTCATTTGAATAAATTTTAAATTATCGTTTTAAGGTAAAATGGGATCTGAATTGTCTGTTCTTATTGTTGTAAGCGAATTCCACAACAAACCAATAATCAGTCGACGGAAGTTCATTTCCATTAAAGGTTCCATCCCAACCCGTAGCAAAAGGAAAAATTTGAGTGATTAATTTTCCATATCTATCGTAAATGAAGATTTTCGATTCGGGTTGAAAAATCAAAGCATTAATGTTCCAATAATCATTGAATCCATCTCCGTTAGGAGTGAAAAACTTTGGATAATCGATCACTAAAATATCTTCAATTATCAAGTCATCAGAACAACCTTCGGCATCAATAATTCGTACGGTGTGAAAACCTGAAGTAACATTTTCAAAAACATTAGATTCTTGAATTTCACCTGAATCAAGTTGATATAGAAAATTTCCAGGACTTAAGGGTACTGCCGTTATTGTACGATTGTCGGAAAACGGTTCACTAACTTCAATATTAAAATTTAGCAACGTTTTTTCCTTTATAGTAACAGTAATCGTTTGTGAAGCTGAACATTGCGAAGCACTGGGAACAAAAGTGTAACTTCCTCCATTTGAAAAGTCGATTACAGAAGGTGACCATACGCCCGTTATACCATTTGGAGATACATTGGAGAGCTGATAATCTGTTTGATTCTCACATAATTCCAAATCTTCGAAATCAGGCAATTGTTGAGGAACAATGGAAACATTTAACGTGAAATCTGGATAGCAGAAATTAGCAGAAGAATTGGCAGTAAAAGTATAAGTGCCAGAAGTTTGATTATTAATTTGTGCTGGCGACCAAGTTCCAGTAATGCCATTTAGCGAGGTCACTGGTAAAACCGGTGCAGTAGTTCCTGCACAAAAGGGAGCAATCGACTGAAAATTTAGCTCCACAATTGGCTTAACAGCTATCTGAATTTGTACTTGAGTGTTTGCTACGCATTGTCCTGGAGATGCAGTAAAAGTATATACACCAGAAGCCGTGTTATTTACAACAGCCGGCGACCACGATCCTATAATACCATTTACAGATGTTGTTGGCAATATTGGTGCTATTGAACCCGAGCAAAAAGACGGAATAGCTTCAAACACGGGCGTTATTGGCGTTTCTACGTTTATTGTAAGTTGAATATTTTCTGGAATAGTACATTGCCCGCTTGACGGAATAAAGGTATAAATGCCCGTTGCCGAATTGCTTACCGTTGGGGGCGACCATGAACCTACGATACCGTTCAATGATGTTGTTGGCAGTATTGGAGCAGCCGTTCCGAAACAAATGGAGTTCGTTACATCAAACAATGGCGTCAGTAATGGCGTTACATCTACAGAAATTGTGACCAAATTAGTCGACGCACATTGGCCCGTACTTGGTGTAAAAGTGTAGTTTCCAGATGAAATATTGTTGATAATCGGTGGCGACCATGTACCCGTGATTCCATTCAAAGACGTTGTTGGCAACGATGGAACTGGGCTATTTGCGCAGATTGACTGTGAAATAGGACTGAAAACAGGAACGATCGATGGGTTTACAACAACTGTTATTTCAATCGGAATTACAGAACTACATTGTCCGGCAGCAGGCGTGAAAACATAAGTGCTTGTTGATAAACTATTTACAATTGATGGAATCCAAGTTCCCGTTATGCCATTTAATGAAGTTGTGGGAAGAACAGGTGCTACTGAACCTTCACAAATAGCGGGTAAATCGTTAAACGTTGGCACTATACTAGATTCAACAATTATGGTTAACTCAACCGGGCTTGTACTAACACATTGACCTACTTCAGGGATAAATGTGTAAGTTGCTGTTGTAAGATTACTGACGGTAGCCGGCAACCAAGAGCCTATAATTCCATTTAGCGAAGTGGTCTGAAGAACAGGTGGCGTTGAACCAATGCAAATAGGTGCTATCGGATTAAAAGTTGGCGTTACAGGTGTTGTAACTACATTTATTGTGACTTGTAAACTACTTGACGACGCACAAGTACCAACATTCGGAGTAAATGTATATACGCCAGTTGACAAGCTACTGATTACAGCTGGCGACCATGTGCCTGTTATACCATTTAAAGACGTTGTAGGCAAAACCGGAGGCGTTGCTCCAAAGCAGATAGTCGTTGGGATTGAAAATGCAGGATTTGCTCCGCCAACAACCTCAATAGTACCTGAAGTTGTGGCCACCGTACCCGTACAAGTTCCTATAGTAGTTATAACAAAGTTGAATACTGCTGCATCAGTAATTGCTATTCCTGAAATCGTTAAAGTAGTTCCAGACACAGAGCCAAATACCCCGTTAGGTAAATTGGTTATAGAAGCATTAGTTGCTGAGCCACCAATCTCAAAAGTTATCGTTTCAATAGATTGATTAGCACAAATTGTTTGATTCAGCGTTTGTGGCGCTGAAGTTAGTGTTAAAGTAGGTGGCCCTGAAAGAACTTGTATTTCACGAGAAACGGAACAGGCATTTTGTCCCGCGTTAGGCGTAAAAGTATAGATACCGCTAGCTGTATTACTAACAACACTAGGCAACCAAGTACCAACTATTCCGTTTAAAGAAGTAGTTGGCAAGGCGGGAGAAGGCGTATTTTCGCAAAAGTTCGGTAGAATATTAAATGCAGGAGTGAAACACTCAACAATTGATATAAAAATTTGATTGTCGACATAGCATCCTGGTACGGAAGGCGTAAAAACATAACTTCCGCTACTGGTAGTGTCAATGATATTTGGCGACCAAGTACCTGGTATACCTTGATTGGATGTTGTAGGTAAGGCAGGTGCAACCGAGCCGTTAATTAGTTCAATTGGAGCATTAAAAGTAAGCGAAATAGCTGGCAAAATTTGAATTGCCTTTTCTACAACATAACTACCAGAATTTGTAGTTACCGTTGCAGTTACAACAAATTCGCCCGATGAAAAATACTGTCGGCTCACAATTAAGCCATTAGCAAGATTGCTTCCTCCACTAGATTCATCACCAAAATTCCAACTAACAGCTAAAACGTTGGCAGTATCTTGAAGCGAGAATGTAATAACTTCAAACTGACAACTATTATCATTCAAAATCTGATTATCTCCGCAAGTTAAAACAGTCGTTGATAACGATACAAAAGCAGCACATTGTCCCGAATTTGGGTTAAATGTATAATCAGCACTAGCCGTATTATTAACCGTTGCGGGTGTCCATGTTCCTTGAATACCATTTAATGAAGTTGTAGGTAAAGTAGGTGGAGTAGTTCCTGCGCAAAAGGATGGAATCGGATCAAAACTTGGAATGGTAATCGAGTTTACAACAATTTCCAACGATGCTGTATCAGCGCAAGAACCTGCGTTTGGCGTAAATGTATACGTTGTTGTTGCTAGGTTGTTCAGTACGGGTGCCCATGAGCCGGAAATGCCATTAAGGGAAGTTGTAGGTAGAGGATTTAATGTCTCTCCTGCGCAAATTGGCGCAATTGGATTAAATGTAGGAACTGAGGGTTGGAGTGAATAAATTTTCTGGGGAAGACCATATCTAACAGTTCCCAAAAATCCCGAAATCGGATTTAATTGCAACCCGCTTGCCGCTCCGCTGCTGTTTGGATTGTTAATTACCGCTAAAGGAGTAGAACTGATGTAAATTTTGTTATCAGGAGCTAACTGCATGGTTCCAGGAAGCGTTAAAGTTGGTTCAGAACTAGAAATTTCTATGCCCGAAGCACCAATAAGTGTAGAAGAACCAAGCGAAATATCGTATTGAAGAATTCTTATAAAATTAGAAACGTATAATTTAGATCCATCTGGAGAAAACTCTAAGCCAGCAAAATCAGTTCCAGAAAATGGAAAGGAGTATGACCAAGAAATAACATTTGAAATAACACCTGTCTCATTATTAAAATCAAACAATTCTATCTTTCGTTCTGAAAAAGCAGAGTTGCCCATTGCCAACTTAGTTAACTGTTGATTTACCTTAATATGTCCTCGACCGTTTGTTTGAAACGATCCTAAAGAGCTCTGTACTGGTGTTGTCGAAACACCTTCTTGCGTTATAGCAAAAGCAAAAAAAGTATTCCCGGGATTGTTGTGTGTAATCAACCAATAACCGCAACCGCTTGCATTGGGTACCGCTTGTAATTTCTCTGAAGTAGTTGATAAAAGTGGAATGTTTTTCTGTGTTGCAACTACATCTCCCAATCCTCCATTCAACGTCATATCAACTACGCTGTAACACAAACCATTTGTACTATCTTCTTGGTCGATAGTGAAAATATAATAAATGTTTGGCGTAAAAGGTCGCGGAACAATTACAGCCGCAGAAGTCGACGAATAGGGATTTGATACATTGGTAGCACCTGTGTTACCGCCTAATAATCCGTTACCGTTAGGCATTACCTGATTGTTTGCATTCCAAACAGTAATACCATCAGTATAAAACAAGAGAGCACCCGTTTGAGAATCTGCGATAACAGCACTTCCCTCATTAGTTGCCAATTGACTGCCAGCTACAGAGCTCGGCGGATTTGTGTTGAAATTGATGTTGCAATTCAAACCAAAATTCCAAATGTTATTTTGATTTTGTGCCAAAGCTGAATAGCCCATCAATGAGATAACTAAACATATAAATACCTTATTCATAGCAAAATTGTCTTATGAAATTTTTTATAAATCGCAATATTTCTCGTTATCTGTTGATATACACCCAGCCCGTTTTGCTTTCGCCAGAATCTAAATCAATAAGATAAAAATAGGTTCCAGTAGGTAGGTCATGACCTTGATCACTCTGGCCATTCCATTGATCGATATAGTTGTTTGCACTAAAAACCTTTAATCCATACCTGTTAAACACTTCCAGTCGAGCAACGTTGAATTGGCTTAAATCAAAACTATCATTTGCTCCATCGCCATTAGGCGAAATCCCTTTCGGAATTTGTACATTACAAGACACCGTATTCACAGTCACCGGAATAGTTGTTTCACACAATCCGTTGGATATTTCAAGGAAGTATTCCCCAGAATTTTGAATTGTTATAGCGCTTGTTGTTCCTAAAGAAGTATTTGAATTGTTAAACCACTCGTACTGATAATTGGTAATCGGATCTTGTACACTTAGTTTATAAGATCCGCCGTCGCATCCCTGAATCACCGTAGCTTCTTGCAAATTTTCAATAGTAATTTCAACAGTTATTGAATCGGCGCATTGATCTTGATCTGGAGTAAAAATGTACTCAGCAGCTGCATTTATATTTATGGCACTAGGTGTCCAAATTCCCGAAATACCGTTGTTGGAAACGGATGGTAAACCTGGAACTTCGTCGGTAGTACTACAAATAGTGGTTTCAAAAGAAAAAGTTGGAATAACTGCTGGAGTAACTGAAACTGTTAATGACGTTACTTCTGCACATTCATCCGTAGAAGGAGTGAATGTGTAGGTTCCGCTGCTAGTATTGCTTACAGTTGCTGGAGACCATGTTCCGGTGATGCCATTTGTGGAAATAGTGGGCAAAACAGGTGGTTGGCTTCCTGCGCAAAAAGGCGCCGGAGTGTTAAAGGTAGGAACAATATCTTGTAAAACGGTTACAGCAAGCGTTACGCTAGAACTAGTTGTACATTGGCCCGGATTTACAGTAAAAACGTAGTTTGTGGTACCCGAAACATTTGAATTAATTTGAGGTGGATTCCAGGTACCAGTGATGTTCGAGTTTGGAAAAATTGTTGGTAATTCTACAGCGGTAGAACCCTGACAAATTGTTCTTGGCGTTGCGCTAATTGCTGTCGCGGCGTTAACAGAAATACTCGCGGTAATTGTTTGGTTTACACAGCCATAACTAACCACAGCAGTTACCAAAAAGTTGCCGCTTGACAGATAAGAATGTTGTACATTAAATCCTATAGCTGTATTTTGAACTCCAGAGGCGGGTTCTCCAAAATCCCAAGTTACGCTTGTAACACCTGTTGTATTTTGTAATGTGAATGTTGAAGCAAAACCCAAACAATTTCCTGAGGAAACAATTGAATTTGCTGTAATTCCCGGCGGATTTGGATTTATTAAATTAACTAATTGCGGAAATGTTGAAATGGCTTGCCCTACTTGTTCTGGAATTGCATTAGCAACATAATTGCACGCTGCACCGCTTAAATTAGGGAAATTAATTACAGAAACATTGGAGCTAGAGACATATATTTTATTATCGGGACCCAATTGCAAGTTTGATAAAGGGGAGAAACTGGGCAAAAAGGGTAGTTGAAAACTTGAACTTTCAATGGCCGCTCCATTTGCCGTGCTAACATCGAACTGCTTAATAAAAAGCGCACCGCAAACGTATAATTTTGTTCCGTCGGGCGAAAATTCAACCCCAGAGAAGTAAGTCAAAGGTCCGTTGTAGTTCCACTCAATCAAATTACTTAAAACTCCTGTAGAATTATTGAAGTCGAACATACGAACTTTGCTATCACTCCCATTTGGAGCGGTAATTGCCAGTTTAGTAAACTGTTTATTAACTTTCATGTAAGCAGTATCTGTCTCAATAGTTGGAAAACTACTGAAAACGGGTGTCGAAGCAAAACCGCATTGATCTAGTTTAATTGCTACAAATCGGCTTCCAAGCGTTGCGTCGGGCGAGTCATACGTAATAATCCAATAGCCATTAAAATCGTTTGTAGGAACAACATGAACCGTTTCACTTTCTGTTTCATACAGAAATACATTTTTTTCACTAGCAACAACATCGCCCAAACCACCATTAAGTGTCATGTCCACAGTGCTGTAACACAATCCTTTCCCTCCGCCTTGCTCATCTTTTGTAACTACGTAATATACATTCGGAGTGAACGGTTTAGGTATAATCACCGCAGCGCATGCAGAAGAAAGCTGGCCCGGAACCCCGCCAAATAAACCAGTACCGTTCGGCATTACGGCATTATTTGCATTCCATACCGTAACGCCATCTGTATAAAACAATAAGGCGCCTGAATTAGCATCAGCAATAGATGCAATACCTTCTGTAGCAAAAATTTGGCTAGTCGAAACAGCGCTTGGTGGTGAAGTGTTAAAATCAATTCCACTATTGTAGCCAAACCGCCACTGGTTGTTTTGATTTTGCGCAAAAACGTCACAAAGGCAAATCAATAATACTACTAAAACAAAAAACTTCTTCATAAACTTAAAATTTTGGGCAGTAATAACATTTTTAAAAAGCAGAAAGCCGAAGACGTGCCTGCTCAAGTATTTACTATTCTTATTTTTTTACGTTGGAAAATCGAATTTTATAAAGCCAATGAAGGGAAACAACATCGAATAAAATCAACAGAAACAACATCGGTTAGATTTGAAATGCGCCCTTTCTAATTTTTATATGAGCTCTAACTGTTAATAAGACAACTCAATTAGAAATCACCCTACTCAATCCATAGTGTTTTTTAGAAGAATTTTATTTTTGGGAAAGCGTATGTGTTCACAGAAACACCCAACAACTAGATTTGATCAGATGATTCGAACTAAAAGGCACACAGAAGTGATTTTTCAAAAAAAATCTTTTCGCAGCAGTTAGCCGCGATTTAAAGCAGTACTCTTACAAAAATGTTAGGCGTTATTCCTAAAGAATTAAAGTCCTGAACAACGTATCTTCCCTCTGTGAGATCGGAAAAGTTGGTAAATCGCCGTTCAAATTCTTTACTAATCACCGTTTTGTTGTTGTAAACATTATAAACCGAAAAGCCTACTTTAAAGGTGGTGTTTTTCCATGTCTGAAACTCGTAACTGCCCGACAAGTCCAATCTATGGTACGGTGATAAGTTCTCAGAATTGAAAGAAATAACTTGCGTTTGCTCATTAATCGAACTAAATGCTTTTCCAGAATGAGCAAACCAACGTGCAGTAAACGAAAAATCATTGATTTTTTTAAAGTAAGAAAAGCTAATGGCATGCTGAATATTTGAATTTATCGGAAAAAAGGCATTGTTATTTAATCCCGAAAATCGATTCTTAGAATCTTGGTACGTGTAGGTAATCCATGCGCTCCATGTTGGTCGTTTCTTTTGTATTAAAACATCAACTCCATTGGTAAACGCTTCGCCCGAGAAGACAGTCGACACATTCTGATTGGCAAATTCAAACAAAGAAACGGTCACACCTCGCGTTTTTTTGTGGTATAAATCCAAGTCAAACACCCAATTGTTCTTTTTGTAAATGGCACCTAAAGTAGATTGGCTATTTCTTTGAAGCGGATAATTACCATCGTCGGAAATGGCCCAAACATAATTCTCTAAACTCAAATCGTTGACTGTATTTTCGCGCACCTGACTTAAAACCTGACTTCGCTCTTCGTACGAACATTGCAAGATAAAATTGCGGGAAATCGATTTTTGAACAGATATACGCGGCTCGACGGTATTGGTCAAATTTCTATAATTTGTAAATCGAATACCTGATTGAATTTGCCATGTAGCTTTCTTTACTTTTATCATCGAATAACCCACATGACTCAAATTAAACGCTTGTCGAAAACTTAAAACAAGACCTAAATCTTGAGTTGAAGTTTTAAAAATGTGCGATACATCATTTCCGGCAAGCTGGTAGCCAAAGTCGAAATATATAAAGGAATTAAAAATGTACTTGAAATTTGCCTCCAAACCTGAATCAACAACACGATTCAATTTTCGGTATGCCTCAAAATCAGCTGTTGAAAAAGTTTGCTTGTTGTTATAGCTAAAATCGTAAACCGAATGATGTACCAGAATTTCTTGACTAAAGCGTGCACTGAAGCGTTGAAACCATTTGAAACTGGAACCAAAATTTGAAATGCTCATTTCCTGATTTTCCAAAACCGAATTTGCTCGAAGCGTATTGTAATTCAAATTATTTCCAATGTAGATTCCAGATAATGAAATAGCACTACGTTCAGAAGGTTTGTAGTTTATGACGGTCCCAAAATCTTGAAATTCGAACTGATTCTGATTATTAAAATCATTGAAAACAGTGTTCTGAAAAACTTTATCCTCTAATTGTCTAAATGTTGGAGATTGAAACCGCTCTGTTATCGATTTTCGGGAAGCCATTTGCACACTTAATTTTTCCTTTACAATCGGTATTTTAAGATCAATATCTGCATTCAAACCATTTAAACCCGCACTCATTTCTGTTTTGTCGGTAATATTGGTTGCCGATTTAATATCAATAATACTCGAAACACGCTCGCCATACTTCGGATTTACAGCTTTTGTGTAAAAATCTATCGACTGAACCAAGCTAGAATTAATGCCCGAAATCATTCCAAACAAATGTCCAGGATGATACAAGCGAATGCCGTCCCAAAGTACCAAGTTTTGATCGGCTGTACCGCCTCGAACGTGTAAACCACTTGCTGTTTCATTCGGACTTTTAACACCCGGCAAATGCTGTAACGACAACAATACATCAGCATCAATTGTTCCGGGCAAGACGGCTAGTTTCTGACTGTAAACAGTAAATTTTTCGGTTGTTTTATTTATTCCACTGACAACAAAACCTTCTACAATTACTTCTTCTAGTTTGTTTACTAAAGATGAATCAACAATTTCATCGAGTACAATGGCATAAAATCGATCGTCTATTTTAACAACTTTTAGATCGGTTTGCGTTTCAATAATTTCGATGATTTCCTCGAGTGAATATTTCTTTTTAGGAAGAGAAACACGATAGTTTTGAACTAATGTTGCTACAAAAGAAAACTTGATGTTGAATTTTACTTCAACATCAAGCACAATTTTTTCTAAGGAATCTGTCTGCAGAAAAAGCTCCCGCTTAGGTACTTTTTGCGACAAACAGTTTTGCCAAAGCAACAGCAGCAAAACGATGCGCACCAATTTTCTCATTCAAATAAAACAATTTTTTCAGCACGAATTGAATAATTTGCCTGTAGCGGAATGGCTATAGATTTAACAGCAGTTTCAATGTTTGAATTAGAAAACGTGCCTGTAAATTTTACACTTTTGAATGCGGGCGGATAATCAACCTTTTTGTTGTATTGCGCCATGAATTTTTGAATAACGACATCAAACGGCACATTTACAAAAGAAGATTCGCGATTCATCCAAGTGGGTAGCGGACTAACGTACGATTCGTTAAGAGTAAATGCCCGGCGAACACTTCGAACCGATTTGTCCTTTGTTAAAACAAATTGTTTGTCCCCTGATACAACTAACACTTTACCTTCGTAACAATGCACTTCAAAAAAATCTTCTTCTACGATTACATTAAACTTTGTTCCTAAAACAGTTACCGTTCCTTGAGCGGTCTCAACGGTAAACGTACTTCCTTTACGCACTTCAAAATACGCTTCTCCTTTCAATTTCAAAGTTCTATTCCATTCAAATTGATTAGGATACGAAAGCTCTGATTTTGCATTTAAGGTTACTTTAGATTGATCTTTAAGTTGAACCGTTTTCGTAACTCCGTAGTCTGAAGTTACTTTATTAGAAAAATAAAACGTTTGAAAAAGACCAAATGCCAATAGTAAACTAGCTGCAATAGCCGTAAGTTGTACTAAACGAATCACTTTAGTGCTTTTGGTTTTTACGGTTTCCTTGTGAGCCATTTTCTCCTTTATCTTGTTGAAATTGAATTCTAGATCGGGCGTCTTAGTTTCAAACTTCTCAAGATCATTTCGCAATTTTTTAAACTGCAAGAATTCGTCCTCGGTAACCAACCGCTTTAATTCGTCGTCGGTTATTTTATTAGCCATCCAATCGGCTAAATAATGTTTATTCTCCTTATTCATTGTGTACTTTTTTTAGAAACCTAAACTGCAGCCAGTATTTTTCGAATAGATTGTAATGCCAAATGCATGCGCTTTTCAACCGCTTTTACCGACACGCCTAGGACTGTAGCTATTTCATTGTATGTTAAGTCTTCAAACCTACTCATTATAAATACTTCTCGCTGCTTTTCAGGCAACGCACTAATTGCCTTTTCTAGCTGTTTTTTTAACTCTGCCTCTTCTAAAAGAAATTCGGGCGACTCTGAATTTGCATTTTTTGGGCGCGACTGTAATTCAAAATTGCTAACTACCTTATTGTGTTTGATAACATTAAGAGATAATCGAATAGCAGTTGTAAACAAAAACTGCTTGGCTTGTACCGGTTTTATTGAACCGCAATTTTCCCACAAAATAACAAAAGCATTTTGCGCCATGTCATCGGCACTTTCGCTATTCTTATATCTGTATGCGAGAAAATTTCGAACAGCTTTAAAATTTAATTCAAAAACCGATTTAAACACAGCTTCTTCGCACAAACAGTCGGCAGCACCGTCTTTAGATAACGTCATTCTTCTAAATAATAATTTAACATTTTTGCGAACAAAGAGTCAAAATCGATTCTATTAGATCTTAATTACAAAGCGAATTAACGGTCACAGATAAAATCGCAGCATCGGGCATTTCAATGACACTTCCATTCTGTAAAATCTCAATATTTATCGGATAAACGATCGAAGCGTTACTTGCCGGATCATTTAACAGACCCAGCAATTGACTGTCCGTGTTTACATTTTCTATCGCCGCACCAACCGATACTTGAATCGGATACTGTATGTTGAAACAAATTCCCAAATATGAATTAATAGCATTGTTTCCGTCGCAAACTACAAAGTCCGAATCTGTGTAACCCTCACAATAGGCAGTACAAGCATTCGGATACAATTGTATCTGACCCGTACTCGTTTGTACACATACAGGCTCATACACCGTCGGACAAGGGCAAATTCCATCCGGATTACATGCAAGATTCAATTCGTTATACTCGTAAACATTATTAATTTCGATGGTTTGATTGCCAGAAATCACAGAAAACGGATAAACAAAATCGTAAACAATGTTGTTTTGCGTCGGATTCGTAAACAAATCATACAAGGCTTGCTGGCTAGCAAGGGAAACCGTTTGGCCATTCGCAGTTACAATCGACAACGGATAAACCATTTCAAAACACGAAGAACTAAAAACATAATTATCTATCGTTGCAATTTCCTGTTCTTCAATTGTTGTCCAAAACTCAGTCTCATTCGCTACCGTTGTTGTCGAGCCTGCAGGACCAGTGACTAATTGAAAGGGAAAAGAAATTTCCGAAATATATAAATCGCTGTTTTCGTCAGATAAAACACTGAGCAAACCTGCCGTGGAAAAAACCGTTAATGTTGTTCCATTGTTAAAGGAAACATTAATCGGATAAACAAAATCAAAATCATACGTATCGCTCGAAATTGGCGCCCTTCCTGAAGCTGAGTTTGCTCTTTTTATTTCATTGAGCGCAAGGCGTAACGCAGTACTATTTTGCGTATCTACTTTATTTTCAATAGCGTCCTTATCACCACAAGAAGTAGTTATCGTCGCTAAAAAAGCCATGCAAAAAACTAAAATTCTCATTTTTTTCATTGTAATCGTATTTCTTGTCCTTACATAGACAACTTAGTCTCGTGTTACCCTACTGCAATTATGTTAAATTTTATACCTCATTTGAGATACAGCTCCAATTTTCCGACACTCAATAAAAGTGTCTGATTTTCAAATATATAAAACTTTAACTCATCGGTTAAATTCTAATGCAACTCTTGAGCGGTCTTTATTTGCTTGTTTTTTGGGCGTGCCCTGCAGCTTTTTCCGTTCGGCCGATGGCACTGCCGCAAAAAGCCGCCGGTCAGGCCTTTCGCTGCAAACCTGAACGCGATATAAAAATTGAAATCAGAAAATATTTAAATGGTTGATTACAAGGCGCATTCATTTGGGATACTGTAGTATCGCAAATTAATGCAACAAAGTAAGCGACCGTTTAAATGTTTAGCGAGAGCCATTTAAATAGTTCTTGTTCTGTCTTAATCTTAAGGTTTTGTTTAACAGCGATCTGATAAAGATTTTTAATCGAGTTCAGGTTTCATGGCTTTTGTGCATTGTGCAAGCGGCTGCGGCGGCTCGGGCTTCCGCTGGTCGCCCGCGCAACCGCGCCGCTTGTCCCAATCCACTGCAAACGCTTTTCACTACAGTCCTTCACGCGGGAAAATCGTGCACAAAAGCCGTTTCCATAAAGCAAAAAAAATCCGCTTCATGTTACGAAACGGATTTTATAATCTTATAAATCAATAACAAATCAACTATCGTTGCATGTTTTTAGCTTCGATACTCATTGTGGCGTGCGGAACGATTTTCAAACGTTCTTTACTGATTAACTTGCCCGTTACTTTACAAACGCCGTAGGTTTTGTTTTCCACACGGAAAAGCGCATTCTTCAAATCGCGAATAAACTTTTCCTGCCGAATCGCTAACTGCGAGTTTGCTTCTTTCGACATGGTTTCAGAACCTTCTTCGAAAGCTTTAAAAGTGGGCGATGTATCGTCTGTACCGTTGTTTAAGTCGTTCATGTACGCACTCTTGATCAAATCTAAATCAGCCTGAGCCTTCTGAATTTTCTTCACGATAATTTCTTTAAATTCCGCAAGATCTGCATCTGAATATCTTACTACTTCTTCTACCATTTTCTATCTATTTAGAAATTAATATCTGTGTTTTGATGTGATCAAATTCTATTTCAGTTCCACCGTTTAGTTCCGAAACAAATGTAATCGACTTGCTTAAGGTTTCCGTTTGTATGTACCCTTTGTTTGCTTCCACAGCTGCTTCCAGCTCTTCATGTAACAAAAGCTGTACCGAAATTTTGTCGGTAACTTCAAATCCACTGTCTTTTCTCAGATTTTGGATTCGATTCACCAATTCGCGTGCAATACCTTCTTGTTTCAAACTTTCGGAGATCGTAATATCGAGTGCTACCGTAGTTCCCTTGTCGGAAGCTACCAACCAACCTTCGATATCCTGAGACAGAATCTCAACATCATCTAGTGTTAAAATTATTGAATTTCCCGATAAATCAAGCGTCAGAGAACCCTCTTTTTCGATTTGAGCAATTTTTTGTGCATCGAATTTTTGTATCTCTTTGACTATCAAATTCATATCCTTACCAAACTTCGGCCCTAAAGTCTTGAAATTCGGCTTAATTTGCTTGATTAAGATGTCGGATGCATCCTCTAAAAGTAGGATTTCCTTTACATTTACCTCTGCTTTTATCAGGTCTGAAACCGCTTCAATTTGTGCTTTTTGTGCCGCATCTGTGATCGGAATCATCAGCTTTTGCAAGGGCTGACGCACTTTGATCATCTCTTTCTTACGCAGCGAAAGTACCAACGACGAAATGGTTTGCGCCTTCGCCATTTTCGCTTCAAGCGATTTATCAACAAACTTTTCAACGCTCACCGGAAAATCGGTTAAGTGCACACTAATTTGTTTCAACTGCGCAACGTTTGCCGTTAAGTTGCGGTACAAAGCATCGCTAAAAAACGGTGCTATCGGTGCCATCAGTTGGGTTACGGTTAGCAAACAATCGTACAGCGTTTGATACGCAGCAATTTTATCGGTAGCGTATTCGCCTTTCCAGAATCGGCGGCGGCACAAACGCACGTACCAATTCGATAAGTTTTCTTGCACAAAATCCGAAATCAAACGCGCCGCTTTCGTCGGTTCGTAATCCGCGTAAGCCCGATCTACTTCGGCAATGAGGGTATGCAATTCCGATAAGATCCAACGATCAATTTCCGGACGTTCCGCTAATGGCACGTTTTCTTCTGCGTAAGCAAAACCATCGATATTGGCGTACAAAGCAAAAAACGAATACGTATTAAATAAGGTTCCAAAAAATTTGCGACGCACTTCGGTAATGCCATCCGCATCGAATTTTAAATTATCCCACGGATTCGCATTCGAAATCATGTACCAACGCGTCGCATCCGGACCGTGTTCTTGTATCGTCAAAAACGGATCGACAGCATTGCCTAAACGTTTCGACATTTTCTGGCCATTCTTATCTAAAACCAAACCGTTCGATACCACATTTTTGTAGGCAACCGAATCGAAAACCAAAGTTCCGATGGCGTGTAAGGTGTAAAACCAACCGCGGGTCTGATCGACACCCTCCGCGATGAAATCGGCTGGAAACGATTTATTTCCATCGATCTTCTCTTTATTTTCAAACGGATAATGCCATTGTGCATAAGGCATGGCTCCCGAATCAAACCAAACGTCAATCAAATCGGCTTCGCGTTTCATTGCTTTGCCCGAATCCGAAACCAATACAATACGGTCGACAACATTTTTATGTAAATCTACTTTTGCGTAATTCTCTTCAGAGAAATCGTTGGGCACAAAACCTTCGAACGGCTGTGCAGTCATTACGCCTGCATCGATTGCGCGCTGCACTTCGGCAACGAGTTCGGCAACGCTTCCTATTACTTTTACCTCGCTACCATCGTCTGTGCGCCAAATAGGCAACGGAATTCCCCAATAGCGCGAACGCGACAGGTTCCAATCGTTTGCGTTTTTGAGCCAGTTTCCAAAACGACCTTCTCCGGTTGCTTTCGGTTTCCAGTTAATGGTTTCGTTTAGGTCGAACATCCGTTCTTTAACCTCGGTCATTTTTATAAACCACGAATCGAGCGGATAATACAGTAGCGGTTCGTCGGTACGCCACGAATGCGGATAACTGTGCACGTACTTTTCTACTTTGAAAGCGCGATTTTGCTCCTTCAGCAGTATCGCAATTTCAACATCTACGCTGCGTTCCGGACGGTCGGCATCGTCGTAATATTCGTTTTTAACATATTTCCCGGCAAACGGACCCACATGCTTGGTAAAACGGCCTTGTAAATCTACCAAGGGCACTAAATTGCCAAAGTCGTCGTGCACCAACATAGGTGGTACTTCAGGTTTGGCTTCTTTGGCGGCCTTGGCATCATCGGCACCAAACGTAGGCGCCGTATGTACAATTCCGGTACCGTCTTCGGTGGTTACGAAATCGCCCGAAATAACGCGAAACGCATTTTCCGGATTTTCTGCTGGCAAAGCATATTGCAACAACTGTTCGTAACGCACGCCAACTAATTCGGCACCAGTTAGTTTTGCTAAAATTCGGTACGGAATAACTTTCGCACCGGCTTCGTATGCGGCTATTCCGGCTTCGTCGGTTTCAGTAAAATTCTTACCCAATTGCTTTCCAATAAGGTTTTCTGCTAAAACCACCACAATTTTCTCGAATGTGTATAAATTGTAGGTTTCAACCAGTACGTAACTGATTTTTGGCCCGACGGTAAGTGCGGTATTGCTCGGAAGCGTCCACGGCGTGGTGGTCCAGGCCAAGAAATACACATCGCCAAATCCTTGAAAGGCGGCTGGCAGTGTTTCGGGCAAGGCTTTAAACTGCGCCACAACGGTTGTATCGGTAACATCGCGATAACTTCCCGGTTGGTTTACTTCGTGCGAGCTGAGTCCGGTTCCTGCTTTTGGCGAGTACGGCTGTATGGTGTAGCCTTTGTAAATGAGGCCTTTATCGTAAATTTGTTTGAGCAACCACCAAACCGATTCCATGTATTTGGGTTCGTAGGTTACGTATGGGTTTTCCATATCTACCCAATAGCCCATTTTTTCGGTAAGCGAATTCCACACGTCGGTATAGCGCATCACAGTGCGTTTACACGCTTCGTTGTATTCTTCAATGGAAATCGATTTTCCAATATCTTCTTTCGTGATGCCGAGTTCTTTTTCGGTTCCCAATTCTACGGGCAATCCGTGTGTGTCCCAGCCGGCTTTACGCTCTACTTGCTTGCCTTTTTGGGTTTGGTAGCGGCAAAAAATATCTTTCAATGCGCGCGACATCACGTGGTGAATTCCCGGCAGGCCGTTGGCGCTCGGCGGACCTTCAAAAAACACATAAGGTTGCGCTCCGTTTCTATGGGTTACACTCTTTTCAAAAACCGCTTCCGATTTCCAGAATTCCAGCGTCTGCTCGGCAATTTCGGTTAGGTTAAGTCCTTCGTAAACAGCAAAATTCTTGCTCATCTCCCGTAAATAAAAATAATTTGCGAAAGTAAGGATTTTTGCAACCGCTTGTCCGACGATTTAAAAGGTTTTGATTGTTTTTTGGGCAGCATTTCGCGCTTTCCGCATTAGCGCCACCTCAAACGCCGGCAAGTGGCACAAACGCAACCCGCTTCTGTGGGTCGCAGGCTGCATTTGGCACTTGCAGAGCGTTTTTCAGCAGCGGCTAATTTGCTGCAATCGCGGCTGCGGCAATCGTTGTCAATTCTACTAGACGTTAACCGTTTTTTATTGTTTAGTACTCTACGTATTGTCTTTGCTTAAGCGTGTGGCATAGGACTTTGTGGAAGATTGCGCTCCTTTTTTAGAGGCTTTTTGGGAAGCTAGAAGCTAGACACGAGAAGCTAGACACGATAAATTCACCACTTTACGTATCGTTTTACCACCCGAACCCGCGAATCGTCTTTGCTTGAGCGGGTTTTAGACAGTTTGTCGAAAGCAGCTGCAATTTTTTGATAATGACACGTTCTGTGTTTTCCTCAACGGTTCAGTATTCCGTAAAATTCTGTGAACTTCGGTGTTTTCTGCGAGCTAAAAAAGGTCAAGTGCTTTATGCGTCGAAGGTAACATTGCGTACTTTGTGAAAAACTTTGTGGAACATTGTGCTCCTTTTAGAAGCTTTTTGGAAGCTAGTCCCGATTGCTATCGGGATCGATGAATTTAGGTTTCGTATTTCGCTGCCGCGCGAATCCTCTCGAGTGGTGAACCACAATACGATAAGCAAACACTTGTTCACATAAATGGTTGCTTTAACCGCAAAGAACGCAAAGCTTTACGCAAAGTTCGCAAAGCTGTTTTCAAGTATTAGGATGGGAGTATTAAGTATAAAGACTTCAATGAGTTCTCCACTTTACGTATCGTTTTACTACCCGAACTCGCGAATCGTCTTTACTTAAGGGTGTCGTAGGCAAACATGGTGTACTTTGTGAAAAACTTTGTGGAACATTGTGCTCCTTTTTTAGAGGCTTTTTGGGAAGCTAGAAGCTAGACACGAGAAGCTAGACACGATAAATTCACCACTTTACGTATCGTTTTACCACCCGAACCCGCGAATCGTCTTTGCTTGTGCAGGTTTTAGACAGTTTGTCGAAAGCAGCTGCAATTTTTTGATAATGACACGTTCTGTGTTTTCCTCAACGGTTCAGTACTCCGTAAAATTCTGTGAACTTCGGTGTTTTCTGCGAGCTAAAAAAGGTCAAGTGCTTTAGGTATCGAAGGTAACATTGCGTACTTTGTGAAAAACTTTGTGAAACATTGTGCTCATTTTAGAAGCTTTTTGGAAGCTAGTCCCGATTGCTATCGGGATCGATGAATTTAGGTTTCGTATTTCGCTGCCGCGCGAATCCTCTCGAGTGTTGAACCACAATACGATAAGCAAACACTTGTTCACATAAATGGTTGCTTTAACCGCAAAGAACGCAAAGCTTTACGCAAAGTTCGCAAAGCGTTTTTGCGCTTTTTCCATTCTTTTCCTTTTTTTCGCTTTTTTTAATTTTTTGGCTTTTTTTAATTCTTTGAACAATCCTTACCCGAACAACTCAGCCAAAACGTCTAGCGATTTTGGGCGTTTAAAGTGGTCGATATGATGTGCGTAAAATTCGAGTATGCTGTTCAATACCGCGCGGCGTTCGAGTTTTGTAAAGTTGTTGCTGTTTCCTAAGCCGAGATTACGAAAAAGCTGAGATTCACTTTCGCTAAGTGTGTAATCGGATTCGTGGTCTTGAAAAACGCCGTATTTTAAATCGAAAAAGCTTGCTTCTGCAGAAAAATCGGGATAAAAGCCCAAGTACGAACTCAGGTTCAGCAAGAACTGCAATGGAAATATGGCTGTTTCTGCGGTTTCATCTAAAATCAACAAGCTGTTTTCCAAAAAGGCAAACAGCGTGTCGTTAGCTTCTTCTTCCTTAATAACTTGATTTAGAATTTCGGCTAAAAAAAGTGCCAAGCTTCGTTTTACGAAATGATGCGGAATTTGTTGATACGCGTAGTGAAGTTTTACTTCTTTAAAGTATTCGAGCGTTCCTTTTTGCTTGTTAGTAGCAACGATTTCGAGTTGGGTAAGCGGCTCAAAATACGAGCTTTTGAATTTGTTGGCTTTTCCGCTAAAAGCGTCGCGAACAAAGAAACTCTTTCGTCCGATTTCTGCGGTAAAGCAGCTAACTACCAGCGATTTTTCTTGGTAGCGAACCGCTGAAAGTACGAGTGCTTTTCCTGGAATCATTTAGCGAACAATCATTACTTTTTTCACGGTGGTTTCGGCGCCGTCTTCGGTAGAGATAAAAATCATGTACACACCCGATGCCACGCGGTATTTTCCGAAAGCGGTGGTATCCCATTCGATTGTTCCGCCGGTGGATATGGCTTCAAAAACGAGACTGCCGGTGATGTCGGTTATCTTTACGTTGGCGCTGTCGGTAAGTCCGCTAACTTTCACAGTTCCGGTATAATTTGGTCGAACCGGATTTGGATAGACGAAAACATCGCGCAGGTCGTCGCTGGCATCGATAGCATTTCCGCGGTAGGAAACCAAGCCGCCGGTGGTTGCAAAGAAAACTTCTCCGGTAACCGAGTTGATATCAATATCGTTTATTTCGTTGCTCGGCAGCGGCGAATTATCGGTGGTGAATCGTTGCAAGGTTTGTTGCCCGTCGGCAGAGACTTGAAACACGCCTGCGTCGAGTGTGCCGATCCATTTGTTATTGGCGCCATCTACGACGATATCGGTGATCCACTGGTCGTTGAGAAGTTCTTGTGCCAGACCTTCTTCTTCGATGATAATGGGGTTGGAACGCAAGTCGCTGTCGGGATCTAAAAACCGATCGGCGCCTATTACGCGTAATCCTTCGCGGGTTCCGATCCAAAGTTGATTGCGTTTATCGATGGCAACGGTTTGTACGCGATTAGCCGGTAAGTTTCCGTTTCCTTCGCCTTCTGAAATTCTTCTAAACTGCGGATTTGCTGTTTCGTTGAAGCCAACCAAACCGTCTGAACGCGTGCACATCCACTTGGTATTGTTTCTATCGATTGCCAAACGCATAAAGCGCGTGTCGGTCCACTCTGTTAAAATAGCTTCCATATTATAGGATTGCCAAGAGCCGTTTGCTCGTTTTACTTTAAGCGGACTCCTAACAATAGCATTGGTAAGCCACAGATTTCCTTGAGAATCAAAAGCGGCTTGTTCGACGCGAATATTTTCGGTTGGTGGATCGGTCGGGAAAATGGTTTCTAGACCCGTAGTTCCGGTATTTGTACGATTAAAAATTTCTACTAGCTCGTCGTTTTCAAATCGCAATAGGCCGTTGTAGTACGACGACATAAAAACTTCATTTTCGTTGGTTGGGTTTACAGTTACGCGAACAATTGAAGGTACATTTAGTTCACTGTTCGGAATATTTAGCCAACCAGTTTCGCTGTTGTATTTACTTACGCCGAAGAATTTTAGCGGATTTGGGTCAAGATTTTCGCCGTAAGAACCGTATACGGCCCAAAATCCGGTAGATAAGGTTGCCAGGGCAAAAACGTTGTTTTGGAGCGGTCCGCTCGGGCTGATTGAAGGAAATGAAGCTGCATTTAAAGCGCCAGCAAGTAGTCCTTGTGTATTGGTTCCGATAAAAACGGTATTGTTAACGACGGTTGCACAAGTAAAACGTATGTTGTTGGAGTTTACTTCTGCTGCGGAGAGCTCTCGTACTAATGTTCCGTTCTCGTTGAAAATACGGGTTGTAGTTTCAGATACGGCAATAAGATTTCCATTAGCGCTTCTTAAATCAATTAGGTTTGGACTTAACTGCGTGAAGTTCTGAAAACTTGTTCCATTTGAAGATCGCAAAACCTGTCCATTTGCCAAACCGATGTACAATAAATTTTCGAATGCAACTACAGCGTCGAAATTACCGCTTTGTACGGTTTGCCATTGCAGTGCGTCGATTAAGTTTGGGTTGGTGATAAGTGCTTTTTTTATGCCTTCGACGGTAGCTGCATAAATTTCTCCGTTAAAGGTTGTAGTTTGTTTTACTGCAATTTCGGGATTTGCAGCACCTATAAAATAGGTATCGCCGAACTGTAAAGTTTGTAGATTAAACTGCGCGATTCCGAAATCGCAGCTTATTAAAACGCCAATTTCGGTTTCTTCAAAATGATTGATTCGCTTGATGTTCGGCGGCAACTGTTTGTTGACGATATCAACAATGGTGGTGATGGAGCGATCGGCATCGTTAATAACAACGATCAGTCCGCTTTGATAGCCGATAAGTGTTTTGTTTTGTGATGCACTTTTATATACGGCTGTTATGGTTTCGCTGGGAAGTCCGTCTATAGTATTTGAAGTGCTAACATCACCGGTTATTAAGTTTCGAGTAAAGAGTGCATTTGTTGAGGCAGCAGTTACGCGAGAATCGGTTTGCGCAACGTCTATAATTTCGTTATAGGAAAAATAGCCGGTCCATCTGCTGTTGTTTTGAGCGAATGAGCAGAAAAAAGGAACGAGCAACAAATAGAATAGAATTCTCATACAATTGGAATGGACTGCAAATATAAAGAAACGCGGCACAGCGGATTTTATTGAATGGCAATAAAAAAGGCTGTCCGAAACGAACAGCCTTTTGGAATGAGTTGTGATTGATTTATTGGAAATCAGCGTCGGTTACACCTTCGTTGATTTTCACTTCACTGATCGTGATATCGATTTCAATACCTACATTGATTGCCGTTTTGAAAGGGAATTTCACGCCTTTCACATCGCGGTAATCGCTGAATGGCGAGCTAACCGTCATTTTTTGACCGCCTGCATCTACCTCATTACTTTCCATAACTTTTAGTCCGGTAGTCATGTCGTAGAACAATTTAGTATCACCGTCTTGAATTACGTATGCATCAGAACCATTTACGTTTTCAACGCCTACCAATTTAACGTCTGGATTGTTTGCCAAAGTTAATTCTGGGAAGGGCTGTGCGTAATATTTCATGCTTGCGATTTCGTCGGCTTCCATTGGCATTTTTTGTGGTCCTTGAGACTGGTATCCGGTCTTTCCGTCGAATACCTTCTTCATCTGTTGTCCCATAACACTTAAACCTTCAAGAGATTTTCCAGCAGTAGTTGCTTTTTTAAAGTAGCCTAGAGTCATTCCTTGAGCAGATCCGCTACCCGCAACTGCAATTGATTTTACGGCAGAAACTGCTTTTTGACCTCCGATAGCGTCGATATATTTAGCTAAAACTGTTTTAGCTGTTACACCCGCAGGAATTTCTTTTTTCGCGGCAGGTTTCTCCACAGGATTTCCGTATTTGTCGAAATAGAGAATTGGCATTTTCAGTTTTTCGAGAGCTGGTAAAACATCACTTCCTTTACCAACAATCACCAAACGAGCGTTGTCGTATGAGAAATATTTGTTTGCTGCGCGTTTTACATCTGCAACAGTTACTGCTTGAATGCTTTTGATGTAATTTTCGTAGAAATCGGCTGGTAAATTTTGTGTACGTGTACGCAATGCAAAAGATGCAATAGTTTGAGGTTTTTGGATGTTCATTACAAAACGACCAATATAACCTGCTTTTACGTTATTTAACATTTCTTCGGTAACGTCTTCAGTACGGATTCTCTTCAATTCTTTAAGCATCTCAACTACTGTTGAATCGGTTACAGTATTGCGCACTTGTGTAGAAGCTTCAAAGCTGCTGATGTATTTTCCGGCACCAATGTTTGAACCAGCGCCGTATGTCCATCCGTGCGCTTCACGTAAGTTCATGTTGATGTAGCTGTTGAAATCGCCGCCGAAAATTTGGTTTGCGATAATTGCTGGAAAATAATCTGGATCTGTCATTTTTAAGTTAGACAAATTGATGAGTGCTACTTCCGATTGTACCGCGTTTGGCATGTCAACAAAGTTGATTTGCGTATACTGAACATCTTTTGGATCTGGGTATGAAACGTTTGGTGCTGTAGCTTTTTTCCAGCCACCGAAAAGCTTCTCAACCATTTTCTTAACTTCTTTCACTTTAACATCGCCAACAATAACGAGGTATGCGTTTCCGGGAACGTAATACGTATTGTAGTTGTTGATGACATCTTGAAGCGTTACGTTGTTAAGCGTTGCTTCAGAAAGGTATTCGCCGTTTGGATGATTTTTTCCGAATGTAAGTACTGAATTCACGCGTGAAGCCGTAGCAGGTACGCTTTTCTCGTCGCTTTTCAAGCCTTCGATCAATTTCTCTTTTTGCTTGTCGAATTCTTCTTGCGTGAATTTTGGCATTAAAGCGCCTTCTGCCATAAGTTCTAAAACACGACCTGAGTATTTAGAAAGCGCGTATGCAGAAGCACCACCTGAGTACAAGTTGATGTTTGCGCCTAAGAAATCAACTTCTTCGTTAAACGCGTCTTTAGAGGTTTTAGTTGTACCTGTTCCCATCAAAGCGCTTAACATATCTGAAACGCCCTTTTTGTCGCCTTCCGCGTAAGGAGCAATGTCGATACTTAAATTGAACGATACACGTGGTAATTTGTGATTTTCTACAACCAACACTTTCAAACCGTTTTTAAGTTCGAAGGTTTCAGGTTTTCCGATTTTAATGGCAGGTGATGGACCTGGTTTCGGTTGTGGGAAGTTTTGTGCTTGCATAAGTACCGTGAAAAACAAGCCGGCTATTAATAAAAATGTCTTTTTCATGATGCTGTTAGTTTTGTGCTTTATCTTTAGCTGGTACATAGTTTAAAACCAAACGCTGATTTGGGTTTAAATACTTTTTAGCGATATCGCGGATTTCCTCTCTTGTTATTGAGCGGTACATTTCGATTTCTGTGTTAATCAAGTTAACATCTTTGTAAAGCATGTAGTATGTTGCCAAATTATCGGCAATTCCTTCTACGCTTGAATTTTTGTTAACGTAGTCGTTTTCATACTTGTTCATGAGTTTTTGGTATTCTTTTTCAGAAATAAGTTCTGTTTGCAGTTTCACGATTTCAGCATCAACTTCGGCGAGTAAATCCTCGCTTGTTGCAGGAGCTTGTGGCAAACCGTAAAGGATATATGTTCCGTAGTCTTCTTGGCTGTAGTTAAAAGCGCCTACTTGAAGTGCTTTTTTCTGATCGTCTACAATTTTCTTGTACAAGCGAGACGATTTTCCATCGCTAAGAATAGTAGAAATGAGGTCTAAAACTCGTGCATCACGTGTTTTCATTGAAGGTGTGCGGTAAGCAGCAACCACCATTGGAATCTGGATGTTTGGATCTTCGAAAGACGCGTTGATGGTTTGCGTGATTGGCTCTTCCGTGTAAGTCTGACGCGTTACTGGCGCTCCTTTTGGAATTGAACCAAAATACTGCTGAATCCATTTTTTTGCTTGTGGGATATCGATATCACCAGCAACCACTAAAACGGCATTGTTAGGCACGTAGAATTTTTTATTGAAAGCTTGAAATTCTTCAAGTTTTGCTGCATCAAGGTGCTCCATAGATCCGATGGTTGTCCAGCGGTATGGGTGATTTTTAAACATTTGCTTCTTTACTTCCGGAATCAATTGTCCGTATGGAGAATTGTCGTAACGCAAGCGCTTTTCTTCTTTAACTACCTCATTTTGTGTATCCACGCCAATTTGGTTGATTACGGGATGGCGCAAACGCTCCGATTCCATCCACAAACCGAGTTCAAGGCTGTTGGAAGGGAAAACTTCGTAATAGTAGGTGCGGTCTTCCGTTGTATTTGCGTTGTTTACACCTCCGTTAGACGTAACAATTTTAAACCATTCGCCTCGTTTAATGTTTTGGGTACCTTCGAATAATAAGTGTTCGAAGAAGTGAGCAAATCCGGTGCGATCAGGTTGTTCGTCTTTTGCACCGACGTGGTACATTACAGATGTGATTACAGTAGGGGCCGACGTGTCTTTGTGCAAGATCACGTGCATGCCGTTATCCAGATCGTATTCTTCGAAAGCAACTTTTTGCGCCGAAGCAACACCTCCTAGCATTAGAGCAGCACCTAAAGCCATTAAAGAGTTTTTCATAAGGTTAATAATTTTGATGAATTGATACATTGGTACACATTTCGACGCAAAAGTTACGTCAAAACTTAAGATCGGGCAGTAAATTTTTCTAAAAACTTGATTATCAATTGGTTTTAGTTTGTTGACGTTCTTTGATTTGCTTTACTTTCACCAGCTGTTCGTAGATGTTGTTCTGAAAGGGCAAGGAATAATTTGCTATCAAATTCGTCTTCTCAATGATTTTTTCGGATTTAGTTAAAGTACTTACTCGAAATTTGGGCGTAAAGGTAAAATTTTTGTGAGCGCAAACGTTTTCATAACAAAAATTTAGCACTCTTTCATGCGTTAGCGACTGCAGCGACATCCTTTTTTTGGAGCTTCGCGGAATAAAAAAGATACAGCGGAAGGCGCGGCGGCAAAAGTTTGCTGTATTTCCACAAAATGCTTTTGCCGAAACGCCCAAAAAATGAGGAAAAACCGTAACCAGACTTGATAGATTGCTCTTATTTTTGGCGGTATGAAAAAGGAACAACGAAAAAAATTGCAGGTGAATCGGGTAGGAGTAAAGTTTAGTTTCTCGAAAACGGGACACTTATTGGTTAAAGGGAAAATTAATGGAAAGAGTGGTGTTTTTATAATCGACACCGGTGCTGCGATAAGTTGTGTTGGAATGTACTACGCTCCGTATTTTCAGCTTAGGATGCGGAAAAGCCGCTTTGAAATTCGCGCGATTACTGATGTTCCGATGCCGACAGAAATCTCTAAAAAGAACATTTTCGAGTTGGGCAAATGGCGGATTGACCAGGCATCGTTTCTAACGATTGATTTGGACACGGTAAATCAAACATTTTCGACGGTCAATCAGGAGGCTGTACAAGGAATTATCGGAAATGATATATTGAAAAAATACAAAGCTGTGATTGATTACGAAAATAAATCTATATTTTTGATAATTAAATCCTAACAATATGAAGATAGCTGTACCTTTTTTGTTTTTTATTTTGAGTTTTTCAGCTCGGGGACAGCAACCTTCTGAGGTTCAAAATCCGCCGCCGCCTCAGGCGTTTCCTCCTATATACATGAATTGTGAAACAGGTGGTTATAATGTTATATCGGTTATGAATACCTTTTACACGCCATCCATTTCCTTTAATTTATCCATTTTTGAATCTGAGTCGGATGCGCAAAACAACGTTAACCCAATTGCGAATCCGAATAATTACGTTATTACTGATGGAAATTATATTCTTTATATACGATCGGAAAATATTGTGTCGGGAGATATAGGTGTAGATTTGTTAGACCTACGACCGCTGCTTTCTGGAACGTTATTGAGCACAGCAGACTATCCTCAAGGCATTATTTTCGTTGATGTCGAGGGAGGAAAAACACCTTATAGTTATCAATGGTTTCTTGCAGGTTTACCTATTGTAGGAGAAACTACCGCTTCTTTGGATTTGTGTTCCTACTCCAGTGATCATTTATCTTGTGTAGTAACCGACGCCATGGGTTGTCGATTAGTATTGGATGGTATAAGTACACAACCTACAACTGCGCAGGTAAAGAACGACGAAATACAGCTGTACACATCCACTCCAGAAGGTTTGGTTTCTTACAGAAGTATTTTAGATAACGACGTATATAACAACCAGACATTATATACTGTTTCCGACGAGTCGTTTACCATTCAAACGCAGGGCGGTGCTTGGGAAAATTTTATGCTTCTAGCAGATGGGCGAATTTCTACACAACCAGAAACAGCTCCGGGAACCTATACACTTAACTATTCACTTATCAAGGATTCTGATTCAACAAATTTGGGCGTAGGAGTAATTACGGTAACCGTTTCGGATAAAGCCACAAAACTTACTGGCTTTATCGATATCAATCAAAATGGTCTTAAAGAATTCGACGAGCCGATATACGGGCGCGGTTATTTTGGAAATGTGGTCGGATTATCGAGTATCAACGTTATGATTCCGGTGCACAAAGAGCAATCGACTATTTTAGAATTGCAACCCGGAATTAACGACTTGTCTTACGCAGACCTGTGTGCGCCAGCGAGCGAAATCAGCTGTTCGACGTTTTACGAGGATGCAGTAATAGACTATTCGCAACCTACACAAGAATTTTTATTTCCGTTACTGGCGCCACTTCCTAATGATATATCGATAACTACTTTTTCCATTAACGCAACTCCGGGTTTCACGCGTTCTTACAGGCTAAAAGTTCAAAACAACAGTTACACAAATGTAAGTGCATTAGAAATTAATTTTTACAAACCGACCCAGTCGACTATCTTGACCTATCCTGCGGGTGCAACGCCAACGCCTTTCGGTTTTACTTTGACCTTGAATACGCTAGCAGCTTACAGCAGTTTATCGATAACTGGAACCTTGCAATTTGCGAGCATACCCGAAGTAGTTCTGGAAGAACCTTTCGAAATGTCGGCAACGGTAACAGTGGCAGATGATCCGTTTACAAATAACAACACCTCTGTTTTTGAAGGAATTTTTATGGGATCGTATGATCCGAACGACATTACCGAAGCGCACGGTCCCGAGATAGATATCGATGATTTTTCAGAAGACGATTATCTGACTTACACCATACGCTTTGAAAATACGGGTAACGGGCCAGCTCAAAATGTACGTATCGAAAATTTGTTGCCTGCCGGGTTACATGCATCGACATTACAAGTTGTGGCGAGCAGTCATTCGTATATGAAATCGCTTGTTGGAAATAAATTGATTTACAAGTTTAATAACATCAATTTACCGCCGTCTAACGGTAGTGAAACGGTTGGAAACGGATTTGTAACGTATCGCGTGAAGCCGACCGCTGGTTTTGCCGTTGGCACTGAAATTCAAGATGCTGCTGAAATTTATTTCGATTTTAATCCAGCTATAATTACACCGACTTGGAATACCAAATTTGTTGAACAATTAAGTGTTCCAAGGAAAGAAAAGCTGATTCAATTTTACACCAATCCGATTACCGATGTTTTTGAGTTGACATTAACAAACAACAACGCCATTGCAACCGTTGCTGTATACGATTTAAAAGGTTCGTTACTAGCAACTGCAAAATCTAAAGATGGGAAACTGTTGGTGGATACCCAAAATTGGAGCAGTGGCATTTATTTATTAAAACTACAGTCGGGAGAAGAGATAGAGCACATAAAGTTGCTTAAACGATAGCCCCAATTAAAAACTAAACGGATATGAAAAAACTTTTATTCTTTTTAATTCTTCTAGCTCACCTAAGCGGTTTTGGGCAAAATAGTCAAACAACCATTACTGTATGTAATTTCTGGGTCAGCTCGCCTGATTTGTTAGAGACTACTTTTAGCAATTATGATCCTTCAATTCATACCTATACATTGCACCAAACAACTGCTGGTGCACTAGAAAACACCAATCTAATACCTGTAGGTATTGCAATTACAACGTCTATGACTTTGTACTTAAGAATAGTTAACACAAACACGCAAGAAATTTCAATTGAAGCACTGACTATCTTAATAAGTCCTTTAGTTTTATCTGGAGCGACTACCCTTGATGCGCCAACAAGTAGTGCCATTTGTTCTGTTGAATCAGGAGGTACTGCTCCTTTTACATTTACTTGGAGTATTGAAGGGGCTGTTTTTACAGAAGGGAGTACAAGCACGCTCACAATTCCACCTAGCAATCAAGAATCGACAATCACATGTATTGTTACCGATGCTGTTGGTTGTACAAGTACTATTTCAATTCAAATTGTTTCTGCCGCCTCAGCTTTTGACGACACGATCACGCTGACAACGAGTGAAATCGAAATTGTAACTTCAAGTACTTCGGTCTATGCTAACGATTATTTGAATTTTCAATCGCTAACCTTCCCAGTGATTCAGCAACAGGCTTATCTTGAAGAAACTGGCGAAGGCTGGGATAATTTTAATCTCAACCCAAACGGAACCATAAGTGCATTGCCTGGAACGCCTGCAGGAATATATAATCTACAGTACAGTCTATTCCATATTAACGGCGGATTCGTAGGTTCGGCAAGCATAAACCTTCAAGTATTTTCTTCAACCGTTGAATTAATTGCTTTTGTTGATTGGGATGGAAATGGCATAAAGAGTGATGACGAACCGTTATTTACCGAAGGAAAATTCTTAATATCTGGATCCGATGGCACGGAACTAGAGCTATACTCTGATACAGGAACTTACATTTATAATACACTCCCAAATACTACCTATGGCTTTTCGTATCAAGTTAACGATGGATCTTTACCTTTGTTTTCATGCCAGACATCTTTTTTGGATATAAATCCTATTGCTGGTAGTACAACAACTTATTTCTTTCCGATTAATTCAATACCCGAAATAAATGGAGCGGTTTCATTAATAAGCTATCAAATGCCTTCGCCTGGATTTACTAGATATTACGAGGTAAAAGTGAAAAACATAGGCTCCTTACCAATGGTAAATGCAGTGCTCAACGTTCAAAAACCCGAGAATTCAAACTTAGTAAGTTATTGCAACACTTGCGTAGCCACTGCCGACGGTTTTCAAAAAACAAATATTACGCTTGCACCTTTCGAAGAAGCAATTTTACCTTTCGCAGTTCAATTCAACACCATACCAAACATACAACTAGGCGACTACGTAACAACAACAGCTGCCTTAGTTACCGAAAACGACGTGAACCCGACTGATAACATCAGCACCTTAACGCAGATGGTAATTGGCTCATACGATCCCAACGACATAAGCGAAAAACACGGGCCCGAAGTGGTATTCGCAACTTGGCCAAGTGGCGAAGAACTCGAATACACGATACGATTCGAAAACACTGGAAACGGTTCCGCCGAAACGGTCCGACTTGAAAATACCTTACCAATTAATGTCGATGCGCTTTCGTTTACGCCAATCGATGCAAGTCACCGCTATCAGTTACAACAAAATGGCAATCAAATAATTGTTGTTTTCAATAACATCGATTTACCACCATCTCAAGAAAACACCAACATTGGCCATGGGTATTTTAAGTATAAAGTATCGCCAACAGCGGGCTTTCAGATAGGTACTGTAATAGAAAATGTAGCAGAAATCTACTTTGATTTCAATCCGGCGATTGTTACGCCTTTGTGGACAACCACTTTTGTGGAGCAAATGAGTGTTGCCGAAAACAAGCCTTTAGTACAATTTTACACCAATCCGGTAACCGACCTGTTCGAACTCACACTGGAAGACAACCAAGCAAACGCCTTTGCAACCGTGTACGATTTAAAAGGATCAGTACTAGCAAAAGTTGAAACAGTAAATGGAAAACTCCAAATTGAAACTCAGAATTGGATGAGTGGCATTTATGTAGTAAAGCTTGAAGCAGGAGAAATTGTAGAAAATGTGAAATTGGTTAAACGGTAATTCGATTTTAAACCATTTTAATTTCTTAAACCGAGTTCTTCGTTCTCACAGTAACGTCAAATATTTTGTAGAATTTATTCTAAAAATACAAGATGTATAAATGAGATTTCACAATTAACTTCATCTTTGATAATCAAATTTTAACCAACTGCGTTATGAAAAAAATTTTACTCGTCTTTCTACTGTTTTTTTCTACTTTTTCACCAGCGCAAATTCTGGAAGTTACTTGCAATTGTGAAACAGGCTTCTATGATTTAGCACAAGCCGCCGAACTCCATGGCGCACCAATGTATAACTACGTTTTCTTTACTACACTTTCCGATGCACAAAACAATGTTTCGCCGATTTTAAATCTTACAAACTATTTACCTGCTGATGGACAAGAATTAATCTATGCGCAAGAATATAACGGATACTTTGACACAACAAGCATAAAAGCAATTCCCTTACGAGAGTATTTCACAACTCTATTGATTATAACAACAGACTTTCCATCAAGCCAAGCTTCTGTTGACGTTTGGTCGGGCGTACCTCCTTTTACGTATAGATGGTTTGTAGAAGGAGTTGAATTAATTGGAGAAAATGAATCGGGACTTAACCTGTCAACTTATAATTTCCCTGAAGTAATACAATGTATTGTTACAGACTCTAATGGATGCGAAAGTGCTGCAGGTGCTATCGATGGGATTGGATATACAGCCGCAATGCCCGACATCTTGGAGATTACTCTTGGAGCTGATTTTTTACCTATATCGGATAAAAGTGTATTAACAAACGACGTTTTTCAGTCGTATCCTTTTGTTGCGGTCACGAACACGGAAATCGTAGCCATTCCAGTAGGTGAAGATTGGAATAATTTTACACTTGGTGCTGATGGTAAAATTACTGCCGCGCCAAACACACCATTGGGATTTTACAATTTACAATATCAAATGGTCGAAAGTCCAAATATGACCGTACTATCAACAGCAATTGTAAGCCTTCGAGTTGCACAAGCCGCTTTAAAACTCACTTCATTCTACGATTTAAACACCGACGGGATTAAACAAGAAAACGAGCCATTCGTAGATAGCGGCTTTTATCACAATATACCGCAAACGCCGCAATTTAATTGGCCAATCAAACCAAACGGTTCTACATATTATTCCATAATTTCGGATGGTGAACCTTTAAGTATCCAAGTTACAAGTGTTAATGGAGCAACAAACTTTCAAAATGTAACCTGTAATACATATTTTGAAAATATTCCAATTACGCTAAGCACTCCAATGCAAGAGTTGCTATTCCCATTCATCGCTGCACAAACCGATGATTTAAGTGTGAATACAGGAATAATCGCAGCAAGCCCGGGATTTACCAGACCATTCTTGGTAACTGTTTCTAATCCAACTAATCAAGCCGCAGGTCCTTTTACCGTTACTTTCACAAAACCAACGCAATCAGAGATCGTACAATTTCCAGCAGGTACAACACCGACAGAAACAGGATTTACCATCACAATAGATTCGATAGAAGCACTTTCGAATTTATTGTTTAGCGGAAGTATACAGTTCGATGTTATCCCAAACGTGAGTTTAAATGAACCCATTAGCATGTCGGCAACAATTGTTTATGGAGCAGATCCGAATTTGCTAAATAATACTTCGATTTTTAATGGCGTGTTTATGGGATCTTACGATCCTAACGATATCATTGAATCTCGTGGACCGGAAATTCGTATCAGCGATTTTTCCGAAAATGATTACCTAACCTACACCATTCGATTTGAAAACACAGGTAACGCTGCCGCAGAAAATATCAGAATTGTAAATGAACTTCCCTCTGGTTTAGACGCTTCAACATTCCAAGTTTTAGGCGCAAGTCATCCTTTTCAAAAATCGTTTTTTAATGGTGTTTTAACCGTTCGTATGGATAATATTGAATTACCACCTTCAAACGGCAGCGCAACGATTGGAAACGGATTTATAACGTATCGCGTGAAACCTACCGCCGGATTTACCGTTGGAACACAAATTGAAAACACCGCCGAAATTTACTTCGATTTCAATCCGCCTATTATTACACCAACCTGGACGACCACGTTTGTGGAGCAATTAAGCGTCGAGGAATCCCAGCCTTTGGTACAATTTTACACCAATCCGGTAACCGACGTATTTGAACTCACGCTCGTGAATCCCGAAACCAGTATCGATGCCCTCGTGTACGACCTACTGGGGAAAAAAGTAGGAACCGCACAATCGATTAACGGAAAACTGCAAATCCAAACGCAATCTTGGTCGCGCGGAGTTTACATCCTAAAACTGTTCACAACCAACGGAACACTCAGCTATAAATTAGTTAAGGAATAAATTTTTTGGGCACATCCTGCCGCAAAAATTTAGTGGAAATACCACTGCGGCAGGTCGGGCTTTTCACTGCAAGGCGCAGCTGCTACAAGCGTTTCAACCGCGCGCCGCTCCGGCTTCCTTTGGTCGCCACAACGGCACGGGTTTTCAATCGCTTTTAGCAGCCACGGCTTTCCGTTGCAATCCCTTGTGCAACGTACGTGACCACAAAGACGTTTTTAAGCAACAATTTTTCGCGTTACGGATAGAGCCAAATAGCCCGCAGCAACGAGGTACGAGGAAGCGAGGACTATGGGCGAAAGCCGGACTTGCCGAAATGTGCGCCGTAGCCTTAGCGAAGGCGGACATTTTGGCGAGGAACGCCCAAAAACTAACGATAAGCTACAATGAATAAACGCGTTTACTTACTTTCAGCGGCAATTCGTGCGGTTCGCTTAATGGAAAAGTAGGCAACTAAAGTACTCAACAACATGAGAAAACCTCCTAAAACGAAAGGAGCACCTGCAAATTGAAAAGGAGCACCGTCGTGTGTGAAAAAATAAAAAGTCGATGCCATTAATGGCGGTCCGATAATCGAACTAGCACTCATTAAGCTGGTAAGCGTTCCTTGAATTTCGCCTTGTTCGTTGGCAGGAACCTGACCCGACACCACTGCTTGTAAAGCCGGACCTGCAATTCCGCCCAAACAGTACGGGATAAGAAAGGCAAACATCATCCAACTTTCGGTGGCTAATGCAAACAAAAACATCCCGAAAGTGTACAGCAGCAAGCCTAAATAAATGCTGCGTTCGTTTCCTAATTTCGGGTTTATCCAGCGTATTAATCCGCCTTGAACGATGGCTACCAACAGTCCTACCATACCCAGGGACAAGCCCACCATTTTTTCGCTCCAACCAAATTTATAAATGGTGAAGAAACTCCAGTTGCTGTGCACGGCATGTGAACCCACGTACAGCAAGAAAATAGCTAAAATTAAACCGATTAGTTTGGGATAACGCTTTAAATTGAGAAAAGCACCGGCTGGATTGGCGCGTTTCCACTCGAAATTTCGACGGTTTTCGGGTTTGAGCGATTCGGGTAAAATAAAATAACCGTACAAAAAGTTGAGCATGCATAAAACTCCGGCCGCATAAAACGGCACACGAGAACCAAACTGGCCGAGTAAACCACCAATAACGGGTCCGATAATAAAACCAAGTCCGAATGCAGCACCGATCATTCCAAAGTTCTTAGCTCTGTTTTCTGGCGTACTCACGTCGGCAATATACGCCGAAGCCGTGGTAATACTCGCTCCGGTAACACCTGCCAAAATCCGACCAATAAAAAGCCAAGTGATGTTTGGTGCCAGCGACAGCAACAGGTAATCGAGCGAGAAGCCAAAAAGCGAGATGAGTATAATTGGGCGTCGGCCGTACTTATCACTCAAATTTCCAATGAGTGGTGCAAACAAAAACTGTGTGATGGCGTAGGCAAACGTAAGCCAACCGCCGTATTTAGAAGCCTCGGAAATATCGCCATTAATTAATTCACCGATAAGCTTTGGTATAACGGGAATAATAATTCCCCAACCGGTGATGTCGATGAGCATGGTAATGAATATAAATCCAATTGCTGCACTTTTCGAAGATGATTTCATAGCAAAACTTTTCCAGATTTACAGCTTTTCGCAGTTGTTGCAAATGCCAGCACAAAGAAAAGCTTTATTTGCGAAGCGCGTAAAATTGCTGCGGTTTTAACCATTGTTGGACGAGAACTTCTTTATGCTCTCGGCAATAGTATAGGCATCGATACCTGCTAATTTGCGCAACTCTGGTATGCTGCCGTGTTCAATAAATACATCGGGAATTCCAATGATTTGTGTGCGCCCTTTGAAGTTCAATTCGCTCAAAAGTTCGAGTACTGCCGAACCAAAACCACCGGCAGCAACGCCGTCTTCCACGGTAATGATTACTTCAAATTGTGCGGCCACCGATTCAATCGCGTTGCGGTCGAGCGGTTTTACAAACGGAAAATGTACGTGTGCTATCGTTTCATTTTCGAGCTGCTGTAATGCTAATTCGACTTCGTGGAAAATGGTTCCGGTGGAAAATACTGCTATACGTTTTCCGTTGCGTATGCGTTTTGCTTTTCCGATTTCCATGCGTTCGAAAGCAACCGGTGCACGCCATTCGGGAATAAAGCCTCGTGCTCTGGGGTAGCGAATCGCGAACGGTTGTGATGTTTGAACTGCGGTGAACAGAAGTTGTTGTAAATCGATTTCATCTTTAGGTGCCGCGACAATTACGTTCGGAACGGTTCGCAACATCGCTAGGTCAAAAATTCCATGATGTGTTGCGCCGTCTTCGCCCACCAAACCGGCGCGATCGATGCAGAAAACGACAGGTAAATTTTGAATGGCTACATCGTGAATTAGCTGATCGTAAGCTCGTTGTAAAAATGTCGAGTAAATGCAACAAAGTACTTTAACGCCTTCGCAGGCAAATCCGGCAGCGAGCGTTACCGCGTGTTGTTCGGCGATTCCGACATCGATGACATTTTCGGGAAAGCGATCGATCACAGCTTTCAATCCGCTGCCCGAGGGCATTGCAGGAGTTATGGCAATTAAATCTTTATGTTGTTCGAGCAGTGCCAATACGGTAGTTCCAAAAACGTCTTGGAACTTTAACGGCAGGTGCGATTCGTCTTTTTCGTATACTTTTCCCGTCAAGTAATCGAATTTTCCTGGCGCGTGGTACAAAACTTGGTTCAGTTCGGCTGGTTTGAGTCCTTTTCCTTTGGTAGTTCGCACGTGCAGTAAACGAACGCCCGATTTATGCTTTTGTGCCCGGAGTTCCGAAACCAATTGCGGTAAATCGTGGCCGTCGATCGGGCCAAAATACGCGATGTTCAGGTTTTGAAACAGATTTTGTACGGTTTGATTGTTTTGATCGAGTGAGGTCAAATAGTGCTTTAGTGCACCGACACTCGGATCGATACCAATGCTGTTGTCGTTTAAAACGATTAGCAAATTAGCGTTGGTTTCTCCGGCGTGATTCAAGGCTTCAAAAGCCATACCGGCGACTATGGATGCATCGCCAATAACAGCGATGTGTTGGCGGTTGAACTTTTTTTGCTGTTGCGCGGCTAAAGCCATTCCGAGCGCGGCAGAAATGGCGGTAGATGAATGTCCGGTGCCAAACGCATCGAATTCGCTTTCCGAACGTTTCGGGAAACCAGATATGCCGCCGAGTTTACGGTTGGTGTGAAATTGCGCTAAACGACCGGTGAGCATTTTGTGTCCGTAGGCTTGGTGACCCACATCCCAAATCAGTCGGTCGTTAGGCGTATCGAAAACATAGTGCAGTGCCACGGTAAGATCGACCACACCTAAGCTTGCGCCTAAATGACCTTCGTTTGCGGCTACGATTTTGATGATGCGATCGCGTAAATCCTGTGCTATTTCGGGCAAACGTTCCACAGCCAAAGCTCGTAAGTCGGCTAACGATGTCATCGAATCTAAAAATCGTACATTCATTGTTCAAAGGTAAAAATATGCCTCTGAAAAAGTCGGCTTCTATCGTTTTATTGTCTAAAACAACATGGGTTCAACATAAAATCATTTTTAAGATTGTTTGAACGGATGCATTTAGCTGGCAAAGGAAAAACCTCCAGACACTATTTTCAAGCTAGCCGCTCAAACAAGAGTTTTCTTCCAGCTTTTTTTAGTTATCTCGACGTGGCAACGGAAATACGCCCTGCAATCAACTTTTTAAATGATTTCTAATTTCAATTTTGATATTGAACTCAGGATATAATAGCATCATTGAAAAAGGCTGTTGAATTTTACAAATGCTTTAGGTTAAAACAACTCTGGTGGTAAAGCACCTTCTAACAATAACAATTGCCTTTTAGCTGTCATGCCTCCGGCGTAGCCCACTAATTGGCCGTTACTGCCAATAACGCGATGGCACGGAATTACAATTAGAAATGGGTTAGCTCCGTTTGCTGCTGCTACCGCACGAATTGTTTTGGGGTTGCCGTAAGCGGCGGCTAACTGGTTGTACGATAGTGTTTTTCCGTATGGAATGTGCTTCAACAATTCCCAGATTTTTACTTGGAATTCAGTTCCTTGCAAATCTAACGGAAGGTCGAATGTTTGTCGTTTTCCACCAAAGTATTCGTCTAATTGCACAAAAACAGAGGTCAGAAAAGGGTTCGGTTCGGAAACCAAATCGTTATCTGAAAAAGTTCGTATTTGTTGTAAGAGGCCGTTCGATTCCTGAACGTACAAATTTCCCCACGGAGCCTTATAAGTGGCGGCATGTTGCATTACCCGGCTTTAGTTTAAGGAGCGAAACTGTATATGTATGCTTCTAGGGCGGCGCGCTCTTCGTCGGTCATGGCTTTGGTGATTTCTAAATTCACCTTCATGATTTCGTACTTTTCCGGATCGATGATTGCGGGCGTTTCTCCGCGCAAAAAAGCCTGCATATCAGCTTTTTCTGTTTTGTAAATCTGTGCCATTTCGCGAATGCTTGGCCCAATTACTTTTTGATCTTCTTTATGGCAAGCCGTGCAGTTTCCGCGACCTTCAAAAAGAACTTTTCCTTGTTCTACGATATTTACTTCGGGTTCGGTTCCGGCGGGGTAATTTGAATCGGTTTTAGAAGCCTTTTCATTACAGGAAACCAAAAATAAAAGTGCGCTAACTAAAAATAAATTTTTCATTTGTTGAGCAGTTTTGCAGCGTGTAGTGCGTGATAGGTGGAAATCAAATTAGCTCCGGCGCGCTTAATGCAATACAGTTGTTCGAGCATTACGGCATCGTGATCCACCCAGCCTTTTTCGGCAGCCGCTTTTAACATGGCGTATTCGCCGGAAACCTGATAAACCGACACCGGAATTAGTACGGCATTTCGAACTTCACGTACAATATCCAGATACGCCATTCCGGGTTTAACCATCACCATATCGGCGCCTTCTTCCACATCGCTGAGCACTTCTCTAATGGCTTCGAGTCTGTTGGCGTAATCCATTTGATAGGTTTTTTTATCTCGTGGAGCTTCTTCTGTACTCACGGGTGCTGAATCTAAGGCATCGCGAAACGGTCCGTAAAAAGAACTGGCGTATTTAGCGCTATAACTCATAATTCCTACGTCGTGGTAACCACTTTGGTCGAGCGCTTGTCGGAGTCGGAGTACGCGTCCGTCCATCATATCACTTGGCGCCACGAAATCGGCACCGGCTTTTGCGTGGCTAACTGCCATTAAGCATAGAGCATCGTTGGTGGCATCGTTATCGATTTTTCCTTTGGTGATGATTCCGTCGTGTCCGTATGAAGAGTACGGATCTAGTGCTACATCGGGCATAACCACCATTTCCGGAACCGCGTCTTTAATGCGTTTGATGGCTTCTTGCATGAGTCCGTTGTCGTTCCAAGCTTCTTTTCCGGTATTGTCTTTAAGATGGTCGGAAACTTTTACATAAATATTTACGGCTCGAATGCCTAGGTCGTATGCCTTCTTAACTTCATCTAAAGTATAGTCTAATGAGTGTCGAAAAATTCCAGGCATTGAAGGAATGGGCGATTTCACGTCTTTTCCTTCGGCAATAAACATCGGCAACATAAAATCAGTTGGCGATAAGCTGGTTTCGCGAACAATGCTTCTAAGTGATTCGTTGGTTCGTAATCTTCTACCTCTGTGTAATGGGTACATATTTTTAGTTTTTATTTTTAGCTTTCAGCATATAGCTTTTAGCATACAGCATACAGCATACAGCTTTTAGCATACAGCATACAGCTTTTAGCATACAGCATATAGCTTTTAGCTTACAGCATACAGCTTTTAGCTAGCTTCTTACAGCTAACTGCTTACAGCTAACCGCTAACCTCTTACAGCTAACTATTAATTTTTCTAATCAAAGAGCTGAGCATTTTTTTAATTTCTTCAATTTTTTCCGACAAGTGTTGGCTTTCGGTGGTGTCTATAAATTTTAATTCCGCAGATAGCATAATTTGGTATTCCAACTCATTTGCAGAACCAAACGCAATATACAGAAATCTACAAAAATCCTTATCCGTGCGTCTTCCGCAACCTTCAACGATATTCGTTGGAATCGAAGTTGCAGATCGTTTCATTTGACTTGTTAGTGCGTAGAGTTCTTCTTTAGGAAATTTTGCACAAACCGCATAAACAGACTTTACAAGTTCGTGGGATTTTTCCCATACTTGGAGTGTTTTATAATCTCGCATGATTTTGGCTTATATATACATTTTTTAATTCCTATCAAATTACTAACAGCAAACTACAAACCGCTAACTACTAATCGCTTATCGCTAACTGCTGACAGCTAAACACTAACTGCTAACCGCTGAAAGCTAACCACTAACTACTAATCGCTTCAAGCTAACTACTAAATTCTTACCGCTAACTGCTAAAAGCTTACCGCTAACCGCTAACTGCTTACAGCTAACCACTCACACCCAATCAACTGGAGTTTGTAAAACCGAAAGCAAACGTTCTTCTTCGCTGCCCGGCTCGGGATGATGATCGTAAACCCATTGTACATGCGGCGGCAAGCTCATTAAAATGCTTTCGATACGGCCGTTGGTTTTTAAGCCAAAAAGCGTTCCCTTGTCGTGAACGAGATTAAATTCTACATAACGACCACGTCTGATTTCCTGCCAAGTACGTTGTTCCGCGTTAAAAGGCATATTCTTTCGTCTTTCAATAATCGGAACATAAGCTTCTAAAAACGAGTTTCCGACTGCGGTAACAAAATTGTACCAATTGGCAAGCGACATCGATTCGGTTGGTTTGCAATAGTCAAAAAACAATCCGCCAACGCCACGCGCTTCGTCTCGGTGTGTGTTTCGGAAATACGAGTCGCATTGCTTTTTGTATTTGGGATAAAATTCGGCATCGAATTGATCGCACACGTTTTTACAAACTTGGTGAAAGTGTATCGCATCTTCGTCGAATAGGTAATACGGCGTTAAATCTTGTCCGCCGCCAAACCAAGAATCAACTACCTTGTTTTCTTTGTCGTACATTTCAAAATAACGCCAGTTTGCGTGAACAGTTGGAGCCATCGGATTTTTAGGATGTAACACCAAACTGAGTCCGCAAGCGAAAAAATTCACATCACCAACTTTAAAATACTGCTGCATGGCAACGGGTAGTTCGCCGTGTACAGCCGAAATATTTACGCCACCTTTTTCGAAGACCGCTCCGTTTTCGATGATGCGCGAACGTCCGCCTCCACCTTCCGGACGCGACCAAATGTCTTCGCGAAAGCGCGCCAAACCATCGACTTCCTCTAATTTAGACGTAATTTGATCTTGTAATTTTAGAATGTATTGGTAAAATTGGTCTTTCATTTATTCCAATGATTTCTTTTTGTTTAATGCAGCTGTTGCGTTCTGTGCAGTAACGATTTTCTTTCCTGTTTTCGATTCAATCTCTTTTCTTGTATTTCCAGCAATAGTTCCGCCTTGATTTGCGATTTTTTTGTTTTCTACAAACGTTTTAGGCTTCTTCTCCTTACTTATTTCTGTTGTTGTAGCTTCAGCAAGCATATTTAACACGAGTTCTAGGTTACTCATGTTGTCGCGAAGATTTTGATTTTTTAAACCTTTCAAGTTTTTATAATCTCGAACCGATAGCCCGCTCCAAGCTTTTGTAATCTCGTCCGTTAAAATAGCATATTCTTGTCCCTTTTTTACACCGCGTTCATCCCATTCGTCAGTCAGCTCTTTTCTTACTTCTATGCTCTTAAGACGCTGATTAATCCATTCTTTTGAGTAACCCTTTTTGAGATAGGTTTCCATTAATCTATCAAAACCTAGTTCCGGATCTTCAATTTCATCAACACGTTCTTTTCCTACCTGAGCTAACCATAGTTTGAAAGGTTCTGCTTTTTTCGACGGTACCGATTGTATTAATCGAAACAACTGTTCGGTATCGGCTACATCTGTTTTGTAAAACTTCCCGTCTGCAGAAACCATTTTCAGTTGACTACAATTTGTAGCCAACTCACTTCCCTCCTTTTTCAAGCGGAGTTTTAGTACACTCCAGTACTTTCTCGCATTGGCAGTTTCGGTAAGAACTTCTATAACATCAACAATTGAGAAATACCATTTTTCATCTTCTTCATTCCACAGCGAACGAATTTGCTTTTGTTCAAATAGTTTTATAGCGGTTTCTCTGGTCATGATTGCGATGATTAACTACAATTGCTTAATTACCGTATTCCTTCACAGCTTCTATAAAAGCACCAGCGTGTTCAATCGGAATGTTTGGTAAAATACCGTGTCCTAGATTTACGATGTATTTATCTTTTCCAAACTCGTCGATCATCTGCTTCACCATAGCTTTTATCGTTGGAATTGGAGACAGCAATCGCGATGGATCGAAGTTTCCTTGCAAAGTGATATTTCCGCCAGACAAATAACGTGCGTTTCTCGGCGAGCATGTCCAATCAACACCCAAAGCCGAAGCTTTACTGCGTCCCATTTCCTGCAAAGCAAACCAACAGCCTTTACCAAAAACGATTACTTTCGTAAGCGGAGCAAGCGCTTCAACGATTTGGTTGATGTATTGCCAAGAAAATTCCTGATAATCGGTTGGCGATAACATCCCGCCCCACGAATCGAAAATTTGTACCGCATTTACGCCGGCGGCAACTTTTGCCTTCAGATAATCAATGGTTGTATCTGTAATTTTTTGTAATAATTCGTGCGCGGCGGCAGGGTTAGTAAAGCAAAATCCTTTCGCCTGATCAAAACTTTTCGATCCGCGACCTTCAACAGCATAGCAAAAGATGGTCCACGGCGAACCCGCAAAACCAATCAGCGGAATTTCGTCCTGAAGCAGTACTTTCGTTTGTTTGATTCCTTCCAAAACATAACCCAAACTTTCGGTTGCATCGGGAACAAATACACGATCAACGTCGGCTTGTGTTCGAATTGGATTTGGTAAAAACGGACCCACGCTTTCTTTCATCAATACTTCGATACCCATCGCTTGCGGAACCACAAGAATGTCGGAGAACAAAATAGCCGCATCAGGCGCAAATCGGCGAATAGGTTGAACGGTGATTTCTGCAGCTAATTCTGGGGTTTGACAGCGTGTGAAGAAATCGTATTTGTCGCGCAAAGCCATAAATTCTGGCAGATATCTTCCCGCTTGACGCATCATCCAAACCGGCGGACGATTTACCGTTTCACCGTTAAGTGCTCGTAGAAATAAGTCGTTTTTAATCATGAATCTGGTTTTTTGCCGCTCTTGACGGCGCTAGTTTAAAATATTTTAAAAGCGCATAAATCGTGTTCTCGATTGTTGGCGCCTTAGCAAGTACAATTTTATCGGTTCGGTTTTCCAAAGCAGTTGCGGTGGTTTCGCCAATGCAAACGCACACTTCCGTGGAAATGGGATTGTATTGCAAAAACGATTTTACCGCACTCGGACTAAAAAACAATAAGGCATCGAAACTGCGGTTTACCTTTAATGGAAATTCGGTGGTTTCGTATAATTCGTAAAAATTAGAATTTTCGGTTTGTGTTGCCAGAAATTCGGGAATTGTATCCAATCGTTGTTTGCCGCAAAAAAAAGTGAACGATTGAAACGATAATAACTTCAACGATTCGACTAGAGCTGTTGCAGAATGTGAAACGTTTGCAACATTAAAACCTAAATGGTTGAGTTTTTCCGCGGTTTTTTCGCCTACGCAGAAAAAAACTTTTCCGTTTAATTTGTCGACTAAATTCTGAGAAATCAAAGCTTGAACCGCATGCTGACTCGTAAAAATAACCGCCGGATTTACCGTATTGACAGCTGTTTGTAGATAGGTTATTTGGATAAGATCGGCTTCTACCAACGTAATATTGCAAGCCAGCAAAGTGCTCTTTTGCGCAGCCGACAGTTTTTTGGTAGAAAACACACTTATCATCGAATTACGATTTAGAAAGTTGTTGTTTAATGCGTTGCATCAGTTCTTTAGCGCCCAACTGCAAAAGTTCTTCTGCGAAAAGCGAACCTACATGATTGCTTTCGTCTCGAGAAATGGTCTTCCGAATTTCCACTTTTTCTTTTCCGTCGAGAGAAACTAAATTTCCGTGAAAAACAACCGTATTTTCTTGAATTTCTGCGTAAGCGCCGATAGGAGCCGTACAACCTCCTTCGAGTGTTCTTAAAAAATCGCGTTCTATTTTAGTGGCCAAAGCGGTGTTTTCGTCGTTTAGATGTTGGAGTGCTTCGCGCGAAAAATCATCGTCGGCACGGCCACAAACTACCATTGCCCCTTGTGCAGGAGCGGGTAACATCCAATCAAGGATTTCGTATTTTTCGGGAAGTACATTGATGCGATCGAGTCCGGCGAGGGCAAAAATGGCGCCTTTCCAATCGGAATTCTCTAATTTTTGCAGTCTAGAAACTACATTTCCGCGCAGGTCGGTTGTGCTGTCGTTCGGAAACTTATGCAACCACTGTGCGCGTCGGCGCAAGCTTCCTGTAGCAATAGTATTTGATTTTGCATTCGGGTTTCCCACAAAAATATCGTGTACTTGTGCGCGCTTTAGAACGGCAAATGTGCTTATACCTTGCGGCAGCGCAGTTGGCACATCTTTCATGGAATGTACGGCAATATCCACGGTGTTTTGCAGTAAGGCAACATCTAGTGTTTTCGTAAAAATTCCGGTAATTCCGAGTTCGTACAGCGGTTTGTCGAGCTTTAGGTCGCCATCCGATTTTACGGCAACAATTTCGGTGTTGTACCCGAGTTTGTGCAGTTTTTCTTGTACGGTTTGTGCTTGCCACATCGCTAATTTACTGTCGCGAGTGCCTATTCTGATGGTTTTTGATTCGGGCAATTTTCTAAATTTTAATTTGAAAACGAAACAGAAGCTTTTTGTTCAGTTTCTGGGGTTTGTTCTAATTGAAAAATTTTGTTGATCAAGAAGATACTTTCTTCCACGGAAGTGTCGTCGTCTTTCAAATGGTTAGCAAAATGCGTGGTAATTTTTTGAATGATGCGATTGCTGATGATTTCGGCTTGTTCTTCGTTAAATCCGTTTAATTTTCTGGATTGAAAATCGATTTCCGAATTTTTAATTTCTTGCAATTTTTGTTTAAGTGCACTGATGGTTGGCGCAAACTTTCGCACTTTTGTCCATTCCAAAAACTCTTGTTTAACTTCTTCTAGAATGCGTTCAGCAGCTGGAATTTGAGCGCGTCTTTTTACTAAAGTATCGTCGGTAATTTTCGACAATTCATCCATGTGAATTAAAGAAACACCCTGGGTTTGCAATACGTTGGCATCGACGTTTTTCGGAACGGATAAATCCAGAATCAGTAACGGTTTTCTAAGGTTTAGAATATTGGCATCTACAGTCGGGTTTTGGGCTCCAGTAGCTACAACGAGCACATCGGCCTGTTGAATTTCCGCTTGTAGTTCGCTAAAATCCTTAACCGTAAGGTTGAATTTTCCGGCAATACGCTCGGCTTTTTCTTTAGTGCGATTAATAAGGGTAATGTGCTTATTTTTTGTGTGTTTGATGAGGTTTTCACAGGTATTTCGCCCGATTTTCCCTGTTCCGAACAACAAAATATTTTTCTGACTTACTTCGGGAACATTGCGCAATATATACTGAACTGCTGCAAAAGAAACGGATGTTGCACCTGTAGAAAGATCGGTTTCGTTTTTGATGCGTTTCGACGCCTGAATGACGGCATTTACTAAACGATCGAGAAAAGTATTGATTAATCCGAAAGAACGCGACTGGTTGCAAGCGAATTTAATTTGAGAAATGATTTCGAAATCGCCTAAAATCTGGCTATCTAAGCCTGTTGCAACGCGAAAAACATGAGTTACGGCATCGCTAGATTTATATACGTAACCTACTTTTTGGAAGGCTTCGGCGGTACCGTTAGAATGGTCGCAAATGAGTTTTATGAGCTGATACGGATGTTCTGCAAAGCCGTAAATTTCGGTTCGATTGCAGGTAGAATTAATCATCAACGATTCGATACCAGCGGCTTTCGCTTGCGCCAACAACAGGGGCTGCGCATCGGCAGGAACGGTAAACTGACCGCGAATCTCTGCATCGGCTTTTTTGTAGTTTAGGCCAACAACATAGAATGATGAATGTTTCGGTGTGTGAATCTGCTCCATAAATAGTTTACGCAATTCGGTTACAAAAATAAGTTTATCAAAATCTAAAAAATAACGCTGCAAGTTCCATTTTAATCGCTGGTAGCCTTTCAAAACCACATCGCAATATTTATCGTAAATTCAACTAACTTTGCAGCAGTAACAAGCCTTTTAAAACGCTTTATGTAGAATTATTCTAAATAAACCACTTGTTCTATTTTAAGGCTACTTACGAAAAAACATCGCTATGGGTTCATTTGAAGAGATAAAAATTGAGAACGATTTTTTTCTATTGCGATTTCAGAATCATTCCACTGAAACCGTAATAGAACAAAAAGCCATTCCTTTGGGGTTTATTCAGTTTCATTTTTGTTTGAAGGGAACGGCTGTGCTTCACTTTAATGAAGGTTCGTATCAGTTGAATTTAGTGGAAGAACAGTCGTATTTACTGTACAATCCACAAAAAGAATTGCCTTTGCATTTGAAGATATCCCCAGACAGCTGGATTCTATCGGCGTTTCTTTCCATAAAAAAATTCCACTCGCTGTTTTCTACCGATGCACAACACATTAACTTTCTTACTGTCGAAAATCGGGATAAGAAATATTACGGGGAGTCGCGTGTGAGTCCGTCGATGGCCATCGTACTCAGCCAGCTTTTTCATTATAACTTACATCCGTCGATCAAAAATTTGTACTATCGCGGCAAAGCGTTTGAATTGCTGAGTTTGTATTTCAATAAAACGGAAGATCCTTCGGCAGAACAATGTCCGTTTTTACTCGACGAAGAGAACGTCATGAAAATAAAAAAAGCGAAAGATATTGTAATCCAAAACATGGCCGAGCCGCCCGGATTGCAAGAACTTGCCGATCGAGTTGGTCTTACGCTAAAGAAATTAAAACTCGGCTTCAAGCAAATTTACGGCGACACCGTTTATGGCTATTTGTTTGATTATAAAATGGACTATGCGCGCCAACTTCTAGATTCGGGTTCGTACAATGTAAACGAAGTAGGATTGAAGATTGGTTACAGCACGGGAAGTCATTTTATCGCGGCCTTCAAAAAGAAATTCGCTACTACGCCCAAGAAATATTTAATGTCGATTAATCCAACAGTTTCTTAATAAAAATCATATACAATGCAACAATCTAAAAGAGGAGTGTTATTGGTAAATCTGGGATCTCCAAAAAGCCCAGAGCCTAAGGATGTGAAGCCATACTTAGACGAATTTTTAATGGACAAATACGTTATCGACGTACCGTTTTTACTGCGTGCGTTGTTAGTTCGTGGTATTATTTTGCAAACGCGTCCGAAACGTTCTGCGGAAGCATACAAAAAAATATGGTGGGATGAAGGTTCGCCACTAATTGTTCTTTCAGAACGTATGCACAAGAAAGTTTCTGCACAAGCTGAGGTTCCCGTTGTTTTGGCGATGCGCTACGGTCAGCCGTCGATTGATTCTGGCTTGAAAGCACTTCGCGATCAAGGCGTAACCGAAGTTTTGCTGTTTCCGTTGTATCCACAATATGCGATGGCAAGCACCAAAACCATCGTAGAATTAGCGCAGAAGTTGGTTGCTGAAAAGTATCTGGATTTGCATTTGCACCACGTTCCGGCTTTCTACAACCAAAAAAGTTACATCGAAAATTTAGCGAGAAGTATCCGCGAAAAATTGGAAGGTTTTGAATACGACCATCTACTGTTTTCGTACCACGGCATTCCGGAGCGTCATATTCGCAAAACCGACGTTACGAAATCGCACTGTAAGATGGATAGCAGTTGCTGTGCCACCAAATCGCCGGCGCACGAGTTTTGTTACCGTCACCAATGTTACGAAACTACGCGTCAGGTAGCCGAATTGCTGCAACTTCCGAAAGATAAATACAGCCAGTCGTTTCAATCGCGTTTGGCGGGCGACAAGTGGTTGGATCCGTATACCGACGTTGAAATCAATAAAATGCCGGCGAAAGGAATCAAGAAATTAGCCGTAGTTACGCCGGCTTTTGTATCGGATTGTTTGGAAACATTGGAGGAAATTGCAATGGAAGCCAATCACGAATTCAAAGAAAACGGCGGCGAAGAATTCATGGCAATTCCGTGTTTAAACGACGACGATACTTGGTGTGCTACAGTTGCCGAATGGATAAACGATTGGGCAGCAACAGGGAAAGTTTTTGCTCCAAGAACCGCTGAAGTAACGGCATAATGTACGAGTATTTAAAGGCATTGCATCTCATTTTTGTGGTAACCTGGTTCGCTGGGCTATTCTACATTGTGCGGCTTTTTGTGTACCAGACCGAAGTTTTTGATAAATCGGAAATTGAACGCCAAATTTTGCAACCGCAATACAAATTAATGGCGTATCGATTGTGGTATATAATAACATGGCCTTCGGCAGTTTTAGCATCGATTTTCGCTTTTTGGATGCTGTTTTTCACTCCAGTCGGACGAGCTTGGTTAGAAACCGATTGGATGCAAGTAAAACTCGGGTTTGTAGCACTTTTATATGCTTATCAGTTAAAATGCCATCAGATTTATCGCAAGCTTCAGCGCGGCGAAAAACCACATTCTTCGAATTTTTTGCGATTGTGGAATGAAGTAGCAACACTTATTTTGTTTGCCGTTGTTTTTCTAGTGGTGTTGAAAAACGCTTTTAACTGGATTTTTGGAGTAGTTGGTATCATTGTGGTATCGCTTTTGCTGATGTTAGGGTTCAAATTTTATAAAAATCTGCGCGCAAAACGAGGAACCTAATGCTAAAGTCGGTGAAGATAAAAAGGGTGTCGCTACGGATTCGAATCTTTCTTTCGATGATCGTACTCACGCTTATTGCTTCAGTTCTTATGGCCTCGATCTCTATTTTTCAGTTTAAACGCGAGGCGAAAGATTATCACCGCGAGCGTTTGGAACGGAAAGAAAATGCCATCAAAGAACACATCAACTACATTTTAGCAAACACAACCTATCCGCTTACCGAAGAAAATTTAGCACTGATTTTTAAAGATAAGATTCACGAATTGAGTAACATTCATGCGCTGCAAATCAACATTTACAGCCTCGACGGAAAGTTACTAAAGTCGTCGAAAGGGGCTTTTTCGGTTGATCAAGCTTCGCCACCCATACCCGATTACATTCTTCGCATTATGCGTGCTTCACTTGAAAAACGTTATGTGGATGTACGTACGATAGAAGGAAAAAAATACCGTTCGTCTTACAGTCAGATTAAAGATTTGAAATTCAAGCCGCTGGGTATTTTAAACCTGCCGTATATCGAAGACGATGGTTTTTACGACCGCGAATTAAAAAATTTCTTGATTCGCTTGAGTCAAGTTTATTCGTTTATGTTGCTGATTGCCTTTGCATTGGCTTACTTTTTGTCGAGTTTCATTACCAAATCTTTGAAACGAATTTCCGATAAAATAACGGAAACTAATCTGAATCAGAAAAACGAGAAAATTGATTTGGACGATTCAAGTCGAGAGATTTCGCTACTTATAAACGCATATAATACGCTAGTCGATAAATTGGAGGATAGCGCGGCGAAATTAGCGCAAAGCGAACGCGAACAAGCCTGGCGCGAAATGGCCAAGCAAGTTGCACACGAGATTAAAAATCCGCTTACGCCCATGCGTTTAACGGTACAGAGTTTTCAGCGACGTTTCGACCCGAACGACCCAGATATTCGTCAGAAAATGGACGATTATTCGAAAACACTGATTCAGCAAATCGACATCATGAGTTCGGTTGCCTCGGCTTTTTCCAATTTTGCTTCGATGCCTGCGCAACAGAATGAGACGTTAAATGTTGGAAAAGTCGTGGAGTTGGCGCTCGATATTTTTAATGAAGATTACATCGAATTGCAACTGCCCGACGAGAAAATCATTACGCGAATGGATCGTACGCAGCTCATTCGAATCATCACGAATTTAGTTAAAAACAGCATTCAAGCTATACCCGAAGAACAAGTAGAAAAGAAAATCCAAGTGCGGATACGGCGTGCGGGCAACGAAGTAGAAATCTCGGTTTCAGATAACGGAACCGGCATTCCGCCAGAAAACAGCGACCGCATTTTTGAACCCAAATTTACCACCAAAACCAGTGGTATGGGACTCGGATTGGGCATCATCAAAAACATTATCGAAAATTATTCAGGAACCATTACTTTTGAAACACAATTGGGGCACGGAAGTACATTTTACGTGCGTTTACCCATCACAAAACTCGTAAAGCTATGACATTCGAAAACTTACAAACTAGTCAAACCGACGCTATTTTTCGCATTACCATCGACCGACCATCAAAACTTAATGCACTCAATAAAGCGACAATTCAAGCACTGCACGAGGCTTTCGCTTACGCAGAACAAAAAGCAGATGTTCGTGTGATTATTTTAACCGGAAGTGGCGAAAAGGCGTTTGTAGCTGGTGCAGATATTTCGGAATTTGCCGATTTTAATGTGAGCGAAGGAGCAGCATTAGCAGCCGAAGGTCAGCGTTTGTTGTTCGATTTTGTTGAACGCTTGTCGAAACCTGTAATTGCAGCCGTAAACGGTTTTGCTTTGGGCGGTGGCTTGGAGTTGGCTATGTCGGCACACATACGTATCGCTTCGACCAACGCCAAAATGGGATTGCCGGAGGTTACTTTAGGTGTAATTCCTGGTTACGGCGGAACACAGCGTTTGGCGCAATTAGTAGGGAAGGGTAAGGCAATGGAGTTAATTCTATCGGCTTCGATGATTGATGCACAAGCCGCCCATCAATTAGGTTTAGTGAATAAAGTAGTCGATCAATCGGAGTTGCTCGTCGAGGCAGAAGCACTTGCGTCTAAAATTGCAGCAAATTCTCCTGCGGCCATTCGTGCAGCTATTCAAGCGGTAAATGCCGGCTATGACAACAGCCAGAACGGATTCGAAACAGAGATAAAGCTGTTTGGAACCTGTTTTGGAACAGCAGATTTTAAAGAAGGAACATCAGCCTTTCTCGAAAAAAGAAAAGCTGTGTTTACTGGAAATTAGTCGTTGAAAATAGCTTTCAGTTCCGTGGCTTCAGAGGGTTTCATTTTCCCAGCAAGCACTAAACTCAATTGCTTTCTGCGTAAAGCGGCTTCAAAACGCTGAATTTCTAATTCGGTTTCAGGTTTGATTGGTGGAACTTCAACCGGACGTCCTGTGTCGTCTACGGCTACGAATGTGTAAATAGCTTCGTTCGCCTTGTTGCGTTGTCCAGACTCGCGATCTTCAATCCATACGTCGATGAAAATTTCCATGGACGACTTAAACGAACGCGAAACTTTAGCTTCTACAGTTACCACACTTCCCAACGGAATGGCGCGGTTAAAAGCCACGTGATTTACCGATGCTGTTACGACAATTCTACGCGAATGACGTCGGGCGGCAATACTCGCAGCGCGATCCATACGCGCCAACAATTCGCCGCCAAAAAGATTGTTCAACGGATTGGTTTCGCTTGGCAAAACGAGGTCGGTTAATACCGTTAACGATTCGGAAGGTGTTTTAGCTACCACTATTTTTTTCGGCAAAAGTATAGAAATGTAGGCTTTCTCAAAGGCTGCTTTAAGAAAGGTTTAAGTTTGGTTACGCGAAGTGGTTTGAATTATTCTACCAACAACCACGCATCTTGCGTTTGTGTTTGGTGAATGTGTGTTAATGCAGCTTTTGCTTCGCCGTATTTGGTGTAACTTCCAAATAAAACAGGTGTTAATCCGAAGCGATTTTTTGGAAGCGAACGTGCTTCAAAACCTCTTGATTTCAGGTCGCTTAAAACGGCATTTGCATTTTTCTGGTCGCGAAAAGCACCTGCAACTACGTGATATTTATAATCTGGAGTCGACACGGGAAGCGATAATGTTTCCGACGGACTCGCAATTACAAAGGTTGCTTTTTGGATTTCTTGCGTTACTTTTTGTTGAACCGTAGCGCGAACTTCGGCAGTTTTTTCTTCCACGTAAGTGTCGTAAGCTTGGTTGCCAAAGAAACCGCTTACTCCCAAAATTAGCACGGCTGCCGAGGCGTATTTCCAGGCGTTGAATTGTGAGCGGCTTTGCTGTTCTAATTCGATAACTTTGGGTTGAGATTCGATTACAGGTGCCGAAGCATTTTGAATTTCTTCAACATATCGCTGTGGAATTCGAATGTTCGAAAGTCCGAATGCGGCGGTATAGTAATTTACGTCGTTTGCAGGTTCGAAACGAATGGCTCCGAAATTAGTTTGTTCTAAAGTGCCAATATTTCGAAGTTCAACGCGTTGTTTAGCAGCTAATTGATCTTCTACGAAAGCTACTTCAGCGCGAATTAAATTCAGTGCCGTATCGAAGCTAATTTTTTCTGCTTTAGCGATATGACTCGCCAGTAATCCGTCGTTATGACGCAAGTTAACATTAAACGAAATTGTCTTTTTGGGCGGAATGCACAAGCCTTTTTCAGGATCGATCACTGCCGACTGGATTTCGGCAATAAAACCACCAAAACCAGGTACGGTTACGCACTGGTAGCGGTACAACAACTCAGAAATAAATCGTTCAATCTTCATAAAAACAAAAATACGCATTCGAGAATTGATGTGCTATTTTGTTTCAAAATCTTATTAACAACTGTTTTTGTTTTTGTATCTTGTGCTTCAATATTTTACTATGCGCCATACAGAATTACTCTACGTTTTAGCTTTGCTAAAGGCCGAAGGCATTGGTAATGTCATCGCCAGAAAGTTGCTTTCGCACTTCGAAAATCCGTCCGATATTTTTTCCGCGAAAGCGAAAGATCTTGCCCAAATTCACGGCATCGGAAACTTCCGAATTTCAGCTCTCAAAAACAAATCGCTTTTAAAACAAGCCGAAAAAGAGCTTGTTTACATGCAAGAAACCGCCGTAACTCCACTGTTTATTTCCGACGAAGCATTTCCGAATCGACTTCGACAATGTTCGGATGCACCTGTTTTGCTGTTTACTTCAGGGAAAATGGATTTAAACGCACAAAAAGTTATCAGTATCGTGGGTACCCGACGCATGACCAATTATGGGAGCGGATTTTTAAAAGAATTTATCCAAGAGCTTGTTCTATACAACCCATTGATTGTTAGTGGATTTGCTTACGGAGTTGATATTGCAGCACACCAGTTTGCTGTACAAAACAATTTACAAACCGTTGGCGTTTTAGCGCACGGGCTTGCCGATATCTATCCGAAGGTGCACAAAAAATTCATTCGACCAATCTCAGAAAACGGAGGTTTGGTAACCGAATTTTTCAGCGATGTGGCGCCCGACAAAGAGCACTTTGTTCGTCGAAATCGGATTGTTGCAGGTTTGGCCGACGCTACCATTGTAGTTGAATCGGCCGATCGCGGCGGTTCGTTGATAACGGCGAACTTCGCTTTTGATTACAGTCGCGATGTTTTTGCAGTTCCGGGTCGTTTAAACGATAAATTCAGCGCAGGTTGTAATCACTTAATTAAATGTCAGAAAGCAGCTTTACTTACATCGGTTGCCGATTTGGTGTATTTGCTCAATTGGGAACAAAAAAAGAACGCACCGGCTGTTCAAAAACAACTGTTTGTTGAGCTAAAACCCGACGAACAAACGCTGTACGATACGCTCTACAAAACAGGAAAGTTGCAGCTCGACGATTTAGCTATCCACTGCGATTTACCTGTGCATAAAACTGCGGTATTGCTTTTAGAACTAGAACTCAAAGGATTGGTGTTGCCGCTGCCAGGAAAATTTTTCGAAGCCATTTAAAATTTACATCATGGAAGAAATTAATCAAATTACGTATGTAGTTCGGTCTGCTATTTTCGAAGTTCATAGAGAACTAGGGCCGGGATTGTTTGAACGCGTTTACGAAGCCGCTTTGGCGCGTGAATTAAAGGATTTGGGATTGTCGGTTAGCCGGCAGTACACAAAATCATTAATGTACAAGGGAGAGTTATTAGGCGAAGCCTATGTGATTGATTTACTCGTTGAAAACAAGGTGATTGTTGAAATAAAATCGGTAGAAAATTTACAAAACGTCCATAAAAAGCAGTTGATGACGTATCTGCGACTTTCTGGATGTAAAGTTGGTTTGCTGGTGAATTTTAACTCGGGCTATCTAGTCGATAAAGAATCACTTATAAGAATCATCGTTTAGCGCTGGCGCACAGAAAAAACCTAAACGCACTGAATTTACTTGCATTTCTGTGTAAATCTGTGTGTTCTGTGAGATAACACTGCGCACAGAATACACCGAAACTCACGGAATTTTTCTTGCATTTCTGTGTGAATCTGTGTATTCTGTGAGCAAATACTTCTCACAGCAAACACTGAAACCACGGAATTTTTCTTGCATTTCTGTGTGAATCTGTGTGTTCTGTGAGAAAACACTGCGCACAGAAAACACCGAAACTCACGGAATTTTTCTTGCATTTCTGTGTGAATCTGTGTATTCTGTGAGCAAATACTTCTCACAGAAAACACCGAAACGCACCGAATTTTACTTGCATGTCTGTGTGAATCTGCGTGTTCTGTGAGCAAACACTGCGCACAGAAAACACCGAAACTCACCGAATTTTTCTTGCATGTCTGTGTGAATCTGTGTATTCTGTGAGCAAATATCGCTTTGCAGACCTAACTTCCGGGAGAGGATGACGCACGAAAACCTAGTTTTGCACGTATCCGCGCGAGCACTTCTTGAGCCGTAGCGCGTGCTTTCTCAGCACCTTTTAACAATTCTTGCTCCACCAACTCCGGATTGGCCATAAGTTCGTCGTAGCGCGTTCGAATCGGTCCGAATACGTCGAGCATGAGCTCGTATAACGCCTGTTTTGCATGTCCGTACCCATAAGTGCCGCTGGCGTTTTGATAATTTACGCGCATAGTTTCAATTTGCTCCGGACTTGCCAATAATTTATAAATCGCGAAAATTTTACACGTATCCGGATTTTTAGGCGCTTCCAAAGGAGTACTGTCGGTTTCGATTTGCATAATTTGCTTGCGCAATGCTTTATCGTCGGTAAAAATATTTATGACGTTGTTGGCCGATTTGCTCATTTTTCCACCATTAGTTCCCGGAACGTAGTTCGCTTCTTGCTGCATCGTAGCTGTAGGCAGCACAAAAGTTTCGCCCATTTGGTGGTTAAATCGCGACGCTACATCGCGGGCAATTTCGATGTGTTGCAACTGATCTTTACCAACCGGAATGTGTGTAGCGTCGTACAACAAAATGTCGGCAGCCATTAAAATAGGGTAGTCAAAAAGTCCGGCGTTTACATCTTCCAAACGATCCGATTTATCTTTAAACGAATGCGCTAAGGTAAGTCGCTGAAAAGGGAAAAAGCAGTTCAGGTACCACGTAAGTTCGGTTACCATAGGTACGTCCGATTGGCGGTAAAACACAACCTTATCGGTGTTTAAACCACAGGCTAACCAAACGGCAGCAGTCGATAACGTATTTGCGCCCAAGGTTTCGGCGTCTTTAATTTGCGTGATCGAGTGTAAATCGGCTATAAAAAGGTACGAAGGCGCCGAATTTTCTTCAGACATTTTTATCGCAGGCAGTATGGCGCCCAATAAATTACCTAAATGTGGCGTTCCGGTACTTTGAATTCCGGTGAGTATGCGTTTCTCCTGATTTTCCATAGCGCAAAGATGCCATTTTTTTGAGAGTTCAAAAACTACTTTTTAATGATTTGCTTTGCTTATTTTTGACCGATGAGGTATTTCAAAAATTTTCTGATACTGCTTTGGCGGGTCTATTTTTATATTTTAATAGCCTTGCCTATTTTACTAATGCTGCCGTTTTTACTACTTTCTATTTGTAAAGAAAGCTGGTATCCGTACTTTTTTGTGATGGCGCGCATCTGGGCAAAGGTCATTTTGTTTGGTATGGGTTTTTATCCGAAGGTCGTTTTTCACGAAGCGCCCGAGCAAGGCAAAAGTTATATGTTTATTGCCAACCATACATCAATGACCGACATTATGCTCATGCTTAGCACAATACGAAGTCCGTTTGTGTTTGTAGGTAAGAAAGAACTAGTAAACATTCCGTTGTTCGGATTTTTCTACAAGCGCACCTGCATTTTGGTCGATCGCAACAGCTCGAAAAGTCGGGGCGAGGTTTTTAAACGCGCACAAAGCCGATTAAATCAAGGCTTAAGCATATGTATTTTTCCGGAAGGTGGTGTTCCCGACGACGAATCAGTTTTGTTGGACGAGTTTAAAGACGGGGCGTTTCGATTGGCGATTGATCACCAAATTCCGATTTTACCGCTTACGTTTGCCGACAATAAAAAACGTTTTTCTTATACTTTTTTCTCCGGAAGTCCGGGTGTCATGCGCGTTACCGTTCACCGCGCCTTGCCGACAGTTGGCTTAACGCAAGACGACAAGAAGGCGCTCAAAGAGCAGTCGTTTCAAATCATCGAAGGTGAGTTAAAGCGGTACCAAGCCGAGAATTAGCGTTATTTTTTGGGCGTAACCCTTCCCAAACGTTCCCGGAGGATGCGTGCTCGGTCAGGGTCGCGCCGTTCGTTGCAATAGCCGTTCCAAACGCAAACGTTCCGTAGGTTTCAAACGGGCTTCCGTTCGGTCGCCGTTTCAAACCACGTCACGTACTTGCGTTTGGTGCCGTCTATTTTCACTGCCGTCGCTTACGCGGCAATCGGTTCCAAACGATACGTGGGTAACGATTTTTCTGCGCTAAGGACGGCAGCGGAAATCCTACCACGAGCGGCGGTTGCCGAGTGGTAGATTAAAGCATACGGCCTGACCCGTGGGTGGGATTGACATGGGACGGGGAGCGCCCAAAAAAAAATGCGAACCCGAAGATCCGCATCTATAAATTCGCTTGAAAGTTGTATTAGAATCGGTAACTGATTCCGGAATAAAGCGCGATGAAATACGGACGGAAGTTGCCGGCATCGCGACTAAATGTGTTGATTTGATACTTAAACATGGGCTCGAAATTGAGCTCGAAATTCTTGAAAAAGCGGTACTGAAAGCCCAAACCAATGTTAGAACTAAAGTGTACATCGTTTAAGTTTGTGGCTTCTCCTAAGCTGGTGCTGAACGAATCGCTGCGCAACGAAACGCTGTTCTCGGAGAGAAAAAGCGTACTTACTCCGCCAATTACGTTGATTCCGAATTTAGTGTCGAGTACTTTGTACGACATTTCGAGCGGTACTTCAAAATAGCCAAACTCCTGATTCATAGCTCCCATGCTTGTTTGCTGTAAAGAAGCATCAACAGAAAGCGCACCCGTTGCCATTTGAGACTGATTTACAACAGTTACACCACGTGCCGCCGGAGTTACAGCAGTTGTTTCAAATACTTGACCTTCGAGAGAAGCAATAAAGGCTACTTCGTTTGTTTCGTAGCCAAGCTGTAATTTATTAACGCCCGTTCTGATAGCAAATCGTTTATTGACTGCGTAGTTTACATTAATACCTACCGACATGGAGCGGTCGTATGTTTTGTCGTTACCTGCAAAAGCCGAATGAATTGGCGAACCATTTCCAGCCGAATTGAAATAAACGGGAGCTACATTAGGCGTTACCTGCCACTTTTCGAGTTTAGCATCAGCGGTTTTTGTTTCAGTTTTTTCGATTTGCTGCTGAAGCAATTGCTCGAGCGGATTGGTTTCGGCAACGGCAACTTCGGCATTTTCTGTTGTTGTATCCACAGGTTTATCCGCATTTTTTGCAGCTGTAGTTGCGTTGTTTGCGCCCTTGTTGGTGTCGGGTAAAGCGTAAACGAGCGGATCTTTGTCGAGCGGTTTTAGCTCAGAGATAGCTGTATTACTGTTCGGGTTGTTAGCTGCGTTTTTCGTTTGGCTGTTCACTGAATTTTGCAGCGCAACAGCAGTTGAACTTTGCGTTGTGTTAACAGCGTTCTGGCGCAGTTTCTTCGATATCGGTTTTTGAGTTGTGCCAGCAGTTGCTACGGCATTTTCGCTGCGCTTGTTTTGACTATTTACATCAGTGTTTCTTGTTTTCTTAACAGTACCGCTGCGTTTCCCATTCGTTCCATGCTCCTCGCTACTGGCTACAGCATTTTCGCTGGCAGTAGTTGTACGATTCGATGTAGAAGCGTTTCTTGGCCTTACTTCTTTGGTGTTTTCAGACGATTTATTTTCAGCTTCGGCTGCTTTGGCAACAGCTTCGTTGGAACTTGGGTTGTTGCTTCCGTTTGCCGCACTGTTCTCGTCGTTCGGATCTTGATCGTTCGGATTTTCAGTTTCCGTTGTATTTGGCTTTGCAGAAGGTTTGGCTACCATTCCGTTTTCAGATTCGTTGCCAGAAACAGGTAAAGATGTACCCGAATTATTGGTAAACAATAGTTGTAAACCAAAAATCATCGGAATTAGAATGGCGGCAGTACCGGCAAGTTTCCACCAGATTGGGATTACACGTCGCTTTTTCTTTTGCAAAAGCGCATGTTCGATATTTTCCCAAACTACGGGATCAGGAATTTGCTCAAAGTCCTTGAACTTTTCCTGGAATAAACGATCTATGTTCTTTCTCTCTTTCATTGTAATGCTATTGCCGACTTTTTGCCGGTGTGTAAGTCGATTTTTTCTTTTAGGATCATGCGAGCACGAGCCAGGTTAGATTTGGTTGTTCCGGTTGCGATGTTCAGCATTTCGCTGATTTCATTGTGCGAATAGCCATCCAGAACATATAAACTAAAGCACAAGCGGTATCTTTCGGGAAGTTCTTGAATGATTTTCATTAAGAAATCGAGAGAAACGGAATCGTCGTCGAGATCGATTTCTGTTTCATCTGGAATATTTTCATTCACAACTTCGAGGTAGCGTTGCCCTCTAAATTTTTGCAACGCGTTGTTAATCATTATTCGTTTTGCCCAACCTTCAAACGATCCTTTTCCGGAATATTGTTTTATCTTATCGAAAATGATCAAAAATCCGTCTTGTAGGTTGTCTTGGGCTTCGGCGTAACTCGACGAATATTTCATGCAAACACCGAAGAATTTCGCTGAAAACAATTGATAGACCGCGGCCTGCGATTTCAGGTCGTTCTCTTTACAGCCGGCTATCAATTCGTCGAGATTCACTCCTTAAAGATCGGTATTAATAGTTAACGGGAATGGTTACTTCTTCAAAGATATTATTTCCCTGTTCATCTTTTCCTTTGAAGAATTTAAATATATAATGTTGATAACCAGGCGTGCACTCAAATTGAAATGTTGCAGTTCTCAATTCAGGTACGGCGGTATTACATACGGCATTGTCGGGTACTTGTGAGGTAATTCCGATAATGCGTGTATCACTAGATTTTTCGTAATAAATACCGCTGTAAATATGGCAATTGGTAGGCATGCGGTATTGTAATGTAATGGTGTAAAGTCCGCCGGTTTCAAAACTCGCAGGAACAGTAAAACTCTCCACGGGTATTACTTCGAAACTGTAATTCGGGTTGTTATCGTCGATAGAGCAGCTATTAAAACTGAAAGCTAGGATAAACGATAAAAGAGCAATTTTCAAAAACTTCATTTTTCTTTTCTTTTCTTTGGTCATTTTCTAGATGCTAAAAGTACGAAGCGGTTGCGTAAAAAAAATGCCCGCGGTGTGCGGGCAGTAAATTCTAAGCGGATTCTTTGATATGCGTCTTAATTTTTTGTTCTAATTCTTCGGATAATTCCGGATTATCTTTGATTAGTGCTTTAACGGCATCTCGTCCTTGCCCTAACTTTGTATCGGCGTAGCTAAACCAAGATCCCGACTTGCGGATGATTTCAAATTCAACAGCTAAATCTAGAATTTCTCCTGTTTTTGAAACTCCTTCGCCGTACATAATGTCGAACTCGGCAGTTTTAAATGGCGGCGCAACCTTGTTTTTGATCACTTTTACTTTAGTGCGGTTACCGATCACGTTTTCGCCGTCTTTAATCTGTGACGCACGACGAATGTCTAATCGTACCGAAGCATAAAATTTCAATGCATTACCACCGGTTGTTGTTTCTGGGTTACCGAACATAACACCAATTTTTTCACGTAACTGGTTGATGAAAAATACCGTACAGTTCGTTTTACTGATGGTTCCAGTTAGTTTTCGAAGCGCTTGCGACATCAAACGTGCATGCAATCCCATTTTCGAATCGCCCATCTCGCCTTCGATTTCGCTTTTTGGCGTTAACGCAGCTACAGAGTCGATTACCACGATATCGATAGCACCAGAACGAATTAAGTTTTCGGCAATTTCCAACGCCTGTTCGCCGTTATCGGGTTGTGAAATGATCAGGTTTTCGATATCTACTCCTAGTTTTTCGGCGTAATGACGATCGAAAGCATGTTCCGCATCGATAAACGCCGCGATTCCGCCCGCTTTTTGCGCTTCCGCAATAGCGTGTAAGGTTAAGGTCGTCTTACCCGAAGATTCCGGACCATATATTTCGATAATTCTTCCCTTAGGATATCCGTTGACGCCTAGCGCCAAATCGAGACCGAGCGAGCCGGATGAAATAACTTCAACTTCCTCAATCGCTTTGTCTCCCATTTTCATTACAGTTCCTTTACCATAAGTCTTATCTAACTTATCTAAAGTAAGTTGTAATGCTTTCAATTTTGATTCTTTCTCTGTACTCATAAAAAAATGTATTGGCTTTTAATTGCGTAAAAGTAAAGCAAATATCGTTTTTTGATTACGGTTTTTCCGTAAGGTTTTGAGAAATTTTGTATCAAAATGCAGTTGGCTTTTTACCTAGTTTTTAGCTTCTCTTGAGCATTAAATGCCCGCTAATCCTGTCATTTTCCTACTTTTGCACACATTTGATTGTTTATGGAACGCATAATCTCTTATCCGATTACTCTTATTTACTACCTGGTGTTTGGTTTGCTGTTGGTAATTTTTCACCCAATTCAATACATCTGTTTAAACGTTTTTGGCTATCAGGCTCATAAAAAAAGTGTAGACTATCTAAACTTCGGATTGTTGTCGGCCACGCGTATACTCGGAACTCGTTATACAGTAGAAGGACTTGAAAATGTTCCCAAAGGAGTACCGGTTATTTTTGTTGCGAATCACCAGAGCATGTACGACATCATTACCATTATTTGGTACTTCCGCAAAGCACATCCAAAATTCGTAAGTAAGAAAGAACTCGGAAAAAGAATTCCTTCGGTATCTTTTAATTTGCGACACGGCGGCTCGGTACTCATAGATCGAAAAGATCCAAAACAGGCAATCCCGGCCATTCAAAAACTCGGGAAATACATTGAAGCAAATAATCGGGCGGCTGTAATTTTTCCCGAAGGAACGCGAAGCAAAACAGGAGTTCCGAAACCGTTTCAGCAAACCGGCCTTAAAATTCTGTTTAAAACAGCTCCTTCAGCCTATGTTGTTCCAATTTCCATCAACAATAGTTGGACAATCGTTAAATTCGGCTTCTTTCCCGCAGGCTTGGGAAATCGGCTTACCTTTACAGCTCATAAAGCATTGAAGGTCTCCGATTTCGAAGTCGACGACTTACTTGCAAAAACCGAAGCGGCGGTCGTTTCCGCACTTAAATACTAAACTTAAAATTTATATGTCTATAAAAAACATCCGATTGGAAGTCATGCAGTTTTTGGAACAGAAAATCGATTCCTTCATGGACGAATTTTTGATTCCAATCGACAAGATTTGGCAACCATCCGACTTTCTTCCACAACCTGATTCCGACACTTTTCTGCAAGAAATTGCTGAATTGCGCGAAATAGCAAAAGATTTACCATACGATTTTTGGGTAACACTCGTTGGCGATACCATTACCGAAGAAGCACTACCTACTTATGAATCGTGGTTAATGGAAGTGGAAGGGGTGAACCAACAGGAGCGCAACGGCTGGTCGAAATGGGTACGCCATTGGACTGGAGAAGAAAACCGTCACGGCGATTTATTAAACAAGTATTTGTACCTATCAGGTCGTGTAAACATGCGTGAAGTTGAAGTTACTACGCAACACTTAATTTCCGACGGCTTCGATATCGGAACTGGTCAAGATCCATACAAAAATTTCGTGTACACCTCTTTCCAAGAACTCGCAACCTATATTTCGCACAATCGTGTTGCGCAAATTGCAAAACAGTACGGCGAGAAAAAGTTGTCGAAAATCTGTAAAATTATTGCTGGCGATGAAATGCGTCACCACCACGCGTACAGCGAATTTGTGAATCAGATTTTCAAAGTCGATCCGAGTGAAATGTTGTTGGCGTTCAACTACATGATGAAGCAAAAAATTGTTATGCCGGCACAATTTCTTCGCGAAAGCGGCGATAAAATATCGTCGGCCTTTTTGAACTTTTCCGATTCAGCACAGCGCATTGGGGTTTATACCGCCAACGATTATGTGGAGATTATGCAAAAGCTAATCGATAAGTGGCAAATCGATAAACTAGCAAACCTTACCGACGAAGCTGAAAAAGCGCGCGATTACTTAATGAAATTGCCTGCACGTATGGCAAAAGTTTCTGAGCGACTCATTATTCCTGCGGAAGCAACGTTGTTTAAATGGGTTGAACCTGCTACAATTGCCTAATGCCCGACTTTATTGAGCAAACGCTGGTTTTTGTGCGTGATACCTTGGCGCATGCCGAAGGCGGACACGACATCAACCACATTTTACGTGTGTATAAAATTGCGTTACGACTTGCCGAGGAAGAGTCGGCAGATGTTACGGTGGTTTCGTTAGCGGCTTTATTGCACGATATTTCAGATGCTAAATTCAACGGCGGCGACGATTCGTTAGGAGCAAAAGTTGCCGCCGAATTTCTATCAAAAATCGGTGCTCCTGAAGCTGTTATAGCACATGTTTGCTTCATTATTGCCAACATGTCGTTTAAAGGCGGTGGCACTTTCGTGGAAACACCTTCGTTGGAATTTCAGATTGTGCAAGACGCCGACCGACTTGATGCCATTGGCGCCATAGGAGTTGCACGTACGTTTAATTACGGAGGGTTTAAAAACCGTGCCTTGTTCAATCCAGACATTAAACCACGAACAGAATTAACCGCCGAGAATTACCGCAATGAGGAGCAGCCAACGATTAATCACTTCTACGAGAAGCTGCTTTTATTGAAAGATCGAATGCACACCAAAACAGCTAAGATTTGGGCGCAGAAACGGCATGATTATATGCTGGAGTTTCTAGAGCGCTTCTACGCGGAGTGGGATGGAAGTGATTTAGCTTAATGCGCAAACAAATGCACGGCAAGCAGCGTCGGAATGAAATAGATTACAATCGTTTTAGCACCTTCGTAATCTTTAGCCATACGTTGACCTAATAGTAAAAACAGTAAAGTTACCGCTGAGGTTACCGCACCGTAAAATCCGAAACTTTCGCCGCTGTTGGTGAGTAGTTGAATGATTCCGGCAGCCGAGGCAATTCCCGCAATTAATTCCAAGGCTAAAATCAAACCCAACGACATGGGAACCATATCTTTAATGGGTGTTTTTGCAAAATGCGATTTCAGCCAATTGAGATTATCTTTCCAGTACATGAGCTTGTCGTAGCCCGATTGTACAAAAGTGATTGCAAGAAACAACAGCAATAAAAGGCGAACAGGGTTTTGTAATTCCATAACTATTTTGCGTGTATATAACGAGTTAGTTTTATTGATAAATCGGTAAAAATAATCTTTGCGTTGGCGTTTCGTTCGATGTGATACATGGCGTCTTCAATTTCTTGAAAAATACCAACGATATTTCCGCCGTGAACAAAAGGAGCAAACTTCTCTAGTTTAAAATTCCCGTATTCAGGAACAATATACGTCAATGAACCGGCGCCGTAATTAGTTAACAACGCTTGTCGGAACATTTCGGCACAAAAACTCAAAAAACGTTTTTGGCGCTCGCGACCAATACCGGCTAAATCTTCACTCCATGAAATCAGACTTTTAATTGCACCCGGATTTCCTTTGGCCGAAAAAGCCGCGCGAACCCAATCGACAAACCATTTTTCAAACTCTAATTCGGCATCGTTCTCTTCTGCCAATAACAACGCCTTGCTCAAGTTTCCTTGCGATCGAGCTGCCAACATTTTCACCTTTGCGGTATCGAGCGTAAGTCGCGCGTTTAAAAAATCGACAACCTGACTTTCGGAAAACGGTCGGAATTCAATTTCCTGACAACGGGAACGTACAGTTGGCAATAATTCGTCGGGATTTTCAACCAATAAAATGATGAATGTATCGTCTGATGGTTCTTCGAGAATCTTCAACAGCTTATTGGCTGTACTGTTATTCATAAGTTCGGCTCGCCAAACAATCAATACTTTTTTTCCACCTTCGTACGATTTCATCCCGATCACGCGTGCAATCGAATCGGCATCAGTAGCTCGAATTTCTCCCTGCTTACCGTCGCCACCCGCATGCGTAAACCATTCGGCAAGAGAACCAAACGGACGCTCGTGAAGAAACTGTCGCCATTCCGGATACAGCTCTTCCGAACTCATCGCTTTACTGCCAGCAGTTCCTGAGGGTGTTGGGAAATAAAAGTGCAAATCTGGATGTTGCAAACTAGCCACTTTCGAATTACAGCTGCTGTTTCCGCCTTCGTTTTCAAAACCCGCATTGTTGCATAGCAAGTAGCGCGCATAGGCAAGTGCCATGGGCAAAGTTCCGCTGCCTTCAGGGCCGATAAACAGTTGCGTGTGGGCAATGCGGCCGTTTTTCGCACTGTGAACCAGTTGCTTTTTTAAGTGTTCGTGACCGGGAATGGATGAAAATAGCATACGCAAATATAAGTTTTGCAGAAGTATTCTGCACAGTTCGCCGTCTGAAATCGGTCGTAGATATTCCTTTTTACGCTTTCGCTCAAATTATGTCTACACGCCGTTAACGATCACAAAATGCACGGATCCAAAAGAGAAGCCCGTAAAATTTGTTACTTTTTATATGTATTCCAATTGTGCAGCATTCATTTCTGTAGATGAAAATTGATGTTTTCCGCAGATTTCAGCAAATGATTTGCAGTAAACTTGTTGAAGATTTATCAGCGTAAAGCGCACTAAATCGTTTGTTGCGATTCGAGATAGCCTTTATAAAGCCTCAGTTCTTCCCAAGAAAACTCGTTGTTTGAGGCTTCCCGAAGCGGCGATAATCCAGTACTTGAGTCGTAAGTTTCGAACAAAACTGCAAGTCTTTGTTGCTGATCTTCAGGTAGAAAATCGGAAATGTTGCACTTTCCTTGCGCAATTAGCTTAGAAATGTGGTTGTAGATGGTATTTGGCGAGAGTTTCCGAGCCGCGGCGATGTCTGCAATGGCCAAACCCTCGCTGACCAACAAGTATGTTTCATTTACCGTATCCGGCTTTTGTTTGGTTTTTTTCTTTTGTGGATAATCGACTTCTTCATCTTCCGCCACGAGCGAAACTGCTTGCAATCGTTCTCGAGCAGCAATCCAATTTTTACGTGCGTAATCTTTGAACGATTCACCGAGCAAACTTTCTTTGGTCCATTCGGCTTCTTCACCTAAATCAGCATATTGTCGGGCTTTGAAAAGCTTATAAACCGTATTCAAAAACACGTCCTCCAATTCTACTAAAGCTTGATTCACTTCTTTAGATTTCTTCTGTTTTGACGTTAGAATCAAATTATCATACAATCCCACACTTATTTCTTCCGCGAAAGCAAAAAAGTACTGGAATGCCTTTCGAACACGTTCTTTCAAAAACGATTCGTCGACTGCTTCGGCCGCAAGGATACTGTGAATTTGACGCCGAAATTGCGCTGCGGGAGCACCCATTTCCAAACAACGTTTGTACGATTGTTTTGCCCAAACGCCGAGCAAGGTTTCGGCCGTTTTTACACCCATCGCAAATTGAAACTGAAATTCGCCTAGTGCTTTTTCCAACACCGAAAAATCGAATACGGCTTGTAAAAATTCAAGCAAATACACTTTTCGCGCGTGCTCCAAATGTCCGGCGAGGTGCTCAGTTCCGGGTTGAGCAGTGGTGTACGCCTCAACGCTTTTATCGTTTTCAATGCCGTTGAATTGCAGCGGACTCAATAACATTACACCTTCTAAACTCCGAATACGCGATAAGGCTACGTAGGCTTGGCCCGGTTGAAAAACATCGGCTACGTCGACAACCGCGCGGTCGAAGGTTAAGCCTTGGCTTTTATGCACAGTGATTGCCCACGCCAATTTTAGCGGGAAATGTGTAAAAGTTCCGATAACCGTTTCTTTAATTTCACGGTTGTCGTTCAGCTCGTATTTCATGTTTTGCCACTCGAAGCGCTCCACGTCGATCGTTTCGTCGCTGTCGTCGCAAACCACTTTAATTTCAACGCTCGATAAAAAAGTAACCGTTGCCATTTTGCCGTTGAAATATCTTTTATTCGGCGCCATATCGTTTTTGATGAACATGACTCGGGCGCCGACTTTCAAACTCAAAATTTCGGGAATGGGATATAAACGATCTGGGAAATCATCGATAATTTCAGCGCGAAATTGAAATTCTTTGCTTTTTATTTCTGCTAATTCCGACTCGTTCACCACATCGGCTTTTCGATTATGTGTGGTGAGTAAAATGGCGTTTTTCGCTGCTTTTAAATTGCGATCGGCAACAACATGTTTGTTTAAAATTGCCAAATTTTCACTGGTTATTGTATTGTGGCGCAGATTATTAAGAATTTCTAGAAACGTAGGATCAGACTGCCGATAAATGTGTTTTAATTCGATATAAACCGGCGTTGATTGTTGCAAACAGCGCGCGTCGAAAAAGAATTTCCCGCCGTAATAATGTTGCATTAAAAGCCATTCCTGATCTTTAATTACAGGAGGCAACTGCAGTAAATCGCCTATGAAAAGTACCTGAACACCACCAAAAGCGGCCTGACTTTTTCGTGTGTGTCGCAAGGCAAAATCGATGGCGTCGAGCAAATCGGGTCGCAACATACTCACCTCATCAATTACCAATAATTCGAGTTGAGTGAGCAGTGTTTTTTTTACGCGATTCATCCGAAAATGCTTCCGAATGGTACTTGGAGTTTCCACTTTTACGTCGGTTCGGTAATGCGTACGTTCGTCGGTCGGTAAAAATAAGGCCGGCGGAATTTGAAACAGCGAATGTATTGTAACGCCGCCCGCATTGAGCGCAGCAATTCCCGTGGGCGCTACAACTACCGCGTGTTTGTGCGTGGTTTTAATGAGGTGTTTGAGGAGTGTGGTTTTTCCTGTACCGGCTTTTCCAGTCAGGAAAACAGGATACTTCGTTTGATTTACAAAGCGAAGCAAATAACGAGCTTCGGGCGAAAAATCTTCCATTTTGGCGTGTATTAAAAAAGCTAAGATAATTATTTATATCTGAACTTCTTCTTTTCCGCTACGAACTACTTCTGCGTAAGCAAAAATTGTATGTCCGAAATCAATCGGTCAATATCGGCATCTTTTGTACCGTCGTAAAATCCGCGAATGCGTCGCTCACGATCTACTAAAATTAAGTTTTCGGTGTGCACCATATCATATAATTCGCTGCTGTTGGCTGTTTTTACGGCCAAATACGATTTCCGTGCGAGGTAATAAATGTCCTCTTTTTTTCCTGTTACCAAATGCCACTTGTTGTCGATCACGCCTTTTTCGGTTGCGTATTTCCGTAAAACAGGAACCGAATCGATGTCGGGCATCACCGTGTGCGACAATAACAAAACCTCGGGATTATCGCGAAATGAAGCTTGTACTTTTCCTAAATTTTTTGTCATAATCGGACAAATCGTAGTACAGGTACAAAAGAAAAAATCGGCAACATAAATTTTTCCTTCAAAGTCACGCTGACTGATTTTCTTGCCGTTTTGATTTGTGAACGACCAGTCGGCAATCTTGTGCGCGCGTCCGATGTGCTGTACAGTTGAATCGACCATTTCCGGATTTACATCAGCGGGACTAAACACGGGTAGTCGCTCGCTCGGTTTTAAAAACTGATACGCCGTTGTCAGGAAAACAGCAGCAAAGACCAGCATGCTGATGATAAAAATTCGATAACGCTTCCAGATATTCACCGCGAAATTTTTTGCAAAATTACGTGAAGGCAAGGCCTATTGCCATACGATTTCCGCACTTTTTGACAAACTTAACAGAATGTGAACCCTTGTTTAGATACATTTGTTACTTTATCACAAATTGTTATGAGATATATAATTGCACTTTTATGTATGAGCAGCCTTGCAGTGGCTCAAACTCCGGGAATTAATCTTAATTTGATGGATCGAAACGTAGCTCCTCAACAAGATTTTTTCAGATTTGTTAACGGGAAATGGCTCGACAATACCGAAATCCCAGCCGATAAAACCCGTTGGGGAAGCTTCGACGAACTGCGCCAAAATACCGACAAGGATATGTTGGCAATTATTAACGACGCTTTAGCTTCGAATACGTACGCGGCAGATTCTGATCAAGGAAAAGCCTTGGCGTATTACCGCAGCGTTTTGGATTTAAAAACTCGAAATGCACAAGGATTTAAACCCTTAAAACCTTTTTTCGAGAAAATCGATAAAATCAAATCGGTTGCCGACCTCCAAAACTATTTACAAGAAATGGAACCGATAGGCGGCGGTGGTTTTTTTGGAATAGGAATTAGTGCCGACGAAAAAGATTCAAATAAAAACACTTTAAAAGTTTATCCAGGTAGTTTAGGATTACCCGATCGCGATTACTACGTGTCGCAAGAAGCCGATTCGAAAGATAAGCGCGAAAAGTATAAAAATCACGTAGCGCGAATGCTGCAAATGGCAGGAGTAAAAAATAGTGAAAAAGCTGCTGCCGACATTCTGGCACTTGAAACCGCCATGGCCGAGTCGCAATTTACACGTGTGGAGCGCCGCGACCGCCGGTTGTCGTATAATCCGATGACCGTTGCCGAATTACAAAATTTGGTGCCCGCTTGGAATTGGAAGGGATATCTGGCAAAAGCAGGTATAAATACCGATAACCTGATTGTTACGCAGGTGAAATTCATGAAAGAGCTCAACAACATTTTACTCGCGAAGAACACCGAAGCTTGGAAAGCATACTTAAAATGGACGCTCATTAACCGTCATTCTGGAAAATTGTCGGAAGCAATAGAAACCGCAAATTGGGAGTTTTACGGTAAAACCTTAACTGGCGCACTTAAAGAACGTCCGCTTGACGAACGCGCGTTGTCAATTGTTAACGGAGCTTTGGGCGAGGCACTCGGAAAACTGTACGTAGAGAAAAAATTCCCACCGGAAGCAAAAGCAAAAGCGCAGAAAATGATCGCGAATGTGATTAAAGCTTTTGAAAACCGAATCAATAATTTGCCGTGGATGTCGGCCGAAACACGTAAAAGCGCTATTGCCAAACTCGAAAAAAGCCGCGTAAAAATTGGTTATCCCGACAAATGGAAAGATTATAGCGCATTGGTCGTTAAAGCGCCCGAAAATGGCGGAACCTACTTTGAAAACAGTTTAGCATTAGCGCGTTGGCGTTATGCTGAAAATGTAGCCGATTTGCAAAAGCCGGTTGATAAAGACCGCTGGGGCATGTCGCCTCAAACAGTGAATGCGTACTACAATCCGTCGTATAACGAAATTGTGTTTCCTGCCGCTATTTTGCAGCCGCCTTTTTACGACTATAAAGCCGATGAAGCAGTGAATTACGGCGGAATTGGTGCTGTTATTGGTCACGAAATTTCGCACGGATTCGACGATTCGGGAGCGCGTTACAACGCTGAAGGTAATTTGGTGGATTGGTGGACACCCGAAGATTTAAAACAATTTACAGCGCTCACGGGAGCTTTAGCCGATCAGTACAGTAAGTTAGAGCCTATTCCTGGAACGTTCGTAGACGGGAAATTTACTTTAGGTGAAAATATCGGAGATTTAGGTGGTGTTAGCGCGGCGTACGACGGTTTGCAGCTGCACTTACAGCAACAAGGTCGCCCGGCAAATATCGATGGTTTTACGCCAGAACAACGGTTTTTCATCTCTTGGGCAACGATTTGGCGTTCGAAAATGCGCGACGAGGCCATGAAAAATATGGTGAAAACCGATCCGCATTCGCCGGGCCAGTACCGCGCTTATGTGCCATTGATGAACGTCGATGCATTTTACAAAGCGTTCGATGTGAAACCCGGAGATGGCATGTATTTAGCTCCTGATCAGCGCGTTAAGATTTGGTAGGGCGCGCCGGCAAAACTAATTAGTGGAAAAAATTGCGGTTTTGCCGTCCCGTTTTCCGCTGTAGTCCTCGCCCCAAGGAAACCTTGGGGCTGTGGGCTGCCGCTACAACCGGTCGCGCAGAAAAACGTCTCTAAATTTGAAATTATGGAAACCAATTACATTTCGTTCAAATCGAGAAAAGGGTTTATTCTTCCTTTGGTTATAGTGCTTTTTGCAGCTTGTACACTTGCCGCAATCTTTGAAGGCATTGGTTATTTCAATGTCTTTTTAAGTGGCGGTTTTTTTCTTTTCATTTTGATGCTTTCGTTAAAGCTCGAATACCGAATAACCCACACACAGCTGCAAATCAAATGTTTGTTTTTATACAATTTGAAAATTCCCATCGATAACATTCGCGAGCTGCGTCGAACGCGCGATCTCACAAGTTCGCCCGCATTAAGCTTAAACCGTTTGCGCGTTCGTTATAATAAATTCGACGATATTTTGATTTCACCACAAAACCAAGATCAGTTTATCGCCGAGCTTCTCGCACGAAATCCGAATATTTTCTACAATCCGAAAAGGGAGTAAACGCCAGCGGAACGCTTCTGAAAGCAGCACAATCTTCCTCAAGATATTTCACATTGTCGCCTTTAGACGCTGCCTTCGACAGGCTCAGGCATCCGCCTTCGACAGGCTCAAGCACCCGCCTTTGACAGGCTCAGGTATCGAAGGAGCACAATGTTTCTCAAGGTTTTTCGCAATGTACACAACGCCGCTTTCGCCACGCTCAATCATCCATTTCTCGGTAACGATTTTCGCAGCCCGGATAGAGGCGGCATCCTTTTTTTGGAGCGAAGCGGAATAAAAAGATACAGCCGAAAGCCGGAAATGCTGCCCAAATAAAAAAGAAATTCAGCCTTCGACACGCCCAACCCCAGACGATTCGCGGGTTCAGACGGGCAAAACAACACGTTAAGTGGTGAATTAATCGTTTCCGATAGCTATCGGGACTAGCTTCCCCTAAAACGATACGTAAAATGGTGAACGTCACGCAGTATTAATACTCAAATCTCAATACTGCAAAAATTCCGCTTTGCGACCTTTGCGTAAATCTTCGCGTCCTTTGCGGTTAACCCTTCAATACGCCGCCTTTGACCCGCTCAGGCACCAGCTTTTATAGCGCACAGAAAACACCGAAGCTCACAGATTATTTCGGAATGTAGAACTGTTGAGGAAAACACAGAACGTGTCAAGCCAACAAAAAAAATGCATTAGCCTTCAACTCGCCGCCTTTGACTTGCCGCCTCCGACAAGCTCAGGCACCTACGAATTGCGGGTTAAGTTGGGCAAAACGATACGTAAAATGGTGAACGTAGCGACGTCTTAATACTCAAATCTTAATACTAAAAAATCTTTGCAGTTAGCCTTCGACAAGCTCAGGCTCCGACGGCGGTGGGTTCGGTTTGGCAAAACGATACGTTAAGTAGTGAATTAATCGTTTCCGATAGCTATCGGAACTATCCCGATAGCTATGGGGACTAGTTTCCAAAAAAACGACACGTTAATTGGTGAAATCATCAAAGTCTTATCACTCCTATTTAATTCCTTACTTCCCAAGCCTTTTTTTAAAACGGAACGATATCTTTAATTAAAACTCAACCGAAAACTGTTTCAACTTTCCACTGCGCGAACGTTCTAGAGCAGTTTTTTGCACGAAAGTAAAATGTAAACCCGATTCCAGATAGCGCCCGTTTGCAGCAATGATTTCTGCTTTTTCGGTTTCAGATAGCGGCTCGCTGGCAACGTATTCAATGGTAAAACTATCCACATTTGTTTGCTTAATCACAAATTCCTTCACCTTGGCTTGATCTTGAATAATACTTTTGGTGACGTAGTAAAACGTGAGTCCGGGCGTAGTTTTCCCACTGGGCAAAACCGCAATGTCGTTAGTGCGACCCGTAAGCTGTTTCAAAAATAGGGTTTGCGTTTGTTGGTCGAAATCCAAAATACCGTTATCGCCAATATCATAACGAATAAACGGATGAGCACGGTTGTATAGGGCAGTAATCACAATTTTTCCCGCTTCGCCGTAAGGCAAAACCTCGTTGCGTTCATTCAAAATTTCGACCAATAGAGTAGTCTGATTGATTTTCCAAACGCCCGACGGATTTTCAAACGCAATTAAATCCAGCTCGCTTGCGCCGTATTCGTTTACAATGGGCACACCAAAAGCACGTTCCATAAACTGCCTATCGCTTTCAAACAGCATTTCCGATGTTGTAAAAACGGCTTTCAAGGTCGAACAAACGTCTTTTAAAACCACCTCTTTTTTCGCTAAATACTTCGCAAACAGCAGTAACGACGAGGTGTAACCATTCACATACGCAAATGCCGACTTCCGAAATCGTGCCAGATAGGTTTCCAAAACACGATCCGACAAATCGAAAACCGGAAATCGGCGTCGGTGCATCAAAAAATCTTTGACTTCTTCTTTCCGTTTCGGCAAACCTTCTAACGGAATTCCGTAAAAGCGTGCCTGTAAATCGCGGTTAAAATCGATTCCGTGCGCGCCGAATTGCTGCTTGATGTATGCCCAAGTTAGTGCGTGACAATACTTGTCTTTGGCAAAAATAAAAGGTTCGCCACTCGATCCGCTGGTTTTGTTGACGTACACGTTTTTAGTTGTAAATCCTGCACTCAACCGCTTGGCTAGTGGTTGTTGGAAATCGGTTTTGGTAAGAATGGGTGCCTCGTGGAAACTAGTTGCGTTTGCTTTTTCGAACAGTTCTCGATAGTAGGCATTGTTTTTCAGATGAAATTCCAGAATTTCCGCAGCTTTTTTGCGCTGGTATTCCGCGGCATTTTCAGCGAGTTCACGCTCAAATTGTTGCAAATCTTTTTGTGCTTTCTGCAAAGGAAAACCCAGCCATTCGAGCGATAAATCAGCTAAACCGGTCACGTGTTTTTGTTTGTATCAAAAGTAATCAAATCGGATTTAGCTGTCGCATTTTTCTAAAAACGCAGTACTTTTGCGCGACTACGAAACACAACAACATGAACATTTTACTATTGGGTTCTGGCGGAAGAGAGCATGCTTTCGCATACAAAATCACACAATCATCACTTTGCAGCAAATTATTTGTGGCGCCTGGAAACGCAGGAACGGCCAGCTGTGCCGAAAACGTTGCTATTGCTCCAACCGATTTTCCAAAAATAGCAAGCTTCTGTTTGGAAAACGACGTAAAAATGCTGGTTGTCGGACCAGAAGATCCTTTAGTTAAGGGCGTTTACGATTACTTTTCGGAAACCGATTCGCTAAAGCATATTGCTGTGATTGGACCGTCGCAAAACGGCGCGCAACTCGAAGGAAGTAAGGAATTTGCCAAGAAATTTCTGCAAAAGCACCACATTCCGACGGCGCAGTACGGAAGTTTTACTGCGGAAACCATCGACAACGGACTCTCATTTTTGGAAGGAATGTTGCCGCCTTACGTTTTAAAAGCCGACGGACTTGCCGCTGGAAAAGGTGTGGTGATCCTCGAGAATTTAGACGATGCCAAAGCAGAATTGCGAAGTATGTTGCTCGACAGTAAGTTTGGAGCCGCGAGTGCTAAAGTGGTTATCGAGGAATTTCTCGACGGAATTGAAATGAGTTGTTTTGTGGTAACCGACGGAAAGTCGTTTAAAATTTTACCTTTTGCGAAAGATTACAAGCGCATTGGCGTTGGAGATACGGGTTTAAACACAGGCGGTATGGGAGCAGTTTCGCCGGTTTCGTTTATCGACGCCGAGTTAGAATCGAAAATCGTGGAACGCATCGTAAAACCAACGGTTGCGGGTTTAAATTCAGACGGTATTGTGTATCGCGGGTTTGTTTTCATCGGATTGATAAATGTGGGTGGAAATCCGTTTGTTATTGAATATAACGTACGTATGGGCGATCCGGAAACTGAAGTTGTGTTGCCAAGAATTAGCTCTGATTTGGTGGAACTATTTCAAGCGGTATCGACCCAGACTTTGGAAAATTACGAACTACAAGTAGATTCGCGCACCGCGGTAACTGTAATGACGGTTGCAGGAGGCTATCCGGAAGCTTACGATAAAGGGTTTGAAATATCCGGAATCGATAAAATAACGGAGGCGCTGGCGTTTCATGCTGGCACTGCACTCCACGACGAGAAAGTGCTTACCAATGGCGGTCGGGTTTTAGCAGTAACGGCGTTGGCTGATGATTTGCCTGAGGCCATAAAAAAATCTTATCAAAATGTCGAAAAACTTCATTTTGATAAGATGTATTATAGAACGGATATCGGTAAGGATTTGTTGTAATCTTTACCGATTCGTTTTTATTTCAAGAACGAGTGTGCAGTAGTATCTTGATTTTCTTCGTTGTTTGCTTTGTGCAACTGCAACTGCTTAATCCAGTAATACGTGTAACGAACGCAAACAGCCATAAAAATCCAGTTTATGATGTTTGCTAAACTCCAGTAGCTAAGCTCTAAACTTCTAAGGCCATCAAGTGGAACAAATAGAAAATCAACAAAAAATGTTTGAATCCCTTCCCAAAATGCTTTCATCTGTGTCTATATGTTATATTTACCAAGCAAAAGTATAAAATACTTTAATGATTACAACACTTTTTAGCAAATCGAGACCGCTCAATTATTTGATTGTTGCTTGTTTGGCTTTGGGCAGCTCGATCATGGCTTTTCAGGCAGATGCGAAAATTGAAGTTAGTGCTGTGGTACAACAAATAAGTTGTAGCATTCTCTGGTTGCTTAGTTTGCTGTTGATCAACTTTATAACTAAAAGAAACAGTGTAAGCAAGGAAAATACATTTCCCATTCTATTTGCGGCTGTTTTCGTGTTGTTTATTCCCGAAGCTCTGCGCGATCTCAATATTTTGATAGCGCATTTTTTTATACTACTTGCCTTGCGCCGACTTATTTCGATGCAATCGTTGCTGGCTCCGAAAGAAAAAATCTTCGATGCCGCTTTGTGGATAAGCGTAGCGGCTTTGTTTCAGTTTTGGTGTGTACTCTATTTGTTTATCGTTTTTGTATCGATTGTACTGCACGTATCGCGCGATTACCGGAATTGGATTTTGCCGTACTTCGGAGTAATTACCGCGTTGATTTTCGCGGGCATGGTTCATTATTTCAGCGATTTCAATCCGATTTCTTACTTCTACACTAATGCGGTAGTCGATTTATCGTTTGATTATTTTCAGGAAGTTTCTCAAAATGCAGCACTTTCAGCTTTTACGGCTTTTGCCTGCATTTTGTTTTTAGCCCAGCTTTTGTCGTTAAGCGGAAAACCCCTTATTCTACACGCCGCCTACAAAAAAGTACTTTTTTCGTTTTGTATTGGCGGTTTAATTTTCGTTTTTTCAACAGCAAAAGCAAACGATTTACTGTTGTTTACCGTATTTCCTCTTGCGGTAATGACGGCGAGTTTTGTTGAAGAAATGACCGGTAAATGGATTAAAGAAATTGCCGTGTGGCTGTTAGTTATCTCGGCAGTTACCTTCTTTTTTTGGCAGTTATAACCACAAACTACAGTTTCGGACCAAAGGCTAAATCGCCGGCATCGCCTAAGCCCGGCACGATGTAATTCTGAGCGTTTAACGCCTCATCTATTTCGCCAATCCAAAGTGTCGTATTTTCGGGCAAGTGCTTTTGCAGATAGTCGATTCCTTCCGGCGCAGCAATTACCGCGGCAATATGTAATTCGGCGGGTTTCATTTCTTCTAGCAATTTTTCGCAGCAAGCAAGTAGGGAGCGTCCGGTTGCCAACATCGGATCGGCGAGTATTAGAATTTTGTTGTTCAAGTCGGGAATGGCTTGATATTCTACTTTAATTTCGAACGAACCGTGATCCTCACTGTAAGCGCGATACGCTGAAATGAAACCGCTTTCCGCTTGGTCGAACACGTCGAGTAAGCCCGCATGTAACGGAATCCCCGCCCGCAAAATACTAGCAATTACGACAGGTTTTGCCAAGCGGAAACTGTGTTTTTCGCCCAAGGGTGTGAGTACAGTATTCGGTACGTACTCGAGTGATTTCGAAATTTCGAACGCCAATAAAGTTCCGATACGCTCTATGTTTTTGCGAAAACGCATGCGGTCGGTTTGCACATCTACGGCGCGTAACTCGCTCATAAATTGATGTAAAACAGAATTCTGCTCGGATAAATTTCGGATTTTCATAAGCTTTATTTGCGCAAGCTAATTTGTGCGCGGATAAAAGTATAAAAAGTATCTTTGCACTTTAAATTCTTGAACCTATGTTTTCAAAACTAGCAAATGCCGTATTCGAACAAAGTATTGCCGATTACCACAAATACGACAGTGTAGATCAGCCGATCGCCAATCCGTATCCGAAAGATCAGTTCGAACATTTATTGTACATGAAAAATTGGATTGACACGGTACAATGGCATTATGAAGATATCATCCGCGATCCGCAAATTGATCCTGTAGCTGCTTTGGTTTTGAAACGCAAGATTGATGCATCCAATCAAGAAAGAACTGATGTTGTAGAGTACATTGATAGTTACTTTCTTCAAAAATACGCAGACGTGAGTCCGAACAGCGACGCTAAAATTAACAGTGAGAGTCCGGCGTGGGCGTTTGATCGTTTGTCTATTCTAGCTTTGAAAATTTTCCACATGCGTGAAGAAGCTGAGCGTGCTGATGCTAGCGCGGAACACCGTGCCAAGTGTCAGGAAAAACTCAATGTTTTGTTGGAGCAACGCACCGACTTGTCGACCGCAATCGACGACTTACTTTCCGATATCGAACAAGGTAAAAAGTTCATGAAAGTGTACAAGCAAATGAAAATGTACAACGACGACGACTTGAACCCGGTTCTTTACCAAGCCAAGAAATAAAAATTGAAATCGACCGTGCCGCATATTGCCTTTTTCCGAATTTCGGCTTTGGGCGATATTGCTATGTGCGTGCCAGCGATTAAAGCCGTTCGCGAGAAATATCCCGATTTACGCATCAGTGTAATTAGCATTGCTTTTGCCGAACCACTTTTCCAGGAAATTCCGAATTGTAATTTTATTGCATTCGATAAAACAAGGGATGGAAGCATTCTCGGATTGTGGAAGTTACAAAGGAAGCTTCGCGCTTTAGAGATAACGCATTTTGCAGATTTTCATCAAGTGTTTCGATCGAAGCTGCTTCGTTTTTTTCTTAAGGGAAGCGGAATCCAAACGGCAGCTATCGATAAGGCACGTGCGCTAAAACGAAAGCTCACGGCTGGAAACGGTCGTTTTCCGATTCCGACGGTTTTCGATAGGCAACTTGAAGTCTTACAGCAATTGAACTTTACCATTGGTCATGCTGATTTACAGCCGTTGCCAAAACGAAGTATTCCCCAGGAATTTTCTTCTGCCAATCGAAAGGTCGGTATAGCTCCGTTTGCGCAACACGCTTCTAAAGTGTACGATTTGGATTTGCTAAAATCGGTTATTCGAGGAGTGCTTGAACTGTCGGTTGCTGAGGTGATTCTTTTTGGAAGCAAATCGGAGTTAGCGGTTTTGCAGGAAATAAGATCAGATGAAAATCGGATTCGTATTGCAGCAGGTGCCTTATCTTTTCGAGAGGAATTGGCTCTTATCAGTTGTTTGGATGTTATGTTGAGTATGGATTCGGCAAACGGACATTTAGCGGCCTTGTACGGTGTTCCGGTGGTTACACTTTGGGGTGTTACGCATCCTGATGCGGGTTTTAAACCATTTTTACAAACCGATGAGAATCAATTAACTGCCGATCTGACGCGTTTCCCGAAAATTCCGACTTCGATATACGGAGGCAAATATCCCCCAGACTATGCCCGTGCCATTGACAGTATAGCGCCGGAAAAAGTAGTAGAGCGCTTATTGCACTTGCTTTCTTAAGTTACTTCCGCTTTTTTCTCACAGAATAACAGAGGTCTCAGAAAATGGAGTTAATGAGTTTATACGGCTTTGCGAAAATTTAAACGTAATATTGCAATATTACCACGTGTAAAAAACTGCAAATCAAAATTTTGTTTAAATGTATTATCAATTAATTTATTGGTACTTACAATTCTCATTCACTAACGTTCAGGCACGATTTTGCGTGAGGGATGGCAGTGGAAATCCTGTTTTGCGCTTCCATTTATGGCGCAGAACAGATTGAAACGTACAGCCCGACCTGCCCGCTTCATAGATTTCCAGTACTCGCGGGCAGGACGCCCCCAAAAGAAAAAGAAGATTCGAGCTATTGTACACCTAAAAACAGCAGTCTTTTCTCTAAATTTGCAGCCAAATTTTTAAGCATGTACAGAACGCATACCTGTGGTGAATTAAGCCTGCAACACGTTAACCAAACCGTAACTTTAGCCGGTTGGGTTCAGAAATCGAGAGACAAAGGATTTATGAATTGGGTCGATTTGCGCGATCGTTACGGCATCACGCAATTGGTTTTTGATGAGAGTCGAACTGATGCACAAGTATTTACTTTGGCGAAAACCCTCGGGCGTGAATTCGTAATTCAAGCTACAGGTACGGTTATCGAACGCGAAGCTAAAAATCCGAATATGCCCACAGGCGACATAGAATTGTTGGTTACCGAACTGCGCATTTTAAACGCATCGATTACGCCGCCATTTACTATTGAAGACGAAACCGACGGTGGAGAAGACATTCGGATGAAGTTTCGTTACCTTGATATTCGCCGAAATCCGGTGAAAAACAGTTTGTTGTTTCGCCACAAAGTAACTATGGAAGTGCGTAATTACTTGTCGGCCAAAGGATTTTGCGAAGTGGAAACGCCGTATTTAATTAAATCGACTCCCGAAGGTGCGCGCGATTTTGTGGTGCCCAGTCGGATGAATCCCGGACAATTTTACGCCTTGCCGCAATCGCCACAAACTTTTAAACAATTGTTGATGGTGGGCGGTATGGACAAGTACTTCCAGATTGTGAAGTGCTTTAGAGATGAGGATTTACGTGCCGACAGACAGCCGGAATTCACACAAATTGACTGTGAAATGGCGTTTGTGGAACAAGAAGATATTTTGAATGTTTTTGAAGGATTAACGCGTCATTTGTTGAAAGAAATCAAAGGAATTGACGTGGCTGAATTTCCGCGTATGACCTACGATTACGCGATGAAAACCTACGGAAACGACAAGCCGGATATACGTTTTGGTATGAAATTCGGCGAGCTCAATGCCGTAGCGCAGCACAAAGAGTTTGGCGTATTTAATTCGGCGGAGTTAGTGGTTGGGATTGCTGCGCCGAATTGCGGGGAATTGACTCGTAAGGAAATAGATGCGTTGATAGAATGGGTGAAACGTCCGCAGATTGGCGCTTCGGGTATGGTTTACGTGAAATGCAACGCCGACGGTACGTTTAAATCGAGCGTGGATAAATTTTACGATCAAGCCGATTTACAGCAATGGGCGGCAGCAACAGGTGCTCAGGCTGGCGATATGATTTTTATACTTTCGGGCACGGCCGACAAAACGCGTTCGCAACTTTCGGCATTGCGTATGGAGTTAGCCACTCGATTAGGTTTGCGCAAGCCCGATGAGTTTGCACCACTTTGGGTGGTTGATTTTCCGTTGTTGGAACTGGATGAAGAAACGGGTCGTTACCACGCGATGCACCATCCGTTTACGTCTCCTAAGCCCGAAGATATTGCGTTGTTGGCAACTGAACCTGGAAAAGTACGTGCCAATGCTTACGATATGGTTTTGAACGGTAATGAAATTGGCGGCGGATCGATTAGAATTCACGATAAAGCCACACAGGCGTTGATGTTTAAATACTTGGGCTTTACGGAAGAAGAAGCTTACAACCAATTTGGTTTCTTGATGGATGCGTTTCAGTACGGAGCTCCGCCACATGGAGGTTTGGCTTTTGGTTTAGACCGATTGGTTGCCATTTTAGGCGGACAAGAAACGATTCGCGATTTCATTGCGTTCCCGAAAAACAACGCTGGCCGTGATGTGATGATCGACGCGCCTGCGGTTATTGATGAGAAGCAGCTTAAGGAGTTGTATATCAGTAACACATTATAAGATACCGATAGATTTTTTTACAAATATTTAACAGGTTTTAGCGTTTGCATACCAAATAAGGTTACCTTTGGCGCATAATCTCATATTTTTTTACAATGCGTACAGGTACAGTAAAGTTTTTTAACGAATCAAAAGGTTACGGATTCATTACCGATGAAGAAACAGGTCAAGACATTTTTGTTCATGCAACAGGAATTTCAACTGATGGTCTTCAACAAGGTGATCGTGTATCTTACGAGGAAGAAGAAGGACGAAAAGGAAAAGTTGCAGCACAAGTAACTGCAGTTGACTAAACATAAAGTTTACGATTTTTAAAAACGCCTTCGGGCGTTTTTTTATTTAACGTGAGTTCGATATAAAAATCAAAGTTAGAAATCATTTAAATAACGTGAGTTCGATATAACTACAATGGTAAATACAGTTGTTTTGTGTCAACGAAGTTCATCTTTAGGGAAGGTTTTTTGTCGTTGAAATTATAGGCAATCAATGCAGCGAATAA
>NZ_JAIXYH010000047.1 GCF_027490375.1 Flavobacterium sp.
GATAGTTATCTGAAGTGAAGAAACAAGTAAGTTTTTTCCAAACCAACCTATGTAACCTCTGTGCCTATGTGGTCCACGGAATGAATTAGTAAGAATGTAAAAAGCGAATTCCGATAGCTATCGGAAGCTAAAAAAGTTAAATCCGAAAGCTGTCTGAAGTGAAGAAACAAATAAGTTTTCTCACACACCAAACTATGTCGCCTCTGTGCCTATGTGGTCCACGGAACTAAGTTGGTGAGAAAGTAGGAAAAGAAGAAAATTCAAGAACGCAAAAGGGTGAAGACCGGTATCCAACCAAGAACAACTATGTTCGTTACATTCGTTTTATCCGTAATTTCTCTACCAATTTCCAATCTCAAATCTACTTCACAACCGTATTCCTTATATTTGACCAAATCTTCAACATGGCAGCAAATACTTTCGGAACTCTGCTCACGCTTACTACCTTCGGCGAATCGCACGGCGAAGCCATCGGTGGTATTCTCGATCACGTTCCGGCTGGTCTGCAAATCGATTTTCAAGCTATTCAAAATCAGATGAATAGACGCCGACCCGGACAAAGCCAGTGGGTTTCCCCACGAAACGAGTCCGACGCCATTACTTTCCTGTCCGGTATCTTCGAAGGGAAAACCACCGGAACTCCCATCGGTTTCATCATTCCTAATGCCGACAAAAAATCAGTTGATTACGACAAGATTAAAGACGCATACCGACCTTCGCACGCCGACTTCACCTACGATAAAAAGTACGGTTTTCGCGACTACCGTGGTGGTGGCCGAAGTTCCGCTCGTGAAACCGCCGTACGCGTTGCCGCAGGTGCCCTAGTCGAACAACTCTTGCCAAACGTGCAGATAACCGCTTACGTGTCGCAAATCGGTTCCATTAAAACCGATTCGTACCAAAATAACGTCACAAGATCCCTGGTCGATCAGTCCGAAATTCGTTGCCCCGTTCCCGAACTAAGCCAACAAATGCTCGAATTATTAACCGATCTCAAACAAAAAGGCGATAGCGTGGGCGGCGTCATCGATTGCATTGTAAAAGGCGTCCCGGCTGGACTCGGAGAGCCGATTTTCGACAAGCTACACGCTGCTCTTGGGCGCGCCATGTTGTCCATAAATGCCGTAAAAGGATTCGAGATCGGCAGCGGTTTTCAAGCAGCAGGCATGTTTGGCTCCCGGCATAACGATACTTTTCTGCCCGACGGCACTACCACTACCAATCACTCCGGCGGGATTCAAGGCGGAATTTCCAACGGCATGGATATTTGCTTTCGAGTGGCTTTTAAGCCCGTTGCAACCATCATGCAAGATCAAAAAACGATAAACGCCCTGGGCGAAGAAGTGGTATTGGAAGCTAAAGGTCGCCACGATCCTTGCGTCGTTCCCCGCGCCGTTCCCATCGTCGAGGCTATGACCGCACTAGTTTTAGCCGATTTTTATCTCTTACAAAAAATACAATCTTCCATATAATGAGGCAGCTATTCCCGCTTTTCGCTACAAGTACGCAGCCCCTTTTTTACGCTTGCACCGCTTTTTTTAGGCTTCCTTCGGTCGCCCGCAAAAATCGGCAAGCTGTAAAAACGGGCTTTGCGCGCTTTTCGCTGCAATCGGGGCTGTTGCAATCGTAACCAAACTATCATGACACAAGAAAAAAAGCCGAGCGTTTTCGCTAATCTCACCGTACAAATTCTTATCGCAATGATTGCCGGTATCGGTTTGGGAATCTTCGTTCACCAAAACTTCGATGCAACTGCAGCCAAAGATTTTAGTAGTTACATCAAAATCTTAGCAACGATTTTTATCCGCTTAGTTCAAATGATCATTGCACCACTTGTTTTCACCACGCTAATCGTAGGTATTGCTAAGTTGGGCGACATCAAAGTGGTTGGTCGGATTGGTGGTAAAGCACTGGGCTGGTTTTTTACTGCCTCACTCATTTCGTTGCTAATTGGTATGATTTGGGTTAACGTACTCGAACCCGGCGCCGGATTAACACTCGGAAATATCGATACAGCTTCCGCGTCCGAAGTTTCTGCAAAAACAGCCGATTTCTCCGCACAGCACTTTATCGAACACATCATTCCAAAAAGTCTGTTCGAAGCTTTGGCAACAAACGAAATTTTGCAAATCGTTGTGTTTTCAATTTTCTTTGGACTCGCAGCTGCTTCTATGGGCGATCATTCAAAACCGATCATCAAAGCGCTTGATACGGCTTCACACATCGTTCTTAAAATGGTAAACTACGTCATGAAGTTCGCACCAGTCGGAGTTTTTGGAGCCATTGCCGGCGTATTTGCCGTACGCGATTTCAGCGAACTGATGTTAACTTATGCAAAGTTCTTTGGCTCGTTTATGGTCGGAATCGGAAGTTTATGGGTGGTATTGCTGTTAATTGGTTTCCTGTTTTTGGGCGGCCAAATGAAACTGCTTTTACAACGCATAACGGGTCCGCTGTTTATTGCTTTTGGAACCACAAGTAGCGAAGCAGTTTTTCCAAAATTAACCGAAGAACTCGAGCGTTTCGGCATCAAAGACAAAATCGTTTCGTTTATGTTGCCTTTAGGCTATTCGTTCAACCTCGATGGCAGCATGATGTACATGACTTTTGCAGCGATTTTCATAGCACAAGTTTACGGCGTTCACCTCGATATACCCACGCAGTTAACCATGCTGTTGGTGTTAATGCTCACCAGTAAAGGTATTGCGGGAGTTCCGAGAGCAAGTTTAGTTGTTGTGGCAGCAACCTGTGGTATGTTCGATATTCCTGTTGAAGGCATTGCACTTATCTTACCCATTGATCACTTTTGCGACATGTTCCGCAGCGCCACCAATGTCTTAGGAAACGCTTTAGCTACAGCGGTCGTCGGTAAATGGGAAAAGGATTAATCGAATACACCTTACGCTATTATTTTGTAACGTAAGTTAGCGTCGTCGATCCCACAAACTTCTTTTTTACCATACCATTTGTATCGATTCTTGGCCACGTAATCGTAAACAATGTTCGCTAATCCCGTGGGTATAATGCGGAATATTCCCGCCAAGGAGAAAATACCTCCCAGATTTTTTGCGATTTGCAGCGCTGCGGCCGATTTATAGTAATACGCCACATGAGGCTCGTATAAAACAATGCTATCTATCTGCCGATTGTCAATGCCGATGTGCTTTAAAATTTGTTGTCCAAAATCCGATTGTAACGAAGCAAATCGAAATTCATCTTTTTTGTCGTGAGTAATAACATATCGAACAGCCGAATCGCATAAGGTGCAAACACCGTCAAACAAGATTAACTTTTTCCCTTGCGGAATTCTTGAAACTACACTTTCGCTCATTTTTTTGCTTCTACAAGTTCTAATAAATCAACTGCAACTTTCGAGGTAAAGACGCCGTAATTTACCGTAGCCTTGTTTTTTTCTATACTGTCGATTACACCAACCGCTCGGCCGTCGTGCATGCGTACACGGTCGCCAATTTTTAAAATTGCTTTCGGTTTTTCTACGATTTCTTTCTCTTTCTTCGCTTTCTTTTCTTTCCGAATTTCGTCTACTTTCACGGCAACTTCGGCGGCTGTTTTTTCCTGCTTTTTCTTTTCAACTTGTAAAATCTTCGGAGCAATTTTCTTGCGTTTCGAATTTTCTACTTCAACCAAACGCACCAATTCGCCGATAAGTTCTTTACGATTCTTGGAGTTAAAGTACTTAAGCGCTAAATCGTCGACCTTCTGACCAATGTATATCAGTTTCTGGTTCTGATCGTATAATTCTTGATAGCTTTCGAGCTTTTGTTTGATTCGCGCGTTTATCGATTCGAGTTTTTCGCTTTCCTCGCGTTTTTTCAATTCAACTTCTTTCAAACTTTGCGCGGTTTGCTCCATTTTCGAGCGTTCTTTTTGCAGTGTGGCAATAGTTTTGTCGAAACGAACTTTTCCCGACTCGATTTTCTTCTTTGCCCGATTAATCAAACCGTATGGAATGCCGTTTTTCTGAGCTACTTCAAAGGTGAACGAGCTTCCGGCCTGACCGATAACCAGTTTAAACATCGGCTCCAGCGATTGCTCGTCGAAAAGCATGTTAGCGTTTGTAGCTTCGGGGAGTTCATTAGCGAGCATTTTTAAATTGGCGTAATGCGTAGTGATGATCCCAAAAGCATCTCGATGGTAAAATTCTTCCAGAAATGTTTCTGCTAGAGCACCACCTAATTCCGGATCGGAACCAGTACCAAACTCGTCAATTAAAAACAAAGTGTTTTTGTTACACTTGCGCAAAAAGTAGTTCATGTTTTTGAGTCGGTAAGAGTACGTACTCAAGTGGTTTTCAATGGATTGATTGTCGCCAATATCTGTTAAAATTCGATCAAATAAAAACGTAGAACTGCGTTCGTGTACGGGTATCAAAAATCCGCTTTGCAACATCAATTGCAGTAAACCAATGGTTTTTAAGGAAATGGTTTTTCCTCCTGCATTCGGACCTGAAATAACGATGATTCTATTTTCTTGCGTAAGCTCAAACGTTTGTGGATAGGTTACCTTCTTTTCGGCCAGATTATTCAGAAATAAAATAGGGTGGTAGGCCTCGCGAAAGTAAACACGCCGGTTCGTATTATCGATTTCGGGTAGAATGCCATTGATTTTACGCGCATATTTGGCTTTGGCAGCAATCACGTCGATATCACTCAAAAAGTCTTGATACGCTCCCAAAACTTCCCCGAAAGGGCGCAACTGAGCGGTGAGTAACAATAAAATTCGTCGAATTTCTTCGCGTTCTTCAAATTCTAAATTGGCTAATTCACGCGAGTATTTGTAAGTCGATTCGGGTTCAATGTAAGAAATGCTTCCGGTTTTGGACGTTCCTAAAATGGCGCCTTTTACCTTTTTTCGATACATGGACAACACGGCAAGAACGCGCCGATTATCCACAAAACTCTCCTTGATGTCGTCTAAATATCCCAAACTGTTGTATTGGGTGAGCGCCATACCAAAACTCTGGTTCACTTTTCCGCGAACCTGTTGCATATTCCGACGTATTTCCACCAAATCAGGCGAAGCATTATCGCGTATTTCGCCATACTTATCAATCACACTATCAATAAGTTTAGCGATGTCTTTTGAAATAGTAATTTCACTAGCTTTTGCTGCTAATTCTGGGTAATAATCTTCGAATTTCTTTAGAAAATTTATTAAAGTTGCCGCAGTTTCTGAAATCGACAAGAATTTTCGAAAGCTGCTCACTTCCAGCATGCTGCCTTCGATATGTAACATTTTTAAATCGGAGACAATACTTTCAAACCCGTGATTGGGAATGGCGTTGTTATTATCGAATGAGGAGCGGTATTCTGATGTGTGTTGTAAAGCTTTGAGCAGCTCGAGTTTATCGGCAATTGGTGTAACTTGCAATGCTTTTTCTTTTCCGAGCTCGGTATTGCATTTCTCGGCAAGCGTTTCGAGTATGGTTGGAAATTGTAAATCGGTTATGGTTTTTGGGCTTATAGATAACATTCGCGGTTACTCGTATTTTTTAACAAAGATACGGCGATGCAATTAATAACTTTATGCTCTTTTAAGAAAGCATTAGCATCAGTTTAAGTAAATCGGAACCCTTAATTATGAATCTGAGTATACATCCGTTGTGGCGCGAGAAGTTAGAGCACGAATTTGAAAAACCGTATTTTGTACAGTTGCTGACTTTTCTCAAACGTGATTACCGTATTTATCACTGCTATCCACCTCAGGCAGAAATCTTTGCGGCATACGATTTATGTCCGATCGACAAAATTAAGGTGGTTATTATCGGACAGGATCCGTATCACGGAGAAGGTCAGGCAAACGGATTGTGTTTTTCGGTAAACGATCGAATTCCGCCTCCGCCTTCTTTGGTGAACATTTTTAAGGAATTACACAGCGATACCGGACTTCCCGTTCCAAAAAGCGGAAACCTACGGCATTGGGCCAAACAGGGTGTGATGTTACTAAACAGTACGCTTACGGTTCGCGGAGGTACAGCGCACTCGCATTCGCGCAAAGGTTGGGAGGAGTTTACAGATGAAACTATTAGAATCATCAACGAGGAAACGGAACAGATCATCTTTTTGCTTTGGGGCAACTTCGCAAGTAAAAAAGCCAAATTTATCGATCGAAAGAAACATTTTGTTTTAGAAGCTGGGCATCCGTCGCCATTAAGTGCAAATAACGGCAAGTGGTTTGGTCACAAACATTTTACCAAGACCAATGAAATTTTGGTTTCCCTCGGAAAAGAACCGATAAAATGGGTGCAGTAAGTGCGTTTAATTCAATGTTAGCGCACCGAGAATTTCCTCAGACATAAAAGGTCCGCCTGGAAAACGCGCCGTATAATCAAGGTTGAGCCAGATCTGTCCGCGTTCGTCGACATGATAGTGGATTTCCTTACCGCGTGTTTCTTCTTTAAACAAGACGTTTTTGATCAAATAGTTCGCTTGTTCAAGATCGGCTTTTTTTCCGATGAGCATTTCAGGATAAATATGTCCGCCCGTATGTATCAATCGCGGTGTTCCACCAATGGCACGAATGCAAGCCGCCATCAAAATTGCATGATCGTCGCAATCACCTGAAAAATGCACCAGCGATTCGCTAGCACTTGCAATATACTCCGTATTTTTCGGATCGTTTACGTAGTTCCAGCGGTTTCGAATTTCTTTAAAAACGGCGAAACATTGAATCATTCTTCGGTCTTTGTGATATCCTTTCACGTCTTTAAAATGCTGCGTTGTGGCGTAAAGTGCGAAGTTTCGAACTTTTGGATTGTTAAATTCGATGGATTCTAAAATCTGTGATTTATTTGGAAAGGGGAGTAGCTTGGCGATAATCACATCTTGCGGATTCGGATTGTCGGCCATGCTATACATCATCGCTCGATAATCTTCCGCGACAGCGTTAAAACCATAACCGCCGATTACAGTACCGAAAAGTAGAACAAGTAAGTAAACAAAAATGGCAATAATGATGATTGTTCGCAGCGCGCGAAGCAACAATTGAAAAAGGATAACAATGATTAGGAAGAGAAAAACTTGATCGAGATGAAACGGCCATTGCGGATCGATAATATTCTGATGCACAATAATAAACACGGGAATTGTGAGTAAGATGTTGAGCACGAAAATAATAATCGAATCCCACGGCTTGGGAAGTTGCAGCTTGCTTTTCAGTTGTTGAAAATTGATGTTAACGGAAGTGGACATCAGCTGCGTTCGAATTAAGAAATTACCATTTCCTCAAATGTACCTTTTTTATCGATGATGTTAAATGAAACGAGTTGATTTTGAATTTTGTTTAACGTTTCTGAAGTAATTTGCTCCTGCGACCATTCGGTTACCTGAAGCCAATCGTGTACTTGTGCAGGTTCTAAATGAAAGCGTTCGGCAATATCTGCTGTCGCAGTGGCTCGATTTTTAAAGGACGATGTATAACGATTGATGACAGCCAAAACAGTTTGTAAATCGGTCGGATTTTCAGAAGCAAATTTGGTGTTTGCGGCAATCACAAAACAAGGCCAAGGCGATGCGCAAACGCCAAGTCGTCTAAAAATTTTTTGATCAACCAACGGCTGTGTCATGAACTGTTCCCACATAAAGTAGTCCGACGTTCCAGCGGTCAATGCCGTCACGGCTCCGTCTATCGTATGTACAATTTCAAAACGCACTTCTGCTGTATTCCAGCCCATATTTGCGGCATGTACAAAGCTCATCAATTCAGAACCTGAACCTTTTCTGGAAATTGCAGCAACAGTTCCTTTTAAATCGGTTTCCTTTTGAAATTTCGAAGCATATCCCACATGAACGCCCCAAAGTAGCGGTGTTTTAGTATACCACTGAACCAATTTTGCTTTACCGCCGTTTATGATGTGCTTGCAAATGCCTTCGGTGAGTAAAATCGACACATCGGCTTCCTGGGCATCGAGCATTTGGCACATTTTTCCAGTGCCTTCTTTTACGGTAATAAATTGTAAATCGATTCCCTTTTCTGCAAAAGCACCATCTTCTAAAGCTAATAAAATGGGCGTATTAAAGTGTTCGGGAACTCCGGCGAGCGTTACTTTTTTCATTGCTTGGCGAGTACGGCTAAAACTTCTTGAATCAAATTTTCGATGGCTTCTTCCGGATTTTCACTGAAAGTACCGTTTGCTCGATTGGCAATAATTGCGTTGAGTGACAGGGCTTCGTGGCCAAATAAAGCGGAAAGTCCGTAAATCGCCGCCGTTTCCATCTCTAAGTTCGTCATTGGAATGGCATCATAACCAAAACCTTGTAATTTCTCATTGATGGATTTATCGGCAGGAGTTAAGCGAACTTCGCGTCCTTGCGGTCCGTAAAAACCACCCGCCGTTGCCGTAATTCCTTTTTTAAACTTCGGATTATCGAACCAAGAAAGCAATTCGTCGCTGCAACTTACCGCGTACGGTTTTCCTTTTTGCAAGTCCCAAGCTGTATGTTGAACGAAATGGTCGGACAAATCTTCAAGAATTTGATCATTCAAAACGTAAGAACGCAACATATTGTCGGTTCCAACGGCAAAGCGCGACACCACAAAAGAGTTTACTGCAATATCGGGTTGGAGCGCTCCAGAAGTGCCTACACGAATGATTTTCAGTTTTTTAAGTTCCGACTTTACGGTACGTGTTTTTAAGTCGACATTCACCAATGCGTCGAGTTCGTTCAGTACAATATCGATATTGTCCGGACCAATACCTGTACTTAAAACGGTAATTCGTTTGCCTTTGTATGTTCCTGTTTGTGCTTTAAACTCGCGTTTTTGGGTTGAAAATTCGATGTGGTCAAAATACCGCGTAATTTTTTCCACACGGTTCTGATCGCCTACAAATAGGAAGGTATCTGCAATATGTTCGGGCAGTAAATTTAAGTGGTAAACACTGCCATCTGGATTTAATATTAGTTCTGAGTTTGCTATCATAATTATCCTCCTACACGTTTTACTTTAAATCCTTTTTCTTTTAGTTTTTGCATTATTTTATCTCGGTAATCGCCTTGAACGATAATTACATGATCTTTCACACTACCGCCCACGCCTAGAAATGTTTTGAGTTCTTTAGCTAATATTTTTAATTCGGCTTCGCTGCCTTCATAGCCTTCAATGAGTGTAGTTGCCGCACCTTTTCGCTTTTCGTATTTACAAATCAGCGGTTCTTTTTGCAATTGAACGCTAATGGGCTCAGGTTCAGTTTTTTCCTCAGGTAAGGGTTGGTGATCGGGAAACAGTTTTTTGAGTTGTTCTTGTAAGTCCATAAAAAAGAAGAGTGCGAACGCTAATTCGCACTCTTTTTCGATTAAGTTCTATATTATTTTTTGATCAATCCTAATTCTATCAAACGCTCGTTAAGGAAATCGCCAGCAGTAATATCTTCGTAAAGTTTCGGATTGTTTTCGTCGATGCAATTTTCCAAACAATTCAGCTTCATGTCGCTCACCGGATGCATAAAAAATGGAATGGAATATCTTGATGTTCCCCACAATTCGCGCGGCGGATTTACCACCTGATGAATCGTTGATTTCAATTTGTTGTTGGTATGCCTTGAAAGCATATCACCCACATTGATAACAAGTTCGTCGTCTTCCGCAATAGCGTCGATCCACTCGCCATTATGGTTTTGCACTTGCAAGCCTTTTCCTTGCGCGCCCATCAGTAGAGTAATCAAGTTAATATCGCCGTGTGCGGCTGCGCGTATGGCATTTTCAGGTTCTTTTGTAATAGGCGGGTAGTGAATCGGACGAAGAATTGAGTTGCCTTCGTACGCAAATTCATCAAAGTACTTTTCGTCGAGTCCTAAGTGTAAAGCTAAGGCACGAAGCACATATACGCCGGTTTTTTCAAGCATTTTGTAAGCTTCTTTTCCAATCTCATTGAATTTTGGAAGCTCCGTAACTTCCACGTTGTCTGGATATTCATCTTTCCAGCGCGAAGTTTCATCGACATACTGACCAAAGTGCCAGAATTCTTTTAAATCGCCTTCTTTTCTTCCTTTTGCGTGTTCTTTTCCAAAGGAAACATAACCGCGTTGTCCGCCAATTCCAGGAATTTCATACTTTTCTTTCACTTCTACGGGAAGTGCAAAAAACTGTCGAACTTCGCTGTACAAATCGTCTACCAAACGATCGTCTAAAAAGTGCCCTTTTAAGGCTACAAAGCCAATTTCTTCAAAAGCTTTTCCGATTTCATTTACAAATTTTTGTTTGCGTTCCGGGTTCTCCGAAAGGAAATCACGCAGGTCAACACTTGGAATGTTTTGCATAGTCTTTTAAAAATTTCGATAATCGAGCCGAAGCTCTTAAACAAAGATAGTATTTTCAGTATTTGAAGCAGCATCAGCAACCGAGTTTTTCAATCGGTCAAAACAAAAAAACGCTAATTTACCTTGTTAACTACATCGATTGAAGTTGATAAAATACCTACTTTTACGCTCGTTAAAAAACGACTCAAAACCCTATGCACTTCGATAGAAAAACGCTCAGCGATCAAGAATTAATTTCCCTTTACAAAAGTTTATTGCTTCCGCGAATGATTGAGGAAAAAATGCTCATTCTTATTCGCCAAGGAAAAGTTTCCAAATGGTTTAGTGGCATTGGTCAAGAAGCTATCTCTGTGGGAATTGCTTCGGTTTTAGATGCAGATGAATACATTTTACCGATGCACCGAAACTTAGGGGTGTTTACTACGCGAAAAGTTCCGCTGCAGAAGTTGTTTGCACAATGGCAAGGAAAACGCTCGGGCTTTACTAAAGGTCGCGACCGCAGTTTCCATTTCGGAACGCAAGAGCACAAAATTATTGGAATGATTTCGCATTTGGGTCCACAAATGGGAATAGCCGATGGTATTGCCCTTGCACACAAACTTCGCAAAGAGAAAAAAGTAACTGCAGTTTTTACGGGTGAAGGTGCAACTTCGGAAGGCGATTTTCACGAAGCCTTAAATATTGCATCCGTTTGGAAGCTTCCTGTAATGTTTGTTATTGAAAACAACGGCTACGGATTATCGACACCAACTAACGAACAATACAATTGCGAACATTTAGCCGATCGCGGTGCAGGTTATGGTATGGAAAGTTACATCGTCGACGGAAACAATATTTTAGATATTTACCATTTGTTGAAAGATTTGAAGCACTCGATGATGGAGAATCCGCGTCCGGTCTTGCTCGAATTCAAGACGTTTCGCATGCGCGGACACGAAGAAGCCAGCGGAACCAAATACGTACCACAAGAACTAATGGATGCTTGGGCTGCGAAAGATCCGGTTGCTAATTTTAGAAAATACCTCACAGATAATGCTGTTTTAAATCCGGAATTAGAAGCGGAAATCAGCGCAGCTTTAAAATCTGAAATCGACACTAATTGGCAAGCAGCCATTTCGGAACCTGATTTTGAAGCCGTTTTGGAAGAAGAGCTAAACGATGTCTATAAGCCGTTTGAATTAGCGATTACTGCGCCTGAAGCTGAAGTGAAAAATATTCGTTTTGTAGACGCCATTTCTGAAAGTTTGTCGCAATCGTTCGAGCGTTTTCCGAATTCGGTGATCATGGGTCAAGATATTGCCGAATACGGTGGAGCTTTTAAAATCACCGACGGTTTTGTTGCGAAATTTGGAAAAGAACGAATTTTAAATACGCCCATCTGCGAAAGCGCCGTTGTAAGTGCCGGAATGGGATTAAGTATTAACGGATACAAAGCGGTGGTTGAAATGCAATTTGCCGATTTTGTTTCCACAGGATTTAATCCGATTGTGAATCTACTCGCGAAGTCGCACTACCGCTGGGGTGAACACGCCGACGTTGTTGTGCGTATGCCTTGCGGCGGCGGCACTCAAGCCGGACCTTTCCACTCGCAAACTAACGAAGCTTGGTTTACAAAAACTCCCGGACTTAAAGTGGTGTATCCTGCCTTTCCGTACGATGCAAAAGGATTGTTGAACACCTCGATTGCCGATCCGAATCCAGTAATTTATTTTGAACATAAATTGCTTTATCGCTCTGTTTATCAAGATGTACCGACATCCTATTACACCATTCCCTTAGGAGAAGCAGCCACACTTCGAAGCGGAAACAGACTTACCGTTTTAAGTTTTGGCGCCGGTATTCATTGGGCTTTAGAAGTAATTGACGAACTACAACTAACAGATATTGATGTTATTGATTTACGCACGTTACAACCGCTGGATACGGAAACGATTTTTGAGTCGGTTAAGCGAACTTCTCGTTGCATTATTCTTCAAGAGGATTCTATTTTTGGTGGTTTTGCGAGCGATTTATCGGCAATGATTATGGAAAATTGTTTCCAATACTTAGATGCTCCGGTGTTGCGTGTGGGCAGTTTGGAAACGCCGATTCCGTTCACTAAAGTTCTAGAAGATCAGTATTTACCGAAATCGCGCTTTAGAATGCAAATTCAAGAGCTATTAGCGTATTAAAAAATGGAAATTGCAGGATACATCGCCGCCGTTTTAATCGGAGTAAGTTTAGGATTACTCGGTAGCGGCGGAAGTATTTTATCACTTCCTGCACTAATTTTCTTCTTTGGTTTAGAACCCATTTTAGCGACAACCTATTCGCTTTTTATTGTTGGCGTGCCGGCGATTGTTGGAAGTGTCAAGCAGATGTTTGCCGGAAATATCGTTTGGAAAAAACTGTTTTTATTCGGAATTCCGTCCAGTTTAGGTGTCGTTGTTGCGCGTTCGTTCGTTTTACCACGCATACCCGAAAATATTCTGTTTGCAAGTCTTTCCATTAAACGGGGCGATTTGCTGGTGTTTCTTTTTTCGTTGTTAATGCTTGCAGCGGCAATTCTATTGTTGCGAAATAATAAAGGCGCTCGAACGCAGCGAACATCAGCGCGAATTTTGTTGGTACTCGGATTTCTAATCGGGTTTACAGCAGGATTTTTGGGCGCTGGCGGCGGATTTCTAATAGTACCCGCTTTGCTCTTTTTTGGAGGATTGACATTCAAAGAAGCTACAGCAATGAGCTTAACGCTAGTTGGAGTACAGTGTTTAGTAGGGTTTATCGCCGATTTATCGCAAATGCAAATTCCCGACTTGCAATTACTGATTACATTTACGACACTAACACTCGCCGGAATGCTTATTGGATTGCGTTTTCAATCGCGAGCCGACGTTTTCTTCCTCAAGAAAATCTTGGCGTTAATTATCTTGCTGATCGGATTCGTATTGCTTCTTAACGTGAGTTCGAGATAAAAACCTTTGTTAGATCGCTTGAAATGAAAACTATAGATTGGATACTAATAATTTTATTGCACTATTATTTATAGCTAATCATTTAAACAGTCGCTTACGTCGTTGTATTTTTTTGAGATACTTCGGTATCCCAAAGAAAATACGCCTTGTAATCAACTATTTAAATGATTTCTAACTGTGATTTTTATATCGAACTCACGTTACTGAATTTATTTTTCTCGTTCTAAAACGGCGCGCTGCATCGCAGTTACGACATTACTTTTTACCGTCGGAATTTCGGCAGTTCCGCTTCCCGATAAATTGGTTTGTGATTCGTTGTAAGAAATCAACGAAAAGTACATTTTGCCGTCTTTGAGTTCGTGGAAATCAACAATACGCATCTTATCAACTTCGAAACTGCTTACCGTGGTATTTCCGAAAACAGCGAGATCTAAGACAATTTTATTCAATTCATCGATTTCATACAAACCGCGACTTTTATCTTTCATGCGCAGCAGATAATTTCGAACGTCTTTGTGATTATAAATAATTGTCCACGACCATTCTCCTGCCTTTTCAGTAGTTCCAATTTTTATTTCCATCGGAAATTTTGCTTGCACAGCACCCGACGCAGGCGCAACAATCTCCAGTTCTCCTTTCCAATTACCAATCCAACTCTCTGGAAATGAATGTTGAGCAAAGCTAAAAAAGTTGGTAAGCAATACTGCCAGAAGCAAAAGTTGTTTCATAAAGTTATTCGGCTAACATGTCTAGAATTTTCTCGATAATATCATCAGTCGATGGTTTTGAGAAATAATCGCCATCGGTTCCGTATGCAGGTCGGTGGTGTTTAGCCGTTAGTGTTTGCGGTTTGCAATCGAGAAAACGATAGGCATTTTGATCTTCAACTATTTTCTGCAAAATATAGGCCGAGGCACCTCCCGGAACATCTTCATCTACAACCAACAAACGATTCGTTTTCGAAACACTTGCTCCACAAATGTGCGTTAAATCGAAGGGTAAAAGCGATTGTAAATCAACGATTTCCACTTCAATGCCTTGTTCAGCAAGTTCAGTGGCTGCGGCTTGTACAAGTCGTAAAGTCGAGCCGTACGAAACAACCGTGATGTCTTTTCCTTCGCGTAATACTTCTACAATTCCGATCGGTGTAGTGTATTCACCCGGATTTTCTGGAAGTTGCTCTTTTAATCGATAGCCGTTCAAGCATTCAACAACCAGTGCAGGTTCATCGGCGAGCATTAACGCATTGTAAAAACCGGCTGCTTTGGTCATGTTTCTCGGAACCAAAACGTGAATCCCACGCACAGCATTGATAATCATTCCCATGGGTGAGCCCGAATGCCAAATGCCTTCCAAACGGTGACCTCTAGTACGAATAATCACGGGGGCTTTCTGCTTTCCTTTGGTGCGGTATTGCAAGGTGGCAAGATCGTCGCTCATGATTTGAATCGCGTAAAGCAAATAATCCAAGTACTGGATTTCTGCGATAGGACGCAAACCGCGCATCGCCAAACCAATTCCTTGCCCGAGAATTGTAGCTTCACGAATTCCAACGTCGGCCACACGGTGTGCGCCAAACTTTTGTTGTAATCCTTCTAAACCTTGGTTAACATCGCCAATATTTCCCGAATCTTCACCAAATATAAGCGCCTGTGGGTATTTTGTAAAAAGTGCATCGAAGTTATCGCGCAGCACGATTCGTGCATCGACAGTTTCTGCATTAGCATCTAAAATCGGGGCAATTTCAGGGATTGATGCAATGTTTTTATCGCTTTCCGAAAACAAATTACTGCTAAAAAGCAACTGACATTTTTCTGCGTAAGCAACAGTCCACGCGCGCAATTGCTCATTATTGGCGCTAGTTTTACGCAGTATTTTTCGCGCCAAGCTTAAAATATCTTTTCGAATAGGTTCGCGCGTTGCTTTCAGATCGGCGATATTGTCGATAAGCTCCTGACTCAAACCAGGCATTTGCGTCACGATTTCTAAAAGTTGCTGAACTTCAGCTTTAATCGGATCTAAAAACGATTTCCAAGCTTGTTTTTTACCTTCTAAAACGTCTTTCTTAATGTCCGATTCTAGGGCGTCTAATTCTTCAGGATTTGCGATATTGGTTGCAATCATCCACAAACGCATTTGGCGAATACAGTCGAATTCTTGTTCCCATTTCAAGCGCTCGGCCGATTTATAACGCTCGTGCGAACCCGACGTTGAGTGTCCTTGCGGTTGCGTCAATTCCTGAACGTGTATCAGTACAGGCACGTGCTCGGTTCGTGCTATGCGAGCGGCTTCTTCGTAAGTTTTAATCAATGCGGCGTAATCCCAACCTTTAACAGTTAAAACCTCGAAACCTTTTTTCGATTCGGTGCGCTGAAAACCGGCTAGAATTTCGCTAATACTTTCTTTGGTAGTTTGGTGTTTCGCGTGTACCGAAATGCCGTATTCGTCGTCCCAAACGCTCATAACCATCGGCACTTGCAGTACTCCAGCGGCATTTATGGTTTCGAAAAATAAACCTTCCGATGTGCTTGCGTTTCCAATGGTTCCCCAAGCAACTTCGTTTCCTTGGTTTGAAAATTTCGAAGCTTCGTCCCAGTCGGTTAACTGGCGGTAGTATTTTGAAGCTTCTGCTAAACCGAGTAATCGCGGCATCTGACCAGCGGTAGGCGAAATATCAGCAGAAGAGTTTTTTTGTTCAGCGAGATTTTTCCAGTTCCCGTTTTCGTCGAGCGAGTGCGTAGCGAAGTGGCCACCCATCTGACGTCCGGCGCTCATCGGCTCCAGATTTAAGTCGGTATTTCCATACAATCCAGCGAAGAAAGTTTCAATATTCAAAGCACCAATGGCCATCATAAACGTTTGGTCGCGGTAGTATCCCGAGCGAAAGTCGCCATTCTGAAAAGCTTTTGCTAAAGCGAGCTGCGGAACTTCTTTACCGTCGCCAAAGATTCCAAATTTTGCTTTACCACTCAGCACTTCTTTTCGTCCTAACAAGCTGCATTCGCGACTGGTAACGGCCAATTTATAATCGTCTAAAACGGCTTTTTTGAAATCTTCGAAAGATAGGGTTGAAGCGTGTTCTAATGCTGTCATATTCACAGGTCTTGAAAAAACAAATGTAACGAAAAGCGGTATCTGTTAAAAGCGAAAACGTTGTAATTGCAGTTTTGTCCCCGATCGAAATTAGATTTTGCAGAAATAGTTCTCTGAATGTTAAAAAGCTACGAGATTTTAGCATTTTAACTACTTGTTTTATTGAGGCTTACCGCTAAAATCGGTAGAAAATCTCGAAAAGTATACAAAAAAGCCTTGTTTTTAATTTTTTGGGCGCGCCGGCAAACGAGTCGTCGCTGCGCAAAAGTTGTTCACGCCGTCACGTGTTCCGCTAAATCTTTTGGCGAAACAGCAGTGGAAATAGCTTAGCGCCAAAAGGATAGCGCTGCACCCGTTCGCGCGGGGAAGGTGCAAAAGCGAATTCCGATAGCTATCGGAAGCGAAAAAATGGGAAAAATAGAAAAAGAAAGATTGGCCTTCGACAAGCTCAGGCACCGGCCTTCAACAAGCTCAGGCACCGACGATACGTGGGTTGAACCGGGAATATGATCCGTAAAAGGTTGAATTCATTGAGACAAGCTTCTAGAAATGCTACAACGTTCCACAGAATACTTCATAACACACAATGTCTGGTTCTCTTTGTGTTCTGGCAGAAACGGTGCTCGCTGAAATGCCATCAAAACCACTTTCTTGTAAAAAGCGATAATAGGATTTTAGGATCAAGAGTAACTATAAACCGAATTTTCTCTTGGTAGTTGGGTTGCGCAATTTCCCAGCCGTTCGATGAGTTTACAGGCAAATACACTTCAAAGAAGTCGGTTACTAAATTTAGTCGTATGCCGCTGTCGTAAATAAAAGTTGCGTTGGTGTTTCTACTTTTAGTAACAGCAGCATCTCCATATAATTCGATCCAATTCCAAACACCAATTCCGGCATTGAGCGAGGTGATCCATTGGTTGCTAAATCGCTGTGGAAGAATAGATTTAAACGCTGCATCAGTTAAAATGATTTGTTGGCTGAAAATGCCCGTACTCTCCGATCGGCCGTAATATACGTAGTCAAATAAATAATCTGTCGGTCGGTCGATACCAAAACTAAAATAATCTGAAGTTGTTCGATTTGATAAAAACGTTCCTCCGAAAAATCGCAAGGTAAGTTGATGGTTTTTGGTGAGCAACTTCCGGTAATCAACCTCTAACGATACTTTACTAAAGTCTTGCGACAGTTGAAAGTCGGGAGTGAAGGAAAAGTGTTTTAGCACTTCCGACTTGCTATAAGCATATCGCACATTGAAAACGCTGTAGTTGTTTACGTCGTCCGGCGGATTTAAGATGTACGGCTGTTTTTGCAAAAACACATTACGGACCAGAAGTAACTGCTTTTCGTTGTTTCTGAAATCCGGATTCCGCCAGCGTAGAAAAACAGCTGGATTTAACTTTAAATACGATGCGTCGGGCGCGTAATGAAGAAACGAACCGGCGAACTGATATCGTATATTGAACCAATTACTGTTTCGAAAATTGTGGTTTCCCGCAAAAGAGAAATGTCCAATAAGTCGTTGTGTGTTTGGTGAATACATTGGATTCACGTCGAAATTAAACGGCTTGTCGAGCATGGTTTTATTGTGAAACCGCAGTCCAGGCGAAATACCGTCGTACAGGTTATAAGACAGCGAAGGCACATAAAGCACTTGGTTGTAGAACGGCGCCTCAAGATCTTTCATTATCGCAAAACTAAAGGGCTTATTGAGCAATGAATTATCGATAGAAGTACTGTTGTTTCGTAGGTTGTACTCCGGGAACTCGTTTTTGTAATTTATCGCAAGACGTTTGGCGCCATTTTTTGGAAGCTTGTAAATGGTGTCGGTGTTCGTCCATAACCATTTCTTGTCGATGATCTGGTTCTTACGTAGCAGGTAAACGGGAACTGGATACGAGACGTTACTAGTTGACTGTAATCTAAAAGACACACTGTCGTTTTCGGTTTTTATATCACTGAAAATGAAATCGGTTGCATCTCTTTTTGTAATCAGATTTTCAACAATAGTGTCTGTTTTTTTCTTTGATTTTTGAGACAAAATGCTCTTGAACGATTCGAAAGATTGTTCTTTTTGTGCGAGAAATTCACGTATACTTTCTGTAACGGTACTGTTTTCGAGATAGCCATCTAAATATCGTAATACTGTAGCAAACTTTGCTCGATTGGCGATATTGTGGTTGAATTTAATTTGCTGATCGGCGGGCAAATTTAGTGCTTGATCTAAGTTCTTACGCGCCATTAATAAGTAATGGTAATGAAACTGCTCGTTGAAAGACACCTTTGAAAGGTTGAAACTCGACAAAAGTTTAAATCGACTTAATCGGCCGAGCATTTTTTGATTTGAATGAAACTGGTCGATGTATGCCATAAGCATGTAATGAGCGATCCCGTCGATCAGAAAACCATTGGTGCGTTTGTCAATCTCCGTATTTTTTTCAAGATATTTTTGAATGAATACTTTTGCAAATTGGATTTCGAAAACAAATTCGTCGGAAAACGGACGCAAGAATTTTGGAAGTTGGTTAAGTCCGTAAAAAGGTCGTTGGTCGTAATCGGCCTTGGTAACCAAAATTTTTCCTTGCAGATTTCTATTAAGGAAATTTTCGGTAAAATCGATGATGCGATTCATCGAAATGATTTTCTCGAATTCGTTTTTTCCGCTGAGCTTAATGTCGGTTACAACCATTAAATCGTTGTGCTGCACCGTGGTGAATCGGTTTTTTGCTGTGATGAAAAAATCGAAGTTTTTACTGTTGTTTTGAATGAAAACGTTTTCACTGGTTGGAATCAAATCGGTTGTTAATTCGAGTTGATACGGATTGTTAACGGTGAAATGTACATGAGTTGGTGCTACGGCAGCGTCGGAACCGTTGTCGTTTTCGTAGGCCAAGAAACGACCGTCTTTAAGGGCGGCTGGCATTAAGAATACGTCGCGCAGCAGCAAACTACCGTTTTTTTCGTAGCCGAAGCCATTGAATTTTGCGGATGGAATTCGAAGTTGGTAATCGAAATTAAGTTCGACGGATTTTCCCGGTAAGAGCGGCTCTTTTAAAACAATTTTTAGCAAATCTTTTCCGTTGCCCATTTCGGAGTAGCTCGCAACGGCTCCTGTAATGGCATTTATTCGCGTGTATCCTTTTTCTGCTCGACCGGCAAGAAAGAAACTGCGCACAAACTCGTCGGAAAATCGTTGGGTTAGTGCCGATTTCTTTTGTGAATATGCGTTATTCCAATTGTAGAAAATAAGTTCGGTAAGTGGCTGTTGCGAATCGTTTTGGTAGGTGAATGATTGTTTGACGTCAACAATCTTTTTTTCGATTATTACGGTTGCTACAATAGAAGTTTGGTGCTGCGACCAGGCAACAACGGAAAACAATAATAAAGCAATTCGTAAAGCTCTTTGCAATAGCAACATGTTTTAGGGAATAGCCTATAGCCAAGTACAAAAACTCGTTTTGCCTTGCTTTATTGTATGCGTACCTACAAAAATTAGAAGTTCGGACTCAGCGTGTATTTCTTGTAGAAATTGTCGAGTACTTCAACGACTTCATCTTCGGTGTCTACAATTTTGATCAAATCGAGATCCCCAGGGCTTACAGTCGCGTATTTTTCTACTAAAATGGTTTTAATCCAATCCATTAATCCGCTCCAGAAGGTTTTTCCGACAAGAATTACAGGGAATTTTGCTACTTTCTTGGTTTGAATTAGCGTGATTGCTTCGAACATTTCGTCGAGTGTTCCGAAACCGCCGGGCATAACCACGAAGCCTTGCGAATATTTTACAAACATTACTTTTCGAACGAAGAAGTAATCGAAATTTAGGTTTTTATCGTGATCGATGTACGGATTGAAGTGTTGTTCGAAAGGGAGTTCGATGTTTAAACCCACAGAAGTTCCACCACCTAAGTGTGCCCCTTTGTTTCCGGCTTCCATGATACCTGGTCCGCCGCCGGTAATTACGCCGTAACCCGCTTTACTGATTTTGAAAGCAATTTTTTCGGCTAATTGGTAATAGTGTTGATCGGGTTTGGTACGTGCTGAACCGAAGATAGATACACACGGACCGATACGTCCCATGGTTTCGTAACCGTTAACGAATTCGGCCATAATTTTAAAAATGGCCCAGCTGTCGTTGGTACGGATTTCCGTCCATGTTTTTTGTTTTAATCGGTCTTGGATGATTCTATCGTCGTCGTTGTCGAAATCTTCTACTCGCATAGTTTAAATTTTAATGAGCTTTCTCAGAAAAATATCGTTTTCGAAAAAGCCGACCGCAAATTTAGTGAAAAAGCCTTGGTTTTAGTAAATGTTTTTGTGCGATATGTGCGGGTATTTGAAAGGTGTAAATGTACTTCGTCAGCAATTTTATAGAGAAAAAACGGACATATATAGACACATTCGGTAATATCAGGAAAGCTGTAACACTATTTTTAGGTTTTCGTTCAAAACCGTAATTTCACTTTTAGAGAGTCGGCCTAATAGTCCTTGTGCAAATTTTTTGTCATTTGTTGCAATCTTCCCTGTTTTGACTAATGACTATTTTTTATTCCGTTAGTGCTATTTGGTTTGAGAATAAAATCGGTTTCTTCTTGCCATGTGGTTTGAGTAGTGATAAAGCAAACGGTTATATCGAGATCGTTTTCAATCAAAACAATGGCGGGTCTTAATTTACTGCCGCTAAAATTGGTGAATGGAAATGTAATTAATATGATATCTCCTTTAACCACGATACTGTTCTTTCAAATCATTCAAGGTGTAAATTTCTTCTTCGTCATGTAGGAAGTCGAAAGTCGCTGATTGTGAAGCAAGCTGTTGTAATCCTTCGTTGATTCTTCTTTCTTTGTATTTTTTCATGATGAAGTCGGCAAAGTTGAAAATTTCCAGTGCTTTATCTTCGGGCAGCTGATTTATAGCTTGTATCGTTTTGTCAATTATAGCTTGGCGAGTCGTTGCTTTTTTTTCAAATTTACGATTTTTCGGATTTTATTTTATCTGCCTAGGTATGCATTTGATAAATAATGTGTGTAATGTGCACGATTTTCTGCAACAGCGATTGGAAAAGAAAGCGTGCGGTGAACAAAAACGTACTGCTGCGTAGCGGATTTTGGCGACCAGCGGAAGCCGAAAGACCTGCTGCAGCAGTAGTTTTTGTTGCCGTACCTTTACTTGGAAAGCGCGGTGCCTGGCGTTTTTGTTTCCACTACTTCGCGCCAGGCAGTTGCCCTAATTATTAGTGTCTTACAATCAGTTTTTCGGTTTTAGTTTCGTTATTTGCATACGTTAAGTTAACCAAATAAATTCCGTTTGGAAGCTGGTTTACATCAATTCGATTTCCGTTCATTTTTGTAGGAACAGATTTGCCATCGATAGTAAAAATTTCTGCTTTTGTGATTGTTTCGTTAAGAGTAATGAATTGAGCGGCGGGGTTTGGATAAAATGTGTTTTGCGCTTTTTCAAACTCCGATGTACTTAAAACCGTGTCGATAAAGAACTTAGCAAATGCAAAATCGGTTGTACTTTGTGTTTCGCCTCCAAAGCCTGCGGCGATAGCTGTATTTCCGGAAACGAGCAAACTCATAACCCCATCTGTTGTATTATCGAAATCAATAGTTAATTTTCCGCCATCGGCAAACGTACCGTCGAGATCGCCGTTATTGTTTACGCGCACTATCGTGAAATCGAAATTGCTATCATTGTTGGCATTAGAACTTCCGCTGATTAGCAGTTTCCCGTTTGTATCTTCGTGCAAGTCTTTTGGAAAGTTTATCGTTTCAAAAGCGAAAGGTAGGTTACCGTCGGTATCAAAAGTGGTGTCGAATTCGCCGTTAGAATTGAATCGGGTAATAAGTGCTTCTTCGTTTTCACCGATGGATGAACAAACGGTGATTTTACCATTTGGGCTAGCGAGAAGTGCTGTTGGGTAATCGTATTCTGGGCCACCGAATGTAGCCGATCCGTTTCCATTAAAGGTGGTGTCGAGCGTGCCGTTAGAGTTGTATCGGAAAACAATCACATCGGCATCGTTACCGTTAAAAATGGTTCCGGCGGCGATTATTTTTCCCGAGGCAAGGGCTTTGATTTTGAATATGGTTTCTTGTACGGCAGTCGTTGAGGGTATGTTTGAAGTTCCGCCGGTTCCAAAGGTAGTGTCAAAGGTACCATTCGCATTTAAGCGCGTTAGTTTGTAGTTTTCTGTAAAGCTTGATCCAATGCTATAAACTTCATCTCCGGCAAGTAGTATTTTTCCGGTGCTAAGTACCTCGACATCGTAAATAGTTGTGAAATTATTTGTAAAAAGAACAAAGCCGTTTGTTCCGAAAGTTGTATCGACAGTTCCGTTTGCATTAAGTTGCAAAACGTAAGAATAAACGTCGCCAGCAGCAACTATAATTTTTCCGTTTGGCAGTATTTCAATATCGGTAATATTGTAGTAAGGTGCTTGATTAAATAAGCGCAGAATTCCGTTATCTGCGAAAGAAGTGTCGAGAGTTCCGTTGGCGTTATATCTCAGTACCACCGAGCGTAACTCGTCGTTAAAGAAGGCTACTCCAGCTGCAACAATTTTCCCATCGGCTTGCAATTTAGCTACTTTTAGTTCGTCGTATGCGGGATATGGGAAGAACAGTTCCACTTTACCGTCGGTACTAAAACCTGTGTTTAAGGAGCCGTTGCCGTTGATTTTGCATAGATATATTCCATCTTGAAAGAAGGATAAATCGGCATTTCCAGAAAATACGACATTTCCATCGTTAGCCACAGAAAAGTCGGCGATGTTGTCGTTTAAATTCGAAATTGTATAAACCGTCTGACCATCGTTGTCGAATGTAGCATCAGCGCTGCCGTTCGAGTTAAAGCGAAAGGCAGTTGCTTTTCTATAACTTATTGTATTTAAAGTAATTGAAGTTTCGGTAAAGTACATATATTTTCCAGTAGGAAGTAATTTGAGGATGCCTTTGTTTGAGAAAAAGTCATCCGGAGCATTAGCTATAGCAATGCCATCACTATCAAAAGTGGTATCGTAATTTCCGTTAACTGTGAGTCGGATTAAGTAAACCCGTGGTAAACTGTTCGAGTAAACTTCGTTCGCGAATAGCAGCTTGCCATCGGCTTGTGCAATAACATTGGAAGGGCGTGTTCCTACAGTTCCCGTGAAGGTAAACAATCGAAAACCAGTAGTGTTGAAGGTAGTATCGAGAACTCCCGACGCGGTATACTTTGCAACGAAAGCTTGTGTGTCGGTTCCAATATTGATACCGTTTACAACTATTTTATCGTTACCTAGAATCGCGATAGAATTAGTTATTTCTGCAGCTCCGATATTTGATATTGTAGCGCCATTTGTCCCAAAACTTGTATCAATTGTGCCGTTGGTATTTAGTCGCGTTAAGCGGTAATCCTGTTGGTTTGCGTTGTAATAGGATAGTACTACAATTTTTCCATCGGCTTGTTGTGCAAAGTCTACAAAGTAAACAAAGCTTGAGTTGTTTTCTGTATCGGAAATAATTTGGCCGTTGTCGCCAAACGATGCATCGGGTGTGCCATCGGTTAAGTATCTTGCTACTGCAACGCCGGAACTGTCGCCACCACCAACAAGTATTTTACCATCCGACTGTAGAATTAGTTTTTGAAAACCAGCCACACTTTCGTTTAGCACTCTTCCCGTACCATTGAAAGTAGTATCGAGTGTGCCGTCGGTATTGACACGAATTATAAATCCGTACACATTATTAAAGTTATTGAATCGGCCGGCGAGTATAATTTTTCCATCGGTTTGTGTAGCCTGACTGGTAATTGTGAAATCGGCTTGCCCGATATCTGTAAGTAATTTTCCGTTATTTCCGAAAGTTACATCCAGATCGCCACTGTTTTGGGCAGACAATAGTCCGACTGAGAAAAGGAAACTCAGTAAAAAGGTAATTTTTTTATTCATAGAAATTTGCCGTAGCGGCAGTAGTTAGGTTTAGCAAAAAGTTTTCAAAAGTAGTTTTTTTAAACAGTATGGCTTCGGAAAAATTTTACAACTATATATATTTTTAATTTTTAAGGCAACTCGCTCTTCAAAAACTTTGCAGTATAGCTCTTTTTGTCTTTTATAAGTTCTTCAGGAGTTCCCGTGGCTACAATTTTTCCACCGCCTTTTCCACCTTCGTAACCTACATCGATCACGTAATCGGCAAGTTTAATTACGTCGAGATTGTGTTCGATAATCAAAACCGTATTGCCTTTATCAACCAATTTGTTGATTACATCCATCAATACGCGTATGTCTTCAAAATGCAATCCTGTGGTTGGTTCGTCGAGGATATAAAAAGTATTACCTGTATCTTTTTTCGAAAGTTCACCAGCTAGTTTAATGCGTTGTGCTTCGCCGCCGGATAATGTCGTGCTCTGCTGACCCAAAGTGATGTAACCTAAACCAACATCTTGAATGGTTTTTATCTTGCGATAGATTTTTGGAATATTCTCAAAAAACGGAACGGCTTCATCTACGGTCATGTTCAACACATCGGAAATCGATTTTCCTTTGTATCGAATTTCTAAGGTTTCTCTGTTAAATCGTTTGCCCTGACAGGTTTCACATTCCACATAAACATCAGGCAGAAAGTTCATTTCAATCGTTCGAACACCGCTTCCTTCGCAAGTTTCGCAACGACCACCTTTTACATTGAAACTAAATCGCCCAGCCTTATAACCGCGAATCATACTTTCGGGGGTCATCGTAAATAAGTTCCGGATTTCAGAAAATACGTCTGTGTATGTCGCCGGATTACTGCGTGGTGTTCGCCCAATCGGACTTTGATCAATGTCGATTACCTTATCCAGATGTTCTAAACCTTCGATTTTTTTGTACGGTTGTGGTTTCTTAACTCCGTTGAAAAAATGTGCATTCAGAATCGGATACAAGGTTTCATTAATTAAAGTCGATTTTCCGCTACCCGAAACGCCTGTAACACAAACCAGTTTCCCCAGCGGAATTTCGATACTTACATTTTTGAGGTTATTGCCCGTAGCGCCTGTTAACTTCAAAGATTTACCGTTACCCTCGCGTCTTTTCTTAGGAATTTGAATCGATTTTTTTCCGTTGAGATAAGCTGCAGTTAGTGTATCGTGCGTCAATAATTCTTTTGCCGTTCCGATGCTAATGATTTCACCTCCGTGTCGACCTGCTTTCGGACCGATATCTACTACATAATCCGCGCGTAAAATCATGTCTTTGTCGTGTTCAACGACTAAAACGGAATTTCCTATATCGCGTAATTGTTCTAAAGAAGTAATGAGTTTTTCGTTATCGCGTTGGTGTAAACCGATACTTGGTTCGTCGAGGATATACAAAACACCTACCAATTGCGAACCAATTTGCGTTGCCAATCGAATGCGTTGTGCTTCACCACCCGACAGTGTTTTCGAACTCCGATTCAAAGACAAATAATCTAGACCAACATTTAGAAGAAACGCCAAACGGTCGTTAATTTCCTTGATGATTTCGGAACCGATAATGAGTTGTTTCTCGTTTAGTTTTTTAGAGATATCGCGAAAAACTGCTGCGAGATCGGAAATATCTAAAGCCGACATTTCAGCGATGTTTTTCTCATCAATTCGGAAATACAAAGCTTCTTTTTTCAAACGAGCTCCGCCGCAATCCGGACAAGGAATTTCGTCCATGAAATCTTTCGCCCAGCGTTTTATCGATGCGGAACCGCTTTCATCGTATTGATTTTTAATAAATTGCGCTATACCTTCAAATTCAATTCGGTATTCTTTAGTAACGCCTAAAGTGGTCGATTCTACTAAAAATCGATCTTTTCCACCATTTAGGATAATATCAATCGCTTCCGCAGAAATTTTCTCAATCGGATCGGTGAGTTTAAAACCAAATTTTTCGCCGATGGTTTCTAATTGTTTGAAAATCCAGCTTTGTTTGTACGGACCGAGCGGTAGGAATCCGCCGTCTTTAATCGACATTTTAGTGTCTGGAACAATTTTTTTGAAGTTGATTTCGTTAATCGTTCCCAAGCCGTTGCAGGTTTTGCAAGCTCCTTTCGGGGAATTAAACGAAAAGAGATTTGGCTCCGGATTTTCGTACGATATCCCCGTTGTCGGACACATTAAATTCCTACTGAAATAGCGAATTTCATGGCTGTCTTGGTCTAAAATCATTAAGACGTTTTCGCCGTGACGCATCGCAGTATCAATACTTTGACTCAATCGTTTCTCGAGATCCGGCGAGCTATCTACCAACAATCGATCAACAACAATTTCGATGTCGTGTGTTTTGTACCGATCGAGTTTCATGCCGTGTACGATATCGCGTAACTCGCCGTTTACGCGTACTTTCAGAAATCCTTGTTTGGCAATCTGTACGAAGAGTTCAGCATAATGTCCTTTTCTGGCTCGGATAACGGGAGCCAAAACATTGATTTTCTTGCCGGCGAAATCTCTCAAAATCAAATCTTTGATTTGGTCGTCGGTGTAGCTTACCATTTTTTCGCCCGTATTGTAACTGTAAGCGTCTGCGGCACGTGCGTAAAGTAAACGAAGAAAGTCGTAGATTTCTGTAATTGTACCGACGGTTGAACGCGGACTCTTACTGGTTGTTTTTTGCTCAATGGCAATTACAGGCGAAAGTCCGTCGATTTTATCCACATCCGGACGTTCCAAACCGCCGAGAAACTGACGCGCGTACGCCGAAAAGGTTTCGATGTACCGCCGTTGACCTTCGGCGTAAATGGTATCAAAAGCTAAGGATGATTTCCCCGAACCACTCAGCCCAGTAATTACAACGAGCTTGTCGCGCGGAATTTTAACGTCTATGTTTTTGAGGTTATGAACTCGAGCGCCAATAACCTCTATATGATTTTCTATTTCAGGCATTTTTTTCAAAAAGGCAAAAATACGGCTAATCTTTGCTAAAAACTATCTCAAAAACAAAGCTTCAAATAAAATATTCGTTCTTTTTTGAGTTTAAAAACACAATCCAAATCGCACTTTGTTGAAGTTCTTTTGCTACTGAAAATTCCGCGAAAGCGCTAGAAAACAATGTTCATTTATTGATCTTCAACAATCGTAAATTAGTCAATTGTTAAAGCTTTTAGTCGGTCGCGATACGCTTCTAAAGCAATCGATTTAGAAATAAAACCTTTGTACTGTTTCTTGTAAAGTACAGGCAAATATGCCAAACCGGTTAAGTCGAATTTATTCATTACAGCTGCCATCGACTCGTCGTTTTGAACCGAATACAAAACCGGTTTCATAATTTCTTGAACTTTGGTGTATTTGACTTTGAAATTACTGAAAATAATTTCGCGAATATCGTCGAAGTAAATCAAACCAATAAGCTCTTTTTCGTGATTCGTAACTGCAAAAATCGATTGGCTTGAGTGCGATACGTATTCTACCAATCGCTGTAAATTTTCATCCGGTTTTAGAACCATTTCATCAGGAATAATCAGTGAATTTAAATCGATTGTTGTAAGTATGTTTGAATCCTTATTTCCCGTGAACACTTGTCCTTTTTTAGCGAGATTTTTAACGTCAAGCGAATGCTTTTCGAATCGTTTTGCTACCGCTAAACTGATCGACGATACCATCATTAAGGGAACAATCAGATCGTAACCTCCTGTAATTTCTGCAATAAGGAAAATAGCTGTTAGCGGTGCATGAAAAACACCACTTAATATCCCTGCCATTCCAACAATGGTAAAATTTCCGATCGGTAGCGATTGAATTCCGAGAACGTTGATCAGTTTCGCAAATAAAAATCCGGTGTACGATCCCATGAATAGGGAAGGAGCAAAGTTTCCGCCGTTTCCGCCGCTACCAATGGTTAAACCTGTCGCGAAAACTTTGGTAAATAAGATTAATCCAACGAAAATCAAAATAGCAAATTTGTTGTTTTCCCAAGATTCAAAGAGCGTTCCTTCGAGCAACAGCGCAGCCTTATCGGCAGAAAGAAGTCGAATACCTTCGTAACCTTCACCAAATAAAGGTGGAAATACAAATATCAAAACAGCCAATAAACTCGAACCAATCAATGCTTTTTTATAGGGTTTCCACCGAATTAACCCAAAGACGCGTTCAACTCTTTGAAAATTCCGCATGTAAAAAACCGAGACAAAGCCCGTAAGTAAGCCCAAGCCAACGTAATACGGAACGTTCTTGTAGTTAAACGAATTTTCGGAATTGAATGTCAATAAAATGGTGTCGTCTAATATAATGGCCGACAAAATCGCTCCCGTTGCAGCTGAAATCATAATCGGTGTAAAAGCGGCAATACTTACATCGACTAATAAAACTTCAATAGCGAACAGTACGCCAGCAATCGGAGCTTTAAATGCTGCTGCAATTCCTGCCGCCACGCCACAGCCAATCAATAAGGTACGTTCTTTGTAGCCGAGTCGGTATTGTTGCGCGAAATTCGAACCAAAAGCGGCGCCGGTAATTACAATCGGACTCTCCAAACCAGCCGAACCTCCCAATCCTACGGTGAGCGAGCTTGTCATGATTTGCGCATACATTTGCTTTCGCGGAACAATTCCTGCTTTTTTGGCAACGGCATACAAAATCTGACTCGTACCTTTTTCGATGCTGCCACCGAGTAATTTTTTTACAACTAAAACCGTCAGTAAAATACCGATGATCGGAAGTAAACCGTTCACAAACCCGAGATGCAGCTTAGAACTCAGATAGGTGGCAATTTCGAAAACTTTGTGTGCAAATGTTTTAAGCACGATTACAGCTGCTGTAACCGAAATGCCTACCAAAACCGCGGCCAAAAATATAAATTGCTTGGCAGTTAAATTGGCTTTGGCCAGATGAATAGCAAATTCAAACCGTTTTTTTATCGTTCTAATCATGAGTTAAAATCCTGCTGTGGCATCTTCGCCGCGCTTATCTGCTCCGGCGTGTTTGTTTCCAAGCGAATCTATAAAAATAGCATCAACTTTCCCAATAACCGGGCTTTCGCCGACTTTTATTTTATAGCCTTTGTTTTCAAGCGCATGAAAATGTTCTTTTGGAAAATTTCTTTCGAATAAAACTTCGTCGGGCAGCCATTGGTGGTGAAATCGCGGACTATCAATGGCAGCTTGAATCGGCATTTCGAACTGAAGTACATTCAATAAAGTTTGGAAAACTGTGGTAATAATGGTTGAACCTCCGGGCGATCCTAAGGCTAAGATAGGCTTATTGTTTTTAAGCACTATCGTGGGCGTCATCGACGACAACATGCGTTTTCCGGGTTCAATTTTGTTGGCACTGCTTCCGGTAAGTCCGTAGCTGTTTGGAAATCCCGGCTTGGCGCTGAAATCGTCCATTTCGTTATTCAAGAAAAAACCAAGTTCAGGTAAATACAATTTCGAACCGAAGGCACCATTTAGCGTGGTGGTAACGGCAACGACATTTCCGAACGAATCGGCTATAGAATAGTGCGTGGTTTCGTCGGATTCTGAAATCGTAATCGCACCCGCTTCTATATCCTTCGACGCAGTGGCGCGATCAAAGTTAATGCTGGCTGCCCGTTCTTTAAGGTAATTCGAAGCAGTTAATTCTGTAACGGGAACATTTACAAAATCCGGATCCCCTAAAAACTTGCTGCGATCTGCGTAAGCGCGTCGTTCTAATTCGGTTAGCAACTGAATGTATGTTAAGTTGTTAACGCGTAAAGTGTCTAATTTGAAATTCTCGAGCATGCCAAAAAGTTGTGCCAATGCTACGCCTCCCGATGAAGGTGGCGGCATGCTGCAAATCGTGTATTCTTTAAAACGGAAGCACAGCGGTTTTCGCCATGTGGCACGATAGTTCTTCAAATCGTTAGCCGTAATGATTCCCCCTCGTTTTCTCAGTGCCGAGACTAATTTTCGGGCCGTTTTTCCCGAATAGAATTCGGCTGAACCGTTTTTGTAGATTCGTTCCAACGTCTTTGCTAGTGCGCGAAAGGTAACTCGATCGCCAATTTTATGCTCGATTTTAAAAGGAAGTTCTTTTCCAGAAACTTCAATGATAGTTTTTTGATGTGTTTGCCACTGCTGATACTGCAGCGCCGAGATCTGAACGCCTTTGCGCGCTAAACGAATAGCTGGTTTAAAAAGCAGCTCGATAGGTAGCGAACCAAATTTCTTATGAACCTCAAAAATCCCAGCGATAGTTCCTGGAACGCCAACGGCAAGCGCACCTTTGCTGCTTTTATCTGTATTTACGCTGCCATTCGCACTCAAGTACATGTTTTCACTTGCCTTTTCCGGCGCCATTTCTCGATAATCTAACGAACCTACTGAACCATCGGCTTGTGCGTAAACCATAAATCCGCCGCCGCCAATATTGCCCGCATACGGATACGAAACGGCTAAGGCCAATTCTACGGCAATCATCGTATCAAAAGCATTTCCGCCTTGTTTTAAAATTTCTGCGCCGATTTCAGAAGCTTCAATTCGTGCCGAGCTCACCGCAGCTTTCGAATAAATTTGCTGTTGCTGTGCGAATATTAGAAAAGGATAAAGTACCAGTACAATTTGCCAAGACTTCATAATTCGTTCAACTTTTTTTCGCAGAACAATTGAATTTCGGGAAAAAACTTCGTGAATTCTTCTTCAAACAAAAAGTAATCGGCTGTAAGTTCTTCGGTTGCCGAACTCATGCCCGATAGAAACTTCGTTCTTGCGTCCATTTGTCGGAAAATATTCGATAATCCGTTAATCGATTCATAGGAAAGTAGCCAATTGTATTTGATCATGTACGGCACAATAGATTTGGCTTTAACCGTTAATAATTCGGCATTTTTATTGAGCAAATTGTAAAAGTTTTGCACGACTTCGTTGAGCGGTTTTTGGGAATACACGCTCCAGTTTTTCGCTAGGAAATGATCGTAATACAAATCAACAATCACGGGTGCATAGTGGTGGTAGGAGCCATGTAATCGTTTGGTGCTTTGTCTGAAAACAGGATGCGCATCGGTAAAGGTGTCGATTTCTCGATGCAATAAAATACCGCGCTGTATGCCTTTCGGAAAATCTAAATACGCTTTGGTTCGAATTCCTTCTGCTAGGAAATTCCCCAGCTGAACTTCGGTATCGCTGCCCGATAAATATAAATGTGCAAGAAAATTCATACGCCTAAATATAACCTTTTTTTAATTCGTATCGCCACTTTTTTCTTTTCTAGGCAAAGCGAAAACTTATATTTGTAAAAAAGTTAAAATCGATGACATTAATTAAATCTATCTCCGGAATCCGCGGTACCATTGGTGGTGCGATCGACGACAACCTAACGCCGATCGATGCTGTAAAATTCGCTGCCGCTTACGGAACATTTCTAAAGAAAACACTGGGTAAAGAAGACATCAAAGTGGTTATTGGTCGCGATGCGCGCATTTCCGGCCCCATGATTCACGCCTTAGTAGCCAATACTTTAATCGGTTTGGGAATCGACGTGATTGATCTCGGATTATCGACTACACCAACCGTTGAAGTGGCCGTTCCCTTAGAAAAAGCCGACGGAGGAATTATTCTTACCGCTTCGCACAACCCTAAGCAATGGAATGCGTTAAAGTTATTGAATGATAAAGGTGAATTTTTGAGTGGCGCCGACGGTGCAGAAATTCTAAAAATTGCCGATGCAGGCGATTATCAGTTTGCCGATGTTGATTCGCTGGGAACTTTAATCGTTAACGATTCGTACATGGATATTCATATTGATGAGGTATTGAATTTACCGCTCGTGAATATCGATTTAGTTAAAGAAGCAAAATTTAAAGTCGTTGTTGATGCCGTGAATTCTAGCGGCGGTATCATTGTTCCGAAATTATTGGAGGAAATGGGTGTTGAATGTGTGAAGTTGTATTGCACGCCCGACGGTCATTTTCCGCACAATCCGGAACCTTTGAAAGAACATTTGTCGGAAATCATGAAATTGGTTGTGGAAGAAAAAGCCGATTTCGGAATTGTTGTAGATCCCGACGTAGACCGACTTGCCTTTGTATCCGAAAACGGCGAGATGTTTGGCGAAGAATATACGCTCGTTGCCATAGCCGATTACATCTTGTCGAAGAATTCTGGAAATACCGTTTCTAACTTATCGTCGTCTCGTGCTTTGCGCGATGTTACGCTAAAACACGGCGGCACCTACTTTGCCAGTGCCGTTGGCGAAGTGAATGTTGTGGAACTGATGAAAAAACAAAATGCGGTGATTGGCGGAGAAGGCAACGGCGGAATTATTTATCCGGATTTGCATTACGGACGCGATAGCATTGTTGGAATTGCCTTATTCCTGACGCATTTAGCCGAAAAGAAAATGAAAGTTTCGGAACTCAGAGATAGTTATCCGGCGTATTTTATGAGTAAAAATAAAATTGAACTCACACCAAGCATTAACGTGGATGCGGTTTTGAAGCAAGTAGAGGATAAGTATCAATCAGAAGAAGTTTCTACTGTGGACGGTGTGAAGATTGATTTCGAAAACTCTTGGGTGCACTTGCGGAAAAGCAACACCGAACCGATTATTCGAATTTATACCGAAGCTGGTTCGCAAGCCGCGGCGGATGAACTGGCTGTTCGATTTGTATCGGAATTAAAAGCGTTCGCCGGAATTTAAAGTACGATCGTTTTATTCCACAAAAAAGCCTCCAAATCGGAGGCTTTTTTGTTGTATAATTTATAATTCCATTTTCTTAAGTTCTTCGTAACTGCGGTTCAAACGGCGCAATAGTATTCCGTAGATCAATTTGTAAATCAGCCAGAAAATAAGTGTTAAAACCGCGGTGATAAGAATCAAGATGATAATTGCTGTAATCATTACCGTGAGAGGCATTTGTCCGTTGCCGTCGTGCATCACACTTTCTGTGGTGTAACCGTGATAGAATCCGAAACTACAAACAACGATAAACAATACAGCGAATGAAATTAGGTTAAAAGCTATGTAGCGCTTTACCACTCGTCGGGTGTTGATGATGTTGGTAATGAGTTCTTTGGTACTGCTTACAACAGATATCTTGCGGTAATTCTGATAAAAACGGTAAATGAACCAAACAACAACAAGGTAAAATACAATACTGCAAGCCAGATAAAACTCGTAAATTCCCCATTTCTGTAGTAACTCGCTACTTTCGTCGTGCGTTTTGCTCAGCGACAGCGTGATGCCCAAAATAATACCCAGCAATAACTCGCAAATGGAAACAATAAAAATCCATTTCACAATCGACGACGATCGCAATTTCAGCATGTTGCTCAACTCATTTTCACCGATTTGCGTGAACGAGTTGGTCGACTTCTGCCAGTCTTTCTTTAATAAATCCAATCCTTCCATCTGCTTGCTACGGATTTAATATTTTTTTCAATTTCCCCTTAATTCGATTCATCTTTACACGTGCGTTTACTTCTGAAATCCCCAGCGTTTCGGCGATTTCATGATAATCTTTGTCTTCTAAATACATGAAAACTAGAGCCTTTTCAATGTCGTTCAATTGCTGCACCGCGCGATACATCAGCTTAATCTGCTCTTCTTCTTCATAGTTGTACTGCTCTTCTTTGATAAACAAATTGGCCGTTTCCACATCCGAAGTTTGAATGCTGCGCTTGTCTTTTCGGTACAAGGTAATCGCGGTGTTTAAAGCTACCCGATACGCCCAAGTCGAAAATTTACTTTCGCCTCGAAACTTTGGGTAAGCTTTCCACAATTGAATCGTAATCTCTTGGAAAAGATCTTTGTGCTGATCTTCGTCTTGCGTATAAAGCCGACAAATTTTGTGAATCAAATTCTGATTCATTTTCAGCTTCTCTACAAAGTCTTTTTCTAAAGATTGCTCCATCGTTCGATTAGTAGGTTTTCACTCATTTTTGTTACAATTTCGCTCTAGATTTTATCATTTCGATTTGAGGCAATCAATAAATTAATAAACTTTCCGTAGCTCGAAATACCGTCTTTTTGACTGTTGAATTTAAGGAAATTATCGTAAAAAGTTTCGAATATTTTTTCCACGAAAGTGGACTTTCCCTTCCAAAACGCATCGGCTTCTTCAAAATTTCGAAGGACTCCCTTATTAATCGATTTCTGATAGAAATTTAAAACAACCGGATTCTTAAACTTCCACATATTCAAACAATAGCGCAAGGCTGTGGCATGAGCCGCATACTGCAAGTGTAAATCGGTTGCCGCTGCCGTAACTTGAAAAGCATAAAAATTACATTCACTTTCGCTACCAACACCCAGCTGATGCGCCATTTCGTGCGCAATCGTAAAACTTCGGTTAAAGTTAGGCGACTCGTAATTGTACTGCGATTCGCCTGAAAACGGATTCAAATAGCCCGTAAATCCCATGTAACTTAAGGCCAAACTGTACAACGACTTTTTGACACTTGGCGTTTCATAGTTCAATGCGTAATCGGGTAAATACCAGTATTTCAAAACAGTATTTTCAACCGCTGCGTCTGAAACAGTTTGCCGAACAGCTGTTGCCTTATTTTTAGTAATTGCAAACTGCAGCCGATTGCTTTCGCGAATCAGTTTTCGCGTTAACGCATGCAATTCGGTATCGCTGTATTCCAAATTCCAGTTTTGTTTTTCAGCGAGCGAAGGTCCGTAGTAGTTGAACGCCCACAGTACGTGAAACAGCAAATACAAAGTGGCGCACGTACGCAGCAACAACGGAAATACAATTTGAATGAACTTTTTCCGGTTCCGAATCGTTGAGATTAACAAGTACAATCCTAAAAGGGTGTAGGCAATATCGCCAATCGAAAACGAAAAATAGCCCGTAATCGTTCGCAAAGCCGTAGCGATTTTGGGATAAAAGCTCGATTGATAGAACGCAATAAAAGTATTCGAGTTGCCAAGGATTTTCACAACTAGCACAACAACAAGCAAATACGAAAGGCTGCGCGCTAAATTGCCGTAACGCGGGCTGTACAATTCTAAAAACTGCTTTAATTTCTCGACCTGCTTCACTTGCTTGTTGTATTTTCGTGGCTCAAACCGCCATTTTATGAACGAGCAAGTTAGAAATTTAGTTCCAAACCCGATTTGGAAAAACTTCGCAGATTTAAACGCTGTGCCACGACCATCGAAACAAGAAGCCCGAGTGATTGCTTTTATGCAAGAATTTGGCAAAAAGTTGAACTTGGAAACCTACACCGACGAGGTTGGTAACGTCATTATAAAAAAACCGGCGACACCAGGTATGGAAAATCGGCAAACTGTTGTGCTGCAAAGCCATCTGGATATGGTGCACCAGAAAAATGCCGACACGGTTTTCGATTTTCAAACACAAGGTATCGACATGTATGTAGATGGCGATTGGGTTCGAGCGCGCGGAACCACTTTGGGCGCCGATAACGGACTAGGTGTTGCCACCATCATGGCTGTTTTAGAAAGTACCGATTTGCCGCATCCGGCTATCGAAGCACTGTTTACCATCGATGAAGAAACGGGAATGACCGGCGCGATGAATCTGCAAGGCGGCGTGCTCACAGGCGATATTCTCCTAAATTTAGATACCGAAGAAGACGATGAAATCGACATTGGCTGCGCCGGCGGATTAGACGTTACCGCACAAGCCGTTTACAATTCGGAACCTACGCCCGAACATTCGCTAGCTTTTAAACTTATTGTGCGCGGTTTGCAGGGCGGACACTCCGGTATGGATATCCACAAAGGCTTGGGCAACGCCAACAAAATCATGAACCGATTGCTTTTTGGCGGTTTCGACAATTTTGGTTTGCAAATTGCGAGTATAGTGGGCGGAAGTTTACGCAATGCTATTCCGCGCGAGAGCGTGGCGCATTTTGTGATTGCACAATTGTACGACGGTGCTTTTCAATTAGACATTCAAGAAATTATAGACGATATCAAAGCTGAATTTGCGACCACCGAACCGCAGTTGGAAATTGAATTGGTGCCGGCCGAGCTGTCCGAAACGGTTATGGATGTTGCGGCGCAGGAGGCTGTGTTACGTGCTATTTATGCGGCGCACAACGGTGTGTATCGCATGAGTGCCGATATGCCCGATTTGGTCGAAACCTCGAACAACATTGCCAAAGTAACCATTGAAAACGGACAATTGAGCATTCAGTGTTTAACGCGCTCGTCGGTTGAAACTTCGAAATACGATTTGGCTAATGCCTTGAAATCGGCTTTTGAGTTGGCGGGTTGCGAGGTTTTGTTTTCGGGCAGTTATCCGGGTTGGAAGCCCAAACCTGAGTCGGATATTGTGCAATTGCTCGCCAAAACGTACACCGATTTATTTGGTTCGAAACCGCGTGTTGTGGCGTGTCATGCCGGTTTAGAGTGCGGTATTTTAGGCAAGAATTACCCAAAGATGGACATGGTTTCGTTTGGTCCGACGATTTTAGGAGCGCATTCACCCGACGAGCGTGCCTCAATTACTTCGGTACGAAAATTCTGGAAATTGTTTTGTACGGTTTTGGAGAACATTCCGGAGAGGAAGTAGTTTTTTAGAAGTTAGAGACGAGAGGCGAGGAGCGAGACTCCAACGATTTCACCACATCACGTATCGTTTTACCCATCCTAACCCGCAATTTGTCGGAGAATGAACACGTCGAAAGGAACATTGTGTACGTTGTGAAAAACTTTGTGGAACATTGTGCTCCATTTCCCTTTTTTTCTATTTTTTAGCTTTTTAGCTGTTAGCTGTTAGCTGTTAGCTTTTTAGCTTTTTAGCTGTTAGCTGTTAGCTTTTTAGCTTTTTTAGCTTTTTAGCTGTTAGTTGTTAGCTGTTAGCTGTTAGCTGTTAGCTTTTTAGCTGTTAGCTGTTAGCTTTTTAGCTTTTTAGCTTTTTAGCTGTTAGCTGTTAGCTGTTAGCTTTTTAGCTTTTTAGCTGTTAGCTGTTAGCTTTTTTAGTTTTTTAGCTTTTTAGCTGTTAGCTGTTAGCTGTTAGCTGTTAGCTTTTTAGCTTTTTTCCCTTTTTTCCCTTTTTTCCATTTTTCTATTTTTAGCTCCTTCCCGCTGTCCGCTATAGTCCTCGTAAAATACGGCAGGTTCACGCGCGCAGCGTTCGGCTTCTGAGGTCGCCGTTTACTATCGCGGTTCACCTAGCCGTCTTTTCCTCCGGGCTGCCGCTGCCATCGGGGCTATGAAATACGTTACTAACGTTTAGTGGATAAAGTGTAAATTCGACGAAGATACAAGGCGAAAAAAGGATTCAATTTAACATATTTAAAAATGTGTATAAATTTGTCGCTGCAATTCGCTGTGATTAAATAAATTAAGCATGTTTTTGAAAATTGAAAAAGGGGAAGGGATTTCGCCAATTATTAAGTTATCGGCAATTTTAAGACTACCACTATAATATGATAGAACCAGTTGAAATATTAGTTTTGGAAAGACACATAATTAAGTTTTATAACGAAACTGATTACACTTTTGGCTCTTCTGACAACATCAAAAAATACGAAAAAATTTTTACAAGTGGCGACAGCGAAGTTTTGATAAGTCAAATTGGAGTCGAGCTATTTGAAGATGAAAAATTGGTTACAAATTGCTTAATAGGTTCAGAAGGAGGAGTGACAGGGATAAATGACAATTCAATACTCATAAGTTATGGAGGAATCGTAATCTGTTGTGCAAACACCATATTTAAGTTAACAATTCCTGACTTAAACTTGGAATGGAAAACAATCGCTGACACAGTATCTTGCTTTGGTATTTACTACCTTGACAAAGATTATGTTGTTCACGGAGAGCTTGAAATTTCACGACTTGATAAAAATGGTAAAATAATTTGGCAACAAGGTGGACGTGACATTTGGACAACGGCAGAAGGAATTGACGAATTTGCTGTTTATGACGACCACATTTTAGCGACTGATTGGGATTATAACAGATATAAATTTGATTTTGACGGCAAACTATTAGAAGAATACAAAGTTGAGCCAACCAAGACAACACAAATGATAGAAGAACAGGCAAAAAAGAAGTGGTGGAAAATATGGTAAGACGAAAAACTGACCATAACATCGTATTGGCAATAGTGGGGCTGACAGTTGTAAAGTCAACATTTATAATTCTATTGGGCATTTTTGCAAATGTTGGACTGACGTTTTTCAAATGCCCCACCATCGCCATTACGTAAACTGTTATCCGCAATGCTATGACGACAATTCCAACATCAAAAAGACAGAAATAAAAGATAATTTTTAGACATGAAAAAATATCACTTACTCCTTTGCTTCCTTTTTCCACTCTTTGTGGCAGGACAACAGATTGACGCAAAAGAATTAGAACAAAGGAATGGACTTTCTTATGAAGTTGGGAAGGATAAGCCTTTCACCGGACAAGCTATTGCCTATAATGAGAATGGTAAAAAGCAAAGTTCAACCGAATACAAAGACGGAAAAATCAGCGGAAAAATTGAAGGTTGGTATCCAAGTGGAAACAAACAAGTAGAAGGACAACTTATCATTTGACAGAAAACAGGTGTTTGGACTGCTTGGTATGAAAATGGAAATAAAATTAGGCAAGGTGCTTTTGTAAACAGCAAAGAGGAAGGCGAATACATTTGGTGGTTTGAAAATGGTAAAATAAACAAAAAGGGAATTTACCATGCTGGCATTGCTGATGGTAAATGGGAATGGTATTATGAAAATGGGCAGAAAAAACAGGAAGGAATATTAAGAGGTGAAACAAATGATGGAACTTGGAAAGATTGGTATGAGAATGGAAAACAAAAAATGATTGGGGCTTTTAAAAATGGAGTGAAAGACGGGGAATGGACTTGGTGGGATGAGAATGGAAAAATAACAACCAAAAAGAAATATAAAGAAGGACAATTAATTGATGGAACGGATGACTTTGATTCTTACATTGAAAAAATGGAATATTCACTTAACCAAAAGGACTATAAATCTGCATTGAGCAACATTGAAAAAGCAATCGGAACTATTGAAGACAAATCAGAGGGCAATAAAATTTACATGGGTTTAGCCGTCTATCATTCCTCAGTTTATTCAATGTTTCAACATATAGACGAGGCAGAAACAATTTTACTAAAAGCCACTGGAATTCCTGACAATGATGTTGCAGCAATCGTTAAAACCAATTATCCACCAGCGACAAATGAACTAAAAGCTTTGGTTAAAACCATTAGCAATTATCCTGACATTAAAACTAAAGTAGCACCACATATTGCTCTTGCTTATCTCTACAACATAATAGGCGACACTACAAACATGAAAGCAGAGCAACAACTTATGATAGAGCGTTCAGACAATAGCGACTGGGTTATAAAAATCTCCCTTACACTTTATAAAATCAGAGGACTAAAAGAAAACACTTATGCAGAAATACAATTCTTAAAAGAAAAAATTACTAAAGAAGGAGAAACAAGAGAGAACCAATTGCAATTAGCAAGCAACTTACTTACAATTGGACAATTTAAAGAAGCGGGCTTGATTTCGGACAAATATCTTGTAAAGGACAGTAAGGACATTGACTTTCTATTCATGAAACTTAATATTGAAATGGCGATGGGCAACCTTGACAAAATGAAAGATTATGAAAAGAAAATTCTCGCAATTAATCCTAAAGCATTTGACAAGTAGCACAATGACGGACGGACGAAGCACAGCGGCTAACAGCAGCTACTGCGCTCCTCACAGTCTCCCGACTTTGAGGTTAACAAAAAGATACGATAGCAAAGCTCCCAAATCGGCATTATCGAGTAGCGATAAAACTGCCTAAATCAATTTAAAACGACACCATAATGAAAAAATATTTAGAAAGAATATTGCCCGCTGATGATAATAAACGAAAACTGATTTCAGTCGGACTTACAGTTATCATTTCCGGACTATTAACAGTGTGGGGTATTTACGACATGGGAGAATATGGAATTGCTATGTTTATTTTCACACCTGTATTCATTGGTGCGTGTTCGTCGATTTTATACGGCCTCAAAAAAGAGTTAACAATGAAAGGAGCTTGGCAAATTGGCCTTCTTTCGCTTGGCGTTTTTACGGTTGGGCTTTTAGTGCTTGCCATTGAAGGTTTAATATGCATTGCAATGGCTGCTCCAATCGGACTTTTCTTGACTTGGATTGGAAGTTTAATTGGCTATGTAATCGTTAAGAAATCACCCGATAACGCACCTACAACTATCCTAATTTTATTCGGTATCATTCCAACGATGGCATTTATAGAAAAAGACAACGAACCGACCTTGACTTCGGTTGTAACCGCAATAGAAATTAACGCAGATCCTCAAACAGTTTGGAAAAACGTTGTTGAGTTTCCGCAACTTGACGAGCCAACTGAATTTATTTTTAAAACAGGCATAGCATATCCGATAAACGCAAAAATTGAAGGAACCGGAGTAGGAGCGGTTAGATATTGCAACTTCACGACTGGAAGTTTTGTAGAACCAATTACAGTTTGGGACGAACCACGTCTTTTAAAATTTAATGTTGTTGAGCAACCCGAACCCATGAAAGAACTAAGTTTTTGGGATATTGACGCGCCTCACTTACACGACTATTTTGTTTCGAAACAAGGACAATTCAAATTAACAAAATTACCAAACGGAAACACACTTTTAGAAGGTACCACTTGGTATTATCACAACATAAGTCCAACATTTTACTGGCAAATTTGGAGCAACCACATCATCCACAAAATACACGAACGAGTATTGACACACATTAAAGTCAACTCCGAGAATGAAAAAAAACAGTATTTAACTAGCTTATCACTTAACAATTCCCATTAAAAACACTTCTCATAAACATACCATTTCAACCTCGTTTAAGTCTTTTGAACGAGGTTTTTTTATTGCATTAGACAAGAAAGATTTAATTGTACTTTTAAACCTCAAGCTATTAGTTCTAAAGCAAGAACATCGGCTAGCGTAATGGCTAGTTTAGTGCAAATTGACAGTTTTGAATTACACTCAAGTGCAGTTATTCACATTAAAAGTTGTACGTAAATCCGCAATTTCGCGCATCTAAAATGGCATCATGTAGTTTAATAGAGCACGGTTTTAAAACAAAGAATGAAAAATTTTACTTCAGTTTTTTTGGCAGTTTTCACGTTATTTTCGTGTAACCAAGTAGTAAATCACAAAGAAGACAATTCGGAAAGCGTTACAACTATTTCAGAAAAAAAAGTTGAGAATAAGGAAAAGGACACTTCTGAATTTTCAAAAAACAGCATCGATACAATTGTTTTTAAAGATCAAACTGCCATTATTATCGAACCAACCGACAGACGGATTGAAGAACGTATAAGAGAAATTGGCGAGGAAGATTTTTATACCGGAGCTGATGATTATATGTGGTACTTGAGTGAGTCGTATGAAACTTTTCGTAAAAACAATCTCCCTGTTCTAAAGATAAAAACAGATAAAATAATCAAGTTTGTTATGGAGAACGGAAATTATGCAATTGTAGATTTAACTAGAGACGATGAATTATGGCAAGTTTATCTGTTTAACCCAAGATTGAAACCTAAAAAAATAAGTATGACAGATTCGGAAAATGAATTCAAAACTTATTTCAAGTAATATAATTACAGCCAACCCGCTCCATCACACAATCTATTTTTTTTATCGCCGGATCCTTAAAACCCAAAAATTGAAATTTAAAAATCTATATCTTAGCTAGGTGAATCTGAAAGAATCTATATACAGTAACTCCGAAGAGTTTGTGTCTTTATGTGAAAGTCACGAAGTTACTAGCTTGTATGCATTTGGTTCGTCGACAACTGATAAATTCAATGAGAGTTCAAGCGATATCGATCTGTTGGTAGAAGTCAACACAAAAGATCCGATAAAACGAGGTGAAATCTTGATGGATTTATGGGATAAATTTGAAAAATTGTTTCAAAGAAGAGTTGATCTGCTGACAAATTCCTCCATAAAAAATCCAATCCTTCGGAAAAGTATCGATGCATCAAAAGTTTTAATCTATGACGGAAAAAAGCGAAAAGTATCTTTCTGATATTTTGATGGCAATTGATTTAATTGCTGAGTTTACGACTGGAATTGATTTTACCTCGTATGAAAATGATAGAAAAACGCAAAGTGCAGTCGAAAGACAATTGGCAATCATTGGCGACGCACTAAACCAATTCAAAAAAATAGAGCCATGCATTTAAATTTAAAACGATAAACAAATTGTTTCCTTTAGAAATCGATTAGTGCATGCTTACAACAGCATAGACAATGCCATAGTTTGGGCAATTCTACATAATCACTTAGTACCACTGAAATTCGAAATTCAAATGTTGATTCAAAATAAAGGTATGTAAAGCACCTTGTCTTGTATCTCACCGAACAGCAAACAATGCCTCCGCAAAACGTATTCTTCAAAAACGCTAGAATGACCACTTCGTTTAAGCACTTTTAAGAAAATACATTAAGAACTTCAAGAACCAAAAACAAAACCTCGTATTTCAAATTTCCCTTTCAATCCACATCAAGACTGTTGTTGTAAATCGTATAGCGCTCATTTTTAATTAATTACATTAAAACCAAACGAATGCCGTAAGTGTTTAGCGGAATCGTGTAATACCCACCCCTTCAAATCGGTTCATCTTTGTGGTAGACATTCTCTAAACTACTATACCGATGAAAAAATCCACTTTACAAACTGTACTGCTCCTATTTTCAATGTCGTTTTTGTTTAATTCCTGCGAATTAATCGGCGGAATTTTCAAAACAGGCATGGGCATTGGCGTGTTTTTAACGCTGGTAATTCTTGTGATCATCATTTTTGCGATAAGGAGATTTGGAAACAAAAAGAGCAATTAGTTTTTATAAATTTTTAAATAGTTTACAATGGATCATTCAAAATCAAACACAGGTGGCAACCAAAAAAGCAACAGTTCAAAATCGAGCAGTGCCGAAGGAAGCCAGAAAGGAACCGCCAATCGCGGGATGAAATCGTCGCAATTACTAGAGTTGTTCGAAGATGAGTTAAAAGACATTTATTGGGCGGAGAAAGCACTTACAAAGGCGCTTCCAAAATTGATTAAAAACGCGACATCAACAGAACTCGTCGACGCACTTACCGCGCATTTAACCGAAACCGAAGAGCAAGTTAGCCGTGTCGAACAAGTATTTGAGCTGCTCGGAAAAAAAGCAGTTGCCAAGAAATGCGAGGCAATGTCGGGTTTGTTGCAAGAAGGCGAGGAGATTATGGAAGAATGCGAAGCCGGCGCTATGCGTGACGCAGGCATTATATCTGCCGGACAAAAAGTCGAGCATTACGAAATTGCCACCTACGGAACTTTACGCCAATTTGCCGAAACCCTTGGACTAACAGCAGCTGCAAAATTATTGCAAACCACGCTCGACGAAGAAAAAGCTGCGGATGAAAAACTGACACAGATTGCGGTAACTGCCGTTAACATCGAAGCAGCAGAAAGCGAAGCCTAAAAATTTAAATTCAAGAGTTTTCGTTTTATTCGTATAACAGGTACTTCAGTGTTTTTAAACATTGGGGCGCCTGTTGGCGTTTATCACAACTCTTTTTGGAGAAGCTAGTCCCGATAGCCATCGGGATCGTGACGTTCGCCATTTTACGTGTCTTTTTCGAGAAGCTAGTTCCGATAGCTATCGGAATCGATAAATTCACCACTTTACGTATCGTTTTGTCCTACTGAAGCCACGTATCGTCGTTGCCTGAGCTTGTCGAAGGCCAGTGCAATTTTTTGGTGGCTTGACACGTTCTGTGTTTTCTTCAACGGTTCTATATTTCGAAATAATCTGTGAACTTCGGTGTTTTCTGTGCGCTATAAAAGCTGGTACCTGAGCGGGTCGAAGGCAGCGTAATGAAGGGGTTAACCGCAAAGGACGCGAAGATTTACGCAAAGGTCGCAAAGCGGAATGGAGGATTGAGATTAGAGTATTAGGTACTGAAATTTGAGTATTAAGATTTTGATGATTTCACCAATTTACGTATCATCTTCCCAACCTTATCTACGTATCGTCGGTGCCTGAGCTTGTCGAAGGCTGGTGCGATTTATTGGTGGCTTGACACGTTCTGTGTTTTCCTCAACGGTTCTATATTTCGAAATAATCTGTGAACTTCGGTGTTTTCTGTGCGCTATAAAAGCTGGTAAGTGAGCTTGTCGAAGGCTAATGGAGATTTGAGTATTAAGACTTTGTGACGTTCACCACTTGACGTTTCATTTTCCCAAACAGACCCGCGTATCGTCGGTGCCTGAGCCTGTCGAAGGCCAGTGCAATTTTTTTTCGACTTAACACGTTCTGTGTTTTCCTTACCAGCCCAAACATGCTACTAATTTCTGCCGGTTTCAGTGGTTTCTGTGTGCGAAAAAAAGAAACGGCTTGCGCATGTCAAAGGTTCAGCCTGTAAATTCACCAAGAAGAATTTTTAAAATCTTTAATCCATATGCGCGTAAAATTCAGTTAAACTACCCGAATTTTATAGCTTTATTTTTACTTAGTATCAAAACCATGAACACAGATCTCGCTAACCGACTCCAAGAAGTATTACTCAACGGCAGGTGGATTGCCAATACTAATTTTAAAGAACAAATTACCAGCGTTACTTGGCAACAAGCCACACAAAAAGTTGGTAATCTCAATACAATTGCGCTGCTTACCTTTCATATTAATTACTATCTCAAAGGTTTAAATCAAGTTTTTAATGGTGGAATTCTTGACATTAAAGATAAATACAGCTTCGACATGCCAGAAATTAGCAGTGAAAACCACTGGAATCAATTGGTTCAAGAGTTTTTAAGCAACGCCGAAAAGTTTATTCAGCATGTGCAAGCACTCGACGAAACTACATTAAATCAAGCCTTTGTGAAAGAAGAATACGGCAGCTATCACCGAAATATCGAAGCACAAATTGAACACAGTTACTATCATTTAGGACAGATTTCGTTGTTGAAAAAGCTGATTATCCAAGATCAAAACCAATAAGAAATCACAGCTGTAACGTATTGTAATACAAATGACTGTAAACGGTATCCGATTTTTCTAAATTTGAGTTACATTCGTTTCATCGTGTAAGTATTGTTCCATCAAACACGCTCATTAACAGCAAATGCAACTAAAACAGCCCAATCCCATTCTTATCGAAACGCCAAGAATGAACCTAATCGGTTATTCTGTAGAAGAAATCTCATACATTTTCGAAAAATTCGAGAAATCCGACATCATGAAAGTACTCGGCCATCGAAACGAAGCCGACTTCCAAAGTGAGCTCTCTAAACACCAAAACGGTTACGCTACCTACAACAGAAGTTTTCTCATGTTTTTGCTGTGCGACAAACCAACACAGCAGGTTATTGGTCGCTGTGGACTGCACAACTGGAATAAAGAACACAAGCGCGCAGAAATTGGATACAGCATGTCCGACGAGCGTTTTAAACAAAAAGGACTCATGTCGGAAGCCGTTGCAGCGATAATTCACTACGGTTTTCATACATTGCAGTTAAACCGAATAGAAGCCTTAGTGGGAAGTGAAAACGTCGCGTCCTTGAAAATAATTGAAAGTCAGAATTTTATAAAAGAAGGTGTGCTACGCGATCATTACGCGGTGGGCGATGGCTATGAAGATTCTATCGCGTTTTCGTTGTTAAGAAGGGAATATTTTGAGTAGCTGCAACATACATGTTTTTTTTGCATCAAAAGTTATTTAACTTAATCTTGAGTAATTAAAACATGTATCTTTAACGTTAAAATGCGTTTAATTGCAATGGAGTTATGAAAAAATGGTTGCTTGTCTTACTAATTCTTGCGTCGTCAAATTTGTTTGCACAGTATTCGGATAAATATGCCAAATATCTTGTCGAATTGAGGAAAAATACTGTAATCGACAAAAAAGATCGAGAAGTTTATAACCTTCTTGAGGCATTTTATAACGACTGTTTGCAGGCAGACGACGGAGCATTAAAAACCGAAACCTCTCGAAAAATAAATGAGTTTTACAATAATCCAAATTCAAAGAACAAATCAATCTTTAATATGTTTTTTGCATACCAAAATCATATTTCAGAAACAGCAGCTGCAGGAAAAGAGCCAGATTCTAGATTTCAAGTTGATATCATAAACGACTTAGAAAAGGAAATAATCAGCATCTACGGTACTGTTCCAACTATAGTTTTTATCTACAAAGCTGAGGCATTAAATTCTAATCGTCAATTTGCAGAAGCTGCTGAGGTAATTTCTAAAGGCTTGCAACTTTTTCCAAATTCAATACCTTTAAAGGTGTATAAATACATGGATTCTAAAGAGTTAAATCTGAAAGCTGATTTACTAAAAAATCACTCGCAACATTGGATGGTAAAACAATTTGAAATCAAGTAATTCTACTTTTTCACAACACACTTTACCTCCTTCGCTTTCGCCATTCCCAAGGTGCTACAGGATTCGGATCACTCCAAACACCACGCCTTTGCTGCCGAGCACTGTGTTCCAATTGCGCATATTCACTGCTTTTCGAGTGTTTTTTGTAATGCCAAGCCAGACCATTTTTCACCAAAGCTTTATTAACATTCAAGCCGTTAGGTAAAATCACTTCGGCAATTAAACGTTTGTAGCGGTCGTATTTATTTTTCGACTGTAACTGCACAAATTTTCCGTAGCACAAATTCGATGCAAATTGTTTTGCTTTGGTTCCAAACGCCTGTTTTTTCTCAGGGCAGTCAATGTGTTCGAGTCGTACCACTTGTGCGCGGCCGTTCATTAAAACCACAAAAGTGTCGCCGTCTTTAATACCAATCACTTTATAACTTCTCGTTTTTGTTGTTAAGTTTTTAATTGAACGAGCGTCTTCCGAGCTGTCGGTAGCGTAACCAATCAATACAGAAAGTAAGCAAAGTACGTACAGTTTTTTTCGCATTAGTTTGAATTCGATTTTTAGAGCAGTTGCGTTGCAAAGTACTGCATTTTGCGAACGATTTTCTAGGAAACGTTTGCCCGCGGCCGCGATAGCAGTGAAAATAAATGCGTGGCAGTGGCTTGTGGAGGCATTTTTAGCTAGCGACCAACGGAAGCTGGGCGAAAAATAGCCGAAACTGCTGCTGCAAGCGTTTATTGAAACGAACAGCGCGAAATGCCGCCCAAATAAAAGATTTACTTGTTATTTTTTGGGCAGCTCTTCCGGCTTTCGGCTGTATCTTTTTGTTCTGCTTCGCGCCACAAAAAGGATGCCGCCTCTATCCGGGCTGCGAAAATCGTTACCAGAAAATAAGATGAATTCACAGTCTACGTTACGTTTTTGGAGACGTTTGTCCCGATAGCTGTCGGAATCGATAATTTCACCACTAAACGTATCGTTTTCCCACCCTAACCCAATCATCGCCGGTACCTGAGCTTGTCGAAGGCTAATGGAGATTTTTGTATTAAGACGTGAGTATTAAGACTTCGTTACGTTCACCACTATACGTATCATTTTTTGGGAAGCTAGAAGCTAGAAAATAGACTCCGCGGCGTTCGCCACTATACGTATCGCTTTACCCAACTGAACCCACAATTCGTTGGTGCCTGAGCCTGTCGAAGGCTAATGGAGATTTTTGTATTAAGATTTGAGTATTAAGACTTCGTTACGTTCACCACTATACGTATCATTTTTTGGGAAGCTAGTCCCGATAGCCATCGGGATAGAAGCTAGAAGCTAGACTCCGCGACGTTCGCCACTATACGTATCGTTTTGCCCAACCCAACGCACGTATCGTGGGTGCCTGAGGTTGTCGAAGACCAATCTCTCAATCTCAAAATCTTCAAAGAAAACGCCCCCAAGTGGAGGCGCTTTCTATTAATTGGCTGGCTTTTCAGACAGCTGTCGTACTTGCTTGAGTTTCTCTTTCAAAACGGCCAATTCTTCTTTATGGCGTTCAATGCTCTTGCGGACTTCGGTTACCATACTGTTCTCTTTTTTAGCATTCTTCGCTGTAGAAAAGAACAAAATATTATTCTCTAACTGATTAATCTCCGCCTGAACTTCCTCGATTTTGCGCTGCAAGAAAATACGTTCCTGATCAATTCTGCGCGAGTCGTTGCTTTCGGTAAGCTGACCCATACGGTTGTTGAAACGCATCATTTCTGAGTCTTTTTTACTCAAACTCAATTGCTCAAACAATCCGTCGAGTACTTTGTTGAATTTCCCGTCGATGTATCGTTTGTTCGGTCCAACTTTTCCCAAGGTTTTCCATTCTTCGATTTTAGCTTTGATATTGTCTAAATCGGTTTTGTGAACGCCGGTCATTTCAAAAGATTTGATGTCTTCCAAAAAGGCCTTTTTGCGTTCGTATGCCTCGGTTTCTTCCTGATTTACTTCCGAACGAGCCGCCTTTAAACGCTCAAAATAGTGGTTGCACGCCGCTCTAAACTCTTTCCAAATCTGGTCCGAAAATTTCTTCGGAACGTGCCCGATTGTTTTCCATTCTTCTTGAATTTGCTTCAGAATTTCGGTGGTTTCTCTGAAATTATCGCTGTCTTTTAATTCGTTAGCTTTATCAACTAACGCGCGTTTGCGATCCATGTTGGTTTGCTGTTCGCGTTTAATCGACTTGTAAAACGTGTTTTTACCAACATTAAATTGGCGTGCAATATCTTTAAACTTAGCCCAAACTTGCTCGCTGATTTCACTCGGAACTTTCCCTACTTTGAAGAATTCTTCGCGCAGTGCTTCAACTTGTTTTACTTGTTCTTGCCACGCGTTGTGGTTCGATGCAGGCTGTGCAATAATGCTTTCAATTTGCTGAATTATCGTTTCTTTTAAACGCAAGTTGTTTTGTTCACGTTCGCGAATTTGTTCCTGCAATTGTTCGCGCTTGTTGTGAATCTGACGCGATAATTCGCTGAATTCGTTCCAAATGCGTTCGCGGTGTTCTTTAGAAACGGGTCCGATATCTTCTTTCCAAATTCGGTGCAAATCTTGCAATTCGCGCAAAGCGGCATTGATATCTTTTTCTTCAACCAGAACTTTCACCCGATTGATGATGTTTTGCTTGAGTTCTAAATTGTGTTTGAAATCAAAGTCGCGCGCTTCACGATCCAAGTGGAGAATATCGTAAAACTTCTCTAAATGAAAGTGATAGCTGTTCCAAACGTGGTTGTACTTGTCGCGCGGAATAGGTCCGGCATTTTTCCAACGATCGCGCAATTCATTGAAGTGCTTCAAAACGTCTTTGATGTCTTCCTGCGGATTGTGCAAGTTTTTTAATTCTTCGACAATCGCCAAACGCAAAGCTAAGTTGGCTTTTAGAATGTTTTCCTGGCGTTTGAAATGCTGATTTCTTAAATCGCGAAATGCATTAAACAGTTCGTCGAATTTGGCTTTCGCCGGATGGTGGTATTGAAATTCCTGACCTTCGTTTTCAGGATCGTCGTGGAATTGCTGTTTCTTTTCGTCGAGTAAATGATTGAATTTGCTTAGAAAAGCCGATTTAATCAATTCTACGTGTTCTTTTATCGCAACTACTTGTTCGCTGTTTACCAAACGCTCTAAATGCTGATTTAGTCGGTCGAGGTCGAGCGTTTCGTAGTCAATTGCAGGTAATTCAATGCTGGTTTCGCGTTCGTGTTCTTCGGCCGCAATTGCATTTTGTTCCTCTATGTGCGTGATGGCCTCGTCACCTGCAAAAACTTGTGGTTCTTCTAAAATTGGTTGCTCGTCGGCAAGTGCTTCTTCGCTGAGTTCAACGGTTTCTACAGCGGTTTCCGCTACTGCTTCAACAAGCTCGACTTCGGCAGCGGTTTCTGTTTCCGCTTCTGGTGAAATAGATTCTTCCACAACTTCTTCTGCAACCGCAGTTGGTTCTTCTGGAGTTGTTGCGTTGTCCGCGACTACGTGTTCAACTACCGCTTCTGGTTCTGCTTGAACTACTTCAGTAGATTCGTTTTCAGATGTTTGCAGCGTTTCTTCAGTATTTGCTTCTACTGATGGATTTCCTTCTGTCGTGTTTTCAGCTGCTGACAGGTTATCGTGTTTTTCTTCTAACATTTTAAGAATGTTTACAGTTTTTACTACGGGCGAAAGGTAGTAAAGGCAGCAGTAAAAACAAAGAAAATAGCTGATTTAACGCGTTACTGTCGATTTTTTAATTTGTATCGGTTACAACAGCGAAGATTGGGCGAGTAGGGTAGTCCAAATTTGCCACGATTTTTCGGCTTGAAGTTCGAGCATTTCCCGTCCGTTTTTGATTTTCGCGCCTTGCTGCTCGGCTTTCGTTAGGAAAAGTGATTTCTCGGGATTGTACACCAAATCGTACACGAAATGATTTTCATTCAAAAAATCGATTGGAAAATCCGGCATTTCGGAAACATTAGGGAAAGTACCCAGCGGTGTGCAATTGATGATCAGTTGTGTATTTTCGACTATTTCGCGTGTAATTTCATGATACATCAAATTGAAATGCGGATCACGACTCACAAAAGCGCTGTTGATTTCCAAGTTGTCGAGCGCAGTTCGAACCGCTTGCGCCGCGCCGCCCGTTCCTAAAATAAGTGCATTTTCCACGGAAGTGCCGGTCCAGTTTTTTACACTTTTTAAAAATCCAAAAACGTCGGTATTAAAACCGTGCAATTGCCTGTTTGCATCGATGAAAACGGTATTAACTGCTTGCGCACTTTTGGCAGTATCCGACAGCGTACTCAAGTACGGCAAAATCTCTTTTTTGTAGGGAAATGTCACGTTAAAACCAATGACTGATTCATCGGCTTTAAGTTGTTCAATTTCTGAAATCGATGCTAACTCAAAATTGAGGTATTTCCAATCGTCTATTTGCAGTTGTTCGAACTTGTTTTGAAAATACGACTGCGAAAATGAGTGTCCGAGTTTCGAACCAATTAAACCAATGATTTTCAATTTATAAATCGGTTTTAGTGTATTTGGCAATAAGTTTTCGAACGCGTTTGTTGGTGCAAGCTGTTGGGTAATAATCGGTGAATAGCGTGATCATTTCGGCATCGCGCTCCAAGGCGCCTTCCAACAATTCTAAACCAACTTCTTCTTCATCAAAACTCAAATACAAACCAGCCAAACGATATAGAATTTCTGGTGCTTCGGGATAGAATTCTTTGGCTTGCAATAGAGCATCTACGCAATTTTCGAATTCGCCTAGAAATTGCAGCACATCTACCCAATAAATCCAAGTATCTAATTCGTCGTCGCCGTATTCAACTGCTTTTCTGTAGCCCATTTCAGCTTCTTCAAAGAAATTCAACGCGCGATTTATGGTAGCGTAGCGTTTCCAGTAACGAAAGTTCTCGTTATCGATTTCCAACGCTTTATTTACGAAATACAATGCTTTGCGGTAATTTATGGCATTGAGGTACAAATCGGTGATGGCAATCCAAGCTTTGTCGAGTTGCGGATCTTCATGCACAGTTCGGTTGTAGTATTTCAAGGCTGTAGCCGAATCGCCTTTCCGTTCGTAACATTTCCCGATGCGCAAAAGGGCATATGAAGTTGCGTCGTCGAGTTCGAGTGTTTTTTTATAGCCTTCGATGGCTTCGTCGTAGCGTTTTAGGCGTTCGAGCGATTTCGCTTTCTCCATGTATGCACCTACAAATTCTTCGTCGATTAAGGTTGCATAATCAAAGGCGCGCAATGCTTCTTCGTAGCGTTTCAAGCCATACAGAATCCGACCGAGTTGGTGCCATGCAATTTCGCTGTACGGATTTTTATCGATGTAGGAATTTAGGAAAATAACGGCATCTTCGTGCTGATCCAAGAATTCGAAACAGTACACGATGTTGTACAAGGCGCCTTGATCTTCGATATCTTCTTCCAAACAGCGGATGAAATTCTCTTTAGCGAGTTCCAAATTATCCATAAAAAGATATTCCATACCGAGTAAATTGTACACATCGGCAAGGTCGTCGGTGTATTCTAAAGCAGTTTTTAGCATCTCGACAGCCATGTCATGATTGTCGCGTTTACTATATATGCTTGCTTTTTGAATGAAAATTTCTTCGTTGGTAGGTTCAATGGCGTACAACTCGTTCAACAGCTTTTCGGCCTGATCGAGCTTGTCGTCGTAAATGAGCATTTCCACTTGAACAAACTTTAATCCTGTGGATTTCGGATGTTGTTCAAGTGCTAATTTCAGCGCTTTTTTAGCCAGGCTGAGTTTTCCCATGTCGAGGTAGTGAAGCACTATGTCTTCAAATTCCTCACTGTCGAAAAACAAAACTTTGTTTGTTTTCAGCATCGATTCAAACTTCGATAACGACAGGTTGTAGTCTTCTTCTTCGCTGCTTAATTGCATAACTCTGGGATTTAGAATTCGGCTATTTAAAATTAGAAAGCACTTTGCCGCCTAACTGCTCGGTTACACGATTCTTGTGAACAATTTAATTAACAAAAGGCGTACCAATTAGCAAAGGGCTAACTTCTTCTTTACTAAAACGCAAATTGTTGTTACTTATGGCGCAAGGAGGTATTAAACATGACCTTCTGACAGCAATTCGTCGAAAATTTCCAGCAAAATGGCGCAGCCGGCTTCAATTTCTTCGAAACTAATGGTGAGCGGCGGAGTTATTCGAACGGCTTTTCCTTCGAATAGGAGCCAAAACAAAATGAGTCCACGGCGGTAACAGCGCAAAACTACTTCGTTGGTTATTGCAGCATCGCTCGTCATGGCAGCCAACATTAATCCACGACCACGCACTTCTTTGATCAGCGGATGAACAAGCAATTTGCGAAACAAGGCTTCTTTTTCCAAAGCGAGCGGCATTAAGTTTTCTTGCTCGATAATTTCTAGCGTAGCCAAAGCTGCGGCAGCAATAACGGGATGTCCGCCAAAAGTGGTTATGTGTCCAAGTTTGGGTTGATCTTGCAATAAATCCATGTGTTCTGCGGAAGCGATAAAGGCACCCACCGGCATACCGCCCGACATTCCTTTTCCCACAATAACGATATCGGGAACAATTCCAAAATTTTCAAAACCGAAAAAGGTTCCCGTTCTTCCAAAACCTGGCTGTATTTCGTCTATAATTAAAACTGCACCCACTTCTTTACAACGCTTACTCAACTTGATTAAATACTCGTTTTCAGGTTGAATAAAGCCCGCGCCACCTTGTATGCTTTCCACAATTACACCAGCGGTTTTCTTAGTAATGCGCTCTAAATCAGTTAAATTATTGAATGTAATAAAACGCACGTCAGGAATTAACGGACGAAAAACCTGTTTGCGTTCTTCGTAACCCATCACGCTCAACGAGCCCATAGTATTTCCGTGGTAGGCGTTATGGCACGAAATCAGTTCCGATCTACCGGTAATTCGGCGCGCTAATTTCAATGCTCCTTCAGTAGCTTCGGTTCCGGAATTAACCAAATAAATTTTCTCTAGCGGAGCCGGTAAATACTTCTGTAATTGTTTGCAATATTCAACAGCCGGATGTTGCGCAAATTCGCCATAAACCATAACGTGGCTGTACAAATCGAGTTGTTTCTTAATGGCGTCGTTTAAGTACGGATGGCAATGACCGACCGAAGTTGCCGAAACTCCTGCAACAAAATCGAGGTATGCTTGTCCGTGGATGTCGTAGATATAGCTTCCTTTGGCATGCGAAACCTCCATTCCCAGCGGATGTGGCGTAGTTTGGGCTTGATATTTAAAAAAATCCGTCAGCATTTTATTTTCCTTTCTTCACGTTTTTATCGTACTCGCTGGTTTCCTTTCGAACGGCTATGGGCTTGTCGGCCAATTTCTCTGCTTTTTCGCGGTACTTCCTAGCAATTTCGTCCCATTTGAGCTCGTCTTCAGGAAAAACATCGTCTTTATTTTTAATCATTTCGTCTTCTCTCCAAATAAATCCTCGCAGTCGGCGTGCATTTTCGGGAAGTTCTTTTTCGGGATACATTTGGCCTTCTGGTCGGTCGTACTGCGTAATCGTTTCAATTTTCGAATCTTCCAAAATCAAATTTATCTTTGAACTTACGCTCTTGTTAATTCCGATGAGTTCGTCTTTGTCGTCGCGCATGAAATACAGGATTTCCGTGTTTTTGACTAAAGTCACATCATTCAGTTTGTCGTCTTTGAATTTTCCGTACAGATTCAAGCCTTTGACTTGATTATAGCCGGTTCCAATCGTGTCTTTCGAAATAATAAAGGCATTGTTAAGCACCTTCAGCGAATCGATTTTTTCAGTTTCTAAATCGGCAATCAGATGAATAACATCTCCAGTTACTTGATTTTTTTTGTTCCAAATAATGGGTCGGCCGATTAGTTTGGTGAGTCCCACTTTCGTGGAAGAATGAATGGAGTCGCATTTTCCGTTCATGTCCGATTTGAAAAAGCGCGCATTTTTAAACGCACGAATAATTCGGTTTTCGGGTTTTCCGGTGAGCATTAATCGCGTGCCGTGAATGTACACACTGTCGTTTTCCATCAACGAAACTGCCACCGCTTTTCTCGTCACAAACATCGAATCTTTGGCTTTATACAGCTCGGCGTAATGTCCGCGTACCACACCTTTATTGATCGTATCGGTAATTTTTACGTAATGTGAAGCCGATGCAAATTCCCGATTTTTATCGTAATACAGCGAATCACCGTCGATTTTGCGGTCTCTATATTTGATATATGACTTTCGGAGGAAATGCGCTATGTTTTTTTTAGTGTCGTAAAATCCTTTTTCGGTGTAAATGAAATCTTCTTTGCTAGTAACGGTCGATGCGCCAAGCAGATAAGAATGTCCGGAATTAAAGTAATAATCCAAATGATTACTTTTTATAACCACTTTTGGATTGGTTACCGTTACGGCTGTGAGGAAGCGAAATTTCTTTTCATTTGCAAAGTAACGTCCTGATTTACTGGTAAGTGTAGTTTCTTTATTAACGATTTTCCCGTAATTTTTGTAGTACGCTTGCTGAATGTTCCGATCGAAATTAATCGTATCGGTAGTGAGTGTAAATTCTGGCGAACGCAGTATGGGGTTTCCGGTTGCAAATGCTTGTTTTAAATTTCCAGCATATTCGGCATAATCACTATTTAAATGCAGCGTATCACCTTGATTTAAAACAACAGCACCAAATGCTTTAATGTAGTTTTCTTTCTTGAAAAAGTACGCCTTATTGCAGCGCAACGTAGCTCCTTCGTGGCGCACGAGTACATTGCCCGTGAGTAAAACGGCATCGGGCATTTGCAGTTCATCTACATCGAAATTATCGGCATTTTCTACCACTATGGGTTTGTTTTGCGCGTTTACTTCAAAATTGCAAAACGAAAAAAGCAGAAAAAGGAATAGAATTGAATATTTCAATGACTTGTAATTTGCCGCAAAAATAGTGCTTTGCAGAGAGGTGGCAGTTGGCTTAACAAAAATTTTTGCCAAAGAGGCTATGTGCTAATACCAAATATTGCGACATTAGCAGCGAAAGAAAGTTAGTTATGAAACAAACAATCAAGCTTTTGGTATTGGCTGCACTAGTCGGAATCAGTGCACAGTCGGTTAATGCTCAATCAAAAAAAGATAAGAAAGTGTCAGAGAAAGTTCAGAAAAAAGTTGTTTATCAAGTCTTTACCCGATTATTCGGAAATACGAATCAGACCAATAAACCCTGGGGAACTAAAGAGGAAAATGGAGTAGGTAAGTTTGCTGATTTTACCGAAGCTGCTCTCGATGAAATAAAGAAATTAGGCGTCACTCATATTTGGTACACTGGCGTACCGCATCATGCCTTAGTTGGCGATTACTCTAAATACGGAATTTCCAACGACGATCCGGATGTGGTTAAAGGTCGTGCCGGTTCACCATACGCGGTTAAGGATTACTACAACGTGAATCCGGATTTGGCTGTTGATCCGGCCAATCGTTTGGCTGAATTTGAAGCTTTAATTGCTCGAACACATAAAGCAGGCTTAAAGTTATTGATCGATATCGTGCCTAATCACGTGGCGCGCCGTTACGAAGGGAAAAGTAATCCGCCGGGAGTTCGCGATTTTGGTGCGGATGACGACACTTCCGTGGAATATGCCCGTGATAATAACTTCTATTACATTCCAAATTCGTCGTTTAAAGTTCCGTACAGCCCGGATTACAAACCATTAGGAGGCGATCCTGCTCCTGGTTCAGATGGTTTTTTTGATGAAGTTCCCGCAAAATGGACGGGAAATGGCAGCCGATTAGCGCAGCCAGACATCAACGACTGGTACGAAACAGTTAAAATCAATTACGGTATTCGTCCCGATGGAAGTAAAGATTTCCCAGAATTGCCGGCAGGATACGACGCCAAAGATTACAAAGCTCATTTCGAATTTTGGAAAGATAAGTCGGTACCTTCTTCGTGGATTAAATTTAGAGACATTGCCTTGTATTGGATTGCTAAAGGCGTAGATGGATTTCGTTACGATATGGCCGAAATGGTTCCTTATGAGTTTTGGAGTTTTATGAATTCCTCCATTAAAATGAAGAATCCGGATGCCTTTTTATTGGCAGAAGTTTACAATCCGAACGAATACCGCAATTACATCAAATTGGGGAAAATGGATTATTTGTACGATAAAGTTGATTTATACGACAAATTAAAAGAAGTCATTCAAGGCAAAAGTTTACCTGATCCGGTAACCGATATTCAGAATCGTTTTCAAGATATCGAACATCATTTACTTCACTTCCTCGACAATCACGATGAGCAGCGTTTGGCTTCGGATGCTTTCGCTGGAACTCCAGAAAAAGGAATGCCTTTGATGGTACTTTCTGCCACGATCAGTAGTTCGCCAACGATGATTTACTTTGGTCAGGAAGTAGGGGAGCGCGGCGATTTAGATTCGGGATTTGGAAAGCCGACGCGTACAACGATTTTTGATTACGCTGGAGTGCCGAGTCACCAACGTTGGATGAACAGCGGACGTTTCGACGGCGGTGCATTGAGCGATTCGGAGAAAAAACTTCGCGATTTTTACAAGAGATTGCTCAACTTTACCTTGGAAGCCGACGCCATGACGGGCACTTTCGTGGAATTGCAAACAGAAAACAGAAAGCAAGGCGAGCAGTATAAGCCCGGTTTGTATTCGTTTGCACGATATTCTGCTAAGCAAAAATTAATTATTGTAACAAATTTCTCATGGGTAAGCGAAGCCGATTTTACCTTGGAAGTTCCTGAAGCCTTGATTAAGACTTGGAAATTCAAGGATGGTTCATATCCTTTGAAAGAAAAGCTGTACGGCAATCATACTTCTACGCTAGAAATTAAAAATGGCAAGGGTTTTGTAAAGCTAAAATTGGCGCCATCAGAGTCAGTAATTTTGGAAGTACAGAAATAAAACTGCTAACAAAACGTTAGTTTACACTGAACTTGGCGTGGATGCGCTAAATTTGTAGTATGAAGTTTGGTAAATTATATATCGCACTTTTTGTTTTGCTATCGGGTGGTGTTTTTGCACAATTTGATACGGGAAAACGTTCGGTAGGAATAGCACCCGTAACGCCAAAAGCGGCGCCGAAGGAATTTCAAAAACCAGACGAAAAGGAGAAAAGTACGATACTACCAGAAGTTTTAAAACCTGAAAGCAATAAACCTATTGTCGAGGAAAAACCTTTGAGTTTGACTCCTTCTAACGAGTTTATGAGTAATTCGCGCGAGTTTACAAAAGTGTTTGAAGGCGAACTTAATAAGATTAAGCCACAGCGGAAAAAGCAGTCACTGGGAACTATAAAAGTAAAAACCAAAAGTGTTTACATTCGCTGCAGAGATTCTCAGGCCATCGACGGAGATCAAATTCGAATTACTTGGAACGAAACTTTAATTGCCAACAGACTCACACTTACCGGCGGTTTTCAAGGTATTGAATTACAGCTCGATAAAGGCTACAATTACATCGATTTTAAGGTGATCAACGAAGGAGACAGCGGACCAAATACCGCGCAGTACGAAATTGTGGATAAAGCTGGAAATGTGCTGGCCAACGCATTTTGGGACATGAATTCAGGCGATACGGCTACGATGGTTTTGATTCGAGAATAAGCTTAACGAGTCAAATGAATGAAACCGGTTAAAGGCTCCGGAAATTCTTCAGCATTCAAATGCAAAACGTAATAATAGGTTCCCTCAGGTAATTCGTCGGACTGCCAAGCTTGGACATTGCTTTTTCCACGCCAAATTCCTGTTCTCCAATTGCCCGACCAAACTTTCCTGCCGTATCGATTGTAAATAAAGAGATCGTATTCAAAGATATTCTCTAAACCATCTATAATCAATTCGTCGTAAAATCCGTCTTCGTCTGTGGCAACTAAATTGTAAACTTTTGGTTTGCATCGCTGCGTAGTAAGATTAAATGAGGTAAACGTCTCGCAGCCAGCGGCATTGCGAATGCGTACATAAATGGTTGTCGGACTTCCATTGCTTAAAATCGACTCGTTTCCGACAGCAATTTCGTTCGTTCCCGCGAGAGCATCTTCGTAGCTGTAAAAAAGCGAAACTTCGTCTTCTTCGTTTACTTTCGCCTCCGTGCGCGCATACGAAAAGTCGAAAAATCCGCTGCCATTACCGACATTACAAGATATTGCGTTTGAAACGTTGTTGAAATTCGGACTTTTTGGAAACCATATTTCTTCCACGTACGTGTTGTTGTTTTCGTTGAGTTCCTGAACAAACGTTTGCCCAAGCTCGTTCTGATCAACCACTAATTCGATACTTACTGGGTTCGGTAATAGGGAAGAGACTTCCAAGGTAATGGTGCCTAATATAGATCCCGCTACCGGAATTGGCACTGTAGTGACTGTGCTTCCAATCACCGAACCATTTGCTCTAAACAATACAATTACGCCTGCTGGCAACGTTGCTGTGCTGTTTAAATTGCTAACTTGATACGTGATGTCGAGCGTTCGAATATTGCAGCTTACTTCGTAGTCCATTATTTGAACTGTGGCATCTGGCAATTCGTTGATGAGCTTCGTAACCACACAATTCAACATCACAAAATCTTGACTACTGGATAGGGAAATTTCTGCCTCCGTGTCACCTGGATTTACAAAACCTTCTAAATCATAAACATCGAGATCCATGTTGTAAAGCGTGCTGCTGCCCGTAAACGAATTGGTTCCATTAAAAGCGTTTGTTTGAGGATTTAGCGCATTTTGTACTGTAATGGCATTTATAGTAAGCGATTCACCAACAGCAATATTTTTATCTCCTTCCCAAGCTAAAAAACCAATTTGCGAATCGATACCACTAACAACATTTAAGTTAGTTAGCAAAATATTTACCGATCCTGGAATACGTTGCATACCGTCGTAAACGTTGAGCTGACATTGCGGTAGCGAGTCGTTTTGAACCACAACAACGATGGCCCAGCCGCCAAAATTTCCTCCAAACGAACAATAATTCGGAATTACCTCGGTAAGATCTAATCCACTTAAAGTGTAAGTTGTTGCCGTTTCATTGATAACTTGTGTGGTAACATCTGCGAAAGCGGCAAAGTACGCGGCTCCATTGTTTCCAACCGCGCTAAAAGTACGTTCCGCGTTAATGATAGTGTTGTTGAGGCTTACCTCAAAGTCGCCAGTGCCACTTCCTGCCCAATATAAGTAAGCTGCTACAATATTATCTCCGTCTTGCAATACTAATTCTTGCGACGATTCCGTTAGTATTAAACAAGGAGGTGGATCGACACCGGGTAAATTATTGTTTTCAGTTAGATTTAATGTGTTTCCGCAAAAGGTAAAACCGTATCGGCCATTATACTGCTGATACAACGAAATTTGTTGCGCATTTGCCAGCTGTAACACGCCAAGTAGCGGTAAAAGAAGGAAAAGAAAATAGCGGCAGTTTTTTTTCAAGACCGAAACTTTTTAAACTCGTTTCGAAATTACGTACTTTTCACGCCGATAAAAAGAAGTTGTGCTAAATTTAATACGATATCAGCCTGATTTACGTCCAATTTGGGATGCTTTCGTGCGCAATTCGTGCAACGGAACTTTTTTATTTGAGCGCGATTTTATGGATTATCACGCCGATCGTTTTCAGGATTTTTCAGTCTTGATTTTTAAAAAAAATCAACTGATAGCTGTCTTTCCTGCAACAGTTTCTCATAATAAAATTAGCTCACATGCAGGCTTGTCGTACGGCGGTTTGATTTATGATAAAATGAGTCAGCAAACGTCGAACGATATTTTAGAAGCACTCATTTCCTTCTACGAAAGTGCAGGAATCAGCGAAATTTCTTGCAAACTCATTCCTGAAATTTATAACCAAAAGCCAGCAAACCACTGGGAATACAGTTTGTTTCAAAAAGGAGTACAATTGTATAGAAACGATGCTTTGAGTGCGATTGATTACAGTTTTCCGATTGCATTTTCCGACTTGCGAAAGCGCCATTTAAAAGCAGCAGCTCAATCAGATTTGCAAATTTCAAATAAGACCGATTTAATAACTTTTTGGAATGACGTTTTAATTCCTGTTTTACAGCAACGACACGGTATTGAGCCAGTGCATACCGCGGCAGAGATCACACTTTTGCAGCAGCGATTTCCCGAGAACATCATTTTATACACGGTGTCTTTAAATCAGCAGTTGTTAGGAGGAACCGTTCTTTTTGTTACGAAGCAAACGGTTCATGCACAGTACATTGCAATGCGAAAAGATCGAGAAATTAAAGGAGCATTTGATCGTTTGTTTGCTCAAATCATTCTTGAATTTAAAGATAAAAAGTTCTTTAGCTTTGGGATTTCCACTGAACGCGACGGTATGTATTTAAACAGCGGTTTGATTGCGTGGAAGGAAAGCTTTGGTGCACAAACTTATTGCCAGCGGTTTTATCGATTAACTATCTGATTATGAAGATTCCTTTTCTTGATTTACAGCGCATTACCGAAAGTTATCAGCCAGAATTACAGCAGGCTGCGCAGCGCGTAATCGAAAAAGGATGGTTTATTTTAGGAGAAGAAGTTGAGCGATTTGAAACAGAATTTGCCCAATACTGCGGAACCACAGTAGCTATTGGTGTAGCAAATGGCTTAGAAGCACTTCGATTAATTTTTGAAGGCTATAAATTGCTCGGCAGATTAGCGGTTGGCGATGAAGTTTTAGTTCCAGCAAATACCTACATCGCGGGTATTTTAGCCATTCAGCATGCCGGTTTAGTGCCCGTTTTATGCGAACCAGAATTAGAAACCTACAATATTGATGCACGCCGACTGGAATCTGAAATGACTCCAAGAACAAAAGCCTTGTTGGCAGTACATTTGTACGGACGTTTAGCCGATACGCAAAAACTTGAAGCATTTTGCCAACAACACGATTTGCTTTTTATTGAAGATGCGGCACAAGCTCAGGGCGCATTTGTAAACGATTTGTCTAAAAGAGCCGGTAGCTACGGACATGCAGCGGGCTTTAGCTTTTATCCAGGGAAAAATTTGGGAGCGTTGGGCGATGCGGGTGCGGTAACCACATCCGATCTCGAATTAGCAACGGTTATTCGGAAATTGCGTAATTACGGATCGGAGCAGAAATACAGCTGCGAAATAAACGGTTTTAACTCTCGCTTAGACGAAATTCAAGCGGCTTTTTTACGTGTGAAATTACACCGATTAGATGCCGATAATCAGCAAAGACAGGTTATTGCAGATCGGTTTTTGAACGAAATTTCAAATCCAAATCTGATTTTGCCCTTACGATCTTCAACCAATAACGTGTGGCATTTGTTTGTGATTCGGGTTGAAAATCGCGAGCATTTCATAAACTATTTGAAGGTGAACGGCATTGGAACCTTGATTCATTATCCAATTGCGCCACATCAACAAAAAGCTATGCCCGAGTTTGCGCATTGCAATTTACCGATTACCGAACGCATACATCGCGAAGTCGTTTCCATACCGTTACACCAACTCTTAAGCGACGAGGAAGTTGCATACATCATCGAAACGCTAAACCGATATGAACAGTAAAAATCAAGGTATCCTAAAAGTTGGCTTTTTGCACTTGGTTTTTATCGGGTTGCGTTTTCTTTCGTCGGTACTTCTCAATAAATTAGTTGCTGTTTTTGCCGGTCAGCAGGGATTATTGGTTTTTGGAAATTTGCGTAATGTGTTGTCTTTAGCCGAAGTTGCTTCAACAGGTGGTATGCAATCGGGAATCGTTACGCTTACGGCTTCTACACCCAAAAACGAACATTCGAAATTTTTGTTCGGAACAATTTTTAGTTCGATAGCAGTAATAAGTTTGGTGCTTTCGGTAGTGGTTATGATTTTCCACGCAACTTTGGCTACCTGGTTTTTTGGAAGCTATTCCAACGGATCGACCTTAGTGGTACTGCTGGCGTTACTGCTTCCTCTCAACGGAATTTCGCTTGCTATAATTAATATTTATAACGGTTTACAGATTTATTCGAAAGTGTTGATGCTGAATGTGTACGTAACCGTAATTAGTACACTTTGCATTGCAGCAGCGCTTATTTATTATGACTTAGAATATGCGTTGTATGCAACAATTGCCGCTATTGTTTTGCAATTTGTGCTCACTGTTTTTAATGCAAATCGCTTGTTTTTAGATGTGAATTTTCGCTTTCATTCTGAAACGGCTTTAAAATTAGTGCAGTTCGGACTGACTGGCGTTGTTTCAACCGTACTTCCGGCGGTTTCGTTTTTATACATTCGAAATGAGCTTGTTAGTACGACAAGTACCGATTTTGCTGCAAATTGGGAAGCTGCCTACCGATTATCGTCGCAAGTAGCCCTAGTTTTTATCGGATTTGTGAGTTTGTATTTCTTTCCCAAAATTTCCGAATCGATTGCTTTAAAATCTACAAACGCAGTTTTTGTTCGGTTTTTAAAAATCGGATTTCTGCCGTTTTTCGTCGGTGCTTTAATCTTGGCTATATCGAGTAGTTTTTTGATTCCGGCGCTGTATTCGGCCGACTATCTAGTGGCACAATCTTTATTTCCAATTCAACTTCTTGGCGACGTTATTCGCGCTCTAGCCGTTTTCTTTGGCTTTGTACTCTTGGCGCAACATCAATGGAAGTCGTTCATTCTTTGCGAGTTCGTTTCGTATGCCACACTTTTGTTGGGTTTTTATCTTCTCCACGAAAGTGCAACGACTGCCGTAGCGTGGATTTATGTACTTTCCAATATTGTTTATTTAGCAGTAGCTTTTTTCGCTTCCAAATTCAAGCGATAAATTTTTAAACGAGGCGTTTGCTTATCAATGTTTGCGCGCTCTTCCATATTGTAACCTTCAAATTGATAGGCTTTGAAAGCCGTGCAATCCGGAACATCTAAAACTAAAGTTTCATTGCTTTTAGGACGGTAAACGCGGTAATCGCTGAGTTCTCGGTACGGAAAAACAATTCCAAAATTCACTAACGTATAGCTTGCGTTTTTAGTGGGTTGTTGTGCGTAAAACGGAATGAAGTTTTTAAATTCCGTAGTTGTTTGTATGGCAGTTTTGCCGTGTTGTTGCAGTTGTGCAAATAGTAGGTCGCGCGGATAGTTTACGGTACGATATTCCTTCCACGAAAGTGCAAACGAAATTAGGGCAAGTAGTGAAAAAAAAGTCAGTGAGCTGTTCTGCCATTTTTTGGAAAGCAAACTCAATGGGAGCAAGGCTACAACGAGTAAAATCGGTACGAATTGTTTCAGGAGTCGCGCATACCAAACTACTTTTTCTAGGAAGAAGCTGGCACTTGCGTAGAAGAGAAAGAACGCAACTGAAATGAGCAATAAAGCAAGTATTTTTTCTTTGTGTAAGATGGGTATTTGTTTGATTAACAGCACGATGCTTCCGCAGAAGAAACCCATAAGTAACGCAATTCCCAAAACCGATTCGACTTCGAGAAAGTACTTGAAAATGAAGGTGTAGGCTTCTGAAAAACTTCCTTGAAGAATTGATGTGGAAAGCCAAAGCGATTCTCTTAGAAACGACATACCGCAAAAGCGCGACGCTAATTCAGTTAATAAAAGCAAGGAAAGGCTGCCTAATCCGTAGGTGGATACATGGAAAAAAGCTGTTTTGAAATTAAGTTTTCGGTATACAGTAAATCCGTAAAAAACAGCGATGATGCCATACAGCAAAATGTTTCCGGGATAAACGAGATAGGCGAAAAACGCGACAAATCCGTAGTGAAAAGCCGATTTTAGTGTGAAATTCGATCGGCAAATTTGCACCAAAATCCAAACAAAAAACAATTGTGAACTGTCGTACGGATCGCTGTGTCGCAACGAAATAAACGATAAAGTCAGACACGAGTATATGACAACTCCAAACCAAGCCAAATGTTCGTTATTGAGCAAGGTTTTGAATAGATTAAAATATGTGCGCAGCAGCAGCAAATAGATGCTGAAGTTGAACAGAAACATCACGGAAGCCGCGAATTCACTGTACAGCAGCGTTCCAAAAAAATGATGCGCGCAGTAAATTACCGCTGCAGGAATGAGTTTTAAAAACGCATCGGCAGGTCGACCTTGCGTTTTAAAAATGTGTTGCCAGAAGTCGGTAGTGTCAAAGGAAACGAGCGCTTTTACAGCTTCGACCGATTCGGTAAAGCGCCATTCGTCGGGAAAAGCGAAAAATCCTTTGCCAACAAAAGCGAAGCGCGCCAAAATCAGCAAGAAGAGAAGGACTTTCCAAATGAAATTCGGTTTTCGAATAATCGTCGTAATCATTTCGAAATCAGAATTTTAAGATGAATCGCTATTTTGAAGAATACATAGGGAATCCACAAACGCAGATTTCTATTTCGAAAAACCACGCCCATTTCGTAGTGGACGCGTTTGAGCAGCGCCCGATGTTCGGTTTTGCTTCGATTTAACTGCGTGAAAGCCATCCATAAGGTTTTAAAAGTCGAAGCGTTTATGCGTCGGCCCAAAACCGATTTTTCCTTGTACGCATAGCCCAACGAGTCTTCCAAATAGCGTTTCTGCGACAGCGTTTGGTCGATATAAAAAAACGGATATTCACGCGAAGCTCGTAACCAAAAGTCGAGATCTTCGTAAGCTAAACTGTCGTTGTACCCACCCAATTCCAAGTGGATATTTCTCGAAACCAACAAAGCAACCGGGTTTACAATTTCGCCTGAATTTACAATCGCTTCGTAAATCAAACCGCGCGGTATTTTTTGTAGACTGCGTTTATTCTCATCGACAGCAAAGAAATAGCCGAGATGCGCGCCCGATTCTGAAATACGTTCGGAATTCGCGTAAACAACCGCAGCTTCGTGCTTTTTTGCCTCAGCGACTAATACGGCAAGGGCGTTCGGAAGCAATACATCGTCTGTTGCAAAATCGAGAATAAACTTGCCTTTAGAAACGGCAAACGCTTTATTAAACGAAGCGGTTATTCCCAGATTTTGCTTGTTGTGAATGATTTTAATCTGCGGATATTCAAGCTGCAGTTTTTCGATGATTTGCTGCGAACCGTCGGAACTGGCATCGTTTACTACAAGTATTTCCACGGAAGTGTACGTTTGCTTTAAAACCGACAAAAGCGCTTCGCGCACAAACTTTTCGTGATTGTAACACAGGCAAATTACGCTAACAAGTGGTTCGGCTGTAGTCACAGTGATTAATTAGTGGTTTTCCGAAAATTCGACGCCTAAAATACGAAACTCGCCACTACAAATACGCGATTTCCAGAAATGAGCCGTTAGGTAAAGATTATACTGTGTAAAATCGCTCTGAATGGGCAATAATTTCGAATTTGATTCGGTATTTGTCTAAATTTACGACCAGCTTATTTCTTATGAACATCAAACAGCTAGAACTTCCCAAAATAGAAAACGCGCTGGGAAACATCGCAGTAATTGAGAAAGATACGCTGCCGTTTGCCGTGAAGCGCGTGTATTATTTATACGATATTCCGAGTTCGGCAAAGCGCGGCGGACATGCACATCTAAATTTGCAACAAGTGTTAATTGCTATTTCTGGTAGTTTCGATGTAGTACTCGACGATGGGAAACGCCGTCAAACCATCACGTTAAATAAGCCAGATCGCGGTTTACTCATCACTACAAAAATCTGGCGCGAGCTCGAAAATTTCTCTTCCGGTGCTGTGTGCTTGGTTTTAGCTTCCGAAGAATTCTCAGAAGACGATTACATCCGCGATTACGACGATTTTTTAGCCTCGATTTCGTAATTCTTGGATACGCAGCGCCCAGCGAACAAGCGTACGCGACATAACACAAAGCAGTTTTCGTTTAAAATCCAAGTCGCGCATGTCGATTTCAATCAGGTATTTGTTGGCAACAAGGTCGTTTTTTTCGCGTATGGCCGCCATGAGTAAGGCGTAACGATGAAAATTTAGGTACTTTTTTAATCCTGGAACGTTGCCAAAATCCTTTTCATACTTGCTAAATGGCGTGTGAACTTTAGTACTGATGCTACTCATAGTCATTTGTCCGGTTTCGTTTTGCCGATACCAAGCCAAAGGCTGCGGGTTGAAAACCAGCGGATGATTTGCATGTAAACGAATACACAAATCAATGTCTTCGCCAAAAGTTACCGCTTCGTTGTAACCGCCAAGCGTTTGCAAGACGTTCTTTCGAATGGCCAAACTCGAGCTGCAATACGGCGATTCTCCGATAGCTTTTTCGAAGAAATTGGTACTAATTTGCGTTCGAGCTTCCTGATTCAAAGCAGCGTTCGGTGTGCGAAACGACTGGGGAAACCACTTGAAATAGGAGGTGGCATAGACGGCCTGATCGGGAAATGTTTCGCTCATCTGGAAAATTTCCGCTAAAAAATTCGGTTCCCATTTATCGTCGGAATCCAGAAATGCTAGTACAGTTCCGTTTGCCGCAGCAATTCCGACGTTTCGTGTTTTGGGCAGGTTTAAATTTTGAGGATTACGTATGATTTTCAGTCGATTATCGTTGATTTCCGATAGCATTTCCAAACTTTTATCGGTCGACGCGTCGTCAACAACCAGCAATTCAAAATCGGCGAACGTTTGTTGCAAAACGCTGTTCACGGCTTCGAGTACAAAAGCTTCTTTGTTGTAAAGCGGCATGATTACCGAAAAGAATGGCATAAAAAGCGATTTGAAAATGATACATTTGTCGGCATGCAAGATGCGAAAAAACTTCAGATAGTTTGCTTTGAGAATCCGTTTCCCGCTAATTACGGTGGTGTAATCGATGTTTTTTACCGCATTCAGGCGCTTCATGCCCTAGGAATCGAAATTACTTTACATTGTTTTGTTACCGACAGAACCGAGGTAAAGCCCGAACTGCAAGCCTTGTGCAAGGCCGTTCACTTGTATCCCAAAGAGCGTAAATTTTGGCAGTTGTTTTCGCAATATCCGCTTTCGGTGGTGAGTCGATTTCATTTGAATTTAGTAAACGAACTTTTAGCCACTGATGCACCGATTTTAATTGAAGGTTTACAAAGTAGTTTTTTTGCTACGCTGCCTGCCTTTCGTGATTGCAAGTTGTTTTTGCGTTTACACAATCTGGAATCGGTGTATTACAACGGTTTAGCGAATTCCGAAACCAATTGGATCAAGCAGTTTTTGTATCGTTGGGAAGCAAAAAAATACCAAAAATACGAAGCGCATTTAAATCGGTTTGCCACAATTTTCACGATTTCAAAACGCGAAACGCTCGAAGTTGCAAACGTGGCTCACGCACGATATATACCGCCGTTTCATGGAAATGAGCGTTGTACATCGGCAGTTGGCATGGGCGATTTTGTTTTGTATCACGGCGATCTACGGTTGTCCGACAACAAGCGCGCCGCCTTGTTTTTGTTCGATATTTTTAGCGAGTTACCGCAGCGCAAATTGGTGGTTGCGGCATCCGATATTCCCGATAATATCAAGCAGGAAGCGAAGCGTTTTTCGAATGTAGCGGTAATTGAAACGAAATCCCAAGCCGAGTTGTATGATTTGATTCGTTCAGCGCAAATGAACGTGATGTTGTCGTTTCAGCCGTCGGGAACCAAATTAAAGGCCATCAATGCGTTGTATATGGGCAGGCATTGCATTGTAAATGAAAACATGATCGACGATACCGAACTGTTAAAACTTTGCGTTGTTTGCACCCAAAAATCCGATTTCATCCGCGAAATCGACCGTCATTTTTCGGTACCGTTTGATCCGCAACACCGCGCAGCAATCTTGTCTACACAGCTAAGCGATCGGGCAGGAGCGGAGCAGCTAGTTAGTGAGATTTTTTTTAGCATTTAGCTTTTAGCATTTAGCTTTTAGCATTTAGCTTTTAGCATTTAGCTTTTCGCTTCTTTCGCTTCTTTCGCTTCTTTCTATTTTTTCTATTTTTTCTATTCGAAGCTATTCCGGCTGTTCGCTTTAGTCCGCAAAAAACACGGCGCGTTCAATCGGCGTTGGTGTGGTTTCTATGGTCACCACACCTCCACCGTTTCACGTAGCCGTATTTTTCTTACGGGCTGCCGCTGCCATCCGGGCTAGGGCACACGTTGCCAAAAATTAATGGAAAAATACCTATAAGTAGGTAGTTTTGGGTAGTACGGACTGCTTACTTTAACAAATAAAACCCAAATGCGAATGTTGCTTTTTTGATATGTATTTTTTTGGAGATTTTACGATTGAAACAGCTATATAGCAACGAAAGAAAATTATTAAGGCGTTATGCTTTAGATCATAGATTTTGAAATGCCATCTAAAAATTTAATATATTGAAAAAACGAAAGTTTATAAAAGTCTATAAAATGAAAGAAAATAACACTACCCAGTGTTTAAGCGTGTTTTCGCAAATAACGTACTTAGATAAGAGATGAAAACTTTCGTATACTTGAGAGTTACAAGCAAGCCTAAAAACACGACACTGCAACAATCAAATGAATTAATAATGATACAAAATAAATGCACCGAGGTAATTTAAATGAGAAGAATAGCTAATAAAAAATGTAAATTTGCAAGCAAATGGCAAAAGCAGACTACATAGTATCGTTAATAAAATCTCATTACAACAATGAGCCGGAACGGTTTACCACTATGACTTTGCAAATTGCTGCCCATGAAGCAAAGTTAGGGCATACACTTGTAGCTAACGAAATCAAAGCCATTATAGACAAAGCAAAAGAGGCAAAGCATAAAACCAAAGGTTTCGCACCCGACTTACAAGGCTTGATTTTGGAAAATGTTCCTGCTGTGAATCTTGCAGATATGATTGCATCAGAGGACATCAAATCAAAAATTACAAGAATCATTTCAGAGTTTGTTCAACGTGACAAACTACGCAAACACGATTTGGAGAACAGACGAAAAATTTTACTTTCTGGACCTCCAGGAACAGGCAAAACTCTCACGGCTTCGATTATTGCAAATGAATTGAACTTGCCACTTTATACCATATTGATGGATAAAATGGTAACCAAATACATGGGTGAAACTAGTGCTAAGCTTCGTCAGGTGTTTGATTTAATAGAACAAAAACAAGGTGTTTATCTTTTTGATGAGTTTGATGCAATTGGTGGAGAAAGAAGTCGGGATAATGATGTCGGTGAAATGAGAAGGGTATTAAATTCTTTCTTACAGTTTATTGAACGAGATAATTCCGATAGCTTAATAATTGCAATTACAAATAACAAAGCTCTTTTAGACCAAGCATTGTTCCGCAGGTTCGATGACGTAATTCTCTATCACTTGCCTGACAATGATGAAAAATTAGCATTATTAAAAAACAGACTTTCACGCTATAGCAAAAAGGTGAATTTTAACCAACTACTACCAAATATAAACGGCTTAAGCCATGCCGAAATATCGCTTGCATGTTTAGATGCCATTAAAGAAACTGTCTTAAACGAAAAACAGTCAATGAGTAATCAACTAATTCTCAAATCAATCAAAGACAGAAATGCAGCATATCACAAATAATTGTTTTAGATGGCAGAAAATTACAAGCACATTTTCATTTCAGGGAATGTAAAACCGGAAAAATATAAAGCTTCACCTAAGCAAGGTAAACAACCTAGAATTCCAGCTAGAGACAGGACAGCACACAGCGCAAAATTGCTTCAGCAATTTGACACAATCTGGAATCAGAAAAAAGAATTAGAACAAGCAAGAACTGCTGAAAAAATTGCAACAAGAGAAGGCACTTATTTGTCCTTTACGAGTGCTGCCGACCACGACTTAATAACAAAGAGTTTAGAGAACATTAAAAAAGGCATTCGCTTATTGAATGTTAAGGAAGAAAAGGTCGATGGTGAACACACTCAGGTAAAAGCAATAGTTTATATTCCCAATGGAATGGAGGGCTTTTTCATTAGTAAGATTGCCAAATATGAAGCAGAAGATTTAAAGTCGGGAAAGCCAAAGAATGCACCTTTAGTCAATAGCATAAACGATGTAAGGATTGCTTTACTAGAGGGCTTATGGACTGACAAACTTCAATTGATTCCTACAGAAAATTCAAAATGGTGCGAAGCATGGCTTAACGTAAACACTAAGGACAAACAAGAAAAGGATCAAATAGGACTGTTTCTTAAAACACTTGAAAACATAGGAATTGAGTATAAACGCAATACAATTATATTTCCTGAAAGGGCGGTTTTACTTATCAATGCAAGCAGAAACCAGTTAATTGAACTCATGTTACAAAGTGATTTATTGGCAGAGTTCAGAGCAGGACAAGAACCAGCAGGTTTTTGGATAAATGAAAGTGCCATTGAACAGCAAGCATGGGTTGACGATTTATTACAAAGAATTGAGCAAATAGATAGTAATATTAAGGTTTGCGTATTGGATTCAGGCGTTAACAATGGTCATCAGCTTTTACAGCCCCTAATTGACAATGCAAATACACTAACAGTTGATAATGCTTGGGGAGCCAATGACCATGAAACAGGTTCAGGCCATGGAACACTAATGGCGGGTATTGCAGGTTATGGACAAATGGAATCAATTCTTGTTTCAACTAAAAATGTTCCAATTACACACAGAATTTGTTCAGTAAAAATTTTACCACCACCAACGCAAGAAGCAACACCAAAAGAGCTTTGGGGTGATGTAACAGCACAAGGCATAGCAAGAGCAGAAATTCAGAATCCGGAAATGATTTTGATTTATTGCATGTCTGTAACTTCAAAGCAGGATGCAGAACAAGGAAGACCTTCTTCATGGTCTGGAGCAATAGACAATCTTGCATTTGGTGATGGAGAGAATCAAAGACTAATAATTATTTCTGCCGGAAATATCAGGGATGAAGTCTCTTGGAAAAATTATCCTGATTCAAACTATGTAACAACTATTGAAAATCCCGCACAATCGTGGAACTCCGTTGTAATTGGTGCATACACAGAAAAGACACAGGTTAATGATGAGAATTTTAAAGACTATACACTTGTAGCAAATCAGGGAGAACTTTCACCGTATAGTTCAACTTCCTTAGTTTGGGAGAAAAAGTGGCCTGTAAAACCTGATGTGGTTTTTGAAGGCGGAAATCTTTTAAAAGCACCAGACGAAAGCGTAACAACACATGAAGATTTAGAATTACTTTCTACATCAAAGAGATTTAACATAAAACCCTTCGATACTATCAATGCAACAAGTGCCGCAGCTGCACAAGCATCTTGGTTTGCGGCTAAAATTGCGTTTGAATACCCAAATGCTTGGCCTGAAACAGTTAGAGCACTTATGGTTCATTCTGCATTTTGGAATGAAGCCATGTTAAGTCAGTTGAATGTAAAACAAGGAAATAGAGGTGATTTTAAAAAACTTCTTAAAGTATTTGGTTTCGGGAAACCTGAATTAGGAAGGGCATTATATAGTCAAGAAAGTGCATTGACTTTCGTTGCACAAGAATTTATTCAACCGTTTGGCTATAATGACAAAAATCAACCTGAAACAAACGAAATTCACTTTTTTAATCTCCCTTGGCCAAAAGAAATATTACTTGAAATGGGAAATATTCCTGTTAGGTTGCGAGTAACACTTTCCTATTTTATTGAACCCGGAGCAGGTGAAATTGGGTGGAAGGATAAATACCGCTATCAATCACATGGATTACGTTTTGACATTAATAATGTTGGCGAGGAAGAAGATGAATTCAGAAAACGTGTTAATGTTGAAGCAAGAGACGAAAATGAAGGAGTAAACAGCAACTCAGGTAGTGGTAGATGGGTAATTGGAACAAACAACCGCAGTAATGGCTCTATTCATTCCGACTATTGGGAAGGAACAGCAGCAGATTTATCAACTTGTAATTTGATTGCCGTATTTCCTATTATTGGTTGGTGGCGAGAAAGAAAGCATCTTGGTAAAGTTGAAAATTTAACTCGCTATTCTCTTGTCATTTCTTTAGAGACTCCAGCCCAAGAAGTTGAACTATATACGACAGTGAAAAATATGATAGAAGTACCAATTGAAATTAAAACTGAATAATCATTAGAGAAAATCATTCGCAATGTCCACAAAATGACACTTGACAGAAGGCCAGCTTGTAGCACGGGTAATTGTTGCACAACCTCTTCTAAAAAGGTAAAAAACATAAAACTGAACAGAAAAAGACCTCTTTAGAAGCGATTCTAGAGAGGCTTATTTTTTAGGTCAAGTTGTTAATTGGCAATTTTAGAGGGGCTCGAAAAGCTCTTTGTAATTGATAAAAAGTGGTTTTTAGAGTTGTTTGTACTTTTCCTTTTATCGTAGCAACAACTTCGGCTTGCGAAATGGGTTTGCGGGTAATGAATTTGAGGTATTTCTTTAGATTATAGGTTAAACTAGCCATTAGTTAAAAAAAGGTCAACAAAATTCACCGAGCTAAACAATTGCGGCTGAAAAATCTTTTTTCCTTGCATCTTTAAATTTATTAAAAAATACTGTAAAACCGATAGCGATTGGTTGTGCACGCGTGCGATTCGGCGGACCTAGCACATTGGTATAGCAATAGAGCGGCAAACGTTTTTATGATAGTGAAGCGCACAAACCAGGCTTTATGAATCTAATGAGGTTTAGTTCTGGAAATTCCTGCTTTAACAAGTTGCCAAAACGTTTGTTTAAAGCTTTGGAAAAATCTGCATAAAAAGAACAATCGTTTAAAGTTAATTTGTAATTTTGAAAAAAAGAAAGACAGAAAATGGATCTGCAAACTCGAAAATTAAACTTCATAAAAGATTTTCTCAAATTAGAAAGTGAGAAAGCAATTTCCCATCTGGAAAAATTATTGCAAAAAGTAACGGAGAATAGCTCTGAATGCAAGCCAATGACAATGAAAGAATTGCAGAAAAGGATTGATCAATCAACTAAGGATTCTAAAAATGGAAGATTGACTGAGCATAGTAAAATAATGTCTGAAATAGAAAAGTGGAGTTAAAAATTTATTGGACTGATTTTTCTAAAAACGAACTCAAAAACATCTTCGATTACTACAAAAAAGAGGCAAGTTTAAATGTTGCTAGGAATCTTGTTCTTGGTATTACAAAAGAAGCAACTAAACTCAAAAAACATCCAACTCTTGGACAAGAAGAAGAATTATTAAGTAAAGATTCTAGAGATCTCCGTTATCTCGTTTTTGGAAGTTATAAAATTATTTATTGGGTTAATTTATAGAAGAATAGAATTGAAATTTTCGATGTATTTGATACTCGACAAAATCCAACAAAAATAAAGCGTGGAAAATAAGCCAGCTACTAACGGCGGTAGCTGCTACACAAGTTCACCCTAAACTCCAATTTCTAAACCAAACTCTAAAAAGCAGCGCCAACTATACGGTTTTAAACTGCTAGCGCGTTTTTCCAATATTTGCACTAAAGTTTCATCAGCGCACATTCGCCGGTAACGTTACCCGCGGCCGCGGTTGCAATGGAAATTAAGCCGTAGCGCGGGTGTGTGCAGGCGTTTTTGCAAAAGCGACCAACGGAAGCTTTTGCAAATACTGCCGAAACCAACCGAGCGAGGTGTATTGCAATGGAAAACGCGAAATGCCGCCCAAGTAATACTAAAAAATCAAATCGTTCTTATTTCCAATCCGTGCTCCCAACATCCGAGTTTAGCTACCATTTTAAAATTTTAGGACCAAAAACTCATCGTGTACTTCGTGTAAAACTTTGTGAAACATTGTGCTCCTTTTTAGAAACTAGTCCCGATAGCCATCGGGATAGACACGAGTTCCGATAGCTATCGGAATAGACTATTATGAGTTCACCACTTTACGTATCGCTTTTCTTCCCAAACCACTTATCGTCGGTGCCTGAGCTTGTCGAAGGCTGGTGCAATTTTCAGGTAATGCCACCTTCTGTGTTTTCCTCACCAGTTATATTCCGCAAAAATTCTGTGATCTTCTGCATTTTCTGTGTGCTAAAAACCCGAACAAAACAAACACTACAAGGCTAGCATTGCGTACTTTGTGTTAAACTTTGGGGAACATTGTGCTCCTTCATATTCGCAATCTAGGCTATTCGAAACCAAAACCACCATCAACCCTTAAATGCTCCGTATTTTAAAATACACCAAATGGCACGAAAACCGTCTTTCCAATTGATTTTCTTGCCTTCCGCGTACGTTCTGCCGTAGTACGAAATACCAACTTCGTAAATTCGAATGCCCGGAATGCGCGCAATTTTTGCCGTAACCTCAGGTTCAAATCCAAAACGATTTTCCTGCAATGAAACCGATTTTAACTTCTCCGCTCGAAACATCTTGTAACACGTTTCCATATCGGTTAAATTCAAATTGCTAAACATATTCAATAAAAACGTTAGAAATTTGTTTCCAATCGTATGCCAAAAAAACAAAACACGATGCGGTTTTCCACCCATAAATCGGGAGCCGTAAACTACATCGGCATGACCTTGCAAAATCGGATTTAATAAAATCGTAAATTCATTCGGATCGTATTCCAAATCGGCGTCTTGTACAATGATAAAATCGCCTGTTGCCGTTTCAATACCGGTTCGAATCGCTGCACCTTTACCGCGATTTTTAGGGTGATTTACCAAACGCGCACGAACCGCCGGGTTGGCACCAATCCAATCGGCTACACGCTGCTCGGTCCCGTCGGAACTAGCGTCGTTAATGATGATGAGTTCCAGACTAATTTCGGGAAACAGCTTGGCTTCGGCTACTTTGGTAAGTATGGTTTCAACGGTAGCTGCCTCGTTGTACGCCGGAATTAAAACACTTAAAACTGGCATTATACAGCGCGTTGAACAACTTCAAACAAGGTTCCGTTTTCGCATTTCAACGTTTTCGACGGAAATTTAAGCAACAAAGCATAGTCGTGTGTGGCCATAATAACCGATTTTCCGTTGGCATTGATTTTTCGCAAAACTTCCAACACTTCTACAGAGGTTTGCGGATCGAGATTTCCGGTAGGTTCGTCGGCAAGAATCAATTCCGGATCGTTGAGCAAAGCACGTGCAATAGCCACACGTTGTTGCTCGCCACCCGATAATTGGTGCGGCATTTTTTTAGCAAAAGCTTGCATATCAACACGCGACAGCACTTCGTCAATTTTTGCATCCATGTCGCTGGCGTTTTTCCAACCTGTAGCACGCAACACAAAATGCATGTTTTCGTACACATTACGGTCGGGTAGGAGCTGAAAATCCTGAAATACAATACCAATTTTTCGTCTCAAAAAAGGAATATCCGATTCTTTCAAACCCTTCAAGTTGTAGTCAACAATCTGTGCTTCACCTTGTTCCAAAGGCAAGTCGGCATAAAGTGTTTTCATTAAACTCGATTTTCCAGAGCCCGTTTTTCCGATGATGTAAAGGAAGTCGCCTTGCTTGACGTCTAAATTCACATCAGTTAAAACCGCTCGTTTATCTTGGAATATAGTAACGTTCTGCAAATGCACAACAGATGAAGCCATTTCGTTTTTCTCTTTAGTTGTGGGTAAAAGTAAGAAGTTTAGCCGCGTCTTTCAAATATTATTTCCTAACCTGAGATCGATTTAAAAATTGCGGTCAGAAGACAGATAAATGGTTGAATAATACCAATTGGATTTATAAAATAGTTCAGAGAAAAAAGGTTGTTTTTGAGACAGAACAATGCAAAAAAATGTTGCATAGCAGCGCTACGGAAGATTTTTTTAAAGCAGTTATGACTTAAAAACATTTTTTTATCGGACTGTTTTATA
>NZ_JAIXYH010000005.1 GCF_027490375.1 Flavobacterium sp.
AGTTAACTATTTGTAAATAAGCACTATAAATATACTAAATAGTTCGCTATTTCAATCAAAAAAGCTGTCTTTTTTATATCGAACTCACGTTAAATAGGTGATTAATACCAATTGGATTTATAAAATAGGCTAGAGAAAAAAGGTTGTTTTTGAGACAGAACAATGCAAAAAAATGTTGCATAGCAGCGCTACGGAAGATTTTTTTAAAGCAGTTATGGCTTAAAAACATTTTTTATCGGACTGTTTTATAGATCTAATTGGTATAACAGGCGTATTTTCTTTGGGATACCGAGGTATCTCAAAAAAACACAACGACGTAAGCGACTGTTTAAATGGTTAGCTCCCCTAATAATTTCTTCTCTGTTTAAGGAAATAAAGCAATAATTTGAATTTTCGTGCGATCTAACAAAGATTTTTTGTCGAACTCACGTTAATTTAGCTCAGATTTTAACTGTATGTCATTCCCTAAAAACGCTGCTAATAAACTTCGAAAACGACAAGACGAAAACGCCTTTCGAACGCTTTCTCATGCACGTTTACCGATCGATTTTTCCTCAAACGATTACCTTGGTTTCGCTACTAAAAAGGAACTCTTTACACGCAGTCTCGATTTTCTCCAAAAAAACAAACACGAGTTTTCAGGCAGCGGTGGCTCGCGCTTAATTTCGGGCAATCACCAGTTGTATCAGTTGGCCGAAAAAGCCTGCTGTACGTTCTTCGAAGCCGAAACGGCACTTATTTTTAATTCCGGATTCGACGCTAACGCTGGTCTTGTTTCAAGCTTGCCCGGACGCAACGACCTTATTTTTTACGACGAATTGGTACATGCTTCGATTCGCGACGGCATCCAGCAATCGCTTGCAAAAGCATACAAATTCGAACACAATAACATCGATCAGCTCGAGCAGTTGCTTCAAAAACATCAAGCCGAATCTGTTTTCGTTATTACCGAAACCGTTTTCTCTATGGATGGCGATGTTCCCGATTTACAAAAATTGGTTTCGGTTTGCCAACAATACCAAGCCTTTTTAATTCTCGACGAAGCACATGCCGTTGGCGTCATGAAGTCGGGCAAAGGACTTGCTCGTCCGTCGGAACTAGACGGACCGGTTTTTGCTCGAATTGTCACTTTCGGAAAAGCTTTTGGCTGCAACGGCGCCGCGGTTTTAGGCAGCGAGCAATTGCGCGATTTTCTCATTAATTTTTCGCGAAGTTTTATTTACACCACCGCACTTCCTCCGATTAATGTAGCGGCAATTGCAGCGTCGATTCAACTTTTTGAGGAAGATGGTAAGCCAATTCAAGAGTTGCAAAACCGAATTCGTTGTTTTCGAACTGCCATACAATTTCACGGAATCGAGTCGCAATTCGGCGAAAGCCAATCGGCCATACAAACCATGAACATTTCTGGCAATACTGCGGTTAAACATGCGGCTGCAACGGTACAAGAAGCCGGCTTTGATGTGAAAGCTATCTTGTCGCCTACCGTTCCCGCCGGACAAGAGCGTTTGCGGATTTGTTTGCACGCGTTTAACAGCGAAAGCGAAATTCAGCAACTGGTTTCCCTACTTAAAGACATCAGTTTTATCCAAAAACCTGAATTCGATTAAAAATCTTTGTCAGATCGCGGTTTAACAATGCATTTAGATTTTAAATAGCACAAAATCTGCATAAATCGCTGTCGCTAAATATTTAAACGGTTGCCTACTTCGTTGCATTTATTTGCGATACTATAGTATCCCAAACAAAGGGCGCCTTGTATTCAACCATTTAAATATTTTCTGACTTTAATTTTTAAATCGAGTTCAGGTTAAAAGAAATAGTAATTAACGCGACATTTCAGGATAGGCGACTTAAATTTGCGGCTTAATTAAACGCAGATGGAAATTTTTGTAACCGGAATCGGAACCGACGTTGGAAAAACCGTGGCCGCCGCCGTAATTACTGAAGCTTTGCAAGCCGATTATTGGAAACCAATACAGTCGGGTGATTTTGATTTTGGCGATGCCGATCGGGTAAAATCGTATATTTCAAATTCAAAAACCGTTTTTCACGACAACGCCTATAAATTTCACACTCCTGCAAGTCCGCACTTCGCAGCCGAGCAAGAAAATGTAACTATTGATATCACTCAAATTAAGCGTCCGAAAACCAAAAATAGTCTTGTCATCGAAGGCGCCGGTGGGATTTTAGTTCCTTTAAACGAGCAACATTTGGTAGTCGATTTAATTGCACCAACCGATTTAGTCGTTGTAGTTTCCAGACATTATTTAGGAAGTATCAATCACACCTTATTAACCGTTGAAAGTTTGCGTGCTCGCGGAAAACGCATAGCTGGACTTGTATTTAATGGTTCGAATCCAGCGTCGGAGTCGATTATTTTAGCAATGACGAATCTACCTGTTATCGGTCGGTTGGAAGAAGAACCGTATATCGACAGTCGAGTTATTTCCGCTTACGCAGAAGAATGGAGTGCGCAATTAAAGACCTTGGCATGAAAAGTTTAGCCGAAAGAGATGCGCAGTTGCTCTGGCATCCGTACACCCAACATCAAACAGCCGATCCGGCGATCGGAATTACGCACGGAAAAGGGTCGTATTTGGTTGACGAAAACGGGAAACGCTACATCGATGCTATTTCCAGTTGGTGGACTTGTCCGTTTGGGCACCGGAATAAAAAAGTAACAAAAGCCATCAGCAAACAGCTCCAAACCTTAGAGCACGTGCTTTTTGGCGGTTTTACGCATCAGCCAGCCGTTGAGTTAGCTGAAGTGCTTACCGAGATTTTACCAGACAACCAACGTAAGTTTTTCTTTTCGGATAATGGCTCTACAGCGGTTGAAATTGCTTTAAAAGCTGCTTTGCAATTTTATTTTAATAAAGGAGAAATCCGACCTACCATCATCGCCTTCGAAGATGCGTATCACGGCGATACTTTTGGCGCTATGGGCGCGAGCAGCATTTCGATTTTCTCCGAAGCCTTTCAAAGTATGTTAATCGATGTGGTGCGAATTCCAGTTCCTATAAAAGGGCAGGAGGAAGCAAGCGAACAAGCATTGAAAGAAATTATCGAGAACAAGAAAGCGGCGGCATTTATTTTTGAACCGCTGGTGCAAGGCGCGGCAGGCATGGTTATGTACGAACCAAAGATCTTAACGCGATTGATCGCGATTTGCAAAAATGCAGGTGTTTTCACCATCGCCGATGAGGTAATGACTGGTTTTTGGAAAACAGGAACGCTCTTTGCTAGTTCGCAATTGGGCGTAGCACCCGATATGATTTGTTTGTCTAAAGCGCTTACTTCGGGAACGATTCCGTTAGCGGTTACTTCCTTTACAGACGAGATCTACAACGGATTTTTGAGTCCTGATAAGAGTAAAGCGCTGTTTCACGGACATACATTTACGGCAAATCCGACAGGTTGTGCTGCAGCTTTAGCGAGTATAATGCAATTGCGAAAGCAGAGTACGTTTAAAAAAGTTCAGAAAATCAATGGCTTGCATTTGGCTTTCGCCGAAAGTTTACAGCATTCCACGAAAGTGCGCAATGTTCGAGTTAAAGGAGTGATTATTGCCATTGAATTGGCAGTTCCTCCGCAGGATTATTACTCGGATTTACGAAATCGGCTGTATCGCTTTTTTATTGAAAACGGCGTTTTACTGCGTCCCGTTGGGGGAACGATTTATATTTTACCGCCTTTTAACATTAAGCAAAAAGACTTGGAATACGTGTATTTGACGGTTGAACGAGCTTTAGATAAATTTGTAGATTGATGGAAAAGAAACCTTTTTTTGTCAATCATTTTTCTGCGATTTCGCCGTTGGGAATGGACGTTGATTCGCTATCCGACGCCTGGTTTGATGCGAACACAAGCTTGAAATTAGATGCGGATTTGGGCGTATTTTCCGGAAAACTAGAGTCATCTTGTAGTGAAGTGATTTCAGAAATAAGAAAGTCGGAAAAGCGCTATAAACATTTAGATCGTTCGGCTTTGTTGGCAATTGCTGCCAGCCGACAATTGAGATCTTTTGTAGATGTAAGAGACATTCCTGATACGGGAATTAATATCGCGTCGTCGAGAGGTGCAACTACTGTTTTTGAAGAGTCTTACAAACATTTTTTAAGAACGGGAGAAAGCAGTGCACAAACCTCGCCTTCAACAACCTTAGGGAATATTTCTTCTTGGGTCGCACAAGATTTAGGTTTTTCCGGAATTAATTTTTCACATTCGGTTACCTGTTCCAGTGGTTTACATGCGCTATTAAACGGTATGGCTTGGATTGGTTCTGGAATGAGCAAACAGTTTTTAGTGGGTGCTGCCGAAGCCCCATTAACATCCTTTACTGTGGCACAAATGCAAGGTATGAATGTGTATTCGGATGAAAATTCAATTTTTCCGTGTCGCGCTATGGACAATTCAAAGCAAAGAAACACGATGGTCTTAGGTGAAGGCGCTGTTTCTTGTTTATTGAGTTCCGAAAAAACTTCGGACAATGCAGTTTGTGTGTCCGGCTATGGTTTTGCAGCCGAGCGATTGGAGAGTCCGACTTCATTAAGTAAATCGGGTTTTTGTTTGGTAGAGTCTATGGAAATGGCATTACGCGGTATCGAAAAGGAAAATATCGATGTCGTAATTACCCACGCGCCTGGAACCTTGCGTGGCGATGCGTCGGAATTGGCCGCTTTAGAAGCTGTTTTTGGAGAAAATACTCCTTTTTTGGCAAACACAAAATGGAAAATAGGCCATACGTTTGGCGCCAGCGGTTTGTTTAATTTGATTTTGGGAATAGAAATGCTTCGCAGGCAACAAGTGCCATATCAGCCCTTCTTAAATCAAGAGCTGCCCACGCAAGTACGTTCGGTATTGCTGAATGCGGTTGGTTTTGGTGGAAATGCAGTAAGCCTGGTTTTAACTCTTGCTTAATTTCCTTTTTCTAGTTTGGTAACAAATTCGTAAACCAGATCGCTTTCATATCCACGCCGCAGGAGGTAGTCGCAACATTTTTTTCGTTTTTTGAGGACGTTTTTCTCAGTAGTCTGTTCAAATATCTTTGTGGCGGTTTTCTCGAAATTTTCCCTGTATTCTTGTTCTATTTCAGCTAGCGCTAAATTTATGACGGTTTGTGAAATACCGCGTTGTTTTAATTCGGCAGTGATTTTATTTTTCCCCCAAGATTTTATTCGGCTTTTTCCCCGGGCAAAGGTTCGCGCAAAGCGTTCTTCGTTGAGGTAATTATCGGCGATGAGTTTTACAAGTATTTCATCTTGAACTTCGGCTGTGGCACCGAGTTCTCGGAGTTTTATTTTCACTTCAAAATGACAACGCTCTTGGTACGCGCAATACCGAGTAATTTTTTGCCATATTTCGCTCGTGATCGGATTCATTTGACGATGAATTTTTGGGGTAATGTCCTCATTTTATGGATTTTCCAACTGCGCATTTCGTCGGATTTTTAACTCTTTTTGTCGATTAAATCGATTTCGAACTAATGATTTTAAAATCTGACGAATTTACTTCCTAAATTTATTTCCCTTTTTTTTTACAGACAGCCTAAAGACGAAGCGAAAATAAATGATTTTGGATATAAATGCCTGTTGATTTATGATTTTGAAAAAATACGCCCCGATTTTTTTTACACTATTTTTCAGTTCTGTTTTTGGACAAAACATAATTTGGAATTTTGGCACTGCTGCTCCGAGCACTAATACTACTAGCAATTTAACGATTGGAAATGTAACTCAAGGCAATGTAAACGGTGCAGTGACAATGTTATCCAATACTTCTGCTTCTTCGGGATATGCCGGTGCATCAGGTGGAAACAATGCCGGAATTGCAGTACAAAACGGCGCTTTGAATACAGCAACTTCTAGTTATTTTGAGTTTGTTCTAACACCAGCTGCCGGCTTCACCGTTTCGTTGAATGCAATTTCATTTGGAATGCGCAGTACGGGTACTGGACCGGTTAATTTTGTAGTTCGTTCAAGTAGTGACTCTTACGCAAGTAATCTAGCAAGCGGAACCGATTCGGCAAATTCAGCATGGACGTTGAAGTCGCCAACAACAACAACAGTAACGTCAGGCAATGGAACAGCAATAACCGTCAGAATTTACGGTTTTGGAGGAACGGGCGCAGTGGCAAATACCGCTCAGTGGAGGATCGACGACCTGCAATTAACAGTAACGGTAAATCAGGTTTTTGCACTTAATGGAAATATCGATGAAGCGGTTTGGGGGACGGCATTGGCAACATCTGCCGGAGGGCCAACACCTAGTTTTGGTGCATCTCACGCGATTAATGCGGTATATTCTTACGGAGACGCAACGTATCTCTATTTCGCTATTGCAGGAAATGTACAAAGCGGAAATAGAATTTTATTGTTTATCGATTCGGCCACAGGTGGTTTCAACAATGGTTCATTCAACAGAACTAATGCGCCTTCAGGTGTAAATAACTGGAATTCAGGTACAACATTTGACTCGGGCTTTAATGCCGATTATTGTGCGGTTATTGGAACTAATGGCTCGGGAACGTATTTTCTTGATTTGTTCACATTAACCTCAGGCACAGGTAGTAATACCTTCATTGGGTCGGCAGGTTCTGAATTTGGAATTAATGTAGACAATACCAGTCTTACACGTGGATTTGAATTTCGAATTCCGAAAACAGCACTAAATTATACTGCAAACCAAGAATTACAACTTTTTGCTGCTTACACCAGCGACGGTGGATTTTTGTCGAATCAGTTTTTAACCCGTGCAAATTCAGGTGATGGAAGTTATGGATCAGGTGCCGTAGCTTTTGGTTCGGCAGCACCAAATCCGATCACGGTGCCTTACGTTTCACGTCAGACAGGTAACTGGGCCGACGCGGCTACTTGGCGATTGGGAACGGGTAATCCAACCAATGTGGGTATTTCCATCTTGAACGGTCATAACGTAACTGTAGCCGCTGCAGCTGGAAACATTAACGCATTGAACGTCAACACGGGAGGTACGTTAACGATTGGTGGAACAAATACGCTTTCCTTCAACAACACCCAAACATTTACCAACGCTGGAACCACAACCTTTTCGGGCAGCGGTTTTATTACCATGGGTACCAACTCAGCGCTGGCAAACAGCGGAACTTTAACAATGGGATCTGGTGCCCTCACGTTTGGAAACGCAGGTATTCTCAATCAAACAGGAACTTTCACTGCAGGCACTTCAACGGTAACTTTTAATGGTCAAGGTACCATTTCTGGAACTGTAGTAGCAAACAATATTACTGCCAACGGTCAGTTAACACTTAGCAACGCCGTTACTGTAAATGGCACATTACGTTTAAACTTAAATAGTTTTGTGGACGGTGCAAATTCTCCTACTTACGGAAGTGCATCGACCTTATTGTACAATCACGGCGGTGCTTTTTCCATAAATCGCGGCAATGAATGGACGAGTGCAACCTCAGGCGCAGGTTTTCCAAATAATGTAACCTTATCAAATAACACCACTTTCAATATGAATTTGGGTACGAGTGCGTCTATGGGAGGCATCCTAACCGTTGATTCAGGAAGTATATTTAATTCCTTAGCAGGAACTTTAAATATTGCAGGAAGCGTTTTAAACAACGGCACTTTAAATACGGGAGCGGGCGGAGTTGTTTCTACCGGAACAGTTACCAACAACGGCACACTAGTGTTGAATGGAGATTTTACGACTTCTGCCAATTGGGTACAAGGAGCCTCCGGAGTTCAAACAAATAATAATAGAGCTGTATTTTTCACAGGAACAGGGACTTCGCTAATTACCAAAACAGGAGGCGGCACTATAACATTCGACTACTTAGTTGTGAACAAGACAGCGGGAAGTGTTCAGCAAAACAGTAGTCCGGCGACCAATGTAATAGTGGGAGGCACAACTGGCGATGTACTGCAGTTAATTAATGCAAGTACATACGATATTAATGGAAATTCCCTTACGATAAATGGTACAGGAACGGCCATAGGAATTTCAGCAAACGCAACCGGACGTACAATTACTTCAACAGCAGCAAACGCCCAGTTGTTGATTAGCAACAGCAACAAAGCTGTAACGGGTACAGGCACTCTGATATTAGGTGCAAATGTTACCACTGTTCTAGCAACAGGTTTCGATTTTGGAGCTTCAAAAACGACAATAAACGGAAACCTACAATTAAATCCGGGTGGTTTTGTTAACAATACAAATGCTCCTATCTATACAAATACTTCTACTCTCATCTATAATAATAACTACAACGTATTTGATGAATGGAGAGCAACGGGATCGTCAGCTGGATTGGGTGTGCCTCAGAATGTAGTTATTAATTCGGGCTTCACCGTAAATATGCCAAATGCCGATAGAGGTTTAGCGGGTAACCTAACCGCTACGGCGGCGAATGCGGTTTTATCCATGAATGCAACATCTGGGAATTTATTCGTTGGTGGGAATTTGAATTTTAATTCGGGAAACAGTTTTGTTGGAAACGGCCGCTCTGTAATTTTCCAAGGTTCTGCCAATCAAAATATCAACGTGGCCGCTGCGCCGGTACTTACTATTCCATCATTCACGATACAAAATGCAATTGCTGTAACCAGTAATGCTTCCCTAAATGTTTCCGCACCGACAGCAGGCGCTGCCATAACAATAACAAACGCAGGAGGAACTTTTACTTGGGGAGCCAATACATTAACTATTGGTACTTCTGGCGTTGCAAGTACGCTTGCCGGCGCGGGTTCGCTGGTTGGAAATGCCGCTGCAACACTTATTTTACAAGGTTCAGGAAGCATTGGAACTTTGCGGTTTACAGGAACAACCCAGTTAGGGACTTTAACCATAAATAGAACGGCAGGAGCTGTTGCTGCTGTTTTGGGTAGCGCTTTGACGGTAAATACCGCTATGAATTTAACTGCTGGAATTCTCGATTTAAATACGAGTACACTCACGTTGGGTGCAGCGGTAACTGCTGTTGCTGGCGCTTCTTCTAGTAACTTTATTATTGCAGATGTATCCGTTGGAGGTGCACTTCGCAAGAATTTCACTAATGGAATAGCCGTTTCGCGAAGCTTTACTTATCCAATCGGAACCACTACAACACAATACACACCGGCAACATTTTCATGTACAACGGGCGATTTTGCAACGGCAAATCTTATCATGTCGGTTGATAATGTTATCGATCCCAACAATGAATCAGATAGTTACATTACCCGTTACTGGCAAACTTCGGCTACTGGAATTACCAACGCTACCTTCGATTTTTCGGGAATTTATCTAGCTGGGGATGTTGTAGGTACACACTCAAACATGTATTCTGGTAGATACATCGGCAGCACCGGCAATTGGATTATTGGCAATTTAGTTTGTAACCCAACTTGTACCAATACAGTATCGTTTACCGGATTAACCACTGCTGCGGGAGCGCTTTCAGGCACTACAAATACGTACACTGCAGGCGATATTTTCAGACGTGCGGAAATCAATGTATTGAATCCTTCTAATACATCAATAGCAACGGGGGCTACTTTTGCTTTCGGTTCTCAAAGTGCCGGAAACGCAGTGGACCAAACTTTTACCATCCAAAATTTAGGTTTGCAAACACTAAATCTATCAGCTGCAACGGTTACGGGAGCTGGTTTTAGCTTGTTCCTAAATTACAGCAGTACCGTTACCGGAGGAAGTTCAACGACCTTTACCATTCGATTACTCGGAGATACTGTTGGAACGGTAAGTGGCTCAATAAGTATACCGAATAACGATATAACAGGCAGCGAAAATCCGTTTGTAATTAATTTTTCAGGAACCATAACTTGCTACCGAGCTACCAGTGAGAGCTCAGCAAAAGGTTCTTATGCTGCAGATGAAGTTTCAATTGATGGAAGAAGTTGGTTTTTGTCTGAAGCGCTTATCGGAGATCAAACCAATGATTACAAAATTGGCAGTAGATCGATTCGTTTCCGCGCAGACGTAAATAGCGTTGCTGAAATGCTAGAAGATCAGTTGTTGGGAATTAATGCCGTTAGTTTTAATTACAGAAGATTTGGGACCGATGCCATTACGGCTAGTTTTGTTGTTGAGTACAGCAAAGATTCGGGAAATTCTTGGATACAGTTAGGTGCGGCAATAACGCCAACAGGTACTGTTCAAACGTTTAACCAGAGTTTACAACAGTCGGGTCCAGTACGTTTGCGCATCAAGTATAATTCGGGAACAACCAATGCCAACCATCGATTCAATATTGATGATTTAGAAATTTGCCCATTTAACGCTCCGGCAGAGATTGAGGTATTTGGTAACCAAGCGAGTATTCAAGACGGATCAACTACTACAACCTTACAAAATAATACCAAGTTTAGTAACAGCTATTTTACGAGCGATGGTGTTATAACCAAAACATTTACCATTACGAATACCGGTACGGGAACTTTAAGTTTGTCGCAACCCACTTTAACGGGTGCAAGCGAGTTTAGTATTTCAGCGGCGCTGCCGATAACTTCATTAAGCGCCGGACAAAGCACAAGCTTTTCCATCGAATTTTCAAGTACCACCGCAGGGCCAAAAATTGCTACAGTTTCAATTGTAAACAACGATAGCAACGAGAATCCGTTTAATTTCGATATTTCTGCTGATGCAAATAATTACAAACGCTGCGCGCTAACAGCGGTAACCACTATTGCACAGCAAACGTTCGAGACCTCACCGGCAAGCCCAGTAGTAAACTATACAGGCACTGGTGGAACATTTGCCGCAACTGGAGGAACTGCTTATGGCGATAACCGTACAACCACTACCAACAAATTCATAGGTGCTCAAAGTTATCAAGTAACTGGAACCACGGCGGCTGCCACAAACGTTTTGAGTTTTGATAATGTAGTCACAACAAATTATAAGAATATTAGCCTTACGTTTAATCTTGGTTTTTACGGAACAAACAGCACACAAGGGCTAGAAACGAGTGATGAGGTTCGAGTTGCTATAAGCACTGATGGAGGTACTACTTATGTTGACCAGATTTTGATTCGAGGAAACAACAATGCCTTGTTAGACATCAATACATCAACTGTGGCAACGGGAACAAAAAATTACACTTTAACTGGCACACTGACTACCTTCGGGGCTCGCTCAAATTCAGTAAATGGATTGCCGCGAACCTATTCCATAATAAATATTGATGCGCCAACGAATCAAGTTCGCGTTCGATTTACAATCAAGACCAATACAAATAGTGGAAATGAAGTAATCGCTATTGATAATGTTGTACTTCAAGGACAACAAGAAAGTACGAAAACATGGGTGGCAGGCGCTTGGGATACAACTGCGCCGAGCGATACAGATAAGATTATAATTGACGACGATTTTAATACGGGCACTAGTGGAAGTTTGCAAGGCTGTGAATGTCAGATTAATTCAGGACGAACGCTTACAATAGCTTCTAATACATATGCAGAAATTCAGAGCAATATTGTCAATAATGGAAACCCGATAGTTATCGAGGATAGTGGTTCGCTGATTCAATACAATGATAACGCGGTTAATGTGGGTGATATTGAAATGACGAGAATTACCTCGCCATACGAAGAGTATGATTATGTGTACTGGTCGAGCCCCGTAACTGCAACTACATTTCAAATTCCTTTTGATGGATGGCGACCAGACTATACTTTCGCATTTAATACAGCAGCCTATGAAGACTTAGATGGTGATAGTTACGACGATGACGGCAACGCTTGGGTAAATATTCCGTTTGCTACCCAGATGACTCCGGGAGTTGGCTACGCGATTATGGCTCCAACCGACCTAGGAACCTATCCAACTACCGCCACTGTTGTATTTACGGGAATTCCAAACAACGGGCAAATTACCTACACGCTGCAGGAAAGTAACAATGTCGGCGAACTAACGGATGATTACAATTTAGTCGGTAATCCCTACCCAAGTGCAATTTCAGCGGATTCCTTTATCAATGAGAATTTAGCGAATTTCGAAGGCACCATTTATCTATGGACGCATGTTGGAGATATTCAGCCCAATACTACCAATCCTGGTCCGGGTGGTTATAATTTTTCTTCGGATGATTATGCTATGTATAATTTAACGGGTGGAATAGGTGTTGGTACGAGTTCGGTTTCAGGTAGTACTACACCAAACGGATTCATTGCCGCAGGACAAGCCTTTTTTATTGAAGGCTCAAATGCAGGATCTATTGTTTTTCGAAATTCTATGCGTGGATTGGGATACAACAACCAGCAATTTTTTAGACCTGCCGCGTTGCCTCCAATGCCTTTAGGTGATTCCGATCAAGGAAAAATTTGGTTGAAATTGCATAATTCCGATGGTATGAGCTCGCAACAGTTAATAGCGTTTTTATCAGGTGCGACAGACGATTTCGATAAAGGTTACGACGGGAAGTTTAATCCTGCGGGAGCTGCCTTGAATTTTTATTCGAGAATTAACACAGAATTCTACAGAATACAAGCACTCGGAAACTTTTCCGGCGATCACGTTGTTCCTTTAGGCTTTACCTCTGGAGTTTCAGGCCAAACGTACATTTCAATCGATCAGTTTGAAGGTGTATTTGTCGATGTTTCCGTACCGATTTTACTCTACGACGCACTTTTAGATATTCATCACGACTTGCGTTTAGCGCCGTACGGATTTATGGCAGATATAGGAGCACAGAACAATAGATTTTATCTGAAATTCAATCAAGCTCCTCTGAGCATTTCAACTCCAGAACCCTACCAAGCTCAAGTCGATGTAGTTGCAACTAACAACCATGTACTTATAAAATCTGAACAAGATGCAATAAAAAGCGTGCAACTTTTTGACTTAAACGGGCGATTGTTATACGATATATACGATGTTGATTCCGCAGAGACTCAAATTGAAACTGCAAAATTTCAAACAAAGATTCTATTAGTAAAGATTGAATTAGAGTCTGGAATAGTTTCGACGCGAAAAGTAATCAAGCAGTAAGGTGTTTTTGAATACGTTCGAACAAGCAATTAACGGTTAAACATTAAGATATCAGGTGTTTTGTAGTGTTTTTACAAAATCATGTTAATTGTTTTTCAATAAATTACTTAACTAGTCTACGACGTTAACGGAGCTGTTTTTAAAGAGTTTTCCCTTCTCGAATCAATTTTCTGTGCGTATCTGTTAATGCACGCAAATTTTTGTATTCAATCCATTTCTTACCTTGAACTTTGCGCATAAACGTATCGTAAAACCGCATAATGGTTACGTTGTAGAAGGCTTTTGCCAGATGGTTTATTCCACGCGGAAATGCTCGCAAACTCATTGAGAAACCTGCCGTTTAGTATTTCATGTAATGCCAGTAACCTTCCGGCATATACAGCATTTCTCCGTGATTGAGTTCGCAAATATATCCCTCAGCATGCCGCAGCGCGGGGAATTTCTCAAAATCAGGATTATCAAAATCAATGTCTTCGCGCGAAATCAAAGCATGCGGAACTTTATACAAGTATTTACTTTCAGACGGTGGGAAAATGATACACTTCTTTTTTCCATGAAAATGGAAGTGTAAAATATTGGCATAATCAATATCAAAATGCATAAAAACTTTTGCGCCAGCTCCGCCAAAAAAAAGCATTGGAAGTTGCTTCACTAAACGCAATCCGATATTTGGCCACTTAAAATCGTTTTGAAGTACCGGAACTTCTTTCATTAAGTTGTAAAGAAATATCCGGTAGTTTGTTGGTTGGGATTCCAGGAGCTTAATGTACTCCGACATTAACGTGGTAGTGTGCGCTTCGTTGAAACCTTCCTCGTGCGACACCGGACGGTCGTCGTATAAAGGAACTGTTTTTGCGCCTGCTAAAGAATTAATGTAATTTAAATGCCACTTCTCGTAGGCGGGCCAATCTTCGGTGAGTTTCGTCAGAATAACTGGTTTCTGAGGTCTGACGTAGTTTTCGTAAAATTCTTGCTTAGAAAGCGACTCAAATCTGGGAATTTCTTTTAGTAAAAATCCGCGCGTAGTAACCGTCATCCAATTAAAACATACAAATCAGGACGACAAAAATAAAATCATCCTAATTTGCTCGTAGCTATTTTAACAAAAACTAAACGCTTACGCCTCCGATTTTCGTTTTGAAGCGGCTTCAATATTGCGCTCTATTTTATGCTCTGGGCGTGTCCATTTTGGTTTTTCTCCTAAGGCAACGTATTCAGAGTCAGAAGCCTCAACTGTTTTAGGCTGGCTTTTCTTTGCGAAAGGTTTCATCGGAATCAAACCTAATGCGTCGAACATTTTCATATCCTCGTTCACATCCGGATTTGGTGTTGTAAGTAACTTGTCACCTGCAAAAATCGAGTTAGCTCCAGCGAAGAAACACAAAGCCTGACCTTCGCGCGACATTTCTGTTCGACCTGCCGACAAACGCACCTGTGTGAGCGGCATCACAATTCGTGTGGTAGCAACCATTCGAATCATTTCCCAAATTTCAACCGGCTTCTGATCTTCCAAAGGCGTTCCTTCCACAGCAACTAATGCATTAATTGGCACCGACTCTGGTTGCGGATTTAAGCGCGCCAAAGCCAGCAACATTCCGGCTCGGTCTTCGGCACTTTCTCCCATACCAATAATACCTCCGCTACAAACGGTTACATTGGTTTTACGAACATTGTCGATTGTTGCCAAGCGATCCTTAAAATCGCGTGTTGAAATAATCTCTTTGTAATATTCTTCAGAAGAATCTAAATTGTGATTGTAAGCATATAAACCAGCTTCGGCTAATCGCATGGCCTGATTTTCAGTAATCATACCCAAGGTGCAACAAACTTCCATGTCGAGCTTGTTGATGGTTCGTACCATTTCCAAAACCTGATCGAACTCCGGTCCGTCTTTAACATTACGCCACGCTGCGCCCATGCAAACGCGCGAAGAACCCGATGCTTTGGCTCGTAATGCTTGTGCTTTTACCTGGTTAACCGACATTAAATCGTTACCCTCGATATCGGTATGGTATCGTGCGGCCTGCGGACAATACCCACAATCTTCAGGACATCCGCCCGTTTTGATCGATAACAAGGTACTAACCTGAACTTTGTTGGGATCGTGAAATTCACGGTGAATGGTTGCCGCTTCGTACAGCAAATCCATCATCGGTTTGTTGTAAATCTCTAAAATCTCCTCTTTAGTCCAATCGTGTCTTAACTGCATAGCTCGGTAATATTAGCGCTCAAAAATACACAATACTTTTTACTAGCACGCAACTCCTTCGACGCTTAACAGCGCTGCGAAACGCGATTTTTAAACCAAATTACTGTAAATGAAGCTCGGAGATACTATCGATTGCATTTATTTTAACGTGAATTCCAAGAAATCGTTTGGTTTTCAATGTATAACGGATTCGTAATGAGTTGATTCCCTGCTTACATGTTTGGTGATTAACCAAATAGTAGCGTTTCCAATTTTAGAAGATTCACTTTTTTTGAAAATGGAGAGCAAATAAAAAAGCCGCAAACAAACGTTGCGGCTTTTAAACTAAAGTAAGATGAATTAATCGACAATGTTGATGTTTTCTACTTTTCCTTTCCAATATTGCATCAAACAAAACGATACAATAAGTGAGGTTGCTACCGACTCAAACAACAAGCCCGTACAATAATTGTAGATGCTTGCTTTACCTCCGCCGAATAGAAATGCATCGGAAAGCGACTCTAAATAAACTTCGCCGCCTTTGAAATAGATATAGGTTAACAGTGCACTCACGCTTAAAACAGCACCAACCATCGAGGTGGTTATAGCAGCCAGCAAATTGGTATTGTACCCGCGAACACCCGAAATTATATTCTCACGTAGGGTTTTATTAACGCCGTAAATAACAATGAAGAGGTTTAAAACCCGTAGATAAAATTCTCGCGACAAGCCCAAAGCTTCCATCAACAAGAAGTAAATTCCTATTCCTAGGAAAATCAGAACCCCATTTCCAATCACTCTTTTCGTATTCATATGCAACGATTTTTAGATTAGATTTTATTTTCTATCTAAAGGTAATCAAAAGCAAGCATACAAAAACCTGATTTTCTTTGTTTTAAGAAAAATTTAATCGTTTAGGAAGGGTGTTTTTTGATTAGTCGCGCTTTCGCGGAAGATTTAAAAGTCGCTACAAAAGGCGTCCTTTGAGTCTTTTTTAGTGAATTCCTTTTTCATTAAAAACCGCGTACGAATCGTCGGCATCTTGCTCGAGGGCTACTTTGAGCTGCTCTAACGACTCAAATTTAGCTTCGGCACGGAGGTAACCTAAGCAATAGGTGGTAATGGTTTTGCCGTATAAGTCGCCCTCAAAATCGAAATAGTAGATTTCGATGGTTCGGGTTTGGCCGCCCACAGTAGGGTTGGTTCCTATCGACATCATTCCTTTCACCATTTGGCCGTCGATTTCAGAAATGACAGCATAAATTCCTAAGCCGGGAACTAATTTGTGGAAGTCGGTTATTTCGATATTAGCTGTTGGATAGCCAATGGTACGACCCAGTTTTTTCCCATGCACCACCGTTCCGGTAAAGTCGTACGGGCGTCCCAATAACTTTTCGGCTAGTGCAACCTGTCCGGAAAGCAGCGCTGTTCGAATTTCGGTTGAACTAATCGTAAGCGCATCGACGGTTTGTTGCGACAATTGCTCGACCTCGAAGCCATATTGTGCGCCAAATCGCTGTAGATCGGAATAATCGGCTTGACGTTTAGCACCAAAGCGGTGATCGTAACCAACAAGCATTTTCGAAACCTGCAGTTTATCAACAAGAAGTTGCTTTACATACGTTTCGGCATCGAGTTCGGAGAAAGCGGCATCAAACGGCTGAACAATAAGGTAATCGATACCCAAATCGGCAATAGCGGCTTGTTTTTCTTCGATGGTTTGCAGCAAAAACATGGGTTCGTTGGGTTTTAGAACCATGCGCGGATGTGGATGAAACGTAAGGACAGCCGAAGCCAAACCTTGTTCTTCTGCCTCGGATGCAATTTGCGATAAAATAGCCTGATGCCCGAGATGTACACCGTCGAAAGTGCCCACAGTTAGCAACAACGGTCGGGTACTCTGAAATTCAGCAATCGAAAAAAATGTTTGCACAGCTCTAAAATTACCGCAAAAGTAAAAGTTTAGAATTACATGAGCGACTTAAATATTTGTGAATGTCTGAATTGATTGATTTTGTGGATGATGTAAGCAAAAAGGTAGCTTTTTTAATTTTTAATGATTTTATTTTAAGTGGGCACTGCGTGGATGATGTGTCGTACTAATTGATAAAGCTCTGAAAAAGCGTCGGTTTTTTAACATACGTAATATTGCAATATTACCACGGATAATTATCTGAAAAATAGTTATTTAATTTAAAAAAAAGAGATTTTAAAAAATAACTTTCCGAGTATTTTAAACAACGTATTTTCGGTAACGATACCCGCGGCCGTGATGGCAGTGGAAATGAAAGCGCAGCGGCCGCGCGTGACGGCGTTTTTTGCACAGCGACCAACGGAAGCTGCGCAAAAAGCTACCGGAACCCAGGCCGCGCGATTTTATTGCAACGAACAGCGCGAAATGCCGCCCAAAACATGCAAAACAGCGCTTTTAAAGCTTTGGCATTTTAAGATAAGCGGTTGGGAAAATTTACCTCGCGCGAAACCTGCCGACTTTGTATCTTTAACGCCCATGATTTCGAAAGCAACCATAGATAAAGTTTACGATACCGCGCGCGTCGAGGAAGTAATTGGCGATTACGTGCAATTAAAGCGCGCGGGCAGTAATTTCAAGGGTTTGAGTCCGTTTTCGAACGAACGCTCGCCCTCGTTTATGGTTTCGCCGGTAAAGCAAATTTGGAAAGATTTTTCGTCGGGAAAAGGCGGAAATGTCGTTGCATTTTTGATGGAACACGAGCATTTTACCTATCCGGAAGCCATTCGGTATTTGGCAAAACGCTATAACATTGAGATTGAAGAAACTGTTGAAACCGAGGAAGAAAAAGCCTCGGCCGATGTGCGCGAGAGTTTGTATTTGGTTTCGGAATACGCTAAAAAGTATTTTGAAACGCAATTGCACGAAACCGAACAAGGTAAAGCCATCGGATTAACGTATTTTAAAGAGCGCGGTTTTACGACCGAGACCATAAAAAAGTTTGCCCTAGGATACCACCCCGACGGCTATTCGACCTTTAGTGAGGCAGCGAAAAAAGCGGGGTATAATCCGGATTTTCTGGTGGGCACCGGACTCAGTATTGCGCGAGATAACGGCGAATTGATTGATCGCTTTCGCGGAAGAGTCATGTTTCCGATTTTAAGTATGTCGGGTCGGACGCTTGGTTTCGGAGGTCGAATTCTGACGAACGACAAAAAAGCGGCCAAATACTTGAATTCGCCAGAAAGCGAAATTTACTATAAGAGCAAGGTATTATACGGCATTTTTTATGCGAAGCAAGCTATAGCCAAACAAGATTTGTGCTATTTGGTAGAAGGATATACCGACGTGATACAAATGCACCAGGCGGGAATTGAAAATGTGGTTTCGAGCAGCGGAACAGCACTTACTTCGGAACAAATTAGATTGATAAACCGACTCACCAAGAATATTACCGTTTTGTTTGATGGCGACGCAGCTGGATTGCGAGCAGCTTTGCGCGGCATCGATTTAATTTTGGAGGAAGGAATGAATGTGCGCGTTTGTTCGTTCCCCGACGGCGAAGATCCGGACAGCTTTGCAAGAAAGAATTCGAAGGAAGACATTGAGGCGTACTTTGCCGCAAATGCGAAAGATTTTATTCGGTTTAAGGCGTCGTTGCTTATGGCAGAAGCGAAAAACGATCCGATTAAGAAAGCCGATTTGATTCGCGATATCGTTCAGAGTATTTCTAAAATTCCCGACCGCATTCAACGGGAGATTTACGTGCAGGAATGTGCGCAGATCATGGAAATTTCCGAACAGGTTTTGGTGAGTACACTTGCACAAATGCTGCAAAAAGACTTGAAAGAGAGTTTTAAAAAGCAGCAAAACCAAAATCAGCCGCTCGAAGTCGTAAAAGCCGAAAATACTAGCACATCGGATAAAATTAATGTGCTGGAGACTTTGGAGAAGAAGATCATTGAGTTGTTGCTGTTGTACGGAACGTCGGAAGCTACTTTCGAAGATTATGTTTTGGAAACGACTGAAAACGGCGAGGTGGTGGAAAAGCAAATTTTCACTCAGGCGAAAGTGTACGAGCGTATATTCTTGAGCTTGCAACAGGATGAAATAATTTTTAGCAACGAAACTTTTCGAGGTATTTACGAGTTGCTCATTGCTTATTTAACCACTCATGAAAAGTTCTCTGCCGAACAGTTTATGTCGGATTTACCGGTGGAATATGCACCTTTAGTTGCCGATATTTTAATGGAAGAAGAGAAAATTCAGCTTCACAATTGGGAAAGTCGCGATGTTTTTGTGAAATCGAAACAAGTGGGAATTGCACAATACGTCAACGAAACAATACTCTCGTTGCGTTGGTATTTAGTTGATCGAATCATTGCAGATTTAATGACACAAATTAGTCCGGATCCAACAGCCGATAACTCCGAAATCTTGTCAAATACAATTGATTACCAGCAGCTTATTAAGTCGTTTTCCGATAAATTAGGACGCGTTTTATCTCGTTTTTAAAAAATCTCCAGTTTTTTTGCTTTGTCAACCAAGTCAACCAAGTTGGTTACGTCTAGTTTGTTCAGCAAGCGCAATTTATAGGTGCTGATGGTTTTTTCGTTCAAACTGAGAAGTTTGGAAATTTCGTTGTTCTTTTTTCCTTGGCTGAGGTAGCGCAAAACTTCGACTTCGCGGGTAGACAATTTGCGGTAAATGCGTTCCGATTTGTTTTGCTTGGCAATGAGCGACAGTTTTTGAAGCAGTTTTTCGTTAAATCGGTGTTGACCGCCACGAGCTAAAAGTATGGCCGCAGCAAGGTCGTCTAAACTGCGCGACTTATTTAAAAACGCACTGACACCTGCTTTGATGGCATTGGGCGTATAAATTTCTTCGGATAAATTGGTGAAAGCAATAAAACGCGTTTCGGGAAATTGCTTCACTAAAAGCTTTATTTCGTTGATACTTTTTAACGCATCGAGTTCTAAGTCGAAAACCAACACGTCGATGTTTTTAACCGACAATAAGGGTTCTACTTGGAGGAAATTGCTGATGTTATCAACGATTTGAATTTGGGGATGTTGCGAAAAATAGGCGTTTAACCCTTGGTGAACTACTGGATGATTATCGGCAATGGCAATTGAAATCGACGTGGCTTCGTTCATTGTTCAAGTGTCGTTTTATGTTTTTAAGAACATTCGCTTTTATTATTTTTAAAGTGAGCAGGTATTTCACAAACTGGAATCGGGTTCATTTTGTGTTGATTAGCGTTGTTTAAACGTTTGTAAATGGCAAAAACGGTGGCTTGACGTTCGGTAAAGGTGCTCGGATCGTGTGCTGATCCAGAAGTTTCCATAGCCCATTCGAGCTCGTCGTAGCTGGCGCCAAGCTGATCTTCGTCGGTACGACTGTCGCCAAACAATCCATCGGTAGGTGCAGCTTCTAAAATCGATTGCGGAACGCCCAGCACACGTCCCAATTCGTAAACTTCCGATTTATATAAATCAGCAATCGGACTTACATCTACACCGCCGTCGCCGTATTTGGTGTAAAATCCAACGCCAAAATCCTCAACTTTATTTCCGGTGCCGGCCACTAAGCTGTGGGTTAATCCGGCATAATAGTACAAGCTCGTCATGCGTAAACGCGCGCGGGTATTGGCCAGGCTTAAATCGACTGTGGCTTGATCATCGGTTTGTGTAACGACCGATTTAAAGCTTTCAAAAACCGGAGTTAAATCAACCAATTGTCGGGAAACATTCGGGTATTTCTGAATAAGGGCATCAATGTGTTCTGCGGCTCGATTTACCTGCGATTCGTGCTGATGAATAGGCATTTCCAAGCAATAAACAGGCAAGCCAGTACGTGCACAAAGTGTTGAGGTTACCGCCGAATCGATTCCGCCCGATACGCCCACAACAAATCCGTTAACTTTGGCGTTCTTGGCATAGTCTAGCAGCCATTTCGAAATGTAATCGGCAACAGCTGCCGCTTGAGGCGTAGAAATTTTTGACATCATCAGTTTCCTTTAGTTCGAAGCAAGTATCTTTGCACGTTTTAACATACCGTGCTTCGCAAAAGTACACAAGGAAAATCACTGTATCCAAGTTATGAAGGCATTGAAATACAAGTTTGTTATAATTTTAGCATTTGTTTGCGGCACTTTGCTGTTTTTCTCCTGTTCGGAGAAAGCAAAAGTTGAAGAAGCTATTCAAGAACAGCCCGTTGCGCTACAATTGGTGCGTTTCGATAAGCAGTTTTTCGAAACGCCTGTCGCCAAACTTCCGGAATTAAAGAACACGTTTCCTGATTTTTTTCCAGCTGATGTTCCCGACAAAGAGTGGGTTGAAAAAATGACTAATCCGCTGTGGCGCGAATTGTACAGCGAAGTGCAAAAAACTTTTCCCGATTTTAAAGAAGAGTTGCAGGAAATTAACGACGTTAAAGCACGAATTAATTATTATTTCCCAGAAGAAAAGTCCAAGAATCCGGAAGTAATCACGATGATTTACGAGATGGATCCTTCCACGAAAGTGCTGTACACTGATAAAGTTATCATCATTTCTTTGGAGATGTATTTGGGAAGAAAGCACAGATTTTACGAATTCCCGGAATACCAACGTGCTAATTTTGAAAAATCGCAGTTACTGCCCGATTTAGTGAGTGCGTTTGCTGCTACGAAAATACCAATCGACAAGAGCAAAACGTTTTTATCGAAAATGATCGATGCTGGAAAAGAATTGTATTTGAAAGATTTATTGCTTCCCGAAACGGCCGACAGCACCAAAATTGGTTATACCGATTTACAACTCAAGTTTTGCCAGGAAAACGAAGCCTATATTTGGAAGTTTTTTATTGAAGAGAAGCTGTTGTACGATACCGATCCAAAGTTGGGACCCCGTTTCATAAATCCGGCGCCCTTTTCAAAGTTTTATTTGGAAATCGACAATGAAACTCCAGGTAGAATTGGCACTTGGGTAGGTTGGCAAATTGTTCGCGCTTACGCGGAAAAGAATAAAGTGCCCGTTCAAAAATTATTGCTAATGGACGCCGACACAATTTTTAAAGAATCGAAATACAAACCCAAACAAGATGAGTAAGAAATCGGATATCGTATTAGGAATTGAGCTGGATGAGAACAACGTTCCCGAAAAATTAGCGTGGACAGCCAGCGACGGCGGCATCAATAACGAAGAAGCAAAAGCGTATTTACTTTCGGTTTGGGATTCAAATGCGAAAGAGACCCTACGCATTGATTTGTGGACCAAAGACATGCCTGTGGATGAGATGAAACAGTTGATTCACCAAACTTTAGTAGGCTTAACCGATACGTATTTGCGCGCCACAGCCGACGAGTTAATGGCCGACACCATGAGGCAATTCACGGATTATTTTGCAGAGAAATTGAATTTGAAAGGTGGGGTAAATTAATGTTTTCCCAGAGGGTCTTCTTTAAAAAAATCTTGATTTAACTCGTCAATGTATGCCAGAATTTCTTCTCTGCCGCGTCCGGTTTCGGATGAGGTCACAAAGTAGGGAGGAAGTTCTTCCCAATTTTCGGCAAGCATTGCTTTTTGGTAATTCTTTACGGCATGATCAACTTTGGTCACGCCAATTTTATCCGCTTTCGTAAAAATCATGATAAACGGAATTTGCGATTCGCCCAAATACGTAAAAAATTCCAAATCGATTTTTTGCGGTTCTAAACGGATGTCAATCAGAACAAACGCACAAACCAATTGCTCGCGCGTTTCGAAATAATCGGTTATGAATTTCTGAAAAGTGGCTTTTACTTTCTTTGAAACTTTAGCATATCCGTAGCCCGGTAAATCTACCAAAAACCAATTTTCATTGATTTTAAAGTGATTGATAAGCTGCGTTTTTCCGGGTTTAGCCGAGGTTTTTGCCAAGGATTTATTGCCGGTAAGCATGTTAATCAACGACGATTTTCCAACGTTCGAACGCCCAATAAAAGCATATTCGGGAATGCGTTCCGGCGGACATTTAGCAGCTTCGGAATTACTGATGACAAATTTAGCGCTAGTTATTTTCATGTAGTAATTTCGTTACTTCTTCTAACAGAATTGGTAAATCTTTAATAATTATTTTCCAGATCAGTATATCATCTACGGAATCGTACGCATGAATTACCTTATTTCGTAAGTTAACTATTGTTCTGGCGTATGAGATTGCGATTTCAGGGTTTATTTTAAGTAATTTATTTATAGCCTCCCCAATAATTTCTATTTCTCTTTCAACGGCTCTTCTTTTCGTTTTATTTGAAAGATATTCCTCTAAAATTCTTTTGTTTTCTAAATGGTCGTCAATAGCATTTACGGAGTCGATAATATCAACTAATAGTTTTTTTTCTTCCCTGCTAGTCATATCAATCGTATTTTACTCTCGTTTATACTCTCAATTAAGAAGGGGTTTTTGAGTGTTTTTTCCGCAGTTAAATCGATTTTCTTTTTCAGTAGAATTTCCAAATCCGTTACGAGTTTAAAATAACTATTGAAATAAGTTTCTACGTCTAATTCGTTGGGAAAAGAATACAGAAAATCAACATCGCTGTTGGCATTATTTGTCCCTTTAGCACTACTTCCAAATAAGTAAGCGCTTTTTGCTCCATATTTTTCAAACAGAGCTCTTATTTCAGGTAATTTATTTTCAATTTCTTTGTCCATAACTATTATAAATGGGATTTCTTCAACCATTTATACATGAGTTCATTAAATTCGTCTGGATGTTCCATCATGGCAGCGTGTCCGCATTTGTCAATCCAAAACAATTCCGAATTTGGAAGTAATCTATTAAATTCTTCTGCCACTTCAGGTGGAGTCACCTTATCGTTCTTGCCCCAAATAATGCAGGTGGGTAAATGCATCTTTGGTAAATCTTTTGCCATATTATGACGAATAGCGCTTTTCGCGATGGTAAGTGTTTTAATCAGTTTTATCCGATCGTTCGCAACATTATACACTTCGTCAACAATTTCAGGAGTAGCAATTTTCGGATCGTAAAAAACGTCTTCCGCTTTTTTCTGAATATAATCTCTGTCGCCTCGACGCGGATAACTGTCGCCCATAGCGTTTTCATACAAGCCTGAACTTCCGGTTATTACCAAGCCAGCCATTTTTTCAGGATACAATTTTGCATGATACAAGGCAATGTGTCCGCCAAGGGAATTTCCAAGCAAAATCACGCGATCCAAACCTTTATACGTAATGAAATCTTTCACAAACTTTGCAAAAGCACGCACATTCGTTTTCAGAATATTCTGTGTGTACAAAGGCAATTCCGGAATTAAAACGTGGTAACCCTGTTGCGGAAAAAACTCGGCAACACCATCAAAATTGCTCAATCCGCCCATTAACCCGTGTAAAATGATAATCGGACGGCCCGATCCGGCTTCGAAATATTTAAACTTCCCTTCTTTCTTAATCGCTTCTTGCATGAACAGTCGGTTATTGGTAGGCTTTTAATTCTGGCAAATATAAGCGATTTACAGGAACATCAATTTTCATTTATTCCCACCGAACTAATTCGCTGTAAAAGGTTGTAAACACTCGATTTTTTAGGTAACAAGATTGTTAAAATGACACAACTTATTAACAATGTGGGAAATTTTGGGAGTGGGTGGGAATTAATTATTTACTTTTGCTTGAACTGTTTTTTAAGGCTAAAGTGTTGACACCCATCATAGGTACATACGAATGTAAGATAGACGACAAAGGTCGGCTACTCATTCCTTTGGCTTTAAAGAAGCAATTGGCTATCAACGATGGTTTTGTTTTAAAACGATCGGTCTTTCAACCGTGCTTGGAGCTGTATCCGATGGCCGAGTGGAATGCCATGATGGCAAAAGTCAATAAACTCAACCGTTTTGTGAAAAAGCACGACGATTTTATTCGTCGCTTTTCGGCTGGCGTACGCTTAACAGATATAGATGTGAACGGACGTTTGTTGATTCCCAAAGATTTACAAGGTATTGCTCAAGTCAAAAAAGACATAGTCTTATCGAGTGCAATCAACATTATTGAGATTTGGGACAAGGACACGTATGAAAAAGTAATTGCAGATACCGCTGTGAATTTTGCGGATCTAGCTGAAGATGTGATGGGGAATTTGAACGATGGAAGTGATGGATTATCATAATGCCGTTTTACTTGAACAAACAGTTGCCGGGCTTGCCATCAAACCCGACGGCGTTTACGTGGACGTAACTTTCGGTGGCGGCGGACACTCGCGCGAAATCTTAAAACACCTCGGACCGAACGGTAAGTTATTTGCATTCGACCAAGATGAAGACGCGTGGGAAAACCGAATCGACGACGAACGTTTTACGCTAGTGCCACATAACTTCAGACATTTAAAACGATTTTTAAGATTTCACGGAATTACTGAAGTCGATGGAATTTTAGCCGATTTGGGCGTTTCGTCTCATCAGTTCGACGTAGCTGAACGCGGATTCTCAACTCGTTTCGACGCCCCGCTCGATATGCGCATGAGCAAAAGCAACTCAAAATCGGCATATACCGTGATCAACGAGTACGAAGAGAAAGCACTGAAACATATTTTGTTGGAATACGGCGAGTTAAAATCGGCTCCAGCCATGGCACGAACCATAGTTCACCATCGCAACCCTACTCCGATTGCTACTACCGAGCGTTTAAAAGAAGTGCTACGCCCGTTTTATCCTGCACATAAAAGCCATAAAATCTTAGCTCAAGTATATCAAGCCATTCGAATTGAGGTGAATGAAGAAATCGAAGTGCTTCGCGAAATGCTCGAACAAGCCGTTGATGTTTTGAAGCCCGGCGGTCGCTTATCAGTAATATCGTATCATTCCTTGGAAGATCGTCTGGTAAAGCGACTCATCAAAAACGGTCAGTTTGAAGGTGAACCCGAACGCGATTTCTTTGGAAACTTTCAAGTGCCGCTAAAAGCAATCGGAAAGCTAATTGTTCCCGATCAAGCCGAATTAGAAGCCAATAGTCGTTCGCGCAGCGCCAAACTTCGAATTGCAGAAAAAGTTCAAATCGCAAAAAAATGAAAGGGAGTGTTTACAATATCATCAAGGCGCGCTTTCTAGTCAATGAACACGCGACTCGAAATTGGGTATTTATTACCTACCTGATTGTTTTGGCTATGGTCATGATTTGGAATACCAATCGTTACGAACAAAAAATCATCCGAATTGCTGAGCTGACTTCCGAAGTAAAGGAACTGCGTTCGGAATTTGTAGATCGGAAATCGCAATTAATGAAACTCAAAATGGAGTCGACCGTTGCACAAAAGATGGAAAAACGCGCCATCTATCCATCATCGGTTCCGCCAGTAAAAATAAAAGTCTTAAAACCAACCGAAAAAAAGTGGTTTGAAAAACTATGGGAGTAGAACCTAAAAATAATAATTACAGATTGTACGCTGTGATCGCAGGAATGTTGATCGCCGCGATTTGTATTGTTATTAAACTCACCAACATTCAGTGGGTTGAAGGGAACCACTACCGAAAAATTGCCAAGGAAAAGAGTGTAAAAACTTTCGTTATTCCCGCGAATAAGGGAAACGTGTATTCTTCCGACGGCAGTTTGCTCGCTACTTCGGTTCCGAACTATACCATTCGATTCGATGCGATGGCGCCTTCCAAAGCCGATTTCGACAAAGAGATCGGACCATTAGCTGCGGCACTTTCCAAGAAATTTCGAAAGCCAAAATCCGAATATCTCGCAAAGTTTCTGAAAGCGCGTCGTACGGAAAATCGCTATTTGCTTGTTGAAAAAGGACTTTCGTATACCGATTATATGGAAGTTAAAAGCTTTCCACTCTTCAATAAAGGAACGTACAAAGGCGGAATGATCGTTGATCAAAAGACAGTTCGCGAACATCCCATCGGTAAAATAGCCGAACGAACCATTGGTTACGAGCGTGTCGACGGCGACGGTCAGGCGAGAAATGCCGGCATTGAAGGGGCATTTTCACGTTACTTAAACGGTAAGGACGGTAAGGTTCTCAAACAAAAAATCGCAAAAGGACAATGGAAACCCATTCGCGATAACAATGAAATTGAACCACAAGACGGCTACGACGTTATCTCTACCATCGACGTTTATATCCAAGACATTGCACATCACGCCCTACTAAAACAGCTCGAACATTACAGTGCCGATCACGGTTGTGTGGTAGTTATGGAAACTAAAACCGGCGATGTAAAAGCCATTTCGAATTTAGGACGCGATTCGCAAGGAAATTATTACGAGAAATTAAATTATGCCGTTGGCGAGTCGCATGAACCCGGATCGACCTTTAAACTACTCGACCTGATTGCCTTACTTGAAGATGAAAAAGCCGATACGAGTTCGGTATACGACAGTAACGGAGGTGTGATTTCCTATCGTGGAAAATTGGTAAAAGATTCGAAGAAAGGCGGTTATGGTAAAATTTCCCTAGCACGTGGTTTCGAAGTGTCCTCAAACACCGTTTTGGTTCAAGCCGTTTACAAAGCATATAAATCCGACCCAAAGCAGTTTGTAGACCGTATTTACGATTATAAATTACATAAGCCACTGGGTTTACCCTTCGCGGGAGAAGGCCGACCGGTAATACGTACGCCCGAAGATCCGAAATGGTCGGCTATTTCACTTCCGTGGATGGCATTTGGCTATGGAGTCGCCGTTACGCCACTTCAAACGCTAACACTGTACAACGCCGTGGCCAACAATGGCGAAATGGTTAAACCACAATTTGTGAAAGAAATTCGTGAGTGGAACCGCGTGATTAAAAAATTCGATAAAGAAATTATTCATCCGAAAATTTGCTCTGAAAAAACCATCGACAAATTACATGCAGTGCTAGAAAACGTAGTAAAGCGCGGAACGGCAAGCAGCTTGTATTCGAAAGATTTTTCCATGGCAGGAAAAACGGGAACCGCTCAAGTAGATTACAACAAAGGAGAAGGAAACCTGTATTACACCTCTTCGTTTGTGGGTTACTTCCCAGCCGATAATCCGAAATACTCCTGCATTGTAGTCGTACACAAGCCTAATGTGGCGAAAGGCTATTACGGTGCCGACGTTGCTGGCCCAGTTTTTAAACGAATTGCCCAAAAGATTTTCACCGATTCGCCAACGATGAATAAGATCAAAGGATTGCAAGGAAAATCTAAAAAAGTTGAGCAAGCCTACGAAACGTATATCGCAAAAAGTGCCGACGATCTCAAGCGCATTCCTAACGTGAAAGGTATGCCCGGTATGGATGCAGCGGCACTTTTGGAGAATCTAAAGTTGAAAGTTCGCGTTCGCGGAATCGGAAAAGTGAAAAAACAATCGATTCCACCAGGCGAACCTCTAAAGAAAAACGAAACTATAATATTGGAATTGTCGTGAAAGTATTTAAAGACCTCTTATATAAAGTTAGATTGGAGTCGGTTATCGGAACAACAAGCGTTCCGGTCCAAGCGCTTACTTTTGATTCGCGACAAGCTCAAGCCGATTCGCTTTTCTTCGCCGTTTCTGGAACCAAGACAGAAGGTCACAATTTTATCGATCAAGTAATTGCCAACGGTTGTCGCGCAATTGTGTGTGAGCGAGCTCCCGAAAAAATACAGCCCAACGTTTGTTATGCCGTGGTAGGAAGCACAACCGAAGCCATGGCGCAGGTGGCGGCAAACTTTTATGATAATCCGTCGCAACAACTCAAATTAGTTGGTGTAACGGGAACCAATGGTAAAACCACCGTAGCTACGTTACTGCATCAATTATTTCAGCGTGCAGGATTTAAAACGGGCTTGCTATCTACGGTTAAAATCGTGGTCGATTCGCAAGAATTTTTAGCTACGCATACAACTCCAGATTCTATTTCGATAAATAATTATCTACGTCAGATGGTAGATGCGGGCGTCGACTACTGTTTTATGGAAGTGAGTTCTCACGGGATCCACCAAAATCGAACCAAAGGTTTGCGATTTGCCGGTGCTATTTTCACCAATTTGTCGCACGATCACCTCGATTATCACAAAACGTTTAGCGAATACCGCGATGTGAAAAAGAAATTCTTTGATGAATTAGATCGCGATGCTTTTGCTTTGGTGAATATCGATGATAAGAACGGAAACATCATGTTCCAAAACACCGTTGCCGCTCAGCGAACGTATGCATTAAAAACCTTCGCTGATTTCCGAGCACAGATTCTTGAAAATCAAATCGGCGGACTTCTCTTAAAGGTAAATAGCAAAGAAGTTTGGGTGAAGTTAATCGGTTCTTTCAATGCCTATAACATTCTTGCCATTTACGGAACTGCTGTATTGCTTGGTATGCCCGACGACGATGCACTCCGATATCTTTCTGAATTGGAAAGCGTTTCCGGCAGGTTTCAGTATTTCATTACCGAACAAAAAATCACTGTAATTGTAGATTACGCACACACACCCGATGCCTTAGAAAATGTATTGAATACAATTAACGGTATTCGAACAGGCAATGAAAATTTGATAACCGTGGTAGGTTGTGGCGGCGATCGCGATGCAACTAAGCGTCCGGTTATGGGAAATATTGCCACAAAATTGAGCAACCACACCATTTTTACTTCTGATAATCCACGGACCGAAAATCCAGATTTGATCTTAGCCGAGATTGAAGCCGGTGTGGAACCACAGAATTTCAAAAAATACATCACCATTTCCGATCGAAAAAGCGCAATAAAGTCGGCGATCACGCAATCGAATCCAGGCGACATTATTCTCATTGCTGGAAAAGGACACGAAATGTACCAAGAAATCAACGGCGTAAAATACGATTTCGATGATCTGGAAATCGCTAAAACATTAACCAACCAACTAAACAAATAAGTTATGCTGTACTACTTATTCGATTACCTAAACAACAACTTCAATGTTCCAGGAGCGGGAGTTTTCCAATACATAACGTTTCGTTCAGCCTTAGCGGTTTTGTTGTCGTTGGCCATATCAACCATTTTTGGAAAGCGAATTATCAATTTCCTTAAACATCAGCAAGTCGGCGAAACGGTGCGCGAACTCGGATTAGCCGGACAAAATGAGAAAGCCGGTACACCAACTATGGGCGGATTAATTATCATCATAGCAACCTTGATTCCGGTTTTTCTGCTGGCAAAACTCGACAACATTTACGTTATATTATTGATAGTTACAACCTTATGGATGGGAACTATCGGGTTTATAGACGATTATATTAAAATCTTCAAAAAAGACAAGCAAGGACTTAAGGGTGTATTTAAAGTTATAGGTCAAGTAGGCTTGGGTTTGATTGTAGGTACCGTTTTGTATTTACATCCGGGCGTTACCGTCCGAAAAGATCAGCAAGTTAAATACAATTTTGCTTCGGAATCGGCACAGATCTTACCCAAACCTATAGAAGAAAAATCGACTGCCACAACGATTCCTTTCTTTAAAAATAACGAATTAGATTATGCCGAGGTCTTGTCGTTCCTAGGCGATGGCTACGAGAATTACGCCTGGTTGATTTTTATTCCGGTTGTTATTTTCATCATTACCGCAGTGTCAAACGGCGCTAATTTAACCGACGGAATCGATGGTTTAGCAGCAGGTACCAGCGCCATTTCAGTAATTGCCTTAGGCATATTTACGTTTGTTTCTGGAAACATCATTTTTTCGAGTTATCTGAACATCATGTACATTCCCAATTCGGGAGAAATGACAGTTTACATAGCTTCTTTTGTTGGGGCATTGGTAGGTTTTCTTTGGTATAATTCCTATCCCGCCTCGGTTTTCATGGGAGATACCGGGAGTTTAACCATCGGTGGAATTATTGCGGTTTTGGCCATTTCCGTTCGAAAGGAACTTTTGATTCCGCTTTTGTGTGGAATTTTCTTAGTGGAGAATTTCTCAGTGGTGCTTCAAGTGAGTTATTTCAAATACACCAAAAAGAAATTTGGCGAAGGCCGACGTATTTTCTTGATGTCGCCGCTCCATCATCACTACCAGAAAAAAGGCTATCACGAAAGTAAAATTGTAACCCGTTTCTGGATTGTCGGGATTTTACTCGCCATTTTATCCATTGTTACGCTGAAACTCAGATAATGAAAAAGTTAGTTATTCTTGGCGGAGGCGAAAGCGGTGTAGGAACTGCTATTTTAGGAAAGAAACAAGGTTTTGATGTTTTTCTTTCCGATGGCGGCGCCGTGAAACCACATTACCAAGAAATTTTGAACCTTAACGGCATTCGTTGGGAACAGCAGCAACACACCGAAGCTGAGATCCTTAATGCCACTTTGGTTATGAAAAGTCCGGGAATTCCCGATAAGGCGCCAATTGTTCAGAAAATCCGCAAAAGCAAAATACCAGTAGTTTCCGAAATTGAGTTCGCCATTCCGTACACAAATGCAACTATAATTGCCATAACGGGTTCAAACGGCAAAACCACAACCACGCTCTTAACCTATCATTTATTGAAAAACGGAGGTTTACACGTGGGCTTGGGCGGAAACATCGGAAAGAGTTTCGCTTGGCAAGTAGCCGAACAAGATTTCGATTGTTATGTTTTGGAAGTGAGTAGTTTTCAGTTAGATGACAGCTACACGTTCAAACCACACATCGCAATCATTACCAATTTGTCGCCAGACCACTTAGATCGGTACAATTATCAGTACGAATCGTACATCGCTTCTAAGTTTAGAATAACGATGAATCAAAGCGAAAACGACTATCTGATTTACGATGCCGACGATGAAACGCTCGTGCAGTTTCTCTCAAAAATCGACACTAAAGCAACTAAAATACCTTTTTCTATAACCAAACCACTGCCTGTTGGAGGTACATTAAACGAGAATACTATGAAACTTAAACTCAACGACGACAATTTTTCTATAGACACCGCGCACCTAGCCCTCGAAGGCAAACACAATGTTAAGAATGCCATGGCAGCTACTTCTGTGGCCATGCTTATGAAGATTAGAAAGGAAACGATTCGTGAGAGTTTGTCGAATTTTCAAGGTGTAGAACATCGATTAGAAAAAGTACTTAAAATTCAAAATGTTCAATACATCAACGATAGTAAAGCCACTAACGTCAATGCAACCTTCTTTGCTTTAGACAGTATGACAACGCCAACCGTATGGATTGTAGGTGGTGTAGATAAAGGAAACGATTATACGGAACTAATGGCATTGGTACGCGAAAAGGTAAAAGCTATTATTTGTTTAGGTGTAGATAATCGCAAAATTATCGATGCATTTGGTAATGTTGTGGATGTCATGGTAGAAGTTGGTTCCATGCAAGATGCCGTTAGAACAGCTCAAAGAATAGCAGAGAAAGGCGATACCGTTTTGCTTTCGCCTGCTTGCGCGAGTTTCGACTTGTTTGAAAACTACGAAGATCGTGGACGTCAGTTTAAACTAGCGGTTCAAAACCTGTAATACGATGTTTAAGTTTATACAGCGTTTAAAAGGAGATAAAGGCATTTGGTCGTTCGTGGCCTTACTTGCCCTATTTTCGTTTATGCCTGTATTTAGTGCTAGTAGTAATCTGGCCTACATGAACCACGGTACTGGCAACACGCTGGGATACCTTGTAAAACACGCGGTACATATTGGGTTCGGATTTTGGATACTGTATCAAGTGCAGAAAATTCAGGTTAATCGCTTTAAAGCAATCGCAATATTGTTGCTTCCCTTCAGTTGGTTACTAATTGCGGCAACGTATTTTATTGGTGTCGAACAAGGCTCGGCTACACGTTGGCTTCGCATACCCGGAACTTCCATAACCTTTCAGCCATCAACCGCTGCATTTGTAATGTTAATGATGTTTGTGGCTTTTTACCTTTCGCGAAAGCGAGAAGAACCGCTCACTTTCAAAAGCACACTCATTAATTTGTGGTTGCCTGTTGGCGTCACGCTTATGCTGATTCTACCCAACAACTTTTCCACGGCGGCTTTAATCTTTGCGATGGTGCTCATGTTGGCGTTTACCGCGAATTACCCGCTGAAGTATTTGTTTGGTGTTGTTGGAATTGGAGTAACGGCTTTTGCGCTATTTATCGCCGTCGGGAAGTTTGTCAATAAAACACAGCCCGAAGTTAAAACCGGATTGTTTCACCGTGTGGCAACCTGGGAAAAGCGCTTCGAATCGTTTGTAAATGAAGACGAAAAAACCGATGCGCAAAACGACGATTATCAAATAGAAAAAGCCAAAACGGCCATTGCAACAGGAGGTTTATACGGTCTCGGCCCTGGGAAAAGTGTACAAAAGAACTTTCTTCCGCAGTCATCATCCGATTTTATCTTTGCGATTATCGTAGAAGAATACGGTTTGCTGGGCGGACTCGCCGTGTTGTCTCTGTACATGTTGCTGTTTTTACGATTCATCATTACGGCACATAAAGCAAAATCAACTTACGGGAAGCTACTTATTATTGGTCTCGGATTTCCCATCATATTCCAAGCGCTCATCAATATGGGAGTTGCCGTACAATTATTGCCCGTAACCGGACAAACCTTACCCTTGGTTTCCAGCGGAGGTAGTTCGATTTGGATGACCTTTTTTGCCATCGGGGTGATACTCAGTGCAACGAAGAAAGAAGAGGAATTTGCAGAAGAACAAGCCGAACGCGATGCTCGTGAAGCGGCGCTGCAAAAACTAATCGACAAACAACTTGAGGAAGAACGCCAGCTTGCCGAAGCCGAAGCCCTTAAAGGAGTTGTATCAGAAACTAAAGCCGTTCAATCATGACAAAAGGAAAAAACCATAAACTCAAAGTGATTGTTAGTGGCGGCGGAACGGGCGGCCATATTTTCCCAGCAATTGCTATTGCCGATGAGATTCGTCGCAGAAATCCGGATGCCGATATCCTTTTTGTGGGCGCACGAGATAAAATGGAAATGCAAAAGGTCCCGCAAGCCGGATATTCGATAAAGGGCTTGTGGATTGCCGGAATTCAACGCAAACTAACGGTCGACAATCTATTGTTTCCCATAAAATTATTGAAATCGTTGATTGACAGCTATCGTATTGTTAAGTCATTCAAACCAGATGTTTGTATTGGAACCGGAGGCTTTGCCAGCGGACCATTATTGCGAGCAGCAGCTTTTGCCGGAATTCCAACAGTTTTACAAGAACAGAATTCATTTCCAGGAATTACCAATAAATGGTTGGCTAAATACGCAGCCGTCATTTGTGTAGCCTACGATAAGCTAGAACGTTTCTTCCCAAAAGACAAGATTCGGCTTACTGGAAATCCAGTACGGCAATCGCTAGTTGTTGCTTCCGAAAAACCAAGTCAAAAGCTCTTTGATAACAATCAACCTACTTTACTGGTTTTAGGCGGAAGTTTAGGTGCCTATGCCGTGAATAAACTGGTAGAAAAACACCTACCACTCTTCAAAAGTCTCAGAATTAACGTATACTGGCAATGTGGTAAAAATTATGAGAGTACATACACTAAATACAACTCCGACGGAATCATAGTTTCGGCTTTTATCGAGTCTATGGAAACAGCCTACAACAATGCCGACATCATTATTTCTCGCGCAGGAGCTTCGTCTGTTTCCGAGCTTTGTTTGGTAGGAAAACCAGTAATCTTTATTCCTAGTCCGAATGTTGCCGAAGATCATCAAACTAAAAATGCACAGTCGTTAGTTGATAAAAATGCAGCAATGATGCTCCGCGAAAGCGAACTCGAAACAGCATTCGAAAGTACATTCTCCAATTTGTTCCGCGACAACGATTTGCAAAAGCAATTATCAGAAAATATTAAGCAGTTGGCAAAGCCACGAGCTACTCAAGATATCGTCGATTTAATTTTTGAAATCCTGCAAAAGAGATGAAGTTAGCACATATAAAATACATCTATTTCCTCGGGATTGGCGGCATCGGCATGTCGGCTCTAGCTAAGTATTTTCACCGTTTGGGAAAACAAGTTTCGGGCTACGATAAAACGCCTTCGGCAATAACCGCCGGTTTACAAGAACTCGGAATTGCTATTTGCTTTTCTGAAGATGTAAGTATCGTTCAGGATTTTAATCCCGATGAAACCTTGGTAGTGCTAACGCCTGCGGTTCCAAAAGATCATGCACAATGGAACTACTTCCTGACGCATAAGTATCAGATCATGAAACGCGCCGAAGTTTTGGGCTTAATAACGCAAGACACCTTTTGTTTTGCTGTAGCTGGAACACACGGTAAAACTACAACTTCGGCTATTTTGGGGCATATTTTATACACTGCAAATTCCGATGTTACGGTTTTTGTTGGTGGAATTGTTGAGCAATACGGCAGTAATTTAATTGGAACGGGAAAGACAGTCACCGTTGTGGAAGCCGATGAGTTTGATCGTTCTTTTTTAAAACTCTCGCCTGATTTACTTTGTGTAACTTCTGTAGATGCCGATCATCTGGATATTTACGGAACTGCGGAAAATATAGCCAAAGGATTTAATCAGTTTGCTGAAAAAGTAGCTGCTGATAAACGATTTGTTGCCAAAGGCATTCCCATTGCAGGACATACCATATCGAGCACCGAAAACGCCGATGTGTCCGCAACAAATATTCGAATCGAAAATGGAAACTATGTTTTTGATGTTCGGTATTTTGAAGAGGAAATTCGCGATTTAGAATTTGGACTTCCGGGACGCCACAATCTTAGCAACGCTTTAACCGCTTTGGCTATGGCAAAAGCCTACGGAATTGCTAATGCCGATATCAAACTAGCATTGAAGAGCTTCCGCGGAATTGAACGCAGATTTTCCCAAGTGTATAAATCAGACGAACGTGTTTATATAGACGATTACGCACATCATCCAACCGAAATTGCAGCCGTGCATCAGGCTTTGCGCGAATTGTATCCGAACGATCGTATTTTGGCCATTTTCCAACCGCATTTGTTCAGCCGGACGCAAGATTTTGGAGCCGATTTCGCGAAGGCGTTAAGTGCGTTTGATGAAGTTGCGTTGTTGGAAATTTATCCTGCGAGAGAGTTGCCTATTGCTGGAATAACTAGCTCGTGGTTGCTTTCGCAGATGGAAAACAAACAAGCAGTGTTGATCGAAAAATCGGCGATTCTGGAAACTATACGCCAGTCAAAAGCACGGATTGTTTTAACGATTGGTGCAGGCGATATCGGTGTCTTGGTAAGTGATATAAAAAAGATGTTACATGGAAGCGAGTAAAAAGAGAAATCTCCTATACAATATCCGATTATTTGCCATGCTTTTGGTACTGATTGCTTTGTACGCTTTCTCGGTAAACCGCAATAAAAGCCGACAAATTGCAAAGACTTTGGTCTTTTTCGAACCGACAAAAGATCAGTTTATTAGCAAAACGACGGTTAATAAATTGTTAATAGAAAATATTAGAGAGGCAGGAAGCCACGCAAAAGAAAATTTAGATTTGAATCAATTGGAGCACACGCTTAACGCGAATCCAATGATCAAAAAATCAGAAGTTTCGCTGGGAATCGACGGCGTTTTACGAGCTAAAGTTGAGCAACGCGCACCCGTGGCGCGTTGGGTAAATGATGGTATGATTTTTTATATTGACGATGCAGGGACTAAAATGCCGCTGTCTGAACTGACTTCGGCGCGTGTTCCGCTTGTTACAGGAGCAATTACCAAAGAAAACACAAAAGACATTTGTGAAGTCTTGAAGTACATCAACGATGATTCTTTTTTAAAGAAAGACATCATCGGAGTAAAAATTGCCCCAAATGGTTCTTTACTGATGTTGAGCCGGAGTTATGATTTTAAAATCGACTTTGGTGAGCCAAAGCACATACATAGAAAGTTTTGCAATTACAAAGCTTTCTATTTTAAAGCAGAAGCCGACAAGAGTTTAGAAAAATACAAGCTCGTTAATTTGAGATTTACAAAACAAGTAGTGTGCACAAAATAAATAGTTATGAGTAACGAAAAAATAGCGGTTGGTTTAGATATCGGTACAACCAAGATTGTAGCCATGATTGGCAAGCGCAATATGTACGGAAAGCTTGAGATTCTCGGAGTAGGGAAGTCGAAAAGTTTGGGCGTTGCACGTGGTGTAGTAAATAACATTACCCAAACCATTCAATCTATTCAACAAGCTGTTGCCGAAGCTGAAAGTGTATCTGGCTACAAAATCAAAGATGTAGTGGTTGGTATTGCGGGTCAGCACATTCGTTCTTTACAACACAGCGATTACATCAGTCGCCCGAATCCAGAAGAAGTAATTGGCGATCAGGATATCGAACAATTAATTGCACAAGTTCACAAACTAGCTATGTTACCGGGCGAAGAAATTATTCACGTACTGCCACAAGACTTTAAGATCGATGGTGAAGCCAACATCAAAGAGCCAGTTGGTATGTCGGGTGGTCGAGTGGAATCGAATTTTCACGTGGTTGTAGGTCAGGCGGCAAGCATTCGAAACGTAGGCAGATGCATCCAAAGCAGCGGAATTCAGTTGTCTGGATTAACTCTCGAGCCTTTGGCTTCGGCCGATGCGGTTTTAAGTCAGGAAGAGAAGGAAGCCGGCGTTGCGTTAATCGATATTGGTGGTGGAACTACCGATTTGGCTATTTTCAAAGACGGAATCATTCGCCATACAGCCGTTATTCCTTTCGGAGGAAATGTAATTACCGAAGACATAAAAGAAGGCTGTTCGATAATCGAAAAACAAGCAGAACTACTGAAAGTGAAATTCGGTTCGGCTTGGCCAGGAGAAAATAAAGACAACGAAATTGTTTCGATTCCTGGTTTGAGAAATCGCGAACCTAAAGAAATATCGCTAAAAAACTTGTCGAAGATAATTAATGCTCGTGTTGTTGAAATTATCGAGCAGGTTTTCGCGGAAATTAAAGCGTATGGTCACGAGAGTCCTCGCAAAAAACTCATCGCCGGTATTGTTTTAACGGGCGGAGGAGCACAACTCAAGCACATCAAACAATTGGTGGAATACATCACCGGTATGGATACGCGAATTGGCTATCCGAACGAGCATTTAGCAGGCGATTCAGACGAGGAAATATCTTCGCCACTTTACGCTACTGCTGTAGGTCTGGTTATGAATTCCATTCGCAACCAAACACAATCAGCTGTGAAGTTTGCTCCGGAAGTTGTTTCAACGCCAAAGCCAGAGCCTATTGTTGAGGCAGAACCTGTTGCAGCTGCTCCTGCCGAGGCAGTTGCTATTGAAGAAACACCGATGGAACCGAAGTCGGCCAACTCAACAGAAGGCAAAATGAAAAAGTCGTTTTTCGACAGATATGTAGAGAAAATCAAGGATTTCCTTGAGAATGCAGAATAACAATTTAGATCAGTAAAATACCCATAATATGGAAAGCAACTCAGATTTTGGAAGTATCGCGTTTGATTTACCAAAAAATCAATCAAACGTAATTAAAGTTATCGGCGTGGGTGGCGGCGGAAGTAACGCAATCAACCACATGTTTAAACAAGGCATAAAAGGCGTCGATTTTATTGTGTGTAACACTGATTCGCAAGCTTTACAAAATAGCCCGGTGCCAAACAAAATTCAGTTAGGCGTAACATTAACAGAAGGTTTAGGCGCAGGTGCAAATCCGGAAATCGGACAGCAAGCGGCTATAGAAAGCGTCAATGAAATCGAGAAAATGCTAGACAGCAACACCAAAATGGTTTTCATTACTGCCGGTATGGGTGGCGGTACAGGAACCGGTGCTGCTCCTGTAATTGCGAAATTGTCTAAAGAACGCGATATCCTTACTGTGGGAATCGTAACAATTCCGTTTCAGTTTGAAGGTAAAGTACGTCATGAACAAGCACTTGCCGGTGTAGAACGCTTGCGCAAGCAGGTAGACTCGCTTATTGTAATCAACAACAATAAACTGCGCGAAGTTTACGGAAATCTTGGTTTTAAAGCCGGATTCTCTAAAGCAGATGAAGTTTTAGCAACCGCTTCAAGAGGTATTGCAGAAGTAATTACGCACCACTATACACAAAACATCGACTTAAAAGATGCGAAAACAGTTTTGTCGAATAGCGGAACAGCAATTATGGGTTCGGCTACAACCAGTGGCGAAAACCGCGCGAAAGAAGCCATCATAAACGCCTTGGATTCACCTTTGCTAAACGACAATAAAATTACGGGTGCGAAAAACGTATTGTTGCTTATCGTTTCTGGTACCGACGAGATTACAATGGATGAAATCGGAGAAATCAACGAGCACATCCAAGCAGAAGCAGGCGGAAATGCCAACATCATTATGGGTGTGGGCGATGATGAGAAATTAGGCGAAGCTATTTCTGTAACCATTATTGCAACAGGTTTCAATGCCGATCAACAAAGCGAAATCGTGAATACCGCTCCAAATCGGATTATTCACACTTTAGAAGACGAGCAAAAATTAACACAGCAATTAACGCCAGGTTACGTTTTGCCAACGCCTGTGATTGAAACTCCTGTTGTTGCTGAATCGAAAGTCGTTTTTAATTTAGATGACGAGTTGGTTGAAGAACCGATTAAAGATATAACTGCCGCAGTGGAGTTTACACCCGAGATTGTAACGCCAGCTGCTCCCGTAGTAGAAACACCACAGTCGGATTTACTAATTGCTACGACAGAGTTTATCAGAAATATCGATGTAACATTCGAAATTGTTTCTCCATTAGCCGAGCAAGACTTCTTCTTTACACCAACGCAAGTTGTAACAGAAAAACCAGTTGCAAGCGTTGAAAAAGAGCAGATCTCTTTGTCGTTTGACTTACCGTTAACGCAGCCAGAAAAAACGGAAGCGCCTACCTTACTTTTCGATCTTCCACAAGAAACCAAAGAAATAAAAGTAGTTGAAGCTTTAGAAGTAGTTCCGGTTACCGACGTTACTTCAAATGGTGTAATTGTGCATTCGTTGGAAGAATATATGGAGTTTGAGAACAGCCTACTTCAGAGTCAGCCACAAGCTAAAGCAGAGGAGCAAATTCCGGCAGAATTAAACATTACCTTGAAACAAGTAGAAACCCCTGCAACGCCTGTTCAAACGCCAAGTGCTACGAACCAGTCGGCACCTGTTGATATCAATCCGACCGACATGAGTTTGGAGGAAGTGAATCGATTGAAAGCGGAAGAGCGTCGCAGAAAGTTGAAAGAGTTCAATTACAAGTTTCACAGCAATAGTGCGCGCATAGACGAGTTGGAACGCGAGCCGGCATATAAAAGATCGGGTATTGACTTAACACAAGGACCAAATACGAACAGTGCTTCGCGTACTTCGTTGGGAATTGATAGCAATAACGATATACAGCTGCGTTCAAACAATTCGTTTTTACACGACAATGTAGATTAGGTACGTTTATAATTATTAATAGCGAACCCGGAGGAAACTTCGGGTTTTTTTATGGATTCTTTGGTTTTAAAACGCGCGCTAGTTTGCGTACCTTTGCACTTCAAATTTAGAAATCATGAGTTTAGCGGCGCAAATTACAGAAGAGTTAAAAACAGCCATGAAAGCTAAAGATACGGTTGCTTTAGAGGCTTTACGTGCTATAAAATCGGCTTTGTTATTGGCCCAAACCGAATCGGGGGCGAAAGAGGATTTGGATCCGTCTGAAGAGATAAAATTGTTGCAGCGTTTGGTAAAGCAACGTAAAGACAGCGCTAGTATTTATACAGAGCAGGGGCGCGCTGATTTGGCAGCGCCAGAATTGGAGCAAATAAAAGTGATTGAACGGTTTTTGCCACAGCAATTATCTGAAGAAGAGGTAGATGCGCGCGTGAAAGCTATTTTAGATGAAAATGGACTATCAGGTATGGCGAATATGGGTAAAGCTATGGGGCTAGTTACGGCAGCTTTATCGGGTCAGGCCGATGGTAAATTAGTATCGAGTCTTGTTAAAAAACACTTGGGTGCGTAGTTCTTTTTTATAGTTTTGCACTCCTTACATAAGGCGGCCTCGTAGTTCAACTGGATAGAATATCAGATTTCGGCTCTGAGGGTTGGGGGTTCGAATCCCTCCGAGGTCACGAATAAATCAAAAACACGCTAAAATCCGACGAGCTTTGCTCAGTCGGATTTTAGCGTGTTTTTGATTTTCAGCGCGGAGCGCTCAGGGATGTCGCGATGCAAGAGCGAAATCCCTGATTCGTGTTGGTTCGTTTTTATGATTTGTTTCGAGCTTTGCTCAGTCGGATTTTAGCGTGTCTTTGATTTTCAGCGCGGAGCGCTCAGGGATGTCGCGAGGCACGAGCGCAATCCCTGATTCGTGTTGATTCGTTTTGGAGCAAACAGCACAGCAAAAAATCTGTGATTAATGCTGTAAATTCACGGTCGTCGGCTTGTAGTAATTTATTCATCAACTTACGGCGACCTACAGGTTAAAAAATGAATTGTTTTTTTTGGGCGTTCCGGCGGCCAGATTCGTAACGCTTCGCAAACGTATTTTCGCGTGGGCCGCCGTCAGGCCTTACACTCCAAGCTTTTTTGGGGCTTAAACGCCACCCCAAAAAAGGCTTTCTGTTGCAGTCCTTAACGCGAAGCAGCGTAACCTACGAAAGTGCATAAATAAAACGTTTGAGTTCAAAGTCTTAGTTTTTAAAACCCAAGCTTGCTTTAACGTTACTATCACGATCAATTCACAATTTTCCAAAAAGCGTGCTATGTTCGCGGCCGATCTTGCACCCGATTTGAAGGAGAAAGCGGTTGAAAAAATGCGCTTGCTCATACTATTATTGGGAACTTCCACCCCCGCCCCGTAAAGCGAAATTACAATTTGTTTGAAATTATCATTACGGGTTTTCCGTAAATTTTCAGCTGTTTTGAATTGATTTTCGGAGCACTTTTTCGGAACACGATTTTGCACCGGATTTGAAGGAAAAAGCGTTTTAAAAATGCGCTTGCTTATACTATTATTGGGAACTTCCACCCCCGCCCCGTAAAGCGAAATTACAATTTGTTTGAAATTATCATTAC
>NZ_JAIXYH010000059.1 GCF_027490375.1 Flavobacterium sp.
TAGTTATGTGCCTATGTGGTCAGCATTTTACACCACATAGACACATAGGTTTTTTTGCGAGAAGGAGCTAGTTATGTGCCTATGTGGTCAGTATTTTAAACTACATAGACAAATAGGTTTTGTTGCGAGAAGTAGCTAGTTATGTGCCTATATGGTCAGTTTTTCATAGGGCGGGCATGAGGGAGGTTAATTGCAAAACGATACGACCGACCCTTTCAAAATGATAGGGTTTTTACATTAAGTTCTATTATGTGAAATTCCAAGTGGTTGTAATTCATTATTTTATATTTCTGTAGAATAAACGGATAGCTTTTTGCCAAACTCCCAACATTCTAAATTATTTCAAATGAAAAATCGAATTACAATGGTTGGTCGTTCAAAAGCGACTTTTCAAATGTTTCCTTCCAGTTCCTTTCTAAATCTAAAACCCTAAATCATGCCAGTTTTACTTTTCACTACGCTTGGCGTACTTATTTACGCCATTTTGTTTAAATCAATCGACTGGTTCGATAAAATCTAAATCCCATGTTAGCACTTTTCATCATCGCTATAGCCACATTCGTATATATGTGTTATGTGCTGCTTAAACCCGAAAAATTCTAAAAACACTTCAATATAAAATTATGAATTCAGAAATATTTGGAGCGCTTTTAATGTTTGTAGCCGTAGTAATACTTGCATTTCCGCTCGGTAGCTACATCGCAAGAGTTTTTAACTTCGAGAAAACCTGGCTTGATCGAATCTTTAATCCGCTCGACAAAGTAATCTACAAACTTTCAGGTATAAATCCTTGCGTGGAAATGACCTATAAGCAGCAGCTTATAGCCCTATTATCCATTAACGTTACCTGGTTTATCCTATCCATGCTCGTTCTAACAAACATGAGTAATTTACCACTAAATCCAGATAATAATCCTTCCATGTCGGCCGACTTGGCGTTCAATACCGCCATAAGTTTTGTTACCAATACCAATCTTCAGCATTACTCGGGCGAAACCGGACTTTCTTATCTCGGACAGTTACTGCTCATGTTGTGGCAGTTTATCAGCGCAGCCTGCGGTATTGCCATCAGTGCGGCCGTTTTCAAATCTATGCGGGAGCGCAGCACTACAACGCTGGGCAATTTCTATGCGTTCTTCGTACGGAGCAGCACCAGAATTTTACTTCCCTTATCGATTATCGTAGCAACAATCTTGGTTTTTAACGGAACTCCAATGACATTCGATGGAAAAGATACCGTAAGAACTCTCGAAGGTGCCGAACAACAAGTTAGCCGCGGACCTGTTGCTGCTTTCGTTGCCATCAAACAGCTCGGCACGAACGGAGGCGGATTTTACGGTCCGAACTCGGCGAACCCCATGGAAAATCCGAGCTACTTTACCAATATCGTAGAAACTGTATCTATTTTGTTAATTCCGATGGCACTGATAATCGCAATGGGAATTTATGTGAATAAGCGAAAATTCTCTTACATAGTTTTTGGTGTAATGACACTGGGATTTCTGATTTTAGCGCTCCCGTCGGTTTATTTTGAAATGCAAGGAAATAGCGCTGTTGCGGATCTTGGCGTGAGTCAGCCGCTCGGAAGCATGGAAGGTAAAGAAGTTCGTTTTGGTTCTGCAGCATCGGCCACTTGGGCCATTTTCACTACCTGCACCAGTAACGGATCCGTAAATTCTATGCACGACAGCCTAACGCCGTTAACAGGTTCATTCGCGATGTTAGGAATGATGATAAATTGTTTCTTTGGTGGAGTAGGAGTAGGATTTCTCAATTTCTATATCTTCATAATCCTTGCGGTTTTTATTAGTGGTTTGATGGTCGGAAGAACGCCGGAATTTCTTGGAAAGAAAATCGAAACCAAAGAAATGAAAATTGCTATGGTTATTGCCCTTTTACATCCGCTGCTAATCTTAACAGGAACGGCTGTTGCAAGCGCGGTATTTACTTCCGATCCCGAAACTTATTCCGCTTGGCTGGCAAATCCAGGTTATCACGGCTTTAGCGAAATGTTATACGAGTTTACCTCGTCTAGTGCCAATAACGGCAGCGGTTTCGAAGGTTTAGGAGACAACACACCATTTTGGAATATCGCCTGCGGAATTGTCATGCTGTTGGCACGCTATCTTCCTATCATCGGGCCCGTTGCCATCGCCGGAATTCTGGCTTCAAAAAACTACATTCCGGAAAGCGCTGGTACGCTGAAAACAGATACTGCAACTTTTGGTTTAATGACTTTCGCGGTAATCGCCATATTAGCAGCGCTAGCCTTTTTCCCAGCGCTAACTCTTGGTCCACTCGCCGAGTATTTTTCAATGTCTAAATAACGTCTCATGGCAAAAAATGCATCTTTATATGAAAGAGCTTTCTTAATAGAAGCTTTAAAACAATCGTTCATCAAACTCAATCCAATCAAAATGTTTCGCAATCCGGTGATGTTTACCGTCGAAATCGGAACTGCTGTGATGTTTGCAGTTTGTTTGTGGATTATCGCTGGCGCAGAATCTCAAGGCTCATTGGCGTACAATTTAACTGTTTTTGTTGTCCTCTTCCTTACGCTGTTATTTGCCAATTTTGCCGAAGCTCTCGCCGAAGCGCGTGGGAAAGCACAAGCCGATAGTTTGCGAAAAACACGTGCTGAAACGCCGGCAAAACGCTTACGGAATTTTACGAATTCGGATAAAATTGAACTAGAAGAAATTCAATCGTCTGATCTCCAAAAAAATGATGTCTTTATTTCCGAAGCCGGCGATATCATTCCTGCGGATGGTGAAATTATTGAAGGTTTAGCCACAATCGATGAAAGCGCCATTACTGGTGAATCGGCTCCGGTAATTCGCGAGGCTGGTGGCGATAAAAGTTCGGTGACTGGTGGAACAAAAGTGCTTTCCGACAAGATTATAGTGCGTGTAACTACCGAACAAGGCGAGAGTTTTCTCGATAAAATGATTGCTTTAGTGGAAGGCGCAAGTCGGCAAAAAACGCCGAACGAAATTGCGTTAACCATTTTACTTGCCGGATTTACACTCGTTTTTATAATCGTAACAGTAACTTTAAAACCTTTTGCCGATTATGCCAATACGCCAATCACCATCGCAGCATTTATTTCGCTTTTTGTGTGTTTGATTCCAACGACGATCGGCGGACTCTTATCTGCAATCGGAATTGCGGGTATGGATCGTGCGCTTCGTGCTAACGTAATCACTAAAAGTGGAAAAGCCGTAGAAACAGCAGGCGATGTCGATGTATTGCTACTCGATAAAACAGGAACGATTACCATCGGAAACAGAAAGGCAACGCGATTTTATCCAGCAATCGGCGTTTCAGACGATGCTTTTAAAGAAGCGGTAGTTCTAAGTTCATTGGCCGATGAAACGCCCGAGGGAAAGTCGATTATCGAATTGGCAAATGTTAACAAACACGATTTTTATTCTGCCGAAGCTCGTTTTATAAACTTTACCGCCGAAACGCGCAGCAGTGGCGTTGATTTAGGAAACAAACGCATTCGAAAAGGTGCTGCCGATGCCATTCGGAAATTGTGTGAAGCTGCTGGAAATGAATTTCCTAAAGAAATTCTCGATCAAGTGACAGCCATTTCGGCTAACGGTGGTACGCCCTTGGTTGTGTCGGTAAACGAAATTCCTTTTGGTGTTGTAGAACTTCAAGACATCATTAAACCCGGAATCCAAGAACGATTCGAGCGCTTACGCAGAATGGGAATCAAAACGGTAATGGTTACAGGCGATAATCCGCTTACGGCAAAGTTCATAGCTGAAAAAGCGGGCGTCGATGATTTTATCGCAGAAGCAAAACCCGAAGATAAGATGAACTACATCAAGAAAGAACAGGCCAACGGTCGCTTGGTAGCGATGATGGGCGACGGAACCAACGACGCTCCTGCCTTAGCTCAGGCCGATGTGGGTGTAGCTATGAATAGCGGAACACAAGCGGCCAAAGAAGCTGGAAATATGGTCGATTTGGATAACGATCCGACAAAATTGATTGAAATCGTAGAAATTGGTAAACAATTGCTTATGACACGCGGAACTTTAACCACATTTAGTATCGCAAACGACGTGGCTAAGTACTTCGCAATCATTCCCGCTTTGTTCATTATGGGCATTCCGGCTTTGCAAGGGCTAAACATCATGCAATTGCACAGTCCCGAAAGTGCGATTTTATCTGCGGTGATTTTTAATGCCATTATTATTCCTATGCTAATTCCGCTTGCGCTGAAAGGAGTAGCGTACAAACCAATTGGTGCCAGCGCATTACTTCGACGAAATTTATTGATTTACGGACTCGGAGGCGTAATCGTTCCTTTCATCGGAATTAAAGCCATCGATCTTCTTGTTTCACTTTTCATCTAATTACCGTCATGAAAAAATCATTTTTAATAGGGTTACGACTAACAGCCGTTTGTGCCGTTTTATTTTGCGGATTCTACCTATTGTCTATTTTGGGAATTTCAAAATTAGTTCCCGAAGACAAAGCATTTACTAAGAACGAGCATGGATTTTACGAAAACGTAGGTCAAGCTTTTACCAGCGATCGTTACTTTTGGTCCAGACCGTCTGCCGTTGATTACAATGCCGCAGGATCAGGCGGAAGTAATAAAGGACCTTCAAACCCAGAGTATTTAGCTATTGTTCAAGCTCGAATTGATACACTTTTAGTGCATAATCCCGGTATTAAAAAGAGCGATATTCCTTCTGATTTAGTTACAGCCAGCGGAAGTGGATTAGATGCCAATATTTCAGTTCCTGCGGCGCAAATTCAAGTAAATCGCATCGCAAAAGTTCGTAACATTGAAATCGAAAAATTGAAAAAATTGGTCGAAGCACATATCGAAAAGCCGTTTTTAGGTGTTTTCGGAACCACAAAAATCAACGTTGTTAAATTAAACGCAGCACTCGACAAGCTGAAATAAAATCATGAGAAAATTAATTTTACCTATATTTTTGGCGCTAAGCGGAAGTTTGTACTCGCAAACCGACTCCAAATCTTCAAACCTAACATTTAGCGGATATCTGGAAACCTACTACGGTTACGATTTTGCAAACCCAGACGATCATCTGCGTTCAGCGGGAGTGTATTCCCACAACAAACACAACGAAGTAAATCTGAATTTAGGATTTGTGAAGGCTGCGTATTCATCCGAACGCTTACGCGGAAATTTAGCTGTGATGGCAGGAACGTATGCCGATGCAAACCTAGCTTCCGAGTCGCCTACTTTACAGAACATCTTTGAAGCAAACGTCGGAGTTAAGCTATCCGAAAACAAAAATTTGTGGATCGATGCAGGGATTTTTGCTTCGCACATCGGTTTTGAAAGTGCCGTTGGAAAAGACTGTTGGAATCTAACGCGCAGTATTCTCGCCGATAATTCTCCGTATTACGAAAGTGGTGTCAAGGTTTCCTATACTTCCCCGTCAGGGAAATGGTTTGTAAGTGGCTTGTTGCTAAACGGTTGGCAACGTATTCAGCGTGTGGAAGGCAATAACACGTTAGCGTTCGGACACCAAATTACCTTCAAACCCAGTGCGAAAGTTACGCTCAATAGCAGTTCTTTTGTGGGAAGCGATTCACCAGATATTGACCGTAAAATGCGCTACTTCCACAACTTCTACGGACAATTTCAACTCACAGATAAATTCGGATTGATTGCAGGTTTTGATATTGGCGCACAGCAAACAGCCAAAAAAAGCAAAACCTATCACGCGTGGTATTCGCCAGTTTTAATCGGAAAATATGTGCTAAGTTCAAAGTCGACACTCGCTGCACGAGCCGAATATTACAACGATGAAGATCAAGTAATTATCGCTACCACTTCACCAAACGGTTTTCAAACGGCAAGTTATTCCGTAAATTACGATTATCAAATTACGACCAATGCTGTTTGGCGTATCGAAGCACGCGGATTTAGTTCTAAAGATCGGATTTATACCTACGATGACGCTCCAGCTCCGCAAAACTATCTTATTACCACAGCTTTAGCATTTTCTTTTTGATATGACCGAAAAAGATAAAACCGTACAGCATTTCCTTGACTTGATTAAAAAATCTCGGAAGGGAAAGTTCAAAATTTACATCGGAATGAGTGCCGGTGTAGGTAAAACGTATCGGATGCTGCAAGAAGCTAAAACGTTGATGACGAACGGTATCGATGTTAAAATAGGTTTTATCGAAACGCACAACCGCAAAGAAACACACGAATTACTTGAGGGTTTAACACTAATTCCGCGACGTAAAATTTTCTACAAAGGCAAAGAATTAGAAGAACTCGACGTGCAGGCAATCATTAATTTACGGCCTGAAGTGGTTATAGTCGATGAGTTGGCGCACACCAATGTGGAAGGAAGTAAAAACGAAAAGCGCTGGCAAGACGTTCTTGAGATAATCTCCGCCGGAATTAATGTTATTTCGGCGGTGAATATTCAACACATTGAAAGTTTGCATCAGGAAATCAAGGAAATCACGAGTGTAGATGTTAAAGAACGCGTGCCAGACAGCGTTTTGGCTCAAGCCGATGAGGTCGTAAACATCGATTTAACCGCCGATGAATTGATCACGCGACTGAAAGAAGGAAAGATTTATACCGCAGAGAAAATTCCTTGGGCGCTCAATAACTTTTTTAAAAGCGAACATATTTTGCAGCTCCGCGAACTCGCTCTCAAGGAAGTAGCTTCGCAAGTCGAACGAAAAGTTGAAACTGAAATTACCAAACCAAATTCCATAAAACACGAACGCTTTATGGCTTGTATCAGCAGTAACGACAAAACAGCCAAAACTGTAATCCGAAAAACCGCGCGTCTGGCCAATTACTACCACAGCAAATGGTACGTGCTGTATGTGCAAACACCTGCTGAAAGTTCGAGTAAAATACCGCTCGACAAGCAACGACATTTAATCAATCATTTTAAATTAGCGACCGAATTAAAAGCCGACATCATTAAAATTGAAAGTGCTTCGGTTGCCAAAACCATCATCGAACAAGCAGAATTGCGCAAGATTACAACCGTTTGTATCGGAAAGCCTCATTTTAGCTTGCTGCGCATTATTTTGTCGACCAATGTTTTTAATCAGTTGCTTAAGAAGTTGTCTTCCAGCCATATCGATCTCGTTATACTTTCGTAGATGAAAATTAAAACCAAACTTACGTTAGGTGTAGGCCTACTTTTTATTTTGATTGTGGTGTTGAGTTTAGTTGGCGCTCGAAACATCAATGCGCTGAAAACCGACACCGAGTCTATTTTAGATGCCAATTACAACACACTCGAATACTCTAGGAATATGCTCATTTCTTTGGAAGATCGTTCGGAAGTGGCGCTCGATATCTTTGAAACAAACCTTCGAAATCAGGAAAAGAACATCACTGAAATCGGTGAACGCGAGGCAACAAACCTAATTCGCGTCAAGTTTAATGCGTTGAAAAACAGCTCAGAACAAGATATTATTAAAAGTGATATTCGAGCGGGAATTTATGTTTTAATGGACTTGAACATGCATGCCATCGCACGTAAGAGTCAGATTGCCAGCACCACAGCCAACGAGGCTATTACTTGGATTGCGATAACGGGAACGCTTTGCTTTGTAATTGCTTTTACCCTTTTGGTGAATTTACCTTCGCACATTGCCAATCCGATTCGTGAAATTACCGACAGCATTCGAAATATCGCCGCACAGCAGTATTCGCAACGGGTTCGTTTTGAAAGTCATAGCGAATTTGGCCAATTAGCAAAATCGTTTAACACGATGGCCGAAAAGCTCGAGGAGTACAACAACAGTAATTTGGCGAAGTTAATGATGGAGAAACGCCGGATTGAAACACTCATCAATAACATGAATGATCCGGTTATTGGTCTAGATGAAAGAATGCAAATCATTTTCGCAAACGAACAAGCTATTAAAATCTCGGGGTTAAAAACTGCCGACGTCATCGGTAAACCTGCAAAGGACTTAGCAGTTTCAAACGATTTAATTCGAACACTTATTCAGGATTTAGAACTCGCGCAAACCGATACGTACAAGCGTCAAGTTCCCATGAAAATCTTCGCCGAAAACAAAGAAAGTTATTTTGAAAAAGAAACTATTCCGATCGCAATACAACCTACGGGCGAGGCCGAATCGAAGCTAGTCGGTCACGTCGTTTTTCTACGAAATGTAACTTCATACAAAGAACTCGATTCGGCTAAAACAAACTTTATTGCGACGGTTTCACACGAATTTAAAACGCCAATTTCTTCAGTAAAGATGAGTCTGCAATTACTCGAAAACGAACAAATTGGAACATTAAATGCCGAGCAAAAGAATCTAGTCGACAGCATAAAAGACGATACAAACCGACTCCTAAAAATAACGAGCGAATTGCTCAACATTACGCAGGTGGAAAGTGGAAATGTTCAATTAACGCTTATGCCCGAGCAGCCGTCGGAGATTGTTCGTTACGCAATCGATGCTACCAAAACGCAGGCAGAACAGAAACAAATAGCAGTGGTTTTTTCTGATACTGCTGAAAACAGTAAAGTGCTGATTGATCATGAAAAAACCGCTTGGGTGCTTACTAACTTGGTTTCGAATGCCATTCGATATTCACATGAAAATGCACAGGTTACGATTCGCATTTTCCATTCAGCTACTACTTTAGCGATTGCCGTTCAAGATACCGGACAAGGAATCGCTCCACAGTATATCGACAAAATTTTCGACCGGTATTTTCGCGTTCCGGGTACCGAAACAGAAGGTACAGGCTTGGGTTTGGCAATTAGTAAAGAATTTATTGAGGCTCAAGGCGGAAGCATCAGCGTTGAAAGCGATTACGGTTCTGGAAGTACGTTCACAATCCGACTTCAAAAAGCAAGTGTTTGAAAAATGCTGAAAGTCAGCAGCTTAAATCATGGACAGTCATAAATTTCTTTTAACGACGACTTTCGGCTGATTGTTTCTGTGTACTTTTCCATAAATAAATCAATGACAGCATGGAAATAAAACAACACGACGATGGTAAAAAAGGCAAGTTCTTCATTGAAGTTGCCGGAAAAGAAGAAGCCGAGATGACCTATGTTTGGGCGGGCTCGGATAAAATAATTATCGATCATACTGCCGTTTCCGAAGTTCTTAAAGGTCAGAATGCCGGAAAGCAATTGGTGGCAGCAGCCGTAAACTTTGCAAGAGAAAAGCAAATAAAAATTTTACCACTGTGTCCGTTCGCAAAAGCAGTTATTCAAAAAAATGCCGATTACCACGATATTTTATAGCGGTAAGTAAATCTATAACAATCAGAATTTTACTTTTAAATCCTGCGTTTTTATTTTCTATAAAAGAAGAATAATACCTCCGTCTAAACTAATCTTGCAATAGTTAAAAACGATTGCAGCTCAGGTTTAGGCGGATTTTTTATTTGCACCTTTGCTTCACGAAATAGGCCAGCTATTTGAATTTTTTAGATTTAATTAACGTCGCATCTGTAAATTATACAAAATCGGACTGCAAAAAAGCCTGTTTCTTTGCAATCTCAAAAATCCTATCTCGTTTATGAAGATAAAAAACCTTGTATTTGTAGTTCTTGGATTACTTCTTATATATCTTATTGTCAGTAGAATAAATACAAATAAGGAAGCCTATACCGGTTCAAAAGGCGGTGGTCCAAAATCAGATAAACCCATTCCCGTTCAAGCAATTATAGCCGCAGCCGAACCATTTTCAGAACAACTTGCCGTTGCTGGAAACATTGAAGCTAACGAAACCATTGAAATACGTCCGGAAGTTTCGGGTATCGTTACCGGAATTTACTTTGAAGAAGGCAGCAGCGTGCGTGCAGGACAACTCTTGATTAAAATTAACGACGTCGATTTGCGCGCACAACTCGGTTCGGCACAAACAAAAATGAAGCTAGCATCAGAAACCTTGCGACGTGCCAAATTGTTGTTCGAAAAAGAAGCCATCAGTAAAGAAGAGCTGGACGTAGCAAATTCGGATTTTGAAATGGCAAAATCGGCTACCGAACTCATTCGCGCACAAATTCAAAAAACAAGTATTATCGCGCCGTTTTCGGGTAAAATTGGTCTGCGATCGATATCCAAAGGCGCATACGTAACACCACAAACGCTAATCGGAAAATTAGTGCAATCGAATACGGTGAAACTTACTTTCGCCATTCCAGAAAAATACAGTTCGCTGCTGCAGAATAACAGCAACATTCAATTTCGCATTGCTGGAATCAAAGACACATTAACGGCGCGTATTTATGCCATAGAACCAGAAATTGCCACCGAAACGCGAGCCATGAAAATCCGTGCAAAAGCAGATAACAAAACAGGAAAACTGTTTCCGGGAACCTTTGCTGATGTATTGCTCAATATCGGTGAAAACCAAAAAGCAATTTTCGTTCCTACAGAAGCTGTAATTCCAATTCAAAACGGCCAGAAAGTTTTTGTGGCTAAGAACGGAAAAGCCACCGAAAAGCAAATCGAAAGTATTAGTCGCGACAACCAAAGAGTTGCTGTAGCTTCTGGATTAACCGCGGGCGACACAGTAATTGTTTCGGGTGTTATGGCTTTAAAAGAAGGTAGTTTAGTTAAACCAGCAATCGTTATAAAATGAGTCTTTCTACACTAAGTATCCGCCGTCCGGTTCTTACGATTGTACTCAATTTATTGATTGTACTTTTCGGAATAATCGGATATACCTTTCTGGGCATTCGGGAATTTCCTTCGATCGATCCCGCTCAAATTTCCGTACAAACAAATTACGCAGGTGCAAACGCAGATATTATCGAATCGCAAATCACCGAACCCCTCGAGAAAGCAATTAATGCCGTCGACGGTATTCGAAATATTTCCAGTACCAGCGCGCAAGGAACCAGTATTATTACGATAGAGTTCAATCTCGATAAAAACCTAGAAGAAGCGGCAAACGATGTACGCGATAAAGTTTCGCAGGCCGTTCGAAATCTGCCGCAAGATTTAACAGCACCGCCCGTGGTTTCTAAAGCCGACGCGAATTCGGATCCGATTTTAACAATGACGATGAAAAGCGATTCGAAAAACGTGTTGGAACTCACCGATTATGCCGACAACGTTTTAGCGCAACGCCTACAAACCATTCCCGGCGTTAGTAGCGTTCAAATTTGGGGACAGCGAAAATACGCCATGCGATTGTGGATTGATCCTGTGAAATTAGCCGCCTACGGTCTTACCGTTCAAGACGTACAAAACGCATTGACCAGCCAAAATGTGGAGCTGCCGAGCGGGAAATTAACAGGCGCAAACACTGAACTTACCGTGAAAACGCTCGGTAATTTAGAGAAAGAAACCGATTTTGAGAATCTGATTATCAAAAATTCGGGAACGCAAACCGTTCGTTTTGCCGACGTAGGAAATGCCAGCTTGGAAGCCGAAAATCTAGAAACACGTTTGAGTGATTCCGGACAAACCATGGTAGCACTTTCGTTAATACCACAACCCGGAACAAACTACCTAGATATTGCCGAAGCTTTTTATAAGCAATACGAACAGTTTAAAAAAGATTTACCAAAAGGTTTTGAAATCGACGTCGCAATCGACCAAACCTTGTTCATCAAAAAAGCCATCCTTGAAGTAGCCGAAACATTAATCATTGCATTACTTCTGGTAACGCTGGTTATCTATTTGTTTTTCCGCGATTGGGCCATTGCGTTCCGACCGCTTATCGATATTCCGGTTTCGCTAATCGCCACCTTTTTCATCATGTATTTGTGCGGTTTTTCGATTAATGTACTCACTTTATTGGCCATTGTGTTAGCTACAGGCTTGGTTGTTGACGATGGAATTGTAGTTACCGAAAATATCTTTAAAAAAGTAGAGGAGGGGATGACACCCGTGGAAGCCGCTATTAAAGGAAGTAACGAAATTTTCTTTGCCGTAATTTCTATTTCCATAACCTTGGCAGCGGTTTTTCTACCCGTGATTTTTTTAGAAGGATTTGTTGGCCGTTTGTTTAGGGAATTCGGAATCGTAATTGGTGCCGCAGTGCTTATCTCTGCGTTTGTGTCGCTTACCCTAACGCCCATGCTTAATGCCTATTTAATGAAGGGCGGCGAACAAAAACGCAGTAAATTTTATGTACTTACCGAACCCTTTTTCGTGAATTTGAATCGTTCGTACCATCAGAGTTTAGAGGGTTTTATGAAGCGAAAATGGTTGAGCTTCCCGATCTTACTCGGATGTTTAGGATTATCGTATTTATTCTATCAAATCTTACCTAAAGAAACGGCACCGTACGACGATCGGAGTATGATTCTTCTTAACATTACTGGGCCAGAAGGCGCAACCTACGATTACATGGACCGTTCGATGCAAGAAATCGCGAATTTAATCAACGATTCGATTCCTGAAAAGAAAGTGAGTTTAGTTGTTACCTCACCCGGATTTGGCGCTGGCGCTGTAAACCGTGGTTTTGTGCGTTTATCACTACTGGAGCCCGATGAGCGCGGCGATTCGAAAGCGCAAAAAGATATCGCGCAAGATTTAACGAAATGGACCAAGAAATATTCCGACATCAAGACAGCCGTTTCGGAACAACCAACGATTTCCGTGAATCGGCGTGGTGGTTTGCCTGTGCAGTACATTATTCAAGCCAAGAATTTCGATATGTTAAAGGAGAAAGTTCCGGCATTTATGGAAGAAATTTCCAAAGATCCAACGTTTTCCATCACCGATGTGAATTTAAAATTCAACAAACCAGAAATCTACGTAACTATTAATCGCGAAAAAGCCGAATCGCTCGGAATTTCGGTTTTAGATATTGCACAAACCTTACAATTATCGCTTAGCGGGCAACGATTTGGTTACTTTCTGATGAACGGCAGGCAATATCAAGTAATCGGACAATTCGATAAAGCTGATCGCGACACGCCCATCGATTTAGCGTCTATTTATGTGCGAAATGCCAGCGGACAGTTAATCCAAATGGATAACGTGGTTTCGATTGAGGAAAAAAGTAGTCCGCCGCAATTGTTCCACAACAACCGTTACATGTCGGCTACCGTTTCCGCGGGTTTAGCGCCCGGCAAAAGTATGAGCGACGGCATTGCCGCGATGGAAGCCGCGAAAGCAAAAGTACTCGACGATACATTTACAACCGATTTAGGTGGTGAGAGTCGCGATTTTGCCGAAAGTAATTCGAACACCAGCTTTGCATTTGGATTGGCGCTGTTGCTAATTTTCTTGATTTTAGCCGCGCAATTTGAAAGTTTCATCGATCCGTTTATCATCATTTTAACGGTTCCAATGGCTGTAGCCGGAGCACTATTCTCGTTGTGGTTGTTTGGCCAAACTTGGAACATCTTCAGTCAGATTGGAACGGTGATGTTAATTGGATTAGTAACGAAAAACGGCATTTTAATTGTTGAATTTGCGAATCAATTGCGAGAAGAAGGCAAATCAAAATGGGAAGCCATTATGGAAGCTTCGGAATCGCGTTTGCGACCCATTTTAATGACGAGTCTGACGCTTGCTCTGGGAGCCTTGCCGATTGCCATTTCTTTAGGCGCCGCCTCGAAAAGCCGTATGGGAATGGGAATTGTAATTGTTGGTGGAACCATCTTTTCTTTGATTTTAACCTTGTATGTAATTCCGGCCGTGTATTATATGTGGTCACGAAAAAGAGTGATACGCCCAGAATTTCAGAACCTTAAAGATTAAGTATGCGAAAACTTGTATTTGTGCTGTATTTAAGTTTGCTCGGCCTCGCTGTGCCTGAAACTTTTAGTCAGCAAGTTTTGCCTCTAGATAAAGCCGTTGCCGAGCTTTTGTCGGCTAATTTTGAAATCAATATATCGAAGAAGTTAGCGGTAGTCGACTCGCTAAACGTGACCGCCGGAAATGCCGGAATGTTGCCTCAAATTGCCGCTGTAGTTACCAATAACAACACGGTTTTGAACCAAACTCAATCGCAAGCCAACGGAAATGAAATTGAAATCGACGGTGCTAAAAACCTAAACATCAATTACGGAGTTGCGCTCGACTGGACCGTTTTCGATGGTTTTAGAATGTTTTCTCGCAAAAAAGAACTCGCCGAAATCCGTAATCAAGGAACTGCCGAGTTTAAAGCAGCTGTTCTCGACCGATTGGCAGCGCTTTACAATGCGTATTTTACCGTATCGGTGCTGCAAACGCAAGTTGCTACGCTCGATGAGGTGATTCGCGTATCGGAAGAGCGTTTGCGCATTGTTCAAGCTCGTTTTCAAATTGGTAAAGCCGCACGTTTAGAAGTGCTTAACGCCGAAGTTGATTTAAACGCTGACAGGTCGCAACGCCTCGAGTTACAACAAGTTTTGAGCGATACGAAAGTTAGCTTATCAGGCATTTTAGGCCGACGCGATTTTGTAGATTTCACCGTTGAAAACCTACCGCAACAGTTACTTACGTTGGATAAAGAAGCGCTTAGAGCAAAAATGATTGCTGAGAATCCAACTTTGCAACTAGGACAAATAAACAAGCGTATTGCCGAGCAGCAACTTCGACAGGCGAAAAGCTCGCGGTATCCGACACTTAGTGTAAATACGGGTTACAATTTAATCCGAAATCAAACGCCGTTTGGATTCGTTACCGAGTCAACTGGACGAAATTTCACTTACGGTTTTACCGCCCGTCTTAACTTATTCGATGGTTTTAACCAAAATCGGTTGGAGCGCGTAGCTAAAACTCAAGTCGAAATCGCACGTTTGGCGGAAGATCAAGTGCTTGTGCAATTGCAAGCGCAGTTTGATCAGCTTTTTTCTCGCTATCTGTTTGCGATTGAGCGTTTAGGAGTTGAGCGTGAGAACGAAACCCTTGCAGCCCGAAACTTAGAAATCACCGACGATAAGTTTAAGATCGGAACGGTCTCAGCTATTGAATATCGCACTGCTCAAAACAACTTCTCTCAGGCAAAATTACGTTTGGCAGATGCAGCCCTCGACGTCGAGTTACTGGTTGTAGCTATCGAGCAATTGTGCGGAACCTTGAAGGTATAGAAATACCGCAGCAATTACCTTTTTTGAGTTTTCCGTTTCTTTTCTGAATGTCGTTGTTCCGAAATTTTACGTAGGGCGTACTTCGCTTTAGCAAGTTCGTCGGTAAAATTGTCTAAACTCTCAGCAAAGACGCTTAGTCGTTGGTGTTCAAATTGATCATCTACGAGTTTGCTTTCCGAAATTTGCAGGTAAACAATTCCCGATACGGTTTCTTTAATATCGAAGAAAAATGTGCGGTTTGAACGAGAAAAACGAGCGGAGTAGAGTTCCTTTTTTTTCATAATAAATCTATTTGGCGTTTATAAATACAGTTGCAAAATACTAAAAGGTGAGTAGATAGAGAAAATAAAAAGAATGGAAAAAATAGAAAAAATGGAAAAAATAGAAGAAAGCGAAAAATTTCCCCTTTGCGAACTTTGCGTAAATCTTTGCGAACTTTTCGGTTAGCCTTCGACAAGATCATACACTAGCTTTTATTCGCACAGAAAACACGGAACCGCACAGAATTAGGCGGGAAATTTAGCTGTTGAGGAAAACACAGAACGTATCAAATCGCCTGAAAAATTGCACCGCTCTTCGACAGGATCAAGCTCCGACGATACGTGGGTTAGGGCGGGAACATGAAACGTAAAATGGTGAACATCGAAAAGTCTTAATATTCAAATCTTAATACTAAAAAGTCTTTCTTCTCTGCCTTCAACAGGCTCAGGCACCGACGATACGGGGGGTATGTAGGGCAAAAAGATACGTTAGGTGGGAACTCATCGGAGTCTATCCCGATAGCTATCGGGACTAGTTTCCCCAAAAAATGATACGTGAAGTGGCAAACGTCACCACGTCCTTCCACTAAACGCCTAGCCCCGATGGCAGTGGAAAGCCCGTACGAGCGGCAACGTGTGCGCACGCTGTTTTGGTGGCGACCACCGGAAGCCGCAAAAAACCGCAGTGCAAACCGTTGCCGAGCGGCGGACTTGCAACGAACAGCGGGAATAGCTACCAAATAGTCGTAAAATCTTTGGGATTTCCAACAAACGTTAAGTATTTTGTTAATCTTGAACGGGTGATTTCGTTAAACAAGCGGATTTAGGTAATTTTCCGCTCGTAAAATTTTGTTCCTTTACGCGCCTTTAGGTACAACTTTGCGTAAACCGCAGTTTACATGCCAAAAAATCCTATGAAAATTGTATCCGTACTCATATTGCTATTTCTTTCTTTACCGCTAGCGGCGCAAAACCAAGCGCCTGTTTTAGCTGCAACCGGACAAGGAACGCATTGCCGCAACTTTGCCAGTCCGATTGTGCAAACTTTTACCATAACCGATCCCGATGATACGGCGATCGACGCCCTTTACATTCAAATTACGACCAATTACACCGCCGGCGAAGATTTGCTAAGCTTAACAGGTTCGCATCCCAATATCGTTGCTTCTTGGAGTCAGCAGGAAGGCAAGTTAAGTCTTACGGGCATTGGTGGTCCGGCTTTATACACCGATTTAATTGCGGCTGTTTTCGATGTGCGTTACACCAACAGCAATTTATCGGCCAGCGGTACACGTACGTTTTCGATTACTATAGGTCAGGCGAATTACCTTCCCTCAACCGGACATTACTACCGCTATGTAGCACAAGAAAATATTACTTGGCCGCAAGCCCGAAATGCTGCACAAGCCAGTACATACTATGGTTTACAAGGGTATTTGGCTACGCTAGCATCGGCCGAAGAAGCGCAGTTGGCGGGCGAGCAAGCATCGGGAACCGGCTGGATTGGCGCGAGCGATGCCGAGGAAGAAGGCGTTTGGAAATGGGTAACCGGACCCGAAACCGGACAAACGTTTTGGAACGGTGGCCCAAACGGAAGCGCTATTGGCTTTGCTTTCTGGAATGCCGGTGAACCCAATAATGCCAACGACGAAGATTACGCGCACATTACCTTTCCAGGCGTTGGATTGCCCGGTTCTTGGAACGATTTGCGACCTACAGCCGAAACCACTGGAGCATACCGAGCGCTGGGCTACGTAATTGAATACGGCGGTACTCCCGGCGATCCAACCTTGCAAATTGCCACCAGCACCACGATCGATTTACCGGAATTTCCGGTAGTTGCCAACGCCTCGGTTTGTGGCAGCGATTCGGTAATCTTACAATCTACAACGGCTAACACCTTTTGGTTTTCAACGTCTACCGGAGGTACGCCATTGGCCACCGGAAGCAGTTTTACCACGCCCGAATTAACGGCAAGCACCACGTATTATGTGAGTCCGTTTAACGGCGCTTGCACCTCTGCTCCGCGTATTCCGGTTACTGTAACGGTTTTGCCCGAGCCAGCTATTACCGCAGCGCCTGTATTTACCGTTTGCGAACGCAGTGCTGTAACGTTAACCGCTCAGGCTGGGTCGAACACGGTGCGCTGGTACGATTCGGAAACATCGACAACCGTATTAGCCGAAGGCGATTACACGATCAGTAACGCAACCGCAAATGCAACGTATTACGTGGCAGCCTGGAACGGGACTTGTTCGAGCACGCGCATTCCTGTGCAGTTAAGCGTGATTGAAGTTCCGGAAAATGCAACGATCAATCAAACGATTTGTCGGGGCGATGATACGCTTCTTGAAGCAAGCGCAGGAAGTTCGTATGTGTGGAGTACGGGAAGCACGGCGCGGCAAATTCGCATTAGCGAAGGAGGTACGTTTAGTGTAGTTATCACGTTGCCAACAGCTTGTAGTTATGAAGAGCGCTTTGAAGTTACGGCAAACCCGATTCCAGATGTACCCATTTTATCATTTACAGACAACATTTTGCAGTTTAGCCTTCCTAATGTTACTGATTTTGAGTATAGCTTAGACAATTTGAATTTTCAGAATTCAACAGAGTTTGCCTTGGGTCGCGGTGGCGAGTACGTGTTATACATTCGCGATTTAGCGCGCTGCCAGGTGCACGAGTTTCCGTTTGTATGGTTGCGTGCGCCGCGGTTTTTTTCGCCCAACGGCGATTCGTTCAACGATCTGTGGACGGTTGAGGGAATGGTTTTTTACCCCGAATCGAAAGTGCGCATTTTCAATAAGTTCGGTAAGTTATTGTACGAGCTCAACGCGCAAAATCCGAGTTGGGACGGCACGCTTTCTAGGAATCCGCTTCCGGCAAGCGATTATTGGTTCGAGGCTACTTTTGGATCGCGTTCATTACCCATCCGCGGACATTTTAGTTTGCTGCGCTAGTTTTTCAGTGGTTTTGAGAAGCTAATCCCGTTTTTCGCTATAGTCCTCAAAAAATACGCCACGTTCAGTCGGCAGGTGTTGGGCTTCTTGGGTCGCCCACACCCGCCGCTTCACGCAGCCGTCTTTTTTTGCGGGCTGCCGCTGCAACCGGGGCTAGGGCATACGTTACCCACAAATGGTGGAAAAAATACCTATAAGTAGGTAGGTGAGGGAGTGGGGAAGTGCGTATTTTAGCAGAGAAGAAAAAGTGATTTTTTTTGTTTATAACACAAAAGGCGAAAGAAGTGTCTGCTTTAACATATAAAAATACGTATATATTTATTGTCACAATGTGCTGTAAGTAAATAATTTACGAATTTTTTTTAAAGTTGAAATAAATGTGAGAACTTCGCCAATTGTTGAGTTAGCGGTAACCGTATGAAGACGACATTATACATATTAACATTCGTACTTTTGATGACATTTTTTTCGTGCGGACAGCCAAACAAGAAAAAAAATGTTGCTGTGATTACAAATGCTACTTTGCAGACCAACCTTGGCAAAAACGAAAAAGAGCGTTTAGAGCAAAGAAAGAAAATTGAAGAACAAGGCAATTCAGACAGTTTAAGGCTCGACAAAATTCTGCAAGATGCTTTGAAAATTGCAAATCAAAATTTTGGCAAGGACAGTTTTATTGAAAAATATGAAGTTTCAACCGATAGTATTCCCGTAAATGTTGAAATTACTTTAGACTACTACTTTACAAAAGCAAACCCTCACTTAATAATACGAAGAAACGACCCAGGTGCCATTCATATCGACATTTATTCAAAGTGTGACAATAGATTTGAAAAAGTAGTTTCTCACGAGCAGTGGCCAATGACTTACGTGAATGATACAATTAGAGACATAAATGGTGACGGACTTAATAACTTTGTTGTTAACTGGTATGGGGCAAATGGTTGTTGTTTAAAAGCGTTCAGTAATGTTTATCTTTTAAGACAAGACAAAAAAGCATTTTCCGAGAACTTTGAATTTATAAATCCGACCTTTTCACCAAAAGAGAAAATAGTAAGAGGTGTATGTTACGGGCATCCGGGCGAAACAGAAATGTATAAATACAAATGGAATGGAGAAAAAGTAGACACGTTGGAATATGTTTCATATGAAAAAAACGAGAAAGGAAAAACGGGAAAGATTATAATTTCAACAGACAGTCCATATAGTGACAAATTCAAAAAGCTAAAAGTTTTAAATTCTGTGCCGACAGAATATAAGACAATTGAAGGCTATAACTGGTTTACAGGAAACGTAGATGAATAAAAGGCTAACCGCTAACACCCGTAACCCTTGCACAACCCCCTGTTTCGAAAGAACCCCAAGTTTCTCAACCAAACTAGCCAAATGTAAATAGTTTTAAGGCGCTGTTTTTTGGACTGTTGTTACCAATTCTTAAAAATAACTAGGCCTAAAACCGCATCTTTTGAAGTTAAAAAAGGCATTTTATAAAACAGAAATTTTAAAAAATCTAATCAAACGAAAAAATGTTTAAATTCCTAACTTTACTAATATTAGGTTTCTCTTTTTCAATGGTTGCGCAAAGTTCAATCCATAGTGAAAATTATTATTCCTACTACAAAGACCATACTGACTACAAAAAATACCAACCCAAAAAGCTATCGACAGCAAGATTAAATGAACTGGAGGTTGCTGCAATTTTACACCAAGAAATGAAATTAGCGGGGTTTGAATGGCTGAGCCTTTTCAGAATTGTACATTTAGATGACGAAAAGCACATCGTTTCCATTTGTTATTCTGAAAAGTCAAAATTTGGATTTGTTTTTGACGGCTCCTTTAATGCTATTCCCGATAAGAAAGTTCGAGACTTAGCTAAACACAGCAAAAATGACGAAGGATATGAATACGTAGAGAAAATAGTAGGTCTCAAAGGCAACTCTAAATTTATCAAAGTCAGTCAACTACCTGAAAATTTATACCTCATTAGAAGTGATATTTATTGGTATCAAGAAAGTGAAAATGAACCGTTAAATAAAACGATTGTTACTAAAGACATTATAACACAAATTCTAAGGGAGGATATTAGAATCATCTTGAAGTCGGTGAAGAAGTAAGAAATAAAGCTTTTTGTAAGGGCTAAAAAGTGGTTTTTAGATTTGTTTGTACTTTTCCTTTTATCGTAGCAACAACTTCGGCTTGCGATACGGGTTTGCGGGTGATGAATTTGAGGTTTTCTTTAGGTGATAAGTTAATGCTACCATGAGCACCCGCGCTCTCCAAACCCTCCCAACTGTTACGTTACCACATAAAATACGCAAACCTTGAAATCGCACTTCGCTGCCGAGCAACTGCATATACCACCCAAACTGGAGCTAGGGCGCAAGTTATCTACCAATGGTGGAAAAAAAATCTATAAGTAGGAGGAAAGAATATCTAATTTTACGTTATGAAGATAAACTATTTGCATATTTATTATTAAAGCTTTTGTATTTATTTATCCAATTATTTTTTATTGGAGTGCTGTCACTGAATGCTAGTCATTGAGCTTTTAAGTTGCTTTCAATTTAATTGATTGATTAATTCGAAAAATTCGGAGTTAAAGAAGCTAATGAATAGCTTCCTTCAGAGAGTTTATTGCGCAATCATGTTTATATTTTAGAATTACCCGCCGTAGCTCACGAAGCTGGCTACAATGAATATAACCAAGTCGTAATTGATAAGTAGTTAGACTGTACAAAGTAGAATCAGCACCGGTAATTTCCTTTAGCCTGATAGACAGTGTGTAGCGGGGAAGAGAGCCGGAAATTTCTTAAAAGAAAATTTATTGCCAAATGACAATTATATAAAAGTTAATAATAACGAATTTTACAACATTAAGTTATTATTAGCAATATTATGCATATAATTTTTAGATTTATGATCACAACTTCAATGGTAGCAACAACAGCAAGCGGACAAATTCCTTCGAATTGGGTTCAGCACACAGTAGAAGATACAATAAATGTACCTATAGAAATTTATTGGGAATTATCATTCAAACTGAACTTAGAAGAAATTGGTAGTGTGGGAAACTATGATAATTTGCCAAAAATCGTTAAGACAACACCAGTGAGTGGCAACTTTTCAAAAGTTGGAGACAGCAGGCGAGTACACTTTAATACTGGTCAAACCTTGCTTGAATCAATCATCGAATGGCAGAACCCTAAAAGTTTTGCTTATGAATTAACCGAGCTGGAAATAGACTTAAAAAGAGTGGCGAAACGTGCAAGAGGTCATTTCAGTCATCATGCTCTTTCTGATGGTAGAACTAGGATAATATGGACTTATGGTTTTGATCAAAAAAACTTCTTATTCAAGTGGCTAATCAAAAATTACATCAAAACTACCCACCGCTTCTGGATGACAGATACCTTAAAAGAAATAAAACGACAAACAGAAAGTATGTTTAATGAATTGAAGAAATGACAAATAGCGTTTTCATAGATTATCTTCAACAATTTAATTCCCTAAATCAGCAACAAATTGAATTGATTAACTCCCATCTTATCTGCAATCAATACAAAGAAGGGGAGTATTTTTTGGAAGCTGGAAAAATATCCGATCAAGTTGGCTTTATAGTAGATGGAGTTTTCAGAGTTTGTTACTACAGCAACAAGGGTAACGAGATTACTAGATATTTCTTGCATGAAATCAACTTTATCGTTGACTTGAATAGTTATAACAAGGGTATTCCATCTTCAGAGTATATTCAATCAGTAACTGACAGTTCTGTAGTAATACTTAGAAAAAAATCAATGGAAGAACTCTCAAAGACCATAATTGGATGGGATGCTCTACTTTCTAAGATTACTGCTATATCACTATCTGAAAAAGTGGCGAGAGTTAGTTTGATGATCCCACAAGATGCTGCTGAAAGGTACGACTTTTTTTTAGAGAGCTTCCCGAAAATTGCGAATAGAGTTCCTTTGCAGTATATTGCTTCGTACATCGGTGTGACTAAATCGTCTTTGAGCAGACTCAGAAGGGTAAATGTTAAAAAGAGAGCAAGCAAGTAACACAAGGTAAATCATTTGGTGATAAAAGTTATTCTGAGCTTTTAGTAATTCAATAATTCTTAAAATCCTTAATCTCGTTATTCTAATTTCCTTTTTACGTCAATTTTTACATAGTTATTAAATTGTCGACACTGTAGGGCGCAAGCAATTGTTTTCACCATGTTAATAAGGAGACTATTGGACAGCAGACGTGACTTAACCAAATTTTAACATCCATAAAAAGTATACAATAAACCCGCTTTTGTATAATTTGACCACAGAACTACAAACGACTTTTGCGGTGTCATTTAACATTTAAATCTAAGTAAAATGAAAAAAGTAGTTTTAATTACGGGTGCATCTTCAGGAATTGGTAAAGAAACCGCCAAACTGTTTGAGCAAAATGGGTTTCAAGTAATTGCAGTGGCACGAAATGTAGAAAAAATGAAGGACCTAAAATATTTGGGCTGTTCTGTATTTCAAATGGATTTATCTGACGAACAAAGTATTCAAACAGCTTTCAATAAAATTTATGCAGAGTTCAAATACATTGATATTTTGATTAACAATGCGGGCTATGCACAAAACGGCTTCATGGAAGAGCTAATGATGAGCCAACTGAAAAATCAGTTTGAAGTAAATGTTTTTGGCTTAATTCGAGTGACTCAAATGGTTCTACCAAAAATGAGAGAAAAACGTAACGGACATATTATCAATATTGGTTCGGTCGGTGGCGATTTCACAACAGCAGGCGCAGGCGCTTATCACGCTAGCAAATATGCAGTTGAAAGTTTCACCGACGCTTTAAGACAGGAATTGAGTAATTTCAACATTAAAGTATCTATAGTTAAGCCTGGAGGTGTAGAAACAGCATTTGTTGAAAATTCTACCTATCCTGAAGCTATCGTTGGAAATCCTTACGCAAAAATGCGAACCAATTTTTTAAATATGTTGGCAAATATTTTGAAGTCGGATAACAGTTCTTTCCCAATTTTAAAACCAATTGAGGTAGCGAACGCTATTTTAGAAACAGCAAAATCGGATAACCCCAAAACAAGAATTAGAGTTGGAAGAACTGCTAAAATGATGCCGGTAATAAAAATGCTTATGAGCGACAAAGCGTTTGATAAAATGATTATGAACCAACTCGGATTATTAAAATGAGTAAGCATTTCTTAGAAATTAAGTCCATTAGCCAACTACACGAGTTGCTTGGGTATGAAAAACCTAAGCATCCTCTTGTTACGATAATAGATTACTCAAAATTAAAACTGAATAAAGAACACTTTGACATAAAAATTCTGACCAATTTTTACATCATAAGTCTAAAAGATCCTGCCCCTAAATCAGTGCAGTACGGACGGCACTATTATGATTTTGCAGAAGGTACTTTGATGTTCATTTCACCAAGTCAGGTATTTTCGATAAGTGAGTTTGATAAACATGAAAAAACGAGCTATCAAGGTTGGGGCGTATACTTTCATACAGATTTAATTGCAAATTCATCCTTGTATGATAAAATGCAAGATTTTACTTTTTTTTCTTACGCTGTTAGCGAAGCGCTTCACGTTTCCGAAGATGAAAAGCAAACATTAAATAATCTGGTTGACGCTATTAAAAAAGAATACCAGTCGGGCATCGACAATTACAGCAAAGACGTTATAATTACTGGAATTGAACAATTATTGAATTATTCAAAGCGTTTTTACAGTCGACAATTCATTACAAGACAGAAACAGAATAGCGACGTAGTAACGAAATTTGAGAAGCTGCTGAAGCAATATTTTAAAATTGACAAATTAGAAGAAGAAGGTATTCCAAATGTTGACTATTTTTCAAGTAATCTTAATCTTTCATCTAGCTATCTTAGCGATTTGCTCAAAAAAGAAACTGGTAAAACAATAAAAGACTACATTCAATTTGAAATTTTAGAGTTAGCAAAACATCGACTATTAAACTCAAATCAAACAGTTAATGAAATTGCGTACAGTTTGGGTTTTGATTACCCCCAATACTTTAATAGACTTTTCAAATCCAAGATAGGCATGACGCCAGTAGAGTATAGACTGCTAAATTAGCAGAGAAAACAATATAGTACCACGCACCACAAAACCTCTTTGTTTCACAACTATTTTTTCAAAAAGCAAGTACAGATTCCAAAATTCCAGAATTGTTTACGTGTTGTTAAACGAGGTTTGTTTTTAACTGATAGTTTATTTGTAGCTAGCCGTATATATTACCGTTTTTAATTGATCGCAATAAGTTGTAAAAAAGGCAAATTTAGAAGCGGCTATGGCTCGATTTTCTTCGCATCCAGCCTATTTTCGAGAAAAGCAATTATCTTAGTGCAGGTTAAACCTTTCGCTTCATAGCGACGTTTGGCTGTTCGCTAAACGTAAGCTATTATTGTAAAACGACATCATGCGAAAACATATAATGGATTTAAATCCGAAAACATACGAGCCAATTAATCAACTCACAGAGTTCGTTAAACGGTATTGGACATTAGATGGTGAAAAAGAAAATATACCTCTCAAAAACACCATAGTGCCAGACGGAACCATGAAATTGATTTTTCATTATGGCGATACTTACAAGCATCATGCGCAAAATGGCGAGATAACACTTCTACCAAAGTGCTTTTTAATCGGACAGTTAACAAAGCCCTATGTGATTGAACCCGTAGGCGTAACTGGCAGTTTTGTGGTACAATTTAAACCAAACGGTTTTTTGCCTTTTACATCAATTCCAATAAAGGAAATGGAAAATAGGGCAATTCCCCTAGACATTTTATTTGGACAAGAAGGCATAAAACTTAGCAATCAAATTTTAAATGCAAATTCTACAAGCGAAAGAATTCAAATTATTGAAGCTTTTCTATTCAAACAATTAGCTGATAGAAAGTGTATTGACCATATCGTAAAATCAACTGTTGAAACAATCTTAAATACAAATGGACAGTTTTCTGTAAATGAATTTTCGAAAAATAACAACATAAACCGAAGACAATTAGCACGAAAATTTTCTTCAACAATTGGGTTAAGTCCAAAGCAACTTGCAAAAACGATTAGAATTCAAACGACATTGAAGGTATTATTAAATGAAGAGGTTACAAGCCTAACTGACTTGGCCTATGAAAGCGAGTATTTTGACCAAGCCCATTTTATAAAAGAATTCAAGGAATTCACAGGATTGACACCAAAAGAGTTTTTTGGCGACGATCTTAAAATGTCATTGATTTTTGACAAAAAATAGCCTTGTCCCATTTTTACAATTTTGCCTAATTCGTTGATTCTACTTTTGCATTGCAATAGTGCAAAAACTTAAAAATAATAGCAAAATGGCAAATGTAAATCCAGTTGGTTGGTTTGATATCAATGTAGCAAACTTAGATCGGGCAAAAAAATTCTACGAAACTGTTTTCAATGTTAAGCTTACAGATGCGCCTGTTGAATGGGGTAAACAATCATTCTTCCCTTTCAGTCCGGAAAGCCAAGACATTTCAGGTGCATTAGTGGAAAAAGCCGATTTTGTTCCAAGTAGCAATAATACGGTTGTCTATTTTGAAACTGAAGAAATCACCGCAGAAGAACAAAAAATTGCATCAGCCGGCGGAAAAGTAATACAACCTAAAATGAACATTGGAGAGTTTGGCTTTATCTCTATATTTATAGATACAGAAGGGAACATAGTTGGACTTCATTCACGCAATTAATTTTCAAATGCGATACAACACGAATCTTGCAGATAGAGTTAGAGAGTATCTCGCTGAAAAACCAAATCTAGAAATTGAAGAAAAAGAAATGTTCAATGTTTTAAACTTTATGGTTAATAACAAGACGTGTGTTGGTATAAGCGGTGAGAAGTTAATGCTACGTTTTGATCCAAGCCGACAAGAAGAACTTTACGAGAAAGATGGTTATGAGACCATGTTGATGAAAGGCAAAGAATACACAGGATACTGTTACATAAATCCTGATGGGTTTAAAGACAGAAAGGACTTCGAATTTTTCTTAGAATTATGCCTTGAATACAATAAAGTTGCGAAATCATCCAAAAAGCGAAAGACGAAATAAAACAATGAACTACGAGCAGGGTAAATCGGTAGGTAACTGCGCACCACAAAACCTCCTTGTTTCACAACCGTCTTTTCAAAAAACTAGTACACATTCCAAAATTCAAACCTCGTTTAAGCACTGTTAAACGAGGTTTGTGTTATAATCTGTGAAAATTTGATATTATGAATTTTGCAAACACAAAAAATACCAGAATAAAGCACTTTTATTTTCCTGAATTTAAGGGTACATAATACGTACTGTTTTCAACGGAGTTTCCAATTTCCGCAATCAAATCCAACTTGTAACAATAAATTTTAGGCGCTTTTTTTCTGGTCTAAACCCAACTTTCCGCTTCCATTCAACAATAAAGCTAAGGCCAATCCAATTATTAAAAGATGAAATTCGTAGCCTTCTCCTTTCTGGTTGCCAAACCAATTCATAAAAAAGCCGTATGCTATATGCGATGTTAGAATAATGCCGCTGAATAAGACAACGATGGCGGCTGCCCATATTCGAACGGCAAAACCTAACAGTATCGAGATTGCTCCCACAAATTCAATGACGATCACCAAAAACCCGATAATCCACGGCAAGTGAAGCGTTTCTGTAAAAAAGTTCATGGTTCCCGTAAAGCCGTAGCCGCCAAACCAACCCAACATTTTTTGCGCGCCGTGAGGCAAAACAATACCACCTAAGCTTAAGCGGATAATCAAGCCAACATAGTTGTCTGCTGTTTTAAAAATAGCTTTCATTCTTACTTTTTTAAATTTATTTTTTCGTTTACTAGCTCGGCAATCCTCTTTCCAAAAAGTTCTGCCGTGTGCATGTCTTTCGGAGTGTTCACTTGATGATGCGCGTTATCCGACAGCGTCATAAGTCCTAAGTAACTGGCAAGTCCGTTCGGTTCGTCCAACTGAATGTCGTTCTCAAATTTGGGTAGTATTCCCAACGAAATCCAAAGCATGCTGTGCTGTGCTGCGAAAAGTGCGAGTTGCTGTATGGTGTTTAGCTTATCTCCATTCAGCGTAGAGGAATTGGTAAATCCGGCAGCTAATTTGTCTTTCCATTTCTGTTGATACCAAAATGCCCCCGTCGCTTCCATAAATTTCTTGAATTCAGCGCTTACAGTTCCCATGTACGTTGGCGTTCCAAAAACAAGCGCATCGGCTTCGTGGAGAATCTCGAAATTGGCTTGCGCTTCCAGGGTCGAAACCAATTTAGCATCCGCACTGCGCTCGAGTGCTCCCTTTTGGATGTGTTCGGCAACAATCTTGGTGTGTCCGTAGCCGCTGTGGTATACAATTACGATACTCATAAGTAGTTGTTTTAAAATTCACCACAAAGCAACTACGGCGGAAGCGATAAAAAATTAAACTAGTTTAATTTCGAACAGCTACGGTTCAACCTTCTGGGTTTTAACGCTGCGTCAAACGTTTTCGAAGCATACTTAAAAATACGGGAGTGATTCCGAGGTAAGCGGCAACTTGCTTTTGGGAGAGACGTTGTTCTAACGATGGATATTTTTGTACAAAATCGAGATAGCGCTCTTCGGCGGTTAGTGCCAACGTTTGCTGAATGCGCTTTTGTTGGGCGATAAATGCATTTTGCAATAAAATCCTGAAAAAACGTTCAAATTTGGGCACTCTAGCGTATAAAGTATCGAGGTCGGATTTGGATATTTGAAGTATTTCGGTCTCCTCTAACGCTTCGATGTAGTAAGTCGACGGAGTTTGGCTTAAAAAGCTATATAAATCGCCAATCCACCAATCTTCGACTCCAAACATGACGATGTGTTCTGCTCCGAGTTCGTTTAAGGTATAAGTCTTTGTACAACCACAAATAATAAAGTTTTCGGTACGACAAATCTCACTCGGTCGTAAAATGAACTCCTTTTTTTTAAACGTTTTGTATTGTAAAAGGCTTAAAAAATAGTCGACCTCCGTTCGATCTAAATGGATGTGCTTGTTTACATTAGCAAGAATAATTTCGAATTTTGGCGTGATCAAGTGGTTTAATTGCTGCAATCTACTTTTGCGAAAGTAACAAAGATTATGCTGAAATCTACCGGTGCTGGTCAATCAAAATTACATTCCCATCGGGATCCGAAAGAAAAATACTACCCGGTCCGGTCGTTTGTTCGTCGACTTCTGCCGTAAGGCCAATACCACTGGCTTTTAATTGCGACTGAATCGCGCGAACGTCGTCAAACGGATCGGTTTGCTGCCCGTTTTCGTCCCAGCCCGGATTAAAGGTAAGCAGGTTTCCTTCGAACATTCCTTGAAACAAACCGATTAACGCATTTTCGTTTTTTAAGATCAAATAATTTTGCTCGAAACTTCCCGCAAGGACGGTAAAACCCAACTTTTGATAAAATTCGTGCGATGCCGCCAAATCGGTAACGCTTAAGCTAATTGAAAAAGCTCCTAGTTTCATATTGTTTGCGTTTACTCATTTATCACGCCTTTCTTTCGCTACGTTTAAACAACTACAGCAGGCGCAACAAAATGCTTCTTGAAACAAATATAAAAACTTGGAGCCTTTTTTTATGCTAATTCCTAAAAATCAGGCATTTAAATTTTTGATTATTCGTTTTTATTAACTTTTTCGGTCAAGTTTAAATTGTACCAGTCGATCTGACGTGAAAAGTACATCGACAAGGCTAAGATTACGAAAATTCCGATACTTCCAATTAACAACGCATAATCTTGCAGTTGGATGATCACAAAAATGAAAGCATATAAAATAACGAGAATAGCCGATAATAACAGCGTTAATTTGCTCGATTTTAAAATTGCTCGAACGTATCCAGCAATCAGTAACAAGGTGGATAACGCGGAGACAATAAAGGCAAGGTCAAACGATATATGTTCCGATATCGAAAGAAGTAGTGTGTAAAAGACTATCAGCGCAACACCAACCAAGATGTATTGTATCGGGTGGATGAAGACTTTATTTAAAACTTCAATAAAGAAGAAAACTAAAAAGGTAAATCCAATAAACAAGATCGCGTATTGAACCGAACGATACGCTTTTTGATAATTATCTACCGGTAACAGTAGGTCGATTCCAAAAGCAGATGCGTCTAAATCAAATCGACTGCCGGTCCACATTTGCGGATAGTTTCTGTTTAGGTGCAAAACGTTCCAATTGGCTTTAAAACCGTTTTCCGCTACGCTTCTGGAATCAGGTAGGAAAGCTCCCGTGAAACTTGGGTTTGGCCAGGAAGAACTGAGTTTTACATCGGTTACCTTTCCAACAGGAACGAAATATAAATTCTGACTTCCTTTCAGGTCGAGTGTTAGTTTAAAGCGATAGTTTTCTTTCTGTAGCGGATCAACCAAAACAGCAGCATTTATGCCGGATGCAACCACATCTGTTGACGACACGCCCGGATTAAAAAACAACTGTTGATTGTTCCACTGTAATTCAACCTGTTTTTCAATGCCGCGCAAATCATCGATTCCTACAACAAACTCGGCTTTATCTAATTTTATATTTTGTGGTAGAATATCTAATGCGGAAAAGTCGAGCGCTTTAAAGGTTCCCGTAATCTCTACTTTTGAATTGTACACAACGATGTCGTAGATACCGCGGTTTCTCTTCTCCGGATTTATAGTGCCGGTTATTTCAAGGTTGTCGGGAAGGATGTGAATGTAGTCTTTAACAGCAACAATTTTCTCAGTTGTATCTTTTTTAGACGTTTCACGAACATACTTGATGTAAGGAATAGATAAAATAGGCGCAACTAAGGTTTGTGCTCCAGCCCATTTCGAACTTACTTCTTCAATAGCTTGATTTTGCGTTTGTTCGCGCTCTTGAATTAAATTGTGAACCATTGCGGTCGGAACAAGCAAAAGCAAAACAATGATGATTATGGTCGTTATCTTAAAATAAACGTTGTTCTTCAAGCTTTTTTTAGGGGTTTGCTGTAATTGGCTGCTTTCCATGCTGGGAGTTTTGATTTGTTTTGTGAGTTATGCGAGTTCTATTTTTTTACGTGAGTTCGTTAAAATCTACTTTTTGTCATTTTGCTTTAAAACCTACAGGAATTAGAAGATTGCCCGCATCGTACATATTCAAATACAAGACAATTTCTTTTTCAAGGCCCGCATACGTAATTTTATACTTGTCGAGCATGCCGCTGCCATACGGACTATTTTTCGATTCAAATAAACAGCAACTTCCCATTCTAACATAACTGATGGTTTCGCCATTTGGTCCTGTAAGCGAATTGAGGTATTTGCGTTCGTTCGCGGGTCCGTTGCCAACACCTCCAACCAGAATCGGATTTTTCTCGGTATAACCATACGTTTTATCCGTGCTGTATTTTGAAAGTACAAAAGCAGTACCGTCAGTATTCGAAATAGGGAGTTGGATATTCGCAACACTAGTATTTACCGTACCTTTTGTCGAGGTACACGCAAAAAGTAAAGCACTTACGGCGGTTGTGATAAGTTGTCGTCGCATAGTAATTTGTTTTTAGGTTGTTAAAGATAAATCGATTAAAGAAAACAGAATTCTAATTTACACTATAACGACGTAGCAGTTGCAATATTGTGTGCAAAGATTTTGTTTAAGATTTAACTTTAAGAAAGTGAACTACAAATCTTTCTTTGCGCGATACTTTTGATAACTTGCATAGCCTAAGCTAATTACAGAGTGAGCGAACATGCTCAGATACAGATAACCAAGTAGCTTTAAGCCATAAGGATCTGAGAAAAACTTAGCCTGTGAAAGGAAGATTAAAAGCGAGAAATAAATGGCAAAAATGAACACATTAATGCCAAACCAATACCAAAATGTTTTGGGTCTAGGCCATAGGTACAAGCTTCCGAAAATAAAAGCACCAGGCAGCAGTATGCAGATAAGCGTTAAAAACATAAATCAGCGGTATGAGGAACTACATTTACACCAATGGCTACAAGAATATTTGCTTCAAAAGAAATTAAAAGCACTTCACTATGGCGTGTATTTTTAATCATCTGCCAGATGCCTATTAGCAGTAGCAAGCAGCTATCTTCCTACTGTTTTTCTCCGATCGCGCTCTTTCTTTAATAAATTTAATTCGCGACTGGTTTGCCCGGCTACCGAAGTATTTTCTTCTGCACGTCGAATCAAGTACGGCATAACATCACGTACGGGTCCGAAAGGCAAGTATTTCGCTACATTGTAGCCGTGTGCGGCCAAATTATAACTAATGTTGTCGCTCATTCCGTACAATTGTCCGAAAAATACACGTGTATCATTCTTAGCAATTCCGTGTTCGTCCATCAATTGCATTAAGCGGTATGAGCTCGATTCGTTGTGCGTTCCCGCAAAAATTGCCATGTGCTCTAAATGTTCCATCATGTAGTGCACAGCTGCATCAAAATTCGCATCGGTTGCGGCTTTATCTTTGCAAATCGGAGTAGGGTAGCCCAACTCTTCGGCGCGCTTGTTTTCTTTTTCCATGTATGCGCCGCGCACGAGTTTCATTCCAATATGAAATCCGTCTGCTTTAGCTCTCTCGTGCAATTGCTTCAAATACGGAACACGATCATGACGATAAAGTTGTAAGGTGTTAAAAACTACTGCTTTTTCTTTATTGTATTTGCGCATCATTTGTTCCACAAGATCGTCGGCGGCGTCTTGCATCCAACTCTCTTCACCGTCTATTAAAAGCATCACATTTCCTTGATGTGCTGCGCTGCAAACTCGGTCAAATCGTTCAATAACGCGGTTCCATTCTGCCTGCTCCTCCGAAGTTAAGGATTCTTTTCGGCCTAGTTTTTCATACAGTTCGAATCGGCCAAAGCCCGTTGGTTTAAAGACAGCGAACGGTATGGCTTCGCGAGCAATCGCAAAATCTATGGTGCGTAAAGTCATCGCCAAAGCTGCGTCGAATTGGGCTTCGTCTTCTTTTCCTTCCACCGAATAATCTAAAACCGACGCTACGCCTTTGGTATACATTTTATCAACCACAGGCAAACAATCTTGTTCGTTTACACCACCACAAAAATGATCGAAAACGGTGGCTCTAATCAAACCCTCAACAGGTAAATGTGCTTTGATGGCAAAGTTGGTAACCGCAGTGCCAATGCGAACTAAAGGTTCGTTAGCAATCATCTTGAAAAGAAAATACGCGCGGTCGAGTTCTGTATCGGTTTTTAGAGCAAATGCCGTTTCGGTGTTGTCAAACAATTTTTCCATCGTAATTTTTATGCGTCACAAAGATAACGAGAACGTTTGCGTAGGCAATATTTTTATCGCTTTCTTCACGATTATTTAGGGCGATTTCTCTCGGAAATGTTGCAATTTTGTTCCGTAAAAGTAAAAAATGACATTCCTCAACCATTCCGAACCGGTGCACGATATCTTTGAAGGCGAAAACGGCTATGCAGCTTTAAACGCACTCATCGAAAAAAACAAGTATTCTAAAATTGTGCTGTTTTCAGACGAAGTAGTTTATGATTTGTGGGCAGGTAAATTGCTGCAAGAATTATATGCTGCTCAAGACATCCATACCATTGTGATTGAAGCCGGCGAAGAGCAAAAGCAGTTGGAAATTTGTCGGTTTATCTATGAAGAATTAGCCGATATCGAAGCAGACAAAAGTACCTTGATGATCAACTTTGGCGGTGGAGTAGTAACCGATATCGGCGGATTTATCGCAGCGACATTTAAGCGCGGAATCGACTTTGTGAATGTGCCTACTACACTTTTAGGAATGGTCGATGCTGCTTTGGGTGGTAAAAACGGCATCGATTTAGGTGCGGTGAAAAATCAGATTGGAACAACGGCCATGCCGCAACTGGTTCTTATCGATTGCGCTTTCGCGGAAAGTTTAGAACCCGAAGAAATCTTATCGGGCTTGGCTGAGATGATTAAACACGGCGCTATTGCCGACGCCGCAGTTTTTGAACGATTTGAGCAAGCCTCGTCGTTTTCCATGGCAGCCGATAGCCAGAGCATTTTAGAGTCGGCACAGATAAAAATGCGGATTGTTAGTGAAGATCCGTTTGAAAATGGACTCCGGAAAGTTCTAAATTTTGGACACAGTATTGGTCACGCGCTCGAATCGTATTTGCTGGAAAGCAGTGAAGAACGTGTTTATCACGGTTATTGCGTGGCTGCGGGAATGATCATGGAAAGCCATATGGCCTGGCAAAGCGGATTATTAGCAGAAACCGATTTTAAGCGATTAGTTGCCGTGATCGATCGGTTTTTTGATCGCATAATCATTCCACAAAATGCCGTTCCAAAACTGCTGGAGTTGATGCGTCACGACAAAAAAAATAGGGATGGAAACCTGCGCTATGCACCAATTACCGCCATTGGTTTTGCGAAAGATACGTATATAGCTGATTCACAACAAATTGAAAATGCGATACAATTTTATAATTCCTAACATTAAATTAAATAAATGTAAAGAGTGTTACTTCAATATTTTTTTACATTTGCTGCAATGAAAAGAAACGAAAATTTTGCTAGCAAACCGCATCATTGCAAGGATTCACGGCAGTTTAAACGCCGGTTTTTGGATTTAATAGCCACTAAATTTTCTTTATTGCATTTATTTGACAGTTCGTTGCTGCAATATGCGAGTGCCGAATTGCAAATTATCTACGCCAATATTAGGGTTTGAGAAAGCTGTTTTACACAGTTTTATTGTTCAAATCTTAATTTCTCGCTTTCATGAATACAAAATACTTCGACCTTATCAATCAAACGTACTACTTTCCACAAGAAGAGTTTACGCTTAACAAAGACAATCTCCAATTTCACAACATCGATTTGATGAAGTTGGTGGAGCAATACGGTACGCCATTGAAATTTACGTACTTACCGCAAATTTCAAACAACATCAAGCGCGCGAAAAATTGGTTTCGTAACGCTATGGAAAAGAATAAATACGAAGGCAAGTACTACTACTGCTACTGTACTAAAAGTTCGCACTTTGAATATGTGATGAACGAAGCGTTTAAAAACAATATCCATATTGAAACCTCATCGGCTTTCGACATCAATATTGTAGAACGTTTAATGGAAACCGGTAAAATCAATAAAAATACGTTTATCATTTGTAACGGTTTTAAACGCGACCAGTACATTTCGAATATTGCGCGCTTAATTAATAGCGGACACAAAAACTGTATTCCGATTATCGATAATTACGAAGAATTGGATTTGTTGCAAGCCGAAATTAAAGGAAAGTTTAAAATCGGAATTCGTATTGCCGCCGAGGAAGAACCGAAGTTCGAATTTTATACGTCGCGCTTGGGTATTGGGTACAAGAATATTCTGGCTTTCTACAAGAAGCAAATTCAAGACAATAAAAAGGTGGAATTGAAAATGCTCCACTTTTTCATCAATACCGGTATTAACGACAACGCCTACTACTGGAACGAGTTGGTCAAATGTATTAAGGTGTATATCGCTTTGAAGAAAGAATGCCCGTCGCTCGATGGTTTGAATATTGGAGGCGGATTTCCGATTAAAAATTCGTTAGCCTTTGAGTACGATTATCAGTATATGATCGACGAAATCATCAACCAAATTAAAATTGCATGCGACGAAGCTGAGGTTGATGTTCCGAACATTTTTACAGAGTTTGGTTCGTTTACGGTGGGCGAAAGCGGCGGAGCGATTTACCAGATTTTGTACCAAAAGCAACAAAACGACCGTGAGAAGTGGAATATGATCGATTCGTCGTTTATTACTACTTTGCCAGATACTTGGGCCATCAACAAGCGTTTTATTATGTTGGCCATAAATCGTTGGAACGACACCTACGAACGTGTACTTTTGGGCGGCATGACTTGTGATAGCGACGATTATTACAACTCGGAACAAAACATGAACGCCATTTATTTGCCGAAATACAATAAAGAGAAACCGCTTTACATTGGGTTTTTCAATATTGGAGCGTATCAAGAAACCATTGGTGGTTACGGCGGATTGCATCACTGTTTAATTCCGCAGCCCAAGCACATTTTGATTGATCGCGATGAAAACGGCATATTAGCAACCGAAGTTTTTTCGGAACAACAAACGTCAGATCAAGTACTTAGTATACTTGGTTATAAATAAAAGAAATTAAATTTGAGATATGAATAAGGGACCGATTAGCCAGTTTATTACGAAGCATTATTTGCACTTTAATTCAGCTGCTTTAGTTGATGCTGCCAAAGCGTACGAAGCACAATTAGAGAATGGTGCGAAGATGATGGTAACTTTGGCGGGAGCTATGAGTACAGCCGAAATCGGTAAGATTTTTGCAGAAATGATTCGCCGTGATAAAGTACAGATTATTTCATGTACAGGTGCGAACTTAGAAGAAGATATTATGAATTTGGTAGCGCACTCACACTACGAGCGCGTGCCAAACTACCGCGATTTAACGCCGGAACAAGAATGGGATTTGTTGGAACGTGGTTTAAATCGCGTTACCGATACCTGTATCCCAGAACACGAAGCGTTTAGACGTTTGCAAAAGCACATTTATAAAATTTGGAAAGATGCCGACGATAAGGGAGAACGTTACTTTCCGCACGAATTCATGTACAAAATGTTGTTGTCGGGCGTTTTGGAAGAATATTACGAAATTGATTTGAAAGACAGTTGGATGTACGCTGCCGCGGAAAAGAACTTGCCTATTATTGTTCCAGGTTGGGAAGACAGCACGATGGGTAATATTTTCGCCTCGTATGTTATCAAAGGCGATTTAAAAGCCTCGACAATGAAAAGCGGGATTGAATACATGACGTTCTTGGCCGATTGGTACACGAAAAACAGCAAATCGGGCGTAGGTTTCTTCCAGATTGGTGGAGGTATTGCGGGCGATTTCCCAATTTGTGTCGTACCGATGTTGTACCAAGATATGGAAATGCACGATGTTCCGTTTTGGAGCTATTTCTGTCAAATCTCCGACAGTACAACCAGTTACGGTTCGTATTCTGGAGCGGTACCGAACGAAAAAATTACTTGGGGAAAATTAGATATAACAACTCCAAAATTTATCATAGAATCTGATGCTACAATCGTTGCGCCTCTTATTTTTGCGTACTTGTTAGATATGTAAAGTTAAAAAGCAAACGCCCTTTCCTATTTATAAAGCGATGAAAAGAATTATTGTTGATTACTCCAAACTTACAAACGAGATTTTGAATTTGCTGGTCGAGAAATTTCCCGACGGCTACGACGATTCAAACATTATTCGATTTAAAAACCACAAAGGCGAAACCATCGAAGCGGTGGAAGTACGCACGGAAGACACCATTTATTTGGTGAAAATTTCGACTAAATTGGCCGATAGAATGGTGAATTTTGAAGATGAAGAAGATGTAGTAGTGCCGTTAGAGCCAATTAAAGGCATTGATTTGGGCGATGATGCGGATGATGTAGATGCAGACGATGATGCCGACGACGATGTTAACAACGATCGTCCGGAATTTGATGATGAAGACGATTTCGATTCCGATCCGGCTGATGTGGCCGACGACGAAGACGACGAAGAATAATTAGTATAAAAATCCGATGCCAAAAACATCGGATTTTTTTTTGCTTGTACTTTCAGCCAGAACTGCCGAAACGATTTTCGAATGAAGCACAAAAGTTGGAAGGGAACGCTTAATGAGAGAAAAGAATTCAATATTAAACTACTTACTCGCTCACGGCGATTCGAAAATTTTAAAGTTTAGAAATATTGCCTTATTTTTCGGCTTCGATATCGAATTATGATGGAAACACACGCCGCTTTATTGGCGCACTTGCGCGGGAAAATCGACTTTAGCGAGTCGGAATTACTTGATTTCGCATCGTTTTTTAAGCGTACGACTATTAAAAAGCGGCAATTTATTATACAGCCGGACTTCACCGCAAAATACCGAAATTATGTTGTTCAAGGAGCTTTTAGAGCGTATGTAGTTGGCGACTTTGGCGAAGAGCATACCATACAATTTGCCGTGGAAGATTGGTGGATCTCGGATTACAACAGCTATATATTTCAGCAACCCGCATCAATGTTTGTTGTGGCTTTAGAAGATAGTGTTGTTTTGCAAATCGATTACGAGTCGGAACAAATGCTTAAAGCCAAGCACCACAAATACGAGACGTTTTTTAGAATTATGGCCGAACGTTCGTTTGCCGGTTTACAGCGTCGTTTGATTATTAATTTAACTAAAACCGCCGAGGAACGTTACACCGAATTTGAGACAAAATACCCAAATATTGCCAATCGGGTGCCGCAATATGCGCTGGCATCTTTTCTGGGAATGACAACTCAATACTTATCAAAGCTAAGAAACACGCGGGTTCAGTCGAAAAAGTTAATCTAGTTTACTTTTTTTTCTTCACTTAGTTTCACTTGATTTCCTCAACTAGTTGATTGTGTTCAGCTGCCTTGTTGGCGCAACTTTGTCTTGTCAATATCGACATAACATTCTTAAAACAAAGTATTATGAACACAACAGCAAAAAGAACATTTTCAGTTCCACAACGCGAGGAAGTCTCAACCGTTAATCAAGGCATTTTCGACAATCTGCACAAAATGATTGGTTTTGTGCCCAATTTGTATGCTTTTTATGCACACAACGAAACGGCTTTGTCTGATTATCTAGCGCTCCAAAATCGCAAAAGCACCCTTACGGGTAAACAACGTGAAGTAATCAATTTGGTTACGAGTCAGATTAACGGTTGTCGCTACTGCCAATCGGCACACAGTGTATTCGGAAAATATGCCGGATTAAGTGAAGAGCAAATTTTGGAAGTGCGCGGCGGTTCGGCCTCCTTTGATCCGAAGTTGGATGCTTTGGTGCGCTTTACAGCAGAAGTGGTTAGCAACCGAGGTAAAGTAAGCGAAGACGCTAAAGAACTTTTCTTTCAAGCCGGTTATAGCGTTGCCAACTTAATTGATGTGGTGATTGTGGTAGGCGATAAAATCATCAGCAACTACTTACACAATTTGACCGGAATTGAAATCGACTGGCCATTGGCTGATCAGCTTTAATCAGCAATCGCGAATCTAAAAAAATCTAAAAATCTAAAAATCCCAGAAATCATGAAAACTCAAAATTTTATAGCAGCAATTTTATTTGCAACAGCGTCGATTACAGCAGTGGCGCAACAAAACAAAACCGTTAACACTATCTCATTAAAAGGAGATAAATTATTTCCGGAAGGAATACACACCTTACCCAATGGCGACTTATTAGTAGGCGGATTTGGCGACGGTTCGATACAACGAATCGACAGTAAAGATCAGATTTCTTATTTCAGCGCTCCTGGTCAGAACGGTTTGGTAATCGCTGTAGGTATGGCCGTTGACGAGAAAAACAACCGTCTTTGGGTAGCAAACTTCAACTTCAAGACGTCAAGCGGCAATCCGGGCAGCAATTTTAAAGTTTTTGATTTAAAAAGTGGAAAATTGCTGAAAACGATCCCCGAAAACTTTATTGATGGAGCTTTTTTCAACGAAGTAACCTTAGATCCTCAAGGTAATGCCTATGTATCGGATACCTTCGGACCTAATATTTGGAAGACTTCCTTTGCAGACAGTAAGCCCGAAGTGTTTGTGAGCGATCCGTTGTTAAAAAATCCGGCGCCAGACCAACCTTTTGGATTGAATGGTCTGACAATTACACCAGATTCGAAGTATTTAATTGCATCGGTTATGAACCGAACAATAAAAGGAGGCGGAACCTTGGTAAGAATACATTTAGGAACTAAAGAAGTAACACCAATAAAGTTACAAGACGATAATGCCACAAAATCATTTTCAGGATCCGATGGTATGTTTTTTTACAAGGGTCGGCTATTAATGGTTAATGTTTATTCGCAAGCTGGAGCAATATTCTCAGCTCAATTTAACAAAGACTACACTCAAGCCACGCTAACGATACACGACAAATTTCAATCGGTTTACGACAGACCAACTGCTTCTGCGATACGAAACGGCAAATTGTACACGGTAAACAGTCAGTTAAATCACATTATTGACGATAAAGACGGAAAGCTTAACACACCTCCAGTACTGCCATTTAAAGTAGTGAGTGTACCCTTAAACGAATTGTTGAAATAAAAAGCAAAGGCCATTCTGAAGGAAAAAGAGTGGCCTTTTAATGCCCAACTAGCAATGGAAACCACTACTATAAATTCAAAATTTGAGGGAAGTAATTACGCTACTGTCATAAGCAATGGTAAACATCAAATTATTAATGATGAACCCATCGAGGACGGTGGCCAGGATAAAGGACTAAACCCTTATGAGTTAATACTCGCTGGACTCGCAACTTGTACCACTGCAACTGTAAAAATGTATGCTGATCGAAAAGGTTGGAAAATTGGTAAAATGAGCATTACCGCGATCTTAGAAGAGAACAATGTTAGTCGTATCATTAAAACAACTATTGAGATTACGGGGAACATTACTGAAGAACAGAAAAGCAGATTGTTATTGATAGCCAAAAAATGTCCTGTACACAAACTGTTATCAGCGGGTAATCAAATAGAGACAATTCTTAATTAAAAAGACTTAACATGATACTTAGTAACATTCAATCATTAGAAGATCAATTAAACGATTTTAAAGAAAAGTGGATTTCTGAAGTAGATTCGACTGTTTCGGATACTTTTCAAAAAGGTATCGATGAATTAGTTGAAAATCAAATGAGTAGCAACGCGTTGCGTCAAGGAGATTATTCAATCGATTTTATGCTAAAAGATGCAGCCGGAAATACGGTTTCGCTTAAAGAAAAATTAAAACAGGGAAGGGTAGTGCTTACGTGGTATCGCGGAGGTTGGTGTCCGTATTGCAATTTAACCTTAAGAAATCTGCAAAGCTTCATCCCTGAATTTGAAAAACGAAACACCAAATTAGTGGCATTAACGCCAGAACTTCCCGACCATTCGCTGACTACCAAAGAAAAAAATGAGCTGACATTCGATGTGTTAACCGATATTAACAACGAAGTAGCCAGAAAATACGGTTTGGTTTTCAAAGTTAGCGATGAAGTAAATTCATTTTACAAGAAATTCCACGATTTACTGGACTTTAATGGAGGAAGCGGAGATGAATTACCCTTGACAGCTACGTACGTAATCGAACAAAATGGATTAATTAGTTACAGTTTTGTTGATGTTGATTACCGCAAAAGAGCTGAACCAGCAGAAATAGTTGCGCATTTGCAGAATAATTAAAAACCTAAAACGAATTCAGATGTTTCATTTAAATAATTTTAAAGTACTGATTACTGGCGGTAGCAAAGGAATTGGTAAAGCTTCGGTTGAGCTTTTCCTGGAGCTAGGAGCAACGGTTTTATTCACAGCTCGCAACGAAAACGACGTTCGTGACTTAGAAGAAAATTTGCTCAATAAATACAATTCCGTAAAAGGATTGGTAGCTGATGTAACTAACTCGGTCGATATAGAAAAAGTTAAACAATATATCCAAAGCAACTGGGGTTCACTGGATGTTCTGGTCAATAATGCCGGTACGAACTTAAGAAAGCCAACTGTTGACTACACCGAAAGTGAATACCAATTTGTAGTTGATACCAATATCAAAGCGCCATTTATGATGAGCAAATCCTTGTATCCCTTGTTGCAAAAATCGGATTATCCCTCAATCATTAACGTAGCTTCTATTGCGGGTTTATTGGATGTTCGTACGGGTTCTCCTTACGGCATTTCTAAAGCCGGTATCTTGCAATTTACGCGCAATCTGGCAGTTGAGTGGGCGATCGACAAGATAAGAGTAAATGCAGTATCGCCTTGGTTTACCGAAACGCCACTTACCGCCGGATTGTTAGAAGACACCGCTAAAGTACAGGAGGTAATTTCAAGAACCCCGCTACGGAGAGTTGCAAAACCCCTAGAAATGGCCCATGCTATTGCTTTTTTAGCAATGCCAGCGTCATCATACATCACCGGTCAAAATCTGATTGTTGATGGCGGAATGTCGGTCAATGCGCTGTAGCAGACTTAGTCAAAAAAAATAGACGAAAGTGCCTATCAAAAAAAACACTTAAAAAAACATTAATCAATTGTTACACAAATTTAAAGAAGAATAAAAATGAGAAATTTAGCTTTATTATTGTTTGTTGTTGTATTATCTACAACAAGCTTTGCACAATCAGCTGCTAAAAGAAAAGCAGCTTTCAATTTAGAAAATAATGTTGCCATTCAGGGCTATGATCCGGTGGCATATTTTACACAAAAGAAGGCCGTAAAAGGAAAATCTTCGATAGCAACCCAATACGAAGGAGTAACCTATTATTTTGCCACACCAGCCAATAAAGATTTGTTCCTGAAAAACCCCGACCAATACGAACCACAGTACGGCGGATGGTGCGCATATGCCATGGGTGCAACCGGAGAAAAAGTTGAAGTTGATCCGGAAACATTTAAAATTGTTAACGGCAAATTGAATCTGTTTTACAATGCATTTTTTAATAATACGCTGAAATCTTGGAATAAAGATGAAGCCAACCTAAAGGCTAAAGCGGATGCGAACTGGAAAAAAATTATAAAAAAAATAACGATATGAAAACGAATGTAACAACACTGATTGCCAAAGGAATAATAGTGGTAATTTTACTTCAAACCTTATTTTTCAAATTTTCTGCGGCCCAAGAAAGCGTCTATATCTTTACGACACTTGGCATAGAACCTTATGGCAGAATTGGATCTGGTATTGTTGAACTTATTGCATCCATACTAATACTCGTGCCAAGAACAACACTAATCGGAGCTTTATTGGCTTTAGGTACCATGAGTGGAGCTATACTTTCGCACCTTTTGTTTTTAGGCATTGAAGTAAAAGGCGACGGCGGACTTTTATTTATTCTTGCAACCGTTACTTTTGCTTCTAGTTTGTACTTGATTTTTAAGGAAAGAAGCAAAATACCAGATCTTTTAAAATTAAAAATCTAATTTGATTGATCCGACAGTTAACCGGAGCTGTCATCCCGTTACAGCGGTTTTAGTCTATTCACGTTCAAAGAACTCTAAAGTTGGCAAACGCTTGATAAGCAAAAGCACATTCGCTTATCCACGTTTTTTTCCGGTAACGATTTTCCAGCCCCGATGGCAGTGAAAAGCCCGGAAATGCGAAAACGTTGCTGGCGTTGCGTGGCAGCGGCGACCGGCAGGAAGCCAATGCCGAGCGTACGACAGCCGTTTTGGCATTGAGGACTTGCAACGAACAGCGGGAATTGCTGGCCCAAAAAACAAATCGATGGTAAATGTAAGCTAGCCGACATTTTAGCTTGGGGCGCTGCAGTAGTTTTGACCTTAATAAACTTAGTATCATGAGAACATTAGTGCTGATTGTTTGTAGTTTTTTACTTTTTGGCTGTTCGGAAGAAGGCGTACTTACCTCGGGCCGCGTTGCAGAAGAAATTGCACCCGACGCTACGCTGCAATACGCGGGGAATTTTGCTCCAACCTCAGGAATTACCGTTTCTGGTGGTGCGCAAATTTACTTCTCGGAAGGCACTTATAAGTTGCAACTAACGGATTTTTCGATTTCAAACGGACCCGATTTAAAAGTGTATTTATCGCAAGCGGCCGTTCCGAGCAACTTTGTAAATCTCGGCAATTTAAGTGCGCAAACGGTTTATGAAATCCCCAATTCGGTAGTGGTTTCCGACTACGATTACGTACTTATTCATTGCCAACAATACAATCATTTATTTGCGGTAACTGCTTTAACTCAAAACTAAGACTATGAAAAAGTTAATGCTTGTTGCCTTTTTGTTCTTTGGGAGTAAAGCACTGTTTGCCCAAGGTTGTAGCGACGCGGGAATTTGTTCGATTGATAAGGGTTTTGACACAGAAACCGACTCGGTTCGCCATGTGATCGAAACAGCCGTGGTTTACAGTTTGGGAGAAGCCGATGTAAAGTACGTGTCGCCATACGTAGCTTACACGAAGCATTTTTCATCGAAGTTTTCGTTTACGGCGCGCGTTACGTATTCGACAGCTACTGGAAGTTTTGGAACGCGATCGCAATTTGGCGATGCTTTTCTAATCGGAAACTATCGTTTTAAACCGACGAAGCAAAAGCAATGGAGCGCACTTTTGGGATTTAAGTTTCCGTTTACCGCTTCGAATCTGAAAATTAACGGCTATTCGTTGCCGCTCGATTACCAATCGAGTTTAGGAACCATAGATGTTTTGGCGGGAACAACCTTAAAGACAGGTAGTTTCGATTGGCAATTGGCTGTACAAGTGCCTGTGGTGAATTTGAATCGCAATTCGTATTTCAGTGAATACAGCGGTACGACCGATTTTCCGTCGACTAATTTATTCGAGCGGAAACCCGATGCGCTTTTTAGAGCTACGTACACCTGGCAAACGCCTTCGCGGAAGCTGAGTTTTAGACCAAATGTGTTGTTTATTTATCACTTGGGTGAAGATACGTATGAGAATATTTTTAGTGAACGCGTGCCGATTGCAGGTTCAGACGGATTGACCGTAAATTTAAACGGCGCGGCGAGTTATCGGTTAACCCGCAAACAGCAATTGGAAGTGTCGGTGGCGGCTCCAGTTGTGGTTCGAGATGTGCGCCCCGACGGATTGACGCGGAGTTTTGTACTGGGCGTTAGTTACCAATATTCATTTTAAAATTAGAGAAATAAAGTATGAGAAAGTTCATTTTTAAGATGATGCTTTTATATGCATCGTTTTTGCAAGCACAAACCAATCAGAAGAATGGTGTTGCTATCGAAGGTCACGATCCAGTGGCGTATTTTACCCTAAGTAAAGCAGTAAAGGGAAGCAAGCAATTGCAAGCCAAATTTGAAGACGCTACGTATTATTTTGCCACGGCTGAGAACAAGCAACTATTTGAGGAAAATCCGCGCAAGTATATTCCGCAATACGGCGGATACTGCGCCTACGGGATGTCGAATGGATATAAAGCACCCATTCAGCCGGAAGCGTTTACGATTGTCGACGGCAAGTTGTATTTGAATTACAACACAGAAGTTCGCACGGAATGGCAAAAGGAACGAGACGTGCGAATAACGCGAGCCAACGAAAATTGGAGTAAAATGCATAAAGCAAAATAAGCAAAGAAACAGGGTTAATTTTCTATGTGTGTTTGGTTGGGGATTATCGGTTAGCGGTAGTCCCTTTTTGGTTTTTGCGCATTTTTGATCAATCGATTTTTTAAAATATTTGGCTACATTAGTTTATCTAAACTTAGCCTTCATCAGATGACTAAAGCAGCCACTTCTATTTTACTTTTTTTTACGACTTTTTTTTCGTTCGCCAACGATGGTGCTTATTTCGGAAGCGGCAATCATTTAGTTCCGATAAATGAATCAAGTATAAGCGTTAAGAAAGAAATTCTAACCTTGAAAAAGCGTAATAACTTGCAAATGGAAGTCACAGTGTATTACGAGTTCTACAATCCTGGCCAAGGGAAAAATCTAAAAGTAGGATTTGAAGCTTTCGCACCGCAAGGAGATGCTACAAAGATTAATGAATCCAAACGTCATCCTTACATGCATAATTTTACTGTAGAGTTGAATTCTGCCATTTTAGGATACGATGTTTCTTATTTGCCTCGTGAAAATCCGCTGAACGAAGATTCGTTAGGAAAAAGCATGGACTTTCAAACAATTAAAAATCAAGTAAATGAAGGCGAGTTTGATTTTATTTACGTGTATCATTTCGATGCATTTTTAAAAAATGGCTTAAATATTATAAAGCATACTTATACAGTTGATCTTTCAAATTCGGTTGAATATCTTTATTCGTTTAGTTACATACTCACGGCAGCAAAACGCTGGGCGAATAAACAAATCGACGATTTTACCTTGATAATTGACATGGGAGCATTCGAAGCTTTTACACTGAATAAAACCTTCTTTGATCGTGCCGATGAATGGATTTTAAACGGAATTGGACGATTTGAAAACACGACAGCATCTGAAAATCAGCCAGCAGTTAATTTTTACATGCAAAATGGCACATTACAGTTTCAGAAAACCAATTTCAAAATTCAAGGTGATTTGTTTTTAAGTAGTGAAAAACGATATGGATTTACGGAAAATAGCTTTTTATCATTTTCGTATCGGATTCATGAATTTCCGCCTACTCCAAAAACACCTTTGGAACGAAGAATTTATAGAAATTTGCCTTATGCCAGACGAGGTTATGTGTTTAAAAATCAGGAATTAGCTACATTTTACAAGAAGTTTGTTTGGTATATTCCCGATCCCAATTTTATCCCAGATTTTAACGCACTTTCCGAGATCGAAAAAGCATGGATTAACAAACTAGGCAACGAATAATAGTATTTAATGAGCATGATCAAGAAAATTGCCGTTTGTTTCGCGTGTACTTTGCTGGCTGTATTATTGGCTGCGATTTACGGTGCTTTACACGATCAAATTACGTATTCAATTGCTATCGAATATTTTACCGTTTTTAAATTTGATCAGTTTGGTTTTTCAGATTTGGGCATGCAATCACCGCGATTAACAACGGCATGGATTGGCATTTTAGCCACTTGGTGGATGGGACTTATTCTCGGCGCATTCTTGAGTATATTAGGATTAATTCACAGCGATTATAAAACGATGTTTCGGTTCGTGATGCGTTCTATTTACATTACTTTTATAGTTACAATTCTTTCTGGAGTTTTGGGCTACGTCGTCGGATGGTTTGATACCGAAACGTATAAGTCGTGCTGCTTTCCGTACAACATCCAAGATCCGATTAATTTTACTTTAGTGGGCAGTATACACAGTTATGGCTATGCAGGTGCGCCAATAGGTGCAGTGTTGGGAATTCTTTATCAAATAATTATGAAGAAAAAGAACGTATAGTTTTGGCAAACCCACAAAAAATAAAATTCAAATCGGTAGCCGATTTTTTAAAAAGTTTGCCTTCCGGCGAATGGGAAATAGTTGAATTACTTCGCGAATTAATCGTAGAAACCGTTCCAGATGTGCAGGAACGACTCGCGTATAACGTTCCGTTTTACTATCGGAATCGCAGAATAGCGTTTATTTGGCCGGCATCGGTGCCTTGCGGAAATATCAAAGAAGGTGTTGCATTAGGATTTGTAGCTGGTAATGCTTTGTTGAAAACCGATGTAAATGCCGATTCTAAAGTTGAACGTATCGTTTTTAAATCGGTTTCCGAAATTGATCCCGAATGGGTTCGACAACTGTTGTACGAAGCGATTTTAGTTGATGATCAGTTTAACATTGATCGAAAGTAGTGAGCTGCTTTTTATGTTGTAAGTTCCCAACGCTCGGCAACGACTACTTATCCTTAGCCACACCATTTTCGCTTTAATTTTCAGAAGCTATTCCCGCTTTTCGCTGTAGTCCTCAAAAAATACGCTGTTTTCACACGTGCGTCATCCGGCTTCTTGTGGCGCCGTATGCCGCACGGTTCAAACAAGCGTCTTTTTCTCCGGGCTGCCGCTCCATTCGGGGCTAGGAAATACGTTACTAACGTTTGGTGGAAAAAGTGTATATTCGTAAGTGACAAAAGGCGAAACAATTGTACAATTTAACATCTTAAAAATACGCAAAACTTTTTAAACGCAAAGCGCTGTAATTAAATAGTTTATCATCGTTTTTGAAAATTGAAAAAGGTGCATTAACTTCGTCAATTGTCAAGTTGGCGGCAACTGTAAGAACGACCACTAAAAAGCAACTTCGAAGACGAAAAAAAAGTGAATTTAACCAAGACATTGAAATAACAAATGAACATTACTAAGGTCCACATAGAGAATTTTAAAACCTATAAAGGTTCATTTGAACTCACTTTAAACAAAGGTTTAAACATTCTTGTAGGCGATAATGAAGCGGGTAAGTCAACAATAATTGAAGCAATACATCTTGCTTTGACAGGTTTGCATAACGGCAAATATCTTAAGAATGAACTAACGCAATATGTATTTAACAAGGACATTGTTGCTGACTATATTCAAAGCTTAGAAGAAGGTAAACCAGCAGAATTGCCCAGAATACTGATAGAAATATTTATCGAAGGTGAAGAAACCGCAGAATTTGAGGGAAATGGAAGTTTAGGTGAGAAAGGGCAAAAGGTTTGCGGATTCTCGTTTAAAGTTGAATTTGATGAACTAAACTACAGGACAGAATATGAGGATTTGGTAAAATTGGGGGGCATAAAAACACTACCTATTGAGTATTACAATGTTTCGTGGAGTAGTTTTGCTCGTGATGAAAGCATTACAACAAGAACAATTCCTATAAAATCAGCTCTAATTGATTCTTCAAGTAACAAATTGCAAAATGGCTCTAATATTTACATTTCCCGAATTGTGAAGGAGTTTTTAGAATCAAACGAAATTGTTGAAATATCACAAGCCCACAGAAGAATGAAAGAAACTTTTATGGGTGAAGAAGCAATAAAAAAGATAAATGAAAAGATAAAATATGCTTCAAATATTTCAGATAAAAAAGTTGAACTTTCTGTTGAGTTATCTTCAAAAAATGCTTGGGAAAGCAGCCTAATGACATACCTTGAAGATGTACCCTTTCATTATATCGGTAAAGGAGAGCAGTGTTTGGTAAAAACCAAATTGGCGTTAGGTCACAAAAAAGCAAAAGAAGCGAATATCATCTTACTAGAAGAGCCTGAAAATCACTTATCTCATTCCAAACTCAACCAATTAATCAGAGATATAAAAAGTGACAGCGGAGATAAACAAATTTTGATTTCTACTCACAGCAGTTTTGTAGCAAACAAATTGGGACTTGAACACTTGATTTTGTTGAACGACAAGAAAACGGTTAAACTGAATGAACTATCGGTTGACACTTACAAGTTTTTTGAAAAACTGTCAGGTTATGACACATTACGATTAATTTTATGCAAGAAAGCAATTCTAGTAGAGGGTGACTCAGACGAATTAGTTGTTCAAAAAGCATATATGCTTAATAACGACAATAAACTACCTATAGAATATAGAATTGATATTATTTCTGTTGGAACTTCATTTTTAAGGTTTTTAGAAATAGCAGAAAAAATCGGGTCAAAAGTTGCTGTTGTTACTGACAATGACGGAAATATTGAAGCGGTTAAGAAAAAGTATAAAAACTACTTAGGTGAAAATGCCAAACATAACATCAAAATTTGTTTTGATTCAAGTGTTGATGCGGGCGATATGCAAGATTTCAATTACAACACCCTAGAGCCAAAATTACTGAAAGTAAATAGCCGTGATGTATTGAATAATATTTTTGAAACAAACTATCAGAATGATGAAGATTTATTAAAGTATATGAAATCAAATAAAACCGAATGTGCTTTAAGAATATTTGACACAGATAATTCAATAAATTTTCCTGACTACATTTTAGATGCAATTAAAGAAGATTAACAATAAACTAACCATTGCTGCCGCAGGTTCGGGAAAAACGACTTACTTGGTGGAAGAAGCCCTAAAGCAAAAGGAGGGTAAAATTCTTATTACCACATATACACAAGCAAATGAAGCAGAAATAAGAAAAAAAATAGTCGAAAAAAACATATGCATTCCTCAAAACGTAATCGTTCAAACTTGGTTTTCTTTTTTGCTACAACACGGGGTTAGGCCATATCAAGGTGTTTTATTTGAGAAGAAGATAAATGGACTGATTCTAGTAAATAGTCAATCAGGTTTAAAAGCATATAGAAAACCTTGCAAAGAATGTAAGGCTGAAAGTGTTGTTAAAGCAGATTGTTATAAATGTAAAGAACCTATCTTCTTTGGGGAGGATAAGGAATTTGAACAACATTATTTTACCAAAGGCCTTAAAATCTATTCCGACAAACTTTCAAAATTTGTATTTCGTTGCAACGAAGTATCTGATGGAAGTGTAATAGACAGAATTTCAAGAATTTATTCTCACATCTTCATTGACGAGATACAAGATTTAGCAGGTTATGATTTAGAGCTTTTAAAACTATTCTTTGATTGCCCTTCTTCCATTCAATTAGTAGGAGACCCAAGACAAGGAACATATTCAACAAATAGTGCCCCCAAAAACAAGCAATTTAAGAAAGCGAATATTGTAAACTTTTTCACCGACAAAATTGACAACTTAATAAAAGACGATACTTCATTATTAGTTAATTATAGATGTAATGAGAAGATTTGTGAGCTATCAAATAAGTTATTCCCCAATTTTCAGGCGACAACTTCAGGTAATAATGAAATAACAGAACACAGTGGGGTGTTTTTAATTAAAGAAGCGGACGTTGATGAGTATCTCAAAAAATACGAACCAATGCAACTTCGTGAAAATAAAAAGACAACCGTGAACAAAAATTACAGAGTTATGAATTTTGGTGAAGCAAAAGGATTATCATTTGAAAGAGTTTTAATATACCCGACAAGCCCTTTTATTGAATGGCTAAAAGACAATAAGTCTGAATTAAAAGAAACAAGTCGTTCTAAACTTTATGTTGCTATTACAAGAGCACGACATAGTGTAGCTTTCGTCTGTAAAACTAAATTGACTATACCCGGAATATCAAACTATGAGACAGAAAAATAACAGCAGCCGCCAACAGCCTTTTTGCAAAAGCAGGGGTTTCGTGCTTCTATGACAGTGAAGTACTAAATTTAAGCTTTGTGCATCTAATGAAGTTTAGTGCTTAAAATCCCCGCATTCGCAAAGCGGCAAAATGTTACAGGCAATTTTTAACAAACAACAACATAAATGGACAGCAATAACTTCTTCGAATTGATTTTTAACAAGGAACAATTTATCTCCATCTTCACTGTGGTCTTTACTGTTGTGTATGCGTTTGCTGCAACATACCTATTAAAAAGTATTAGAGAGCGAAAGGCACAACGAAAGAACACCTTCATCGAGACTTTCATTAAAGGCATATCCGAAAATACAATTGAGAATTCGGAAGACTTGCTAAATATTTATTCTGGAATAACAAATTTGAGCACGGAAGATTTGACAAATAAGCAAGACTTGAACAGATGGCTTAGAGAGATTTTAGCAAAGTTGGTGAACAAGGAAGTTGGGAAAGATTTTAGTGTAGAACAGACAATTCAAATTAAGTCGAAAATCACTGAATTCATTAAAAGAAATGAAACGACAACACCATTTACAGATTTACCTGACACTGAAAGGAACATAATTAATGACATCAGTACTTACAACAAAGCTGGAGACAAAGAATCAATAAATAGGAAGATAAATGAACTAAGTAGTGTGATAATCACGAGACACGAACAACAAAAGAAAATCGAGAGTTTGAATAAGTGGTCAATTCCACTTGCTGTCATTGGATTAATACTAACAGTCATATTTGGAATCCTATCAATCATATAAAACTGGCTGTAACACGGGTTTGGCAAAAGTGGCGGTTCAGTACTCCGCAGACACATTTGTGGTTAATCAAAGTTTGGTGCTCCGCATCAACAATTGTGGTGAAAATCGCCACCTTCGTCAATCCCGAAAACGTTACACGTCATTTAAATGACCTTTGAAATGAATAAAAAAGATAACAACACCGGAGAGGACAGAGTTGAAAATATTTTTACCAATGAGAGCCTTCCAGCACTATTCGCTGACTCCTTTAGAGAGTTGGATTTGAAATGGAACAAAGTTGAAGGTGTAAACTTTGAAATTCTTGGACGCGTCTTAAGTTGCCACTTAATTATTGAACACTATTTAACAGTGTTTATTGAATTAGAAATTAGCAGCAGACTAAATTTAGACAAACTGCGCTTAACATTCAGTCAAAAATTAAAATTGATTGAAGATAATCAGGCATTAAAAGAAGAAGGTATAATTAAGGGCATTGAAATTCTTAATAGAATACGTAACAAGTTTTCACACAATCTCAAGGTTAAAATTGATGAAAAGGATATTGAATACTTGAAAAAAGTAGTAGATAAAATTTATAAAAAAGAAGGCAAAGAAGTTGACAATAAAATATACTCAGATGTAGCAATTATTGAAATTTTCACTTCTATGACGTGTGCATTTATCGCTGGATATTTGACATATTCTGTTCAAAGACTCAAAGAATTACAGAAAATCCTTGATGTTATAAATGAAAAAACTGGTCGAACAAAATAAACGACCGCATAACAGGCGTTTGGCTCAATGGCGGTTGACCTGGTTAATTGAACACTCTACCTCGCATCAACTTTTGTGGTGTATTGACAGTTATGTACTCCGAAATCCGCCACTGCGCCAGTCGCCAAAACGTTGTGCGTCATTTTAATGAAAGACCTGCTAAACATAATAATTGCCGAAAGACAGACACTTTTACGTGGACTGACAATCTTGTTTTTACTTGTTTTTCCGTTCACTTTCTTGCCGACAATAATTAGTAACGGTTGGACTTTACAACCAATTATTCAAAGAATTCCAGACTCGACACTTTATGCTTTTGGTTTTTCATTTATAGTGGTAGTTGCTTCTGTGCTTCATAATTACAATAACCTCGTTGACAGGAAAAGGATATTTGACAAACCAGCTTTTAAAAAACTTGACTTCTATGGACGACTTGACGGTTTAGGAAGCATAGTAAGCGAACTTGAAACATTCCTTTTAGGTAAAATTGACAAATACTACTACCGACTAAATATCATTGACCCTGACCTAAAGAAATTTAAAGTTGAAATCATACCGTTAATAGACTTCACAGACAACGAAGAATTGAAAGAAATACTAAAAAAGGAGCACAATTTCAGAGAAGACTTGTTAGTTGGACAACTCATAAATCTAACAGAACAAGACCTTGAAAATGAAAATTTACTTTGGGACAGATTATTAAATTTGGACAAAATATTAACAGAATTAGGAGCAGTGGAACTTGACATTAACGAAGATGACCTTGAAGACTAGAGAAGAAAAACGAACGCACAACAGCCGTTTTGCAAAAGCGGGGGTTTCGTGCTTCTATGAAAGTGAAGTGCTTAATTCAAGCTTTGTGCATCTAATGAAGTCTAGTGGTAAAAACGCCTATCTTCGCAAAGTGAAAAAAGGTTATCGGCAATAATATGACGACAGATTACATTAAATATTACGACCTTGAAAATTACGTTCTGACAGACGTTCGGGACAACTTTGACCGTGATGGACATTTGACAGCGTTTGACTTTTTCTGTATTGTGATTTGGAAAGCAAACAGAGCAAAAACAAAAATCGCACAACGACTTTTAAATTACAATCCAGACTTAGAACAAAGCGTTAAGTACTTGACGAGCAAAATTTTCACCGCAACTGACGACAAACAAAAACTTAAAGTTCTCATTGACGACTATAAGTTCCGACTTCCAATGAGTTCAGCAATTTTATCGTTGCTGTATCCAGACAACTTCACAATTTATGATGTTAGGGTTTGCGACACCTTGACTAATTTCAAAGGGCTAAACAACATCACCAATTTTGAAAATCTGTGGTTAGGCTACAAGGACTATATAGACAGTGTAAAAAAATTTGAGCCTCAAAATTTATCACTTCGGGACAAAGACCGTTTTCTTTGGGGCAAATCATTTTTCGAGCAATTAAACAACGACTTAAAAAACGAATTTCAAAAATAAAATATGGAAGATGATAACTTTGGCGAAGCACGCCCGCTAACCACGCATTTGCAATAGGCATGGTTTCGTCTCCGCTTGACAGTTTTATGGTAGCCGAAAGTTCAGTTCTCCGAACAAACTTTTGTACTGAAAAGCCCGGCCGTCGAAAATATGCAAACGTTAGGCGGGATGCGGAAACCTAAACCTTAAAATACAAATTAAAAATGAGTATTGAGAATTACGAAGTAACTAGAAAGATGTTGATACTAACTCCAATCTTTTTATTTATATCAATACTTCTTGGTGGAAATGGACACGGTTATTTTTTTCCAATTTTTGTTCTTTTTCCAACGGCAACTTTTACTTGTATTTGGATGATGAAGTTAACAGTGATAAATTTAATACTTGCTGTTTTTCAATTTCCAGCTTATGGAATAATTATAGACAAAACTTCAAATAAAAAAAGAACCATAATATCATTATTTATAATACATGTTATGCTGACAATACTTATTCTAAAGTTTGCAGATGAAAATTGGAAATAAATGCACGACGCTCCATAAACGCACCCGACCTTAAGGCATATTGCCCAAGTTACTTAAAACGAATTCGCTTTCCCCAAACACCGCTCCGCAGTCTTCCGGCTTTAAGCCACACCATTTTCGCTTTAATTTTCAGTAGCTATTCCCGCTTTTCGCTGTAGTCCTCAAAAAATACGCTGTTTTCACACGTTCGTCATCCGGCTTCTTGTGGCGCCGTATGCCGCACGGTTCAAACAAGCGTCTTTTTCTCCGGGCTGCCGCTTCACTCGGGGCTAGGAAATACGTTACTAACGTTTAGTGGAAAAAGTGTATATTCGTGAGATTATAAACGAAACGAGTGTCCTACTTAATAGATTTAAAATACGAAAGTTTACAAAAGTTTAGCAAACAAAAAAAGGGTTTTTTCCAGTATTTACGCGTGTTTTCACGAATAACGCAGTGATATTTGAGATGAAAACTTTCGTATTTTTGGGAGTTACCTGCAATGCTAAGATCGACCGTGCTAATTTCAACTGACAGACAACAATTTCGACATATTTCGAATGAAAGAACTTTTTGCTCATTATAATATTGGACACTTTATAAACCAACCAACGAACCGAACAGAATTTGAAATAATGCGGTTTGAGGAAATGGACGAACCAGAAGTGGATGACATTCATAAGCATACTTTTTACGAGATTTTATGGACTGAAAAAGGAATTAGCAAACAAACCATTGACTACAAAGAGTATGAAGTTTTACCAAACAGTTTGTTTTTTATTTCACCCAATCAGGTACATCAATTTGAAGAATGGAAACCCCTTCAAGGCGGAACAATATTGTTTACCGAAGATTTCTTTTTGCTAAACCACAATAATAAAGACAAACTTTTTGAATTGAGTTTCTTAGATAACTTCTATGCAAATCCTTGTATTGAACTATCAAAAACAAATTTTGAAGAAATAAAACAAACCATTGACTTAATCATTATCGAACAAAGACGAACCGATAAAAGTCAAGCAATTACACAATCATTGCTGCATATATTATTGACACAAGTTCAGCGTTGCATAGACACTGACACAGAGAAACCACTTTCAAAAAAGTATTTGGTAGTTTACAAACAGTTTAAAAATTTGTTAGACAAACACTTTACAGAAAATAAAACCGTTTCATTTTATGCAAGTCAATTGCATATAACGGCACATCACTTAAATCTTATAAACAAAGAAGTTACAGGCAAAACAGCAAGCGAAGTAATTAGAGCAAGAAGCATTTTAGAAGCAAAGCGACTTTTGACTTTCACCGATAAAACAGTTTCGGAAATTGCTTTTGAACTAAATTATACAGACAGTTCATACTTTGCAAAAGCCTTTAAAATAGAAACGAACCTTTCACCGATTGCTTTTAAAACTGAAATGTCCGAAAAATACCGAACTAGTAAGGTTTCGTCTTAACACCACCCCTAAATCTTAGCTCATCTTTGCATTGTCAATAATGACAAATAACAATTTAAATTTAAATACAATGCAAGAGCAACAAAAATGGGTTTTAGACCCCAGCCACACCAAGGTAGGATTTAGCGTTAGACACTTTGGAATTTCTGAAACCGATGGTTTTTTTAAAAACTATTCTGGAACTGTTAAAACAGAAAAAGAAGACTTTTCTGATTTACAAGTAAACGTAACTGTGCAAATTGACAGCATAGACACCAATGATGCTCAGAGAGATGCACACTTAAAAGCAGACGATTTTTTTAACGCTGAAAAGTTTCCAGAGATGAAATTTGAAAGCACAACATTAGAAAAAACTGCTATTGCAAACGAATACAAAATGCACGGTAATTTAACAATTCGTGACATCACAAAACCAGTCATTTTTGATTTAGAATATGCAGGTACTGTTCCGCAAGACCCATTTGGCAATACAAAAGCAGGTTTCTTCATTTCGGGTAGTATCAACCGACAAGATTTTGGGCTTTCGTTTAATGTTTTGTTGGGTACGGGAAATTTAGCAGTTTCTGATAAAGTGAAAATCAGTATTCCTGTTCAACTTTTAAAAGTAGCATAACTATGAAAAATAAAATTTGGTTTATAACAGGAATTTCAAGCGGTTTGGGTAAAGCACTTGCCCAAACTGTTATTGGCCAAGGCGATTTTGTAATAGGTACATTTCGCAATCAAACACAAGCCGACATATTCAACAATGAACATAAGGACGATGCTTTGGGCTTGATTTTGGACGTTACAAAATCCGAAGAAATTGGAAAAGTATTTGAAACCATCAAACATAAATTTGGTAAAATAGACTTATTGGTTAACAATGCAGGTTTTGGTTTTGCGGGAGCAATTGAGGAAACAAGCAATGAAGAGACGAGAGAAATTTTTGAAGCCAATTTCTTTGGAGCTTTACAAGTTACTCAAATGGCTTTACCCATTTTTCGCGAACAAAAAAGCGGACATATTATTCAAATTTCTTCTCACGGTGGCTTCAAAGCATTTCAGGGTTTTGGAATTTACAATGCAAGTAAATTTGCAGTAGAAGGATTTAGCGAATCCTTGGCACAGGAAATTGCACCATTGGGAATTAAACTGACCATAGTCGAACCTGGACCATTTAGAACAAACTTTGCAGGTGACAATTTCCGTCAAGCAGAAAAAAAAATTGATGACTACAACGAAACAGCAGGAGTTTTTAGACAACGAATAAAAGGAGTTGACGGCAAACAAGAAGGCGACCCAACGAAAGCCTCAAAAGCAATTTTTGATATTACAAATTTAGAAAACCCACCTTTAAGATTACCGTTAGGGAAAATTGCAATTGCATCTTTAACAGCAAAGTTAGATTGCGTAACGAAAGACTTAAACGACTTTAAAACTGTTGCCGAAAGTGTGGTTTATTTATAGGTAAAAAAGAAATCCCAGCAGGTAACAACTTTAGCTATTCCACAACTTTACCCCAACACCCAATTTCTCAAAATCATTCCAAAAACCAACCTACAAAAAGCGGTTTTAAGGCATTCATATTGCCCTTTGCTTTCCCGAAACGCTAAAATTTAAAGGCTAGAAAAAGCTTCTTTTTGCTACGGGAAAGGCGTTTTTCAAATAGGTGGAAGTGAGATTTCCAAAAAATACAGCAAAACCGATAGCTATCGGTTATAAAGATTTATGTGTATTTTTAAACGCTTGCTATCGGTTGTGCCCGCATGCGCCTTGTTCGAAACAAGCACAGCCGTTTGGCTCAATGGCGGGTGAAATTCCAAATTTAGCATGTGGTTTTCAAATGAATTTTTGTGCTATTTTGAAAGTATGTGCTTTTAAATCTGCAACTTAGGTAATTCAAAAAACGTTACGCCCAAAAATGTTTTGGCGAACTGTCCTGAAAAAGGTTATTTTTGACTTATGAAAATTGAGCAACCTAAAATAGACCAGATTCAGGAACTTTGTAAAACAAACAAAGTAAAGACCTTATTTGCTTTTGGCTCAGTGACAAGGGACGACTTTAACGACACATCAGACATTGACCTTGTTGTTGACATCGACGAGAAAGACCCGTTTAAATACACAGATATTTACTTCAACCTCAAGTCAAAACTAGAAGACATTTTTAAACGACAAGTTGATTTGCTCGAAGAAAGAGCGATCAAAAACAGTCTTTTCAGACGAGAGCTTGACAAGACCAAAGTGAAAATTTATGGATATTAAAATTCAGGTTTGGTTGTTAGACATCCCACTCCACAAACCCTCCCGACTTTAAGGCATATTGCCGAAGTTACTTAAAACGTATTCGCTTTTCCCAAACACCCGATTTTCACAAAGAAATCCAGTTTCAAAGAATACTCGTTTAATTACGCACGTTTTCGCGCTAAGGATGGTAGCACAATTTCATTCTTAGCTAGAAATTCTTCTCAAAGTCGTGAGAATTAGCAGAGCACGAGGATTTACATTAGTTATGGAAGGAGTTTAAAATCTTATATTCAATATTCGTGTTTGTAACTTTTATAACTTCTAGGCGAAGTCCTTTTATACCAACAATATTTCCTTCTGATAAATCATATTGTAAATCTTGAGAATATGCAGGTCGTGCCATATTTCCAATATATTCTCGGTAAACAAATTTTAAAGCGTTACCAACTTTTCCATTAAAAACAAATTCTCTTTTAATGCATTTATTACAATCTTGTTCAACTTAAGTTGTTGGTTCTGCTGCAAATCCCTCTATATGTTTTTCCTTAAATCCATTAACTGATTTTGCATAAGGAACGTAAGTTCCTTTAATAGTATCTTTTGAAATACCAATTGTATAACTTGGCATGCTACTATAAGTAATTATCTTAGATTCGTCGTAATAAAATTCTCTACTCTTATATTTCATTCCTAAATAGAGTATATCTCCAACCTTGTAAGGAAATTCTAAAAGCGTTATGCTGAAATTCTTTGGAATGTTTGTTATTCGATAAGCATCTTGAAAGTACTCAATGCCGCTTTCTATTAGCTTTTCTCCTATCTCTGCACTAAGATTTGTATTTAAAGATACGTTAGTATATTCTCTATGTTTCAGACTAACTGCTTTTGCTTGAGCTGTCGAAACATTATTACTAGCTATTAATAAAAATAAACTTAGTAGACTTTTAACTTTCATAACATTATAATGATTACTTCAAATGTAATGAAAACCCCACGCTCCACAAACCCTCCCGACTTTAAGGCATATTGCCCAAGTTACTTAAAACGTATTCGCTTTTCCCAAACACCCGATTTTCACTAAGAAATCCAATTTCACAAAATACTCATTTAATAAGGCAGGCTTTAGCGCAAAACATAACAGCGAAAATACTGTCGCAAGTGTGGGTATTCCTCAAACTCACCAAATTTAACGAAACACAATCGCTTCAAATACAAGGCTTTTCAAACGCAAAAAGATACCATTAAACCTTTTTGAAAAATGCCAGTCTTATTTTAAGATGCTCACAGATAATGAGTCGTAGTGCTGTAGTTTTCAGTTGGCGTTAAGTCGCTGTTTGGCATTTTACGAAATAGTATTCTTTGCAGATCCAAAACAACCAAAAACAAAACCAGTAACCCTTAACCAACCCGTATGTTTAAAAAAACCATTGCCTTATTGTTCCTGGCTGCCGCATTTTCGTGTGGAAGCGATGAAAACAACGAGTATGTTCCTGTAGGAATGTACCCGAATGTCGAAGCTGCTTTTGGAAGCAACGTCGATTTAACTAATCTTGCCAATTACGCCAATCAAACGGTGCCGCCTTACATCACTAAAAGTAATGTGGGAACGAATACCATTACCGATAAAGGCGCCACGCTGGGTAGAGTATTGTTTTACGACAAAAATCTATCTTCTAACAACACCATTTCGTGCTCGAGTTGCCACCAACAAGCCAACGCTTTTAGCGATCTTGCCGTGTCGAGTTCGGGCGTAAATGGCAATACAGGCCGACACTCCATGCGATTGGTTAACAACCGTTTTGCCAACGAAGCAAAGTTTTTTTGGAACGAACGTGCTGTAAATTTAGAAACGCAAACCACCATGCCAATCAAAGATCACGGTGAAATGGGTTTCAGCGGAACGGATGGCGACGAACCTTTCTCGGGTTTAATTACCAAGCTATCAGAAATAGGATACTACAAGGAGCTTTTTAAATTTGTGTATGGTTCCGAAGAAATTACCGAGAACAAAATTCAATTAGCATTAGCGCAATTCATAAAAAGCATTCAATCGTTTGATTCAAAGTACGATGCAGGCAGAGCTCTAGCCGCCAACGATGGTCAACCGTTTACGAATTTTACGCCACAGGAAAATCAAGGAAAGAATTTGTTTTTAGCACCACCGGTTTTTGATGCCACAGGAAACAGAACCGCCGGCGGATTAGGTTGTGCGGGCTGTCATGCTGCTCCTGAATTTGATATCGATCCGAATTCGCGCAATAACGGCATCATTGGTAACATTAGCGGACTTGGAATTGATATTGCCAACACACGTGCACCTTCACTCCGAGATTTAGTTAAAGTAAATGGCGAGACAAACGGACCCATGATGCACACAGGTGTTATCACAACGTTGCAAGCTGCAATTGGTCATTACGGAACCATAAATTTGGCGCCCGGCAACACTAATTTAGATCCACGGTTACGACCCAACGGATTTAGTCAGCAATTACATTTAACCGCTCCTGAAGTTAATGCGGTAATAGCTTTCTTGAGAACGCTCTCCGGAACAAATGTTTACGTAGATCGCAAATGGTCTGATCCGTTTTTGGATTAAGGGACTCATCGTTTTAAAAAAGACCGTTACTTCAAATAAAAAATGCCAGACATTTCCATCTGGCATTTTTACTAATTTTATGTTTCGTTATTTATTTAACGAATGGTATTGGATGAGTCCGTCGATGGGGCGACGCAGTACGTTACCCAATTTTAGGCCGTGTTTGTTTAAGGTTGCTTCCAGTTCGTCGCGGAGGTAAAAAGCGATCGAACCAATGAAGTGTATCGGATATTGTTTTGCTTCTTCGTACTGCAAAATGTAAAACTCTACGAATTTTTCCATCTCTGCATGAATCAATTCCTGGCAAAAATCGCTGTCTTTGTGTTTGATTAAAAACTTCGCGAAAGTTGCCAAATACGCGTTCGGGTTTGGTTCTTTGTACAAATTGTGTTTGATGAAATCGGGATCCACATTGTACTCTTTTTCGAACTCCTTTGCGAGTAACGACGGCATTTTATTGAAGAAATACCCGCGAAGCAGATACCTTCCGAAACGGTTTCCGCTGCAATCGTCCATGGCAATATAACCTAACGATTGTACTTTTTGATGCAACACGTTTCCGTCGAAATAGCTGCAATTACTGCCGGTTCCGAGGATGCAAACCACTGCTTTTTCGCCTTTGGGAGTCGTAGCGTACACGGCAGCGTAGGTATCTTCCTGAACACTGATGTACGCTTTTGGAAAATATTTGGTAAAAACGTCGGCGAGATAGTTTTTCATACGTTCGGTACCGCAACCGGCACCGTAGAAATACAAATGCGTGACGTTGTTTTTGTTGTGTGAGATGTCGAAACGATCGTTCAAACGTTCAACAACTTCTTCTTTGGTAAGCACTTCCGGATTGAGTCCGAGCGATTGCGTGGTGAAAAGAACCTTGCCGTTGTCGTCAATGGCAATCCAATCTGCTTTGGTTGAACCGCTATCTACAAGTAATTTCATATGGTTTTGTTAGCTTTTGGTTTTGGTGCCCTAGCCCTGATTGAAGCGGAAATCTTTTGCTGTGGTGGCGTTTAAGCCACAGCACAAATTGCAGCGAAAAGCAGGAAATAGCTTCTAAAAATAAAAAAACCGACGCAGAAACAAGCGCCGGTTTTCAAATTCGTGATTTATAATTTTGAAATGTGTACTGCCAAGTCGATTAATTTGCTTGAATACCCGTACTCATTGTCGTACCAAGATACAATTTTAAAGAAGGTGCTGTTTAAGCCAATACCTGCTTTTGCATCGACGATTGATGTTCTTGAATCTCCGATAAAATCTTGCGAAACCACGTCGTCTTCGGTATAGCCTAAAATTCCTTTGTAGTTTGTTTCAGATTCTGTTTTCAAAACCGCCATGATATCGTCGTAGCTGGTTTCTTTCGCTAATTTCACGGTTAAATCGACTACAGAAACGTCGGCGTTTGGAACACGCATCGACATACCGGTTAATTTTCCGTTCAATTCTGGAATTACTTTTCCAACGGCTTTTGCGGCACCGGTTGAAGCCGGAATGATGTTAAGCAAAGCTGCACGTCCGCCGCGGAAATCTTTTCTTGAAGGTCCGTCTACAGTAAGTTGTGTAGCTGTTGTGGCGTGAACGGTTGTCATTAAACCTTCTACGATTCCGAAATGATCGTTCAAAACTTTTGCCAAAGGAGCCAAGCAGTTTGTGGTACACGAAGCGTTCGAAACAATGGTATCGGCAGCTGTGGCTTTGGTGTGGTTTACGCCCATTACAAACATCGGTGCATCGGCAGAAGGAGCAGAGATTACTACTTTTTTAGCACCGCCGCGAATGTGTGCTTGAGCGGTTTCTAAAGTGGTAAAAATTCCGGTAGATTCGGCAACGATTTCAGCGCCCACTTCGTCCCATTTCAAGATTGAAGGATCTTTCTCTGCGGTTACGCGAATGTTACGACCATCTACATACAATTTACCGTCTTTCACTTCTACATTTCCTTCGAAACGTCCGTGAACTGAATCGTATTTCAATAAGTACGCCAAGTGATCTACATCTAATAAATCGTTGATGGCTACTACTTCTACGTTATCTCTTTTATAAGCTTCTCTAAAAACAATTCGACCAATACGGCCAAATCCGTTAATTCCCAATTTCACTTTTGACATAGTCTGTTATTAATTTAAATGATGGTTTGTTTTAAGTCGACATAATATCGCTTACGCGGAGGAGTTCGCGGTCGATTTCCGTATGTCCTTTTATGGCTTGTTCTAGTGGCGTGAGTGCTACTGTATCGTTTAGGATTCCTACCATGAAGTTGGATTTTCCTTCGAGTAGCGATTCTACGGCTTTCACACCTAACCGACTAGCCAAAACACGGTCGTAGCACGAAGGAGCGCCGCCGCGTTGCATGTGTCCGAGTACCGAAACGCGCACGTCGTATTCGGGTAAATTCTCTTCTACATAATCTTTAAGTTCGAAAACATTTTTTCCGATTTTATCGCCTTCGGCAATCACGACAATACTCGATGATTTCCCGGAAGCCTTACTTTTCTTTAGCGAATCGAGCAAACGTTCGAGTCCGAGATCTTCTTCAGGAATCAAAATTTCTTCTGCTCCGGCGCCAATTCCGGCGTTAAGTGCAATATGTCCGGCATCACGACCCATAACTTCTACGAAGAAAAGTCGGTTGTGCGAAGATGCGGTATCGCGAATTTTATCGATGGCTTCAACTACGGTATTTAGTGCGGTATCGTAGCCCAGTGTGTGGCTGGTTCCGTAAATATCGTTGTCGATTGTTCCTGGAATTCCCATTACTGGGAAACCGAATTCGGCGTTAAAAACTTCGGCACCGGTGAAACTGCCGTCGCCACCGATAACAACAAGTGCATCGACACCTGCTTTTACGAGATTTTCGTGTGCTTTTTTACGACCTTCTGAGGTCATGAATTCTTTTGAGCGCGCCGATTTAAGAATCGTTCCTCCTTTATTAACGATGTTGTTTACGGAACGTGGCCCCATTTCTTTGAAGTCGCCCTCAATCATTCCCTGGTACCCGCGGTAAATTCCGATACATTCAATATTGTGGTAAGCACAGGTTCTGACTACTGAACGAATAGCGGCATTCATGCCTGGACTGTCGCCACCGGAAGTTAAAACACCAATCTTACGTATTTGATTTGACATTTTTAGGTCTTTAAAAATGCTAAATTAGCAAAGTTCGACCGCTACAAACACGCTAAATTCAGTAATTTAGCAAAGCTTTTGCAATTCAAACGTTTTCGTTAATAAGTTTTTTTAGATTGCCGCTTTTAATCTTCTTTTGATGGGATGGCTTCGCCTTTTGGGCGTTCTTTTTTGCTGTCGGAATTCGAATTATCGTCGGTTCCGTCGTTAAAATTGAGGTAATCGGGTGTTTCAATATCCGAATCGTGGAGGTAATCTGTAGTTCGTTCGCGATCTAACAGTTTCTTTTTGAATATTTTATTGATGAATTCTTTAAATGTGTCGAAATTCACTTCGTAAGTCACACCAATTCCTTGGGTGTATCCAATACCCTCTCCTAGATAATTAATATCGTTTTCGCGGTTAAAGAAGCGCAAATTCATGGTTCCGTCTTCGTTCACGCGGTATTGAACTTCTACATTTCCGACCAAAGCCGATTCGTTGATGCCGCCAATAGGCACACCAACTTTTCCGTTCACGGTGATCCGATCGTTGATTTGCGTCGAGATATTAAATCCGATACTGCCATCGGTTTGCTGCCCCGGCGTTCGTTCGGCTGAAACGATATCCAGACCTACCTTTACTTTATCATCTGAATTTTGGAATAAGTTGTCGAAAATACCCGTTGCCGTTTCGAATAGGTTTTGGGTGAGCGCACTTTGCGTTACGCCGTCTGGAGATAAGAATCCACCGGTTGAAAGCAAGGTAAGTGCCTGCGTTTGTCGGGTATCACGGTCGCTTAGTCGGGTTTCGATTTCCGAACGCAAAACCGAAGATACGGTAGGGAAGGTAATCGAAAAATCGGGTTCCGGACTACTTAAATTACCCGTAATAATGATACCTACGTTTACAGGAACACGTCGATTTACCGACGGATTGTCCAACAAAACTGCTGGATTGGCTTGTGCCGTGTAAACCGCTTCCAAATTTAAACGGGCACGCATCGGATCGCCTTCCCAAGATATCGAACTAAATTTCTTCAGTTCAAATCGCTTGTCGATAATACCGCGGTATTTAAAATTGTACGAACCTTCAGTTACTTGGTAGTCGCCCGTCATTCGGAACTTACCAATAGTATTGATTTCCAGTAGTAAAATTCCGTTTCCTTTAGCACGCATGCCGTGGCCGGTATCTCGATCTAGAATCACTTCAATTTCGGCGTCGGGTGTAATGTTTAAGTCGAAGTTTAATTCTAAGCCTTTGTAACGGCTCACTTCGCCGGTGATTCCCTTTTGTAAGTTGTACTTTTCTTTTTCGGTTAGGAAGTGCATAAAGTTGTTACTTCCTGTTCCTTCGGCGTTGTTGATCGGAATTTTAATTTGCGTTCCGGGTTCCGATTTCGCATTCACATCGATTTGCAAGGCGTCGGTTGCCCCAACAATACTTGCCGAACCATTTATGAATGCGGTTCCGTAGTATGCCGCATCGTCGCTGTCTTTGGTGTCAAGAACGAGCAATTTATTGGCGTTTATTCGCAAATCCATTCGCCAATCTGTGAAATATTTGTGGCGGATTTCTCCGTTTAATCGACCTTCCGTTTTATACTTCGTATCTATTAAGGTGTTGTTTTGGAAAAGAAAACGACCGTCGGCAAGATCGATAAAGCTGTTTTCTCGGAAGTTGTAGTCGGTGTTTAGGTACGGAATCTTAAATCCGGCGTTTTCCAAAAACAAACGGCCGTTCACTTCGGGTTTATTAACCACACCACGCACGTTTGCAGTGCCCGAAAGCTTGCCGCGAATGTTGGAGATCACGTCGCCTCCCAACGGACTAAAAGCTGCGAGGTTGAAAGAATTCAAACGCAAGTCAACATCCATCAAAGTTTGGTCGTTTTCAAAAGCGAGATAGCCTTCGGCATTAAAAGCTTCAACATTTTCGTTTTCTAAAGACGCATCGATGTTAAACTTTTTGAAGGTATTATCGCCTTCAATATCCACGTTTAACTGGCCGAGTTTTTCCTTGTTTACTTCTAAATCGGCGATGCTAATAGAAGCCGTTGGTTCAAAAATTTGTTTGTTTTGTTTGATATTCACTGCGCCATTCAAACGTCCGTTAATGTTCAAGCTGTCTACAGTTGGAATAATCTTACCCAAGTTCACTTCTTCAAACGACAAATTCAAATCCTTATAGGTCGAATCTTTTACAATTCCGACTAAATCCATACGCTGATTTTCATGCGTCATCGACAGTTTTCGGATATCGAACGAACTCAATTTCTTGTCGAAAATAACTTTGTTTTCTTCGTTGTCGCTTTCGTTTAAAAACCACAAATAGTCTTTAAAATGCAACTCCGATTTTTTGATTCCCACCACGTTATTGTTGTCTTTATCGATGGTATGGAAGAAGTTTAAGTTGTAATAATCCTGCGCTTGTTTGCCTCCTTTAAATTCGGTTCGCACACGCATCGTATCTTTTGATGTGACGTTAATTAAGTTAAAATCGGATATTTTATAATACTTAGTTTTTATCGAATCGAGTTCAATAAATGCGTTGTAAAGCGGGTTTTTATTGTCGACAATGACCCGAATTTGCTCGAGTTCATTGTTGTTAATAACCACATTTGGCGAAGTGAAATTGAATTTGAAATCGTTGTTATCGCTGTTGATGCTTCCGCGGAGAAAGGTATTGGTGGCGAGTTTTATTTCGGGATAGAAAATCTCGACGATTTTATTGTAAATACTCAGATTGAATTTCAAATACTGTCCGGGCTTCACTTTAAACGGTTTGTAATTGGTGTACAAACTTCCTACAGCGTTTTGAACCATCGGAACCACGTCTTGAAAACGGAATCTCCCGCTCACTTTTCCCGCAATGATCTCCGGAGAATTCATTTCGATGGTTTTCACGCCATCCGCATCAACCGAGGAGCTGAGTGTAAATGCATCAAACAAGTACGTGTCGTTTTGGTTTTGATACGATGTTTGATTTACCACGATTTCTCCGATAGCGTTATCGAGTGTTGTTCCGGTGAAACTACCTTTAATATCGCCTTTAAAAACAGCAATCGAATCGGTTGTAAATCGCAGTTTTCGCAAATTAGCGAAGTCGATTAAAGCATGGAAATCGTATTTAGGCGTGCGTTTGCTCAAATCGATTGCACCGTCAAAATCCATATACAAATTCGGATCATTAGCGATAATACTACCGCGGTATAACGGACTTTTCAGCTCGCCGTCGACAACGATATTCCGATAATTATAACGGTTGTATCCGAAGTTGCTTATTTTTCCTTTGATGCTGGTATTAACGTTTTTTGAGTTAAAGCCCGAACCGTCGACTTCCGCGGTCATCGATAATAATCCAATGTCGGATTGCCCGATAAATTTCCCGAGTTTAAATTGTTCGAACAGTAAGGTTCCTTTGTAAGTTGCGTTTTGGAAATCGTCTATGCCATTAATTTTGAGCTTTCCAGCGAGTTTTCCGGCAGTGGCATTCATTCCAAAATTCGTATCCAAATTTTTTCGACTCAACCCGATTTTTCCTTTCAGTTGAATCAATCCTAATCGCGCTACTTCTTTGGGCAGGCTTTTTCCAATCACATTCGGAATCAAAGCGCACAAGCTGGCGTAATCCGAAGTAAAGTTTTTGAGATCAGCCGTCATAAAAAACTTCTGATTTTCATCACCAAAACTATTAAGCAACGCTAAATTACCGCTGAGTAGCGTTTTTCGAGAATCTCGTAAATAGGTATTTTTTAGCGTGAAATTGTTGAGCGTTCCTTTAAAATCGGTTCGCAATTCAAACTGATTGTCTGCAGCTAAATCCGAATAAAAGCACTTGATGTCTTTCCCCGATACCGAACCGCGAAGTTTTGGAAGGCTCAAGACAACCTTATTTTCAAAGTCGGCAAATTCGCCGGGTTTAAAATCAAGCGAGGCATTTCCAGCCAGTTCAGAATGGCTTGTTAAGAGTTTGAAATCGCTTAATTTAATTTGAGTTTTTCCGTATTTGAGATAGCCACGAAGATCTTCAACAGTAATGCCTCGGCTGTCTTTAAATGAAAGCTGATTGATTTTTGTTTGCACATCCGGGCCGTAAATCTGAAAGTTACTAATCGATGCTTCTAGTTTAGTGAAATCGACATCCGTTACATTGCGGTTTGCATCGACAACTCGAAAGCGGCCACGCTGTATGTACGCATTTTTAGCTTGAAGCAGAAATTTAGATTTCGAAGGTTTGCCGGTTTCAAAGCGATCCACGAATACGTCTAAATTCGATTTTTTCTCGCCTTTGTAGGTTTTGATGAAGAATTTTAGTGCGTTGATTCGGATATCGCCAAAAATGAGATTTCCGTCGTAGAGTTCGCGTGCGCTGAGGATATCGGTTTGTATTCGGTTGGCGAAAATCAAGGTATCTTTATGATGATCTCGAATGAGCACCGTTTTTAACTTGACACTTCCAAAGACGGTTATAGCGACTTGTTCAACCGAAATATCGGTACTAAAATCTTTGTTGAGGCGTTCGGTTACCAACGCACCAATTTTTGTTTGAACTACAGGTAAAGACAGCACAATTCCGAGTGTTAGCAACAGTAAAAACAGAGCTACTAATACCCGTGCTACAATTCGCTTGGCTCGTTTAAATTGAGATATTTTCTTTTTTTCTTCCAAAAATCTGTCTGCTTATCGCGGCAAAAAGCAATAGAATTTACTGTAAATTTGCGCGCATTCAAATCCGAAAAGAACTGATTTTTTTCGGATAGTCAAATATAAGTCAAAATCCATGCCCTAAATGGCAGAATCAACTGTTTTTACCTTAGCTATTGAAAGTTCGTGTGACGACACTTCGGCTGCTGTATTACAAAACGACAAGGTTTTATCAAATGTTGTAGCCGGACAAAAAATTCACGAGCAATACGGAGGTGTTGTTCCCGAACTGGCGTCGCGTGCACATCAGCAAAATATAGTTCCCGTGGTTGAACTAGCTTTGCGAAATGCGGGAATCACTAAAAATCAGCTAAATGCGGTTGCTTTTACGCAAGGTCCAGGTTTGTTGGGCTCGTTGTTGGTTGGTAGTTCTTTTGCAAAATCGCTTTCGGCTGCGCTGCAAATTCCTTTGTTTGCGGTACATCACATGCACGGTCATATTTTGGCACATTTTATCGACGAGGCGGGTTTCGACAAGCCAACTTTCCCGTTTTTGGCAGTAACAATTAGTGGCGGACATACGCAGATAGTTCGCGTTGACAGTCATTTTTCTATGACTGTGATCGGAGAAACGACCGACGATGCAGTAGGGGAGGCCTTCGATAAAACTGCGAAAATTTTGGGATTGCCTTATCCGGGTGGTCCGTTGATCGATAAATACGCTGCGGAAGGAAATCCAAAGGCGTTTGCGTTCACTAAGTCAAAAATTAGCGGATTAGATTTTTCTTTTTCAGGATTAAAGACACAAATTTTATACTTCATCAGAAAAAAACAAGTAGAAAATCCGAACTTTATTGAAGAGCACTTAGCCGACATCTGCGCAAGCGTACAACAAACCATTATCGATATTTTGATGGATAAAATTACTTTAGCTGTCGCAGAAACGGGAATTACGCAAGTGGCTATCGGCGGAGGCGTGTCGGCAAATTCCGGCATTCGAAAAGCCTTGAAAGCCACAGAATCTGAAAGAGGATGGAAGACCTATATTCCTAAATTCGAATACACAACCGATAATGCTGCCATGATTGGAATTGTAGGATATTACCAGTATTTATCGGATATGCAAGTAAACCAAAACGTTGTGGCGAAAGCCCGAATTCAAATGTAATGCAGTTATTTTACGACGCCGCACTTAACGAAAGCACTGAAAACTACCGTCTGAGTCGGGAGGAAAGTAAGCATTTGATTAAAGTCTTGCGAAAAAAAACCGGAGATTTTGTTCAAGTAACTAACGGAAGCGGATTGTTAGCAACCGCCGTAATTGCCGTTGCTGATGAAAACAAAGCCAATTTACAAATCACTGCTAAAGAACAACTTCCACAGCGAAAAAGTAGTTTTGAATTGTATCTAGCTCCAACCAAAATGACCGATCGCTTGGAGTGGATGTTGGAAAAAGCCACTGAATTAGGTTTTGAAAAATATCAACCCATTTTGTGTGCCCGATCTGAACGTAAAGAGTTGAAAACGGGACGTTTAGAAAAAACTGTGATTTCGGCTATGAAGCAAAGCGGACAAGCTCATTTGCCAAAAGTTGAAGAAATTCAAAAAATTCAGCAGGCAATTGCAAACTGTTCCGCAGAACAAAAGTATATTTGTTATTGCGGCGAAGCTTCCAAAGTTGATTTGTTTACGAGTCTTGAACACGGAAAAAGTGCTGCGGTATTCATTGGTCCGGAGGGCGATTTTACCCCAGAAGAAGTTGCCTTTGCACTCGATCACGGTTTTCAAGTAGCCAGTTTAGGAACAAACAGATTACGAACCGAAACCGCGGGATTGGTTGCCGTTACAACCTTTAATTTGAAGCAATTATCATGAGAAAATTGGTTTTCTTAAGTATCTTATGGACTGTAACCTATTTGGCACACGGACAAGAAATTGCGCTCTTAAAATACGGCGGTGGCGGCGATTGGTATGCAAATCCAACCTCACTTCCCAATTTGATTAAATTTTGTAATCTAAACATAGGAACAAAAATTGCTTCGAAACCACAAACCGTCGAGCTTTCAAGTCCGGATTTGTTTTCCTATCCGTTTATCCATGCAACGGGTCATGGAAATGTAGTTTTTTCCGATGCCGAAATCGAGAATTTAAGAAAATACCTAGAAGGGGGTGGTTTCGTTCATTTTGATGATAACTACGGCATGAGTCAATATTTGCCACAACAAATTAAAAAAGCTTTTCCGCAAACACCTTTGGTCGAACTTCCGGCTTCGCATCCTATTTTTCAGAAACCTTTCGCTTTTCCTGCTGGCTTGCCAAAAATTCACGAACACGACGGAAAAGCACCAAAAGCGTTCGGCTTATTTATCAATAATCGACTTGCATTTTTATTCACTACCGAAACCGATTTGGGCGACGGTTGGGAAAATCAAGAAGTGCATAACGATCCTAAGGAAGTTCGCGAAAAAGCGCTAAAAATGGGGGCTAATATTATTCACTACGTTTTCAACTATTAATATGACAGCCAAAGAACTCAGCAACGGATTACTAAGAACGATTTTTATACTTGCGGGAATCGTAGCTGCATTTTATTTCTTGTCGGCTATTAGTTCGGTTTTAATGTATCTCATTACTGCGCTGGTCCTTACGCTAATTGGCCGACCTTTGTTGCGGTTTTTTAAGAATAAGTTCAAATTCTCGAATAACGTTGCGGTTGTAACTGTTTTGTTTATTTATGTGAGTTTTATTGTTGGTTTCATTGCGCTTTTGGTGCCTCTAATTATCGAACAAGGAAATCATTTAGCTGTATTAAACATTGCCGACATCGAGAAAAATGTAGTTTCCTTAAAGAACGATTTGGTAACCTTTTTGGAAGAACATCACATAAATGCCGCCGATGAGGTAGCAAAATTTAATCCAGCTAACGTTATCGATTTCAATTTTATTCCAAATATTCTTAACAACTTATTGGGCGCTTTAGGAAATATTGGTATGGCTATCGGTAGTACGCTTTTTATCACCTTCTTCTTTTTAAAAGATAAACAGCAAATTGCGTTTAATATTCAGCGATTGATTCCAAAAGATCAGCGCGAGCGCACGGCAAATTCAATCGAATCCATCAACGAAATGCTCAGTAGTTATTTCGTTGCTTTATTGCTGCAATTGGGAATTGTGTTCGTTTTGTACTTTATTGTGTTGATAATTTTTGGAGTTCCGAACGCATTGGTAATTGCTTTTATTTGTGCAATACTGAATATTATTCCGTACATCGGACCATTAATTGCATCAGTTTTAGCAGCCTTGTTAACGATGATGAGTCATTTGGGACAAGATTTTCAAAGCGAAATTCTTCCAACAACAATTTATATTCTTATCGGATTTTGGATTGTTCAGCTGATTGATAACAACGTATCGCAGCCGCTAATTTTTTCAAAAAGCACGAATTCACATCCGTTGGAGATATTTCTAGTTATTTTGATTGCTGGATTTTTAGGAGGCGTTTTACTCATGATTGCAGCGGTTCCGCTCTATACCATGTTAAAAATTATCGCTAAGGAATTTTTTCCAAACAATAAATTTGTTCAAATTCTCACACAAAATATGTGATGACTGAGCAGTTGACCCAAGAAATACGGACGTATATTTTCGAGAATCGTTTTTCCGATTTAGGCAAATTGAGTTTGTCGAAATTTCCCTTTGATGAAGAAAATAAGCATTTTGTATTTCAGCAAATTGCATCGCGACAAAAAGCAGCAAAGAAGTTGCCCACCTACGTAAACAATCCGCTTGTGGTGTTCCCATCGGCGGTTTCTGTCGAACAAACTTCTTCGGAAGCAACAGCAAGTTTTAAAGCCGGGTTGGTTTCGGGCGAGTCGCTACTAGATATTACAGGTGGTTTAGGAATCGATAGTTTGTATTTTTCAAAGCATGTCAAGCACGTAACGCATTGCGAACTTAGCGAAGCATTATCGATTTTTGCAGCACATAATTTCAAGGTTTTAGGAGCAAACAATATTAGTTGTGAACACGCTAATGGATTGGCACATTTGTTCAATAACGACAAGCAATACGATTGGATTTACATTGATCCGGCCCGTCGGGATACAGCAAACCAAAAGGTCTTTAATTTATCGGATTGCGAACCGGATGTGACGCTTTTCCAAGATGATATCTTTAGCCGTGCCAGAAATGTTTTAGTGAAAACTTCGCCCATGCTGGATATTGCTGCTGGTTTACGCGATTTTAAAAACGTTGCAGAAATTTATATCGTAGCAGTTAAGAACGAAGTCAAAGAATTGTTGTGGATTTTAAAATCAGTTGCGCCAGACTCACCGCAGATTTTTGCTGTTAATTTATCAGCAGACGGAATCTGCTCAGAAAAAGTTGAAACCAATACCGATTTTGTACGCTTAGCCGAAAGTTTAAACGGCTATCTATATGAACCCAATGCAGCGCTAATGAAGTCGGGAGCGGTAAATTACTTGAGTAAGAAATACGAAGTTGCGAAACTGGCGGAGTTTTCTCATTTGTTTGTTTCTGAGGAATTACGCGACTTCCCGGGGCGAAGATTCAAAATACAAGAGGTTTTTCCGTACCAAAAAAAGTATTACTCGCATTGGCAAACTAAGAAGATGAATATTAGTACACGAAACTTCTTTGAAACTCCAGAAGCGCTTCGAAAAAAGTTTAAAATTAAAGATGGGGGCGACATTTACACCTTCTTTACCACTTCCTTGGTTCATGGGAAAGTGGTTATTTTATGTGAAAAAGTATGAAAGTATTAGTAACGATTATTGGTTTTTTTTATTTCTCTGTTGTTTTCGGTCAAACCGATTGTAAGTGGGATATTAACGTAACCGACAGTCTTGGGACCTATCGCGAAGCGAAATCGTACCTTGTGCACGAACGTATTTTCGACGGTAAGCAAACTTTTCTTTCCTTTAAACTGTTACAATCAAACGGCACGCCCATTTTGCGTTATGAGCTGATTGAAAAAACAAAAGATTTCAGCAAGGCTGTTTGTTTCGATGCGTCGAGTAGAATATACCTGCAATTACAAAACGGAAAAATTGTAACGTTGCACTACGCCAGTTCCGATATGTGTAGTAATTTGGTTCAAACAGGTACGGCAGAATCGGCACGTATCTTAGCAGCCGATTTTCTATTCACCAAGGGAAGTATCGAATTGTTACGTGAATCGCCTGTGATTTTAATGCGTGTGAAATACACTACAGAAACCACCGACATCATATTGAAAAAGCAATTAAAATCGGAACTTACAGGAAATGAAACTTCACCCGAGAGCTTTTTTAGTTTACATCTACCTTGTTTAGATCTTCCTTAGTCGCGCATAGGTTTGCATTTGAGATACTAAACTTCCGAGATTTACCGTAATTGTAGTGCCACCATTCACTGGGAAGCGGCTTAAAGCCTGCGGATCTCATAATGCTGAACAATTTCTTACGATTCGATTTCTGGATTTCAGTGAGGTTTTCATAAGTATGTGCAGCTTCAGGTCCAAAATAATCGAAAGCAGTTCCCATATCGAGTTCCACTCCGTTTTCATCGATAAGCGTTAAATCAACAGCAGCACCGCGATTGTGAATCGAACCTTTTTTGGGATCAGCCACGTATTCTGGGTTAGGCACCAAAGCAAACATGCGTTCTTGAACTGCTAAAGGCCGGTAACAATCGAACAATTTTAAACGAAGCTTGTATTTCTTCCAGGCTTTGGTAGCCGCTTTTTTTAAGGCTATTGCTGCTTCTTCGCGTAAAAAACAAGTGCTACAATCGTAAACGGCGGCTTTCAGAAAATTGTCGGAATTAGCGTATTTTAAATCGAACAAGAGCTTGTTTTCAGAAGAAGTTACTGCAACAAAAGACGAATCAGACTGGCTGTAAGCACTTGCCGTTAAGAAAAGGACGCAGATTGCAAATCGGATTTTTAAAAAAAACATTAATTTTAGATTTACTAATAACGAAAGTTAACTAATTAAATTAATTAAACATGAGAAACCAAATTTTTATGAGTTTGCTGGCTGTACTATTTACAGTAGGCGTGCAAGCTCAAGACAAAACTGTGAAGCAAAAAGCAACAGAGGCTAAAGCTAAAGCAGAAGGGAAGACAGCCGCAGCTAAAGCAAAGGAAGCAAAATCAGAAGCAAAGGGAGCAGCTGTCAAAGCGAAAACTAAAGCCGAAGCAGCGAAGAAATCCAGCGAAGCCGACTCAAAGAAAGCAGCAGATAAAGCGAAGTCAGCAGCAACAGAAAAGGAAAAAGCAACAAAGGAAAAGATAAAAGCTGAAGGGAAGAAGTTAAAGGCTGAGGGTGCTAAAGAGAAGAAAGCAGCGGCTGATAAAGTTTCGGGAACTTATAACGGTAAGAAGGTATATACCGGACCGCGCGGAGGCAAATACTACATCAACAGCAACGGAAACAAGACGTACATTTCGCCGGAAGGAAAATAGTTGAAGTGTTGAGAGTCAAATTCTTGAGAGCGTTGATGTAGAAAAACAGCAAGTTTTCAGGAAAAAAGATGTCGATAAGTTTGCAAATTATGCGTGAAAGCTTACATTTGCAACCGCTTAAAAACAGAAATGTTTACGAGCAATGGAGAGTTGCCTGAGAGGCCGAAAGGACATGTTTGCTAAACATGCGTACTGGAAACGGTACCAAGGGTTCGAATCCCTTACTCTCCGCTCTCGGGGTGTAGCGTAGCCCGGTTATCGCGCCTGCTTTGGGAGCAGGAGGCCGCAGGTTCGAATCCTGCCACCCCGACAATAGAACCTAGGTTCGGACGCATAGCTCAGCTGGATAGAGCACCTGCCTTCTAAGCAGGCGGTCGAAGGTTCGAATCCTTCTGCGTTCACTACGATTTTAAAGCCACTGTATTGTGGCTTTTTTTGTTTCCGATACTTTAGATTTTTACTTTTTGAAGTATTAAGTATTAAGACAAGAGTATCAAGTATTAAGATTTGATGAATTCACCATTTTACGTATCATTTTGCCCAACTAAATCCACGTATCGTCTGTGCCTGAGCCTTTCGAAGGCTGGTGCGATTTTTTGTTGGCTTGACACGTTCTGTGTTTTCCTCAACGGTACCATATTGCGCAAAATTCTGTGAGGTTCAGTGTTTTCTGTGCGCTTAAAAAGCTAGTACGTGATCGAGTCGAAGGCGGCGTTGTGGACATTGTGAAAAACTTTGAGAAACATTGTGCTCCCTCGGCGCCTGAACCTGTCAAAGGCAACCGCAAAGAACGCGAAGATTTACGCAAAGTTCGCAAAGCGGTTTTTTTGTATTATTAAGATTGGAGTATTGATTATTAAGTATTAAGATTTGATGAATTCACCATTTTACGTATCTTTTTTGAGAAGCTAGTCCCGATAGCCATCGGGATAGACACGAGAAGCTAGACTTATTGACTTTCAGTATTTTACGTTTCATGTTCCCGCTTTAACCCACGTATCGTCGTCGCCTGAGCCTGTCGAAAGCTGGTGCCTGAGCCTGTCGAAGGCTGCGTTTTGTACATTGAAAAAAACTCTGTGAAACATTGTGCTACACTGGAACATGAGCCTCTAGAATGCCAACTTCCCCAATATTTAAATTCCCAAAATATTCAACTATCGCTATCTTTGCAACCTACAATGCCAACCAAATGACCACTCAACAAGAACGTTTGCAACTTCTAGCCGATATGATTGCCTTTTCGGTAGTCGATGGAAAACTTCACGAAAAAGAATATCGCTTGCTATCGTACATAGCCGATATGCTTCATGTGTCGCAAGAGGACTTCAAACAACTTTTTCACGCCGAACCAAAACCCAATGTACTTCGCTCCGAGTTCGACCGCATTCAACAATTCTATCGATTGGCACTACTTATGCATGCCGACGGTGTTTTGCATGAGAAAGAAGAAATTGCCATCTGCCAAAGCGCAATCGACATGGGGTTAAATCCGTCTGCTTGCAAGCGTTTACTTGCGTTAATGAAAAACGCACCAAAGCGAACGCTCGATCCAGCACTTGTTCTCGAAACATTTCGTGAACAACACAATTAAATGGCTTCCTAAAACGATTTTTAGCAATTTTTTAGTTTCAGATTAATGCTCTTTCACTAATGCAAGCTCGCTTACTCTTTATGAGTGATTTTCAGAACCACGCGAGTGCCTGCCGCAATACCGTCTTTGTACAAATCCTCGTACGAGACCGAGTAAGTGGTTTTATCGGTATTTAATAATTCCAATTGCTTGTCGATTGCCGAGGTAGCAAACGACTCATGCTGTACGCTCCTTTCCGTTAGTTCTCTCGAAGCTTTTCTTCCAATGCCGTTGTCGTAAATAGTGCACAACAAGGAATTGTTGGTTTCAGCAAACGAAATTTCTAGTTTTTTTAAACCTTTTTTATGCAACAAGCCGTGTTTCAACGCATTTTCAACAAAAGGTTGTAAAATCATCGGAGGTAAGCTGTCAAAATCCGGATCTAATTCGCTTCCCACATGAATGTGATATTCAAAATCGTCGTTAAAACGCATTTTCTCTAATTCTAAATATCGTTTTAATAATTCGATCTCAGCGCTTAACATAATGCTTCGTTTACCCGAAAAACTCAATATTTCGCGCGTAAGCGTAGTAAAATTCTCCAGCTGTTTGTTCGCTACGACTTTATCGCCATACATAAACAAATGCTGAATGCTGTTCAAGGCGTTGAAAATGAAATGCGGATTCATCTGACTCTTCAAAGCGGTTAACTCGCTTTCTGTAGCTCGTTTTTCTGCCACTAACGTTCGTGTTGCTTCTTCGTAACTGGCACGCAACAATTCATTCTTTTTTCGGTTTTGATATCTTCTGAACAACGCAAAAGCCAATACTGCCAGCAACAAAAAAACAAGAACTAAAATCCAGATCGTGCGCTCTTGCGTCTGATTTTTTAAATCCGTAATTCGTTTTTCTTGCAGCAATCCCTTGATTTTGGATTCTTTCTTTTCCGATTCAAACGCTTCCGATAATCTTGTAATAACTTGTTCTTTTTCAATAGTATACACGCTGTCTTTTTTGCTTTGGTAGAGCAAGAGCGTTTTGTATGCTTTTGCGTAGTCGCCAGTTTCAAATGCTAGTTCGTGTAATTTTTGATAAGCAGTTAGTAAATTGTTCTGATCGTTTATCGGTTTTGAAATAGCAATCGATTCGTTTAGTAATTTGGTTGCTCGGGCGTAATCTTTTTTCTTTTGATAGCACACAGCAAGTTCGGCTAATGGTTGTCCGAGTAAATTCGACGCTTCGTTCTCTTTTGCAATTCGTATCGCTGCTTGCAAAAATGGAATCGCTTTTTCAAACTGATTTTGCTTATAATAGCACGAACCAATATTACTTTTAGCGAGAATAATTCCGAAAGGTATTTTCGCCGACTCGCAAATACGCAAAACTTCTTCGTGACAATCAATGGCTTTTTGGTATTGTAACACATCGCTGTAAGCAATTCCTAAATTGGTTAGTATTGCCGCTCGTTTCGGATTGTCTTTGGAACCATTCTCAAGTAAAATCTTATCTGCTTCTTTGAGCAAGACCAACGCTTTTTCAAATTTCTTGTCGCGCGTATACACCGAAGCCAGATTACTGTTTCCAATAACAATGTTCTCGGTCATTTTTAAACGCGTAGCTAATCGAAGCGCTTGGGTGTAATAGGTAACGGCTTTGTCGTAAATTGCTTGTTGGTAATAGTAGTTTCCAACGCAGTTTAAGGCGCGAATTTCTCCCAACGGATATTTGATCTTTCTAGAAATTTGCAACGCTTTCTGCGCATACGTTAAGTTTTTAGGCTGATTTGCAAAGGTGTTTGCCACACAAAAATCAACCAACAATTCCACGCGAGCACTGTCGGTTAACGTAAGCGATTGCAGCTTTTGTTCGATTTCGTTCGGACTTTGCGCGTTTGAGCTTACAGTTAGCAATACAAAGAGCAGGAAAAATCCGATCCTCATAAGTATAAGGATTTGATTAACAACTCGAAATCGGCTTTTTTCTCTCGCGCAACGGGTATCCATTTATCATTTTCGAATACAATCGAATTCCCGTCTTTACGACTGTACTTTTTTATGTTTTGAAGATTGATTAAATACGAGCGATGACAGCGAAAGAAATGTTCGTTCTGTGTCAGCAAATCGTCAAATTCCTTGATTTTTTTCGTCACAAGATAGCTTTTAGCCAAAGTAACTACGTGCGTGTACGAGCCATCGGCTTCAAAATACAAGACGTTTTTTAAATCTACGAAAGTGAGTCCGTCCGACAGTGGCAACGCAATTTTACTCAAGCGTTGATCGGCAATACTTTCGCGAAGTAGTTGAATCTGACTACTCAGATTTCCAGGCGATTGCTGCAAAACTTTACGACAAGCAGCTTGTAATTTTTCAATGCTGATTGGTTTTAAAATATAATCTACCGCCGAAACTTCGAAGGCACGCAAGGCAAATTCTGCGTAAGCCGTACAAAAAACGGTCTTAAACGGCGGATTTTCAAAATATTCAAACAAGGCAAAACCGTTTTCATTCGGCATTTCGATATCCAAGAAAACAAGGTTAGGGTGTAGGGAATTAATTTTTTTTACCGCTTCTTTTACAGTTTCGGCTTCTCCGATGACTTCAAATTCGGGCGCATGTTCGGCGAGCAAACTTCGTAAAAGCTGCCGGGCATTAGCTTCGTCATCAACAAGCAAAACTGTCATAATTCGCGCGTATGCCGTAAAGTTAAAATTTTTGTTAACGTAAAAAAGCTTCCGTTCGTGAAGTATTTCGTACCGTTCGTGAAATCATCCTAAATACGAGCATATTGCAGTTCTAGTTTTGTGCGAAATTTTATTTGATTTATGATGAAAACACTACTATCACTTTTAGGTTGCTTGCTAGTAAGCTTCGGTTTACAAGCACAACAGCCTGTAGCAAAATTTGAATTTAATAACAGTTTAAGTTCTACAGATAACAGTATCACGTTCAATTGCACAACTCCAGCGTACGGCCCAGCGCGCACGGGTACTTCAGGTGCTTCGTATTTTTTTAACGGCAATTTTAGTACCACGGCAAGCGCTTCAATTCCGGTACTTCCAACTGGTACTGCAGCTCGATCGATTTCTTTCTGGATTAATTTCAATGCACAGTTTGGTCCTGGATTAATAAATATTATGGGTATAGGTAACGGAAGTATCAACGACGCAGGATATTCGTTAGGCATTTTGGGAGGCGGTAATCCTGCATTTTACGCCGATAACGGACAATTTGTCTACGCTAATGCACCAATTACAAACTACGAAGGTAATGTGTGGAATCATTTTACGGTTACCAACGGTCCGGCGGGATTCATTGTTTACCAAAATGGAGTTCAAATTTCAGCAATACCACAAGCGGTTGTTAACTTACTTGGAACGAACTTCTTCCTGGGAATTAGTAACGACAATTCTACTGGAAACTCTTTTTACTTAGATGATTTGGCGATTTACAACACCCAACTTACCGCACAACAAGTTTTGCAAATTGCTTCCGACGCTGCTGCACCAACAATTTCGGTAAACGTGGATCCTGTGGCCGATACTTATGCAATGGCACTTTGTACAGTAGATGCTAACGCAAGCGCAACAAGTATTTTAGTGGAATATGGCACCACAACAAACTTTGGAAGTAGCATTCAAGTAGAAGATCAGGTTACTGGAACTGCCCCGCAATTTATCTCTGTTCCGCTAACCAACTTACTTCCAAACACTAATTATTTTATACGTGCAACGGCACAAAATGCAGTAGGCGCTGCGATTTCAAATACGTTTTCTTTTGTTACAAGTAACTTTATTGAAGATGCGCCAATAATTCAAAACGCTCAAATCACGGCCACTTCCGCAACTTCATTCACCGTTGGCTTTGAAGTAAATCCGAGAGGAACTCAAACGACAGTTGAGATCCGATTTACTAGTTGCCCTGTCGACCCCGCTCAAATCATTGGAATTGCACCGACAACACTCACAATCCCCGCCGGCCAAGGGTTTCAAACGGGTAGCATCGAGGTTACTGGTTTAGGTCCTAATACACAATATGCTTACTCGGTACGTGCGGTAAATAGTATTTCAAGTACTTCTACTGCTTACCAATGCACCACCACCGATTCTATGCTATCGATAACAAACAATACAATCACAGCGGTTACTGCAAATTCAGCAACACTCGCCTTAGGTACTCTTTGTAATTCGTTTACCGTATCGTACAATATCTTAGTTTATGTCGATGCCGGTACTTATAGCCAAGATACAGCTACACTTGTTTTTTCTTTTCCAGGCGTGATTTACGATACTTTAAACAACGTTTCTATTCCAAATCTTTTTCCAGCTACACTTTATACGTATCGTATTGTTTTAGAGTCGAGTATCGGAGAAACGCTTACCGTTGACGGTACTTTTACAACTGCGAACGATCCGAATGCCTTGGCGCCCATTCACGAGTTTAAATTCGATAACTCACATCTCGATACGCTGGGCGATTACGGTTTTCAAACTGGATCTGTAAACGCAAGTAGTTTTGCAACCGACCGTTTTGGAAACGCTTTGTCGGCACTTAAATTAGTTCCAGGAAGTTCGGTTGATGCTACACCGCCAGCATCGCGCCCGTTACCACAAACAGATTCTGCTCGTACTATTTCATTTTGGGCTAATTATTTAACAATCTTAAGTGAAAATAACATTTTTGGATACGGTACAGCTGTTACCAATCAAGGCTTTGGATTACAAGAAAATAGTAATCTGGTAAATGTTTATCTCTGGGGTTCTTCGCTTAACAACACAGCTAATCCAGGGAACATCGTATCAAATACATGGTACCATTATGTACTTACTTACGGCGCCGGACAAATAAAACTATACCGAAATAACGTTTTAATTTTAACTGCCAATCGCAGTATTAATACTCAAGGAAGCACCATGCGTTTAGGACGTTTGTTGAATGAAGGTGCATTTACAGCGGGTACTGTCAACGCGCTAATCGACGATTTGAAAATCTATGATGTTGCATTAACTGCTGCTCAGGTAAGCGAATTGTTTACAAACAACAACTTGAGTACAGGCGAGTTGGTTAAGGCAAAAAATGTGGTAAATGTGTATCCGAATCCAACAAAAGGCTTGGTTGAAATTGCCACCGAACTCGATTTAGAACGTGTGGAAGTTTACCAAATGAATGGCCAATTGGTTTTCGAATCGAAGCAAGCTAAATTCGATGTAAGTTCTTTACCTTCAAATGTGTATGTGTTGAAAATTGTTGATAAATCTGGTGAGATCAGCACCCATAAACTGATCAAAAATTAAAACAGTAGTAGTAGTTTTTTGGGAGAGGCAGTCTGTAAAGGCTGCCTTTCTTTTTTGGTTTAAATGTTTCGAATTAAAATTTGGGCGTTCCGGCGGGTCGTTCCTCCGGCGCCGTCGCGTGCTTGCTGCAATTCAAGCGGCAAAAGTCGTTTCGGCTACGGCTTTAAAAGGGCTTCTGGCGTCGCCTTGTAAAGCCAAGCCGCAATCTCCTTTTGTCGCTTTCATTTTCGCGCCGCCCGCTAACGCAAAAACGTGCACGAACAATCATTCCAGAGAACGAATCGCGAAATCGATTTCCTCCATTCAGGTCGTAATTCAACCAACTCTGCGAGAGTTTAAAACTCTCGCAGAGTTGGTTGAAAATTTCTTTTCCTTTTCACGCCGCTCGGTAACGCAACAGCGTGCACGAACAATCATTCCAGAGAACGAATCGCGGTAACGATACCAGCGCAACCGATTGAGCCGATACCCCGCAGCCGCATGTAGCGCAGCGAAATAGGCGAGGAGTAAAGGCGAAAGCGGGACGGGGCGGCACAAATTTCCACTACTTGCCTGCCGCCGCGATGCGCCCAAATAAAAATTACAAAAGTTTAAAATCAATTATGAAAATGCGTACGACCTAAATTTGCCGCAAAAAAAAAGAATACTACGGCTAGTATTCTTCTCGTATTTACAGAAATCGGCGTAGATTTTAATACCCGAACCGGCCGAATTTAACTATTTGAAAATTTACAAAACGTAGGCGCCAAGAATCTGATACACTTCGTTTATGTTGTTGCCGCCTTTCCCAAATTGCTTGCTAATGGGCTGTGCTTCGCCGCGTACCCAAATTTTCAATTCGGCATCTAAATCCAACAAACCGGCACTTTCTTTACTGAATTTATTGATGTTTTTGTACGGAATGCTCAAGTATTCGGCCTTGCTGCCCACCAATTGTTTCTCCACTAAGATCAGACGCTTGTTCGTGAAAATAAACTGATCTTTTATGATTTTATAGCCTTTTTCGATATGCTCGCCGGCTACGAGTATCGGCTGAAATTCTTTTTCTAAATCGGCAATATTAGCTTCCGAAGCGTTTCCTAAAATGGCATTAAAAATTCCCATGTGTGTATTCGTTTAAGTGTTCAAAAGTAACGTATTTACTCGGGGCATGTTGTGTTTGTTTTTGCGAAATTCTACTATAATTTACAGGCTTTCGCCGAAAGTAAGTAAGTTGTTGTCGGGATCGAGCATCGAAAATTCGGTTTGTCCCCAAGGTTTTGCTTCCAATTTTCCGTTCGGATGAATCGGCACGTTTCGCGATAACAGCTCGTTGTAAAAGCTTTTGATATCGCGTACACGCAGGTAAATTTGTCCGTAATTTTCCTCGGGAACCAAATTTTCAAACAAGAAAAAATGAAGTTCGCAGTCGTCTTTTTCCAAAATCAGATACTCGGGATAGGGCACTGCGCTCACGTCGGTGAATTTCAAGAATTTCTCGTAAAAGTCGCGTGTTTGCGCTCGATTTCGCATCGGAAGTTTCGGGTGAATACTTTCAATCATGGCTAAAACCACTTATTGTTGGTACTTGGTTTTGTATTTCTCGTACAATTTGGTTTGGTGCGTTTGCAGATCGATGGAACGGCCGTCGATGAATGCTTGTGTGATGTTGTTTCCACGCATGTCGAGTGCATCGCCGGTTGAAACCAACAACGTTGCCGATTTTCCTACTTCTAACGAACCGTATTGGTTGTCGATTCCCAGGATTTTCGCAGCATGTAACGTAATTAATTGCAAGGCTTCTTCTTTGCTTAAGCCAAATCCTGCTGCAGTACCTGCCATAAACGGCAAATTGCGCGTGTTCATGCGCTCCATTTCCGAGCTGTTTTCCAAAGCCACGATAATTCCGGCTTTGCGCAAAATGGCAGGCATTGCATACGGTTTTTCAACCGGATCTGTGTCGTGCGAGATTAAACTGTGTACGCGTTCTATCAGTACCGACACCTGATATTTTTTGAGTAAATCGGTGATTTGATCGGCATCGGAAGCACCAACTAAAACAATTTTTTTGATGTTGAGTCGGTTTGCCATTAAAACCGCATCGGTCATTTGCTGTGCTTCATTGGCGTGAATGTAAAGCGTTCCACCATTTTTAAACCAGTTGGCTATAGCAAAATACGGCTCGTTTTCTTGTTCGTTAGTTTCGTTGTGGTAGGCAATTCCGGTTTTCAGATAGTTTTCTAATTCGGCTACTTGCTTGTCGTAATCCTTAGCAACCGATAGTTTTCCGCTGCCGTCCGACCAATCTCTGCCAAAGGTTCGCGGGAAATTAATGTGAAGCCCTTCGTCTTCGTTAATGACGGCTTCACGCCAGTGCCAGCTATCGAGATTTACAATCGACGATTTTCCGCTGATGCGGCCGTCTCTTGGTGTGATTTGCGCCAATAAAATGCCGTTTTGTTTTGCCGTTTCAATTACTTTCGATTCGGTATTGAATGCGATAATACTTCGAACATTCGGATTGTATTTGCCAATTTCAGCCATGTCGTCGCTGGCTTTAACGGCATCGATTTCGAGCAAACCTAAGGTTGAATTGGTCGCGATAAAGCCTGGGTAAATATGACTTCCTTTGGCATCAATCACTTTTTTGAAGCTGTTTTTTGGTGCCGAGTTTGCTGCACCCACGTAGGTTATTTTTCCCTTATCAAAGCCGATAGCGCCACTTTCAATCACTTGTAGCGTACCGGTATGAATGATGGCATTGGTAATTAAAATCGATTCCGATTGTTTGGGTGCGGGTTGCGCTTGTGCTGTAAAGAAAGCAAGCGTAAATAACGAGATATATAGTGTTAACTTTTTCATTTTATGGTTCTAAGGTGTCGCAGTGATAGTGCTTTGGTTCGGTTTTTTTCGGCGGAATGGTAATCATTCCTTTATTTTTCTCTTCCAAAAGTTGACTAAAAATCTTCCCTTTGTCGGCATACATTTGCAAACGAAGTTTTTCAGCTTGTTCGCGATCGAAGTAAATAGTTCCGTCAATCAAGGTTTTTTCTGCCTTAGCGTAAACCGAAAGCGGATTTTCAGACCATAAAACCAAATCGGCATCTTTTCCTACCTTAATACTTCCCACGCGATCGTCGATATGGAGCATTTTCGCCGGATTTAATGTCACAAATTTCCAAGCATCCTCTTCACTCACACCGCCGTATTTCACTGCTTTTGCTGCTTCTTGGTTCAGTCGGCGCGACATTTCCGCATCGTCTGAATTAAATCCAACCAAAACACCTTGTTTGTGCATCAAAGCGCCGTTGTATGGGATGGCGTCGTTAACTTCAAATTTGTATGCCCACCAATCAGAGAAGGTAGAAGCTGCCGCGCCGTGTTTTTTCATCTCGTCGGCTACCTTATATCCTTCCAAAATATGCGTAAACGTATTCACTCTGAAATTGTATTTCTCTGCCAAATTCATCAGCATCAATATTTCTGATTGTACGTACGAGTGGCAGGTAATAAAGCGTTTTCCGTCGAGAATTTCTACTAGAGTCTCTAGTTCAGCGTCTTTTCTTGGAGCTAAGCCTTTGTTTTTGGAAGCGCGGTAATCGGCCCATTCCTTTTTATACGCCACCGCTTTATCGAAATAATAGGCGAAAGTTTGCTCAACGCCCATACGCGATTGCGGGTAGCGCGACGGATTTTGAATGCCCCAATTGCTTTGCTTCACATTTTCACCTAAGGCAAATTTGATGAATCCCGGCTGGTTTGGAAACAATAAGTTTGCGGCATTTTCGCCCCATTTTAATTTTATGATTGCCGATTTTCCGCCAATCGGATTCGCGGAGCCGTGCAAGAGTTGCGATGTAGTTACGCCACCAGATAAATTCAAATAGATGTTTAAATCGGTTGCATCGACCACATCTTGTATGCTTACTTCGGCACTAGAGTTATGGCCGGCTTCGTTTACGCCGCTAGAAACAGCAATGTGTGAGTGTTCGTCGATGATGCCGCTCGTTAAATGTTTGCCTGTTGCATCGATTACTTTTGCAGTGCTCGCGGCTAAATTTTTTCCAACGGCTTTAATTTTTCCGTTGCTTACCAAAACATCTGTTTCAGTGAGTATGCCTTCTTTTTCATTGGTCCAAACGGTAGCATTTTTAAACAACAGGTCTTCTTTCGTTGCTTTACTAGTAAGACCGTAAGCGCCGTTAGGGAAACGCGCCGGCAGTACTTCGTAAGGTTTTGGTGCTTTTTCAGGAGTTGCTTTTTCTGCGGCAGCTGTTTTTTGTAGTGAAAAAGGTACTGTTTTATTATCGAGTAAAACCGCTGTTCCGGCTATATTTTCGGCATTTACTACGTTTGCCGATAGTCGATTAAAATTCGTGGTAAGCGAGTCGGCAGGTTTTAACAACAGTTGCAAACGGTCGCGTGAATAGCTAAGTTTGGAGTTGTATTTAACGCCGGCCAAGTCGGTAACTTCCGAATGTGCTGCTGCCGTAGTTCCAGTGATTTTTACCGTAAATTCCTGATTGTTCATACTGAGTTTGTACGTACCGCGAATGTCGATTTGTTTGCGATCTGCCAGCACGTAGGGAACTCCTTGCGTGTACGTTTCATACCAAACGGTTTCAGGCGTAAATAGCGGACCGTTAGCAACGATGAAATTTGCCTGTTTGCCTGCAGCAATGCTTCCCATTTTCGAATCCAATCCCACTAATTTTGCAGGTGTAATCGTTAGAGCGTCAAGTGCTTGGTCTGGACTTAGTCCGTAAAGTATTGCTTTTTGAACATTAGTTCTAAACTCGTCGGCTTTTTTCAAATCGGCCAAAGTAAAGGCAAACGGAATGTTGTTTTTTGCCAAGGTAGCCGGATTTGCAGGCGCTTGATTCCAATAGAGTAAGTCAGAAAAATCGATTTGGTTGGCGAGGTTTGCATCAGAAACATCGTATGCTTCGGGGAACGACAACGACGTGATCACTGCAGTTTGTGCTTTTTTCAAATCGTCCACAATTAAATAATCCGTTCCGTTGGTTTTAACTATGGTTTTAAATCCGAATTCTTGTTGAAGTTTTAAGGCACGAAGCGCACTTTGATGATCGCGTACTTCGAATATTTTAGGAAGCAACAACTGTTCGTTAAACGCCTGTAAGTCGGCATCTTGAATACCGTTATTTTTCGCCCAAAGCGCGTCGTTATAGAACTGACGTAGCAAAGCAATACTTCCCATCAGCGAGGTCGGATACGATTGTATGGCTGCTGCACTGCGGTCGAAGCTATAAAAAGTAGCTGCTTTTGGATTGAGAATGCGTTTGGCTGAGTTTTCGAGCAGTAAAGAAATGGCAGTTCCGGTACCGCGTGCGATGCCGTCGCGTTGATGTGTAACTACTGTTGAGAATCCATTCTTTAAAAACGACTCTGCTTTCTCTGAATCAAAATTAAACAGCGACACGGCTTGCTGATGCGCTTTGATGTTGTCGTTCCAGTAAAAGCCTTTTGCCGGTAAATCGTAAACAGGTGAGTTGCGGTAGTTTGAATTGGGTTTTGATATTCCGAAATTGCTATAAATATCTATAAATGAAGGATAAACAGATAATCCTTGCAAATCTTCGACGAGGTAATTTTTAGGAACACTCAAATTTTGACCTACTGCTTTGATGATGCCATCCGAAACTAAAATTGTGGCATTCTCAAGCAATTGTCCGTTTCCTGTGTAAACTTTACAATTTGTAAATGCTTGATTTTTTGTGGTTTGAACCTGAGTAGATTCGTTGTTGGGAAAGTAAATTTGACCGTGAAGTGCTACTGGCAGAAACAGCAGCAAAACCTTTAATTTTTTAAACATACTGTAAGATTATCGACCAAATTTAGTAAAATACGGTTGAGTGACCTTGTTAAATGATAAATCTGCTTGAAAACTTCTCTTTTTTAATATTTACGGTTTTTCCGTAAAATTATTTTTCAGCACCTTTTTACCTTCGCTGCATCTAAGCCTAATTGTTTGAATATATGCCTTTAGTTAAAATTTACGGAAGTGCCGTTTTTGGTGTCGATGCAACCACTATTACTGTTGAAGTCCACATGGACAAAGGAATTGGCTACCATTTGGTTGGTTTACCCGACAGTGCCGTCAAAGAAAGTAGTTACCGCATTGCTGCTGCGCTGAAGAATTCGGGCTATAATTTTCCGGGAAAGCGAATAACTGTGAATATGGCACCAGCCGATTTACGCAAGGAAGGATCGGCCTACGACTTAACCCTGGCAATCGGAATTTTAATCGGTTCTGGGCAGTTACAAGCGTCTGAAATCGAACAATTTATCGTCATGGGCGAATTGTCTTTAGACGGTAGTTTACAGCCCATTCGCGGCGCACTGCCCATTGCCATCAAAGCAAAAGCCGATGGATTTAAAGGTTTTTTACTTCCGATACAAAATGCTGCAGAGGCGGCTATCGTTGCTGGTTTTGATGTGTATGGCATTTCTAATTTGTCGGAAATTGTTGGTTTTCTTTCCGGACAACTCAGTTTAACGCCTCAGCAACCTCAAATAGCTGTACCCCAAGAGCACGAATTGGAACGCGATCTCGATTTTGCAGATGTAAAAGGACAGGAAGGAATTAAGCGTTGTATGGAAATTGCTGCTGCAGGCGGACACAACATCATTTTAATTGGCCCACCCGGATCGGGAAAAACGATGCTTGCCAAACGGTTGCCTTCTATTTTACCTGAAATGAGTTTGCAAGAAGCGCTCGAAACCACAAAAATTCATTCGGTGGCGGGAAAGGTAAAGTCGGCAGGATTAATTTCGAGACGACCTTTTCGGAGTCCGCACCACTCGTGCTCGTCGGCGGCTTTGGTTGGTGGCGGTAGTTTTCCACAGCCTGGAGAAATTTCTTTGGCGCATAACGGCGTTTTGTTTCTCGACGAATTACCCGAATTTAAACGCGAAGTTCTCGAAGTGATGCGCCAACCTTTAGAAGATCGTGAGGTTACGATTTCGCGTGCCAAATTTACAATCACGTATCCAGCGTCGTTTATGTTGGTGGCCAGTATGAATCCGAGTCCGGGAGGGTATTTTAACGATACCAACGCTGTGGTGAGTAGTTCTACCAATGAAATGCTGCGGTATATGAGCAAAATTTCGGGTCCGTTACTCGATCGAATCGATTTACATATTGAAGTTAGTCCGGTTCCTTTTGAAAACCTGTCGGATAAACGACCCGCAGAAAGTAGCGCAGCCATTCGCGAACGCGTACGTATGGCGCGAGAACGGCAGCACAAGCGTTACGAATCGGTAATTGACGTGCATTACAACGCGCAAATGTCGACTCGTTTGATCCGCGAATTTTGTGCACTCGATGAGTCGAGCCTGTATTTGCTGAAATCGGCTATGGAACGATTAAACTTATCGGCACGTGCTTACGATCGTATTCTGAAAGTTGCGCGTACGATAGCCGATTTAGACGGATCAGAACAAATTGCACCGATGCACATTGCTGAAGCGATTCAATACCGCAGTCTCGACCGTGAAGGCTGGTTGGGCTAAATGGAAATTAGGTTCGTTTGATGAGGTTTCGAAAAGCAAACAACGGAGAGCAAAGCAATCGGGAACAACAATAGGAGTTTTTTTGGCGGCAGAATTTTACTGAAGTTGCGATCAGTTTTGGAAAAACGATTTTAAAAAATCGGCGTTTTGAGTAGCCAAGTCTGTAAAACGCGTTCGATAGTTCCCTTTAAAATGGGTTTCGATACGTAGTCGTTCATGCCGGCTTCCAAACAACGATCGCGTTCATCTTTTACAGTTCCGGCAGTAAGCGCAATAATCGGAACTTTTTCAAACCGTTTAATGTTTCTTATGGCGTGAGTGGCTTCGTAACCGTTTAACTCCGGCATTTGGATGTCCATAAAGATAAAATCGAAGTTTTGTTCCGCACAGCGATTTACCGCAATGGCGCCATTTTCAGCTTCGACCAGATTGGCATTAGGTAACATTTGCTTCAAAATAGTTTTAATAAGCAACATATTCACCTTGTTGTCTTCAACCAACAGAATTTGAAGGTTCTCATTCGCTAAAGAATCGAGCGATTCTGGAACAACAGGATTTTCAACTACAGTCGGTTTTTCTACGATTTCGATTACTTGTGGCTTGGCAATCTTTACTTGAAGATCGAAATAAAATGTACTTCCGTGATTTATTTCGCTGATGACGTGAAGTTTGCTGTTCATCAAGCCTAAAAGTTGGTTTGAAATACTCAATCCTAAGCCGGTTCCGCCAAATTTTCGTGTCGTAGAATTGTCTTCTTGCGAAAAAGCTTTGAATATTTTGTCTCGGTTTTCTTGTCGAATTCCAATTCCGGTATCGGCAACCTGAAAACGTAACTTGTGTCGGCATGTTTCGCTGGCCTCGAGTGAAATGATTCGAAATGATATGGATCCTTCATTGGTAAACTTCACAGCATTTCCGAGCAGGTTGATAAGAATCTGCTTTAAGCGAACAGAATCTATTTCAATAGATTGCGGCACCTCAGCGTCGATGTCTATGATAAAGTCGAGTTCTTTCTGATTGGCTTCATAAGAAATCAAATCCCGCACTTGGTCGACCATTTCCCGCACATCGGTCGGATGGAAGTCGAGGTCTAATTTTCCTGCTTCGATCTTTGAAAAATCCAAGATGTCGTTAATGACATCGAGTAGGGAAGAGGCCGATTGATTGATGGTTGCCATGTACTGCTTTTGTATGTCTTGCAGATTGGTTTTCATCAGTAAATCGGTAAATCCGATAATGCCGTTGAGTGGCGTTCGAATTTCGTGCGACATATTAGCGAGGAATTCCGACTTTGCTTTGTTGGCAGCTTCAGCAAAATCACGTGCTTCCAAAGCCAACTCGGTTTGTTTCCGACCACTAATGTCGATGATAATCGATTCGATGAAATGTACCGTCGAATTAATTTCAATAACTCCACCGTATTCCTCTACCCAAATGTAATCGCCGTTTTTCTTACGCAAACGGTACGTGACGCAAAAAACAGTTTTTTCAGCGACAGCTTTATTAATTTCATTGTTGATTTCTGTCAAATCATCGGGATGGCATAAGTCGGTTATTTTTAAACCGTTTCGTAAAAAATCATCTTTACTGTATTGGCTAAGAGTTGTAATATGATCGTTGATAAAGGCAATCGGTCGGTCGCTACTATTTCGTGCCAGGTAAATGGTTCCGGGCATGTTTGTAGCTAACAACTTAAATTTCTCTTCCGATTCGTAGATCAGGCGCTCGGCTTCATAGCGTTCCAGAGCGTTACTAATGTTATTGGCTAAAGTTTGAAAAATCGAGATTTCGTCTTCAGTCCATTCGCGTTCTTTACTGCAATCGTCGAAACCAATGAAGCCAGAGAAAAGTCCGTTCTTAAAAATGGGAAGTATTAAAATCGATTTGATTTCATTCTGCAACAGCACAGTTTTGAGGAATCCATCTTCCATTTGTTCTGGATAGGACTGGTAAATCTCGTTGCGCTTCAGCGGTTCGGTGATCTCCTTTAAATTTTGGTGCGTGAACTTTTGGACTGGCGTAATCTGTAACGTTATTCCGGGTCGTCCCCACTTGTACGTTTGCGAAATTAAGTTTGAAACGGGATCGTTTCCATAGAAATAAATATGATCGGCATCAGTTGTTTTTCCGATGATTTCGAATGTTTGGGCAAACATATCTTCGGCGTTCTTGTTGTTCAAGAATACTTCGGTACACTTTGCCATAGCGGTTAGTAGGTCGGAGCGATACGCCAACTTTTCCTCGATATCTTTCCGCAGTTGCGCTTCGATTGCCAACGAGATGATGTCGGAAACCGAGCGTATAAAAGCAATATCTTCGTTATCGAACACGTGCTTGGTAATGGTTTCGAAGCACAGTACACCAACGATTTTTCCGTTTCGAATAATCGCCGCGTCAAGGAGCGATTTGATATTTTTTTCTTTCAAATACTTATCACGAAAATCGATCGTATGTGCATTGGTTAAGGCATCGTTTGCAATGATTAGATTGAGTTGTTCGAGTGCTTGAAAGTAATTGGGTGCTTGTGCTCTTGTGATGGTCCAACCTTTTGAAAACGAATTCGTTTCGGCTTCAAACAGACATTGGCACGTTATTTTTTGCGAAGTGAAATCCCAGTAACTCACGTGCTGTACGTTAGCTTCTTGCGATGCTTTTCTAAGAATAAATTGCAATATGGCAGTCAGATTTTTGTGCCGTAAGTAATTGTTCAGCGAAAGCTTAGTGATTGTTTGGCTGTAGCGTTCTATTTTTTGCTGACGCAGAATTTCACTGTCTTGAATACGTTTTAAATCGGTAATGTTTCTTGCAATTCCTGAATAGCCAATAACTTTTCCGCTCACATCGCGTCGGATGGTGATTTTCTGACTGATCCAAATTTCATCGCCGTTCTCGTTGATGATGGGAAGTTCAATAGTGGGGAATGTTGCATCCGAGTCGACCAGATAGTCGTAAAAGTGCGACATCTTTTTTCGGTAATCGGCTCGAATGTACTGTGTGTATTTTTTGCCGATAACTTTTTCTTTTGTTGCGCCTAGTAACCGAAGTGCAAAAGCATTCAAGAAGGTAATATTTCCTTGGTTATCTACTTCAAAAATGGCATCGATAGCATTTTCAATAAGCGTTTGAAATTTATTTTGGATGTCTATTTCACTAGTTACGTCTTGCCCAATTCCGATTATTAAGTTGTCGTCGTATTTTTTATCTTTCCATTGAATGATTTTTGTGGTTCCGTCGGCGCACTTTAACTTTCTCAAATACAATCGCTCGTCGATGTAGTTATCGTGATAACGCGCGCCAATGAATTCGGGATCTTCGGTAAGTCGCCAGAAATTCATACCCATAACTTCTTCAGGTTGATAACCTAAAATGGTTTTTATCGCATCGTTTGCATATACAATCTCACCTTCAATGTTTGTTCCTAATACTAAAGACAATCCCTTATTTACAATTGCGTCTGCGAAAAGCAAACCATTCACAGAAGCAGCCTGTTCTTTACTGCGTAGGTATTGAATGATGGTTATTCCGAGAAAGGTAAAAAGCGATATAATCAACTTTTCTTCCGAAAGAGATCCAAGAAGATACAAACAGGTAAAGCTGGCCGAAAGGAAAAAAAGAAGAATAACGTGAATTTTCGTATTTCGAAAAATAAACGGCGCGCCTAAAATTACAGCTAATAAGGTTCCGAAATTGAGCAGGCTGTTGCCGTTTGTGGTAAAATTGTAAATGTATAAGCTCAATAAAACTACATACGCTAGTCTGGTAAACGACTTGATAAAAACATTGGTTTGTGGCCGAACATACATGACTAAACTGAACGCCAGCAGCAATACGCCAAAACTGAGATTTACTATAAATTGATAAGTTGGGCGTAGCGAAAACAGGTAAAGAAAAATTTCGCCTCCACTTATGAGCGCGCCAAATAGAATGTTATAGGTTTTAAACCGACTAAAATCTTGCTTCTTTCTTTTGAGTTTAAATACCGGTTTATCAAGCTTGATTAAATTCTTGATTAATAAGTACGAAATCACACACATTGCTAAATACAATGGCACAATTTCCCACCAATTATCTACGGTATTTGTATTCAAGCTCTAAAAATTATGCGTAAAAGTTACAAATTTTAACAGTATTTAGCAATTGTCAGTATAAAAAAAGCTGCCCAATTAGGCAGCTTCATTTTTATTTTCGTTGTGTATATTAGTATGAGTCCTCTCCAATCTGCGATAATTCATCAACATTTTCGATTCCAACTGCCAATTTATAAATATTGTATTGCAACGCATTTATAAGAGACATGGTAAAGAATATACCGATACATAAGCCAATCACACCAAGTATTGCGATAATTCCAACAACAATTATAAGAAATAAAACCGTGAAGAATTTTCTTCCGCAAACAGATATACTTGCTTTGATAGCTTCTATTGCATCTAATTTCCCAAAAATGATGAAAGGAATAGAAATAAATGTAAGTAAAGATAATAGGGTTGATAAGGTACCTGCAATAAATGTACTTATAGAATCTGTTTGAGTAGACAATAGTTGACCAACAATCGATAATCCTTGAGATGCTAAGTTAATTATAACAGCACTTAATATTAAGTCTTTGAGATGTACACTTTTGAAGTGTTCAAATGCTGTGTTAAAAGAGTAATCCTCTCCGCTGTCGGCATTGTGCGCAATTTGAATTAATCCGGCAGTAATGGGTGTAAATAGTGCTGCTACAATAACTGTAAAAATCAAGGTCAACAACATTAGCGGTGTCTGATTGTCGAGTGATTGCAGATTAACTAACTCTTGGGCTATGTTTGTAGTCCCAAAAATTAACACAAAAAGACCTCCATAAATAGTAGCTCCTACAATTCCCAACAAGATTAATATTCCACCGGTGAGCAAGGCAATTTTTTTCCAGGTATTAAAAGTTTGCTCAAGAGCTTCTCCAAAACTTAGTTGGATGGGTTGATTAGCGTCGAATTTACTCATAAAAAATTAGTGTTAGTTGTTAATTAATTCCAAATATCGGTTTATTAGTAGCAATTTCCGAAGCTTTGTTTCAAAATAATTTCAACAATTTTTTCAAGGTTGTGAGTTTTCCTTTATAAGGCGGATACCGAAGAGGAATATCCAGCCACGAACCTCGACGAACAATCGGCTTTCTATGCGAAAAAGTCTCGAAAGAATATGCACCGTGATAGGTACCATATCCCGACTCGCCAACACCGCCAAAAGGCAACTTATTGTTGGTAAACTGAACCAAAGTATCATTAATACAAATTCCACCAGCGGAGTACTGTCTCGTATATTGGTCGATAAAAACTTCCGAATTCGAAAAAATGTAAAAAGCAAGTGGTTTTTCAAGTCGCGTGAGCCATCTCTCGAGTTCTTGTTGCGAACGATACGGAATAATCGGCAAAATGGGTCCAAACAATTCGTCGGTCATGATCGAACTGTTTTCATCCGATACCGCTACTAGAGTAGGTTCGATATACAAATCGAATTCGTCGGTCCGACCGCCGTGTAAAATCTCAACACCTGTTTCGAGATAATTACTCAAACGCAAAAATTGCCGTCTATTCACAATGCGTCCATAATCCGGATTACTTTGAATAGAATCTCCAAGCATTCGTTTGATCTCAGCTTTAAGACGATCTACTAAAGCATCTGATATTGAACTGTCTACCAACAGAAAATCGGGTGCTATGCAGGTCTGCCCGTTGTTTAGAAACTTGCCCCAGACAATCCGGCGGGCGGCCAATTCTAAATCAGCTGAGCCATCAACAATACACGGATTTTTTCCGCCCAGCTCTAAGGTTATCGGCGTCAGATGTTTTGCTGCCGCTTGTGCAACCAGTTTACCGGTATGAACGCTGCCTGTGAAAAAAATGTAATCCCAACGTTTCGCGAGTAAATCGGCTGCAATTGCTGCATCGCCTAATACGGCAACAGCCTGCTTTACATCAAAGTTCTCTCGAATGATCTTCGAGAGCAGCAAAGCTGTTTTTGGCGCGTATTCTGAAGGCTTTAGAACAATGCTGTTTCCTGCTGCTAGAGCAGATATCAATGGAACCATCGACAATTGAAACGGGTAGTTCCATGGGGCTATAATTAATACTTTTCCATAAGGTTCGGCAAGCAAATAATCGCGCGACGGAAAATTAATAAGCGCCGGACTAACCCAACGTTTTTTACTCCATTTCGGGAGTTTTTTTATCGTTTCGGACAAAACCGCATGCACATAACCAATTTCTGTAGCAAAGGCTTCAAATTCCGATTTTTTTAGATCGGCATGTAATGCAGCTACGATTTCCGATTCATGTTTTTCAAGATAGTTGCGAAGCTGTTCTAGTTTTGCAATGCGTTCCGATATCGATGGATTAAAAGAATGTTTCATACACTACAATATACCAAATCGAGAACCGATGAAAAAGTCGGCTTGCTTTGAATCGTTCGACAAGGCAGTCAGTATCGAATTAGAGCCTAAGAAAAATCCGCCCAAACGCAATCCTAAACCGGCGGTAGTTCCACTAATTTCATTAAAATTCACGGGTATAAAACCTTCAAACATTCCCGTGGTAAATCGCGGCGTAATGGAAAGCATATTCTGCGACAAAATTTGATCGTTTGCTCCCTCATCGTTCAGGCGTTGTACCATAAAAAGAGTCACCGAAAGCTTGCTAATGATCTGGTAGTCGGCATATAAGTTTAAAATTGTTGGTAATTTCACTTTAAAATCGCGCGATTCGTTTTCCAGCGTAAAGTCAACGCCATTTGCACCGTTGTTCGCAATCAATATGTTTTCGATATCACGCAGACCGTCAATCGATTCGAACTGGTTTAAATCTAATCCCAGTCCGTTAACCGGATTAGCATCGTTCACGGAAAGCGAATACGTTCTCGTTGCATTGTTGTCATCTTTAAAGGTCATGCTTCCAATGTTACAAACTGAAGCACCTACTTTTAATTTGTACTTATTGTTAGCGCCTTTCCATTGGTAATCCACACCGATGTCGGTAGCTACACCATTCAAACCTCCCCAAAGGGAACTAAAGTAGTCGCTCGCATCGGTAAATTCGTTAGCGAGTGAGCCCGAATAAGCAATGTTTAGTTGAGCTGCCGCGTTGTTTAAACGAACGTCGCCTGCCGTATTGGTTATGGTTCCTTGAAAAGCCGACATCCCCAAGTTTGCATAGCTTCCTGGAAACAAGAGTTTTAAGGAAATACCTGCGTTAATTTGATGATTTTTCTTGTCGTATAATTTACGGGCAGCACTAAGAGCAAGTTCGCCCCACACCGTACCCGTAATCCGTTGGTTTTCGCTGTTCGAAATGGTACTGGCACCTAAAATACTATTTAGGGCACTGTTGGTTAAGGCATCTCCCAATTCGGTATTAACATTGCTAATGTTTGCCCGAATGTGCGAACGTGTAGCTACGCCAAAACCCCAGCCAAAAGCACTAAAGCCTGCACTTGGCCCCATTATTTGCGTGTTAATGTCAAAATCAACAGCTTCTCCTCCAGCAAAAATTAGGTCTTCAACATTTTTTCCCTCAATTAAATCTGAGAAGCCCACTTTGTTATTGCTAGCATCAAGGCTAAATGCAAACAGCTGAATGTCAACGGTTCGGAATAAGTTTGCGAGTTCTGATGGATTCGCGCCGGCATTTAAAATTCCTACGCGTCTCGAAGACGAAAAGCCCGAAAAATGCTCTTGAGCATAAGAAAATGAGCATGCGCAGCAAAGAGCAGAAAAGATAATTTTTTTCATAATCAAGTCAGTTAGTTGGTTAAAGATAGAAAACTAATTTCATTTTTATCAGATTCTCTATTTAAAATAGTCGAGTTTTTAGCACTCATTGCTTCGTTATTTGGGCAGCCCCCACAAAAAAACGTCCGTACGGAAGGCAACTGCACGTGGGGCCGCGTCGTCGCTCATACTCCTCGCCCTGCGCCCGAACCCCGGACGCAGGGCTGTGGGGTAATCCGCTCTGCCGCTGCTGCGAAATACGTTGCCAACGTTCGCTGGAAATTACCTGCGAATCGCCCGTTTTTTGGATTAATAAACCAAAACCTGAATTCGATTAAAACTAGAAATCATAGTACAGCTTACCAATCATCTAAAATCAACAAGCGTATTTAAAATCAAAACGTTTTAAAAGGGATAAATCAACCCACTCTGCGAGAGTTTAAAACCCTCGCAGAGTCGGTTGGCCGTTATTCTTGCGGTTATCTCTAAAAATGCAACAGTTTGCACAACCGAAGAATTTTTACAGCTGATGATATCGACTATTTGTTGACCTTTGCAGGGGATGAAAACTAAAACCAACATAAAACTTCCGCTAACAACGGAAGAGAAGGCCAGTTTGAGACAGCAAAAAATCAGAATTGCTGACCTGGCTGGTTATGCAACCTATCAAATAGAAGCAATTCTACAAGTACCTACCGCAAGAGCTAAAGAAATTTATGCTTTGGCAACCTTTCAAAGTATTCCATCAATAGGTATCAAGTTTGCCGAGGATTTAGTATTTCTGGGCTTCTATTCACTTGATGAATTCAGAGAAAAAGATGGTGCTAAACTTTTCGATGCCTACGAACAAAAAGTAGGCTATTGGGTAGATCCCTGCGTAGAAGATCAATTTAGACTAATCGTGTATTTTGCAAGAACTTTCGACACCACAAAAACCTGGTGGGATTTCACCGATGACCGAAAAAAGTTTCGCGCAGAACACGGCTATCCCAGAAACCGACCTCAAAAAGCTTGGTTTGAAGTTTTTGGAAATGAGTAAGAAGAAAAATAGAAGTTTTTTATTGCGATAACCGAAAATCAACGGCTGATCTGTCGCTATCATCCTGGATGAAATGAATCTAACTCTTACTGCAATGTCCTCTTTTTTGAAAAGTCGAGAAAATATAGTTTCTTAGCGATTTACTAAAGTTTGTTTCGCAAAGCCGAGCTAACTTTGAATTTTAATTAGATTAAAATTATAAGTTATGAAATTTTTCTTAAGACTAAAGCATTGGCAGTTGTTTTTACTGCAGTTCGCAATTCCTTTTTGTTTCTATATCATTTTGACTTTCACATTCATTTTTACAAGAAACTTCACTATCATGTTTAGTGTATTTCCATTTTTAATGTTGGTAGTTCTATTTTTTCTCCACGGATGGATCTTTACTTCTGTGGTTAATTTACATCGAAAATTGCCCGAAACAAGTTCACTGCGTTTGAATCGTTTCAAGTTCTTTTTCTTCTTTCCATTGGTTTACATTTTAGCTTTATTTTCTTTAATGGGAATAGTGTTTAGCGGCGATTTGCGTGTATTCGAATTATTGCCAGCTGGAGCAGTTCTTCTAATTATTCTTATACATCTGTTTGCCATTTTCTGTAACTTTTATTGTCTTTATTTCTTTGCAAAATCTTTGAAATCAGTTGAATTACAAAGAGAAGCTCGTTTTAACGATTATGCGGCCGAGTTCTTTTTACTTTGGTTTACTTTCGTTGGGATTTGGATTATACAGCCGCGAATAAATAAAATCTTTGATCCGAGTGCTGCTGCGGTAAATCATGCAGAATTAGGTCAATAATTTTTGAGTTTTGCAGTTAGGATTACTTAAAGGCTGTCATGCACTTATGTTTGAGTGTTTTTAATTTAAACGATCATTGTTATGAAAACAAAAGCATTTGTTTTGTTGGGTTGTGTGCTTTTTCTGAATAGTTGTAAAAAGCAAGAGACTAAGACACAAGACGATTTTCTAATGGAAACAAAAAAATCGACGGATAAGAAATTTCCATCGGTACAAAGTCTAGAAAATTACAAACAAACAAAGGTTTTAGCAACTTTAGAAGATTCTCTGCAACAGGGTTTTAACTCGGTTTACTGCGTCTCACTTTTATATGCTTGGGATGAGCTCAAGAAAACGCTTAACGAGCCTATTGTTGTTGATCCGAAAGCAACGGAGCTATCAGCTTTAAATCGTTCGAAGTCACAGCAAGATGTACGTAGTAGGAAAGATGTTACCTTCACAACTGATTTTAATGATTTTGGAGTAAAAGTGTTTGCAAACTTTAAAAAATCTTTGCCATTTGCGTATGAATTTATAGATTTCAATACCGAATATTATCGTGAAAAAGAACGATTGAAATTCAATAATACTGCGGTCGAATCTTTCGGAACCATTGGATATTATTTCCCAGTAACTACTAGCACAGAAGTTTTGTTTTATAGCTCCGACAATGATTTTGCAATTAAGCTAAAACCAAGAGATTACAGGCATGAAATCGTCCTTTATATGCCAAATAAAAGATATAAATCGATGGAAAGCTTGCTGTCCGATTTCGAGTTGAAACTACAGCAAGGTCTTAAAGAAAAGAGCGACAAGGAAAAAGCATGGAAGTTTGAAATAAATGGTGAAGACGAGTTATTTATACCAAAAATCAGATTCAATATTGCAGCCAATTTTAGTAAGCTCATAGGTTCTAGATTTTTGGCCCGTGGTAAAACTTATTTTTTGAAAGAAGTTACCCAACAGAATGCTTTCTTTCTCGATCAAACAGGGGCAGGAATTGAGTCGATTGTTGAAATGGAAGCGCCCGCGTGCGAAGAAGCTCTAGCGAAAATCCCGCCAAAGCAAAAGCTGCATTTTGATAAACCTTTTTTCTTGATGATAAAGAAGAAAGCAAGCAAGCGACCTTATTTTGCGTTATGGGTTGCAAACACTGAGCTATTAGTGAAAGAATAGCGAAATAGCTACCATGGTTCACACGCGCTCCAGAAATTTGCCCGAAATACGCTTGTCGAAGGCTAACCGTAAGTATCAAGATGGGAGTATTAAGTATTAAAACTTTGATAAGATCACCACTTCATGTATCATCTTTCCGCCCGAACCCACGTATCGTGGGTGCCTGAGCTTGTCGAAGGAGTAAGTTTTTTAGAAGTTAGAAGCTAGACACGAGTCCCGATAGCTATCGGGATAGACTCGATGAATTCACCACTTTAAGTATCGTTTTGCCCAACTGAACCCGCGTATCGTTGGTGCCTGAGCTTGCCGAAGGTTGGTGCGATTTTTTGGTGGCTTGACACGTTCTGTGTTTTTCTCAACGGTACCTTATTGCCCAAAATTCTGTGAGGTTCAGTGTTTTCTGTGCGATTAAAAAGCTGGGTACGTGAGCTCGTCGAAGGCGGAATTTTGATGCGTTCACCACTTGACGTGTCTTTTTTGGGAAGTTAGAAAATAGAAGTTAGAAGTTAGACTGCGCGACGTTTACTATTTAACGTATCATCTTCCCACCCGAATCCACGTGTCGTCGCCTGGAGCCTCAGCCTGTCGATTTTTGGTGCCTGAGCTTGTCGAAGGCCAATCTTTCAATCTTTCAATCTTTCAATCTTTCAATCTTTTAATTTTTTAATCTTTCAATCTTTTAATCTTTTAATTTTTTAATCTTTTAATTTTTTAATCTTTTAATCTTTGCGAAGCTCCCTCCGTCTGTACGCTATAGTCCGCAAAAAATACCGTTTGTTCACTTTGCAGGTTTTGGGCTTCTTGGGTCGCCCGCACCTACAGGTTCACAATACGGTATTTTTCTTACGGGCTGCCGCTTCCATCCGGGCTAGGAAATACGTTACTAACGTTTGGTGGAAAAATATCTAAAAGCAGGTAGTTTTGGGTGGTTGCAACTGCTTACGTTTGCAAACAAAACCCAAATAATAATGCTGTTTTTTAAAATGTGTTTTTTGGAGATTTTAAGATTAAAAATAACGTTTTCGCTAAGAAATACAAATTTTTAGTTGGTTACGTTTTAGACTATAAATTTTGAAATGCCAACTACAAATTTAACATATCAAAAAAGCGAAATTTTTCCAATGCTTGCTAATTTAATAAAAACATGTTTTTTGCCATGTTTAAAGGGGTTTACTCAAAAATAGAATCGAAGTTTGATGTAAAAACTTTCGTATATTTGAGAGTTGGTAGCAATTTTATCAAGACACATTCCGTTTCAAAATTTGACAGAGAAAAGTAATGATAGAAACTATAAAATATACTTGTAGCTGTTGTGGGAAAGAACACGAAGAATGGCCAGCATTAGTTTATATTTCGCCTACAAACTATGACACATTATCAGAAGAAGACAAGAAAAATATTGGAGAGCTTGACACAGACTTTTGCGTTATTGCACACAGCGACCAAACAGACAGATTTATTCGCTGCACTTTGACACAAAAAGTTATTGACTATTGCGAAGACCTTGAATATGGACTTTGGGTTTCGTTGAGTGACAAAAGTTTCCAAGATTATTCAGACAACTTCAATAATGAAAATCACGAAACAAAATATTTTGGTTGGTTGAGTAATGACTTACCTGACTATGACTTTAGTGTCGGTAGTATTCCAACAACAGTTTTTACAAGGACAGGAAATAATCGACCAGAAATTGTTCCACATCAAGATTTTGACCATCCATTTGTAAATGACTATTACAATGGTATTACAAAGACAGAAGCCGAAAGACGAATAAAAGAAATGCTCAAAACAATTAGTAACAGAGACAGTAAGACAACACAAAGAAAACCTTGGTGGAAGTTATGGTAGTTTTTCGTCTCGGTGGACGAAAAACTGCTACCAACAAGAGGTTTTGTGCAAGTGTGGCTTGACGTAAGTAAGTTCAGCAGCAAATCAATATTGAGCAAAAGTTCCAGCTCGACAGAACGCTATTGAGCAAAAGAATAAATCATCAACTGAAACCTATAAATTTAGCTGACGTTTACAGGCAGACGGAATTCTATTCCCACACCTGCACAAAGCCTTGAACGTTATACGCAAAATTACAAATGAGCTACGTAATAAAAAGAGAAAACTTATTAATTGGTGATATATTACTGATTAAAACAAATGACAGAACTTGTGAAAAAATTAGAGAATATTCGAAAAGTAATTTTTCTCATGCTTTAATATACAGAGGAAATAGTTCGTGCTTAGAATCTAATGCTTTAGGTGTAGCATCAGTAAATCCACAACGATTATTATTTCAAAATATTGATGATTTATGTGTACTTCGATTGAAGGATTTATCATTATTACCAAAATTAGAAATTGGATTAATAAATTCTAGTTCTAAAGTAGGAATGGGTTATTCTTCTAGAAGAGAGCTAATGAAATCATATTTAGAAACACTTGAAAAAGCCGAAGAAGAAAATAGACAATTTTGTACTCGTCTCGTTTCTCAGATTTATTTTGAGTCTGGTATAGATATTGTTCAAAATCCAGACTATTGCTCACCAAAAGATATTGAAAACAGCGAACTTTTAGAAAAAGTTGACGACATGCTTAAAGAAGCATCTCTACAAGAAATTGAGTTGGCTCAAGAAGAAAATAATATTTTATCAATTCAAACTGACGCACTTTTTACAATATTTGAAAAAATACGAGAAATTTCAAATGTTGATATTCAAACATTTGATCAAATTGACGATTTTCTTATTCAGAATCCAGAATTTGATGAAGCATTTAATACTATTGTTAAAGATTCCAAATATTTTGATTTAGGTAATCTTGAAAAAGAAAAAAATATTCTAATGTATAATCCGGAAACATTTTTGAAATATTATGGAGTTGAACAATGTGTTCAAGTTTCATTAAGTCAAATTCAAGGTGAAAAGCATAGAATAATAAATTTCTCTCTTGCAATCAAAAAGTATACTGAACTATATGATCAAACAAAACTTCAATATTTTAAATCTCACATTGATTGTTACATTCAAAATTTAGAATTATCTAAAGAAAGATTATTTGTGTGGGAAACAATCATAAATAAATTCTGCGTATAACAGCAGTAACCGTTGCACAACTATCATCTTTCGCCAAAATATAAAAATTGCAAATCAAAACGAGCTCAAATAGGACGTTTTAAAGTGCGCTCGTTCGCAAAATAGCGTGTGGTTTTAAAAAATAACTAAGCCTTAAAACGCCTTTTTTCGCCTCAAAAAACAGCCATTTTGTAAAACCGCAAAGCTTTTCTCTCTTTTGTGATATAACTTTGGCTATTGCCGCTGGTTTTTTGGTTTTGAAGGTCAGATATTTCTTCAAGTTATAGGTTAAACTAGCATCAAGACGTGTTTGTTGGCGTTTTCAATGCCCCTGGTATTTACGCGCTTCATATTTCTTAAGTGTACCAGCGTCCCCGCTCGCGCGGATTTACTTCGACTGTTCGGCTAGAGCTTCGTGTGCAATCCGTACTCCCAAGTTTTGTTCGGAAACGCTTTCCTGGTAACGCTTTTCGCGGCCCCGATAGCAACGAAATGCCCGCAAAGTATGATAAGCGAACGCCGCTGTTTAAGCGTATTCTTGAAAAGTGCTTCGAAGTTTGCAATATGTACTTTCCTATACTTGGAAGTTGCGAGTAACCTTAAAAAAGCGACACTAGAAAAAACACACTAAAAACAATGTTTCTAAATTTAGAAACATTTACGTAACTTTGTAACGTCTAATAAGGCAATGTTAAATGAGATTTTTCGAAACAAAATTTTTAGAAGAAGTAAACGAGTTTATTTCGCAGCTCGACACTAAGACCAGAAAGAAAATTATTTACAATATTGATCTTGCTGAACAGACTAACGACTCCAAACTTTTTAAGAAACTTCAAAATGACATTTGGGAGTTTAGGACAAAGTTTGCAGGACTTCAAATCAGACTTCTTGCATTTTGGGACAAGACAGATACTAAAAAAACTTTGGTGATTGCGACCCATGGTTTTGTGAAGAAGGTTGATAAAGTTCCGGCAAATGAAATTAACCAAGCCATATAACTGAGAGACCAATATTTTAACAGCAAACAAAAAAAGTAATCATATGGCAACTAAAGAATTAAAGACTTACTCGCTTGCCGAGATGAAAGACAAGTATATCGGTGAAGTCGGTACACCATCACGCGACGATTACGAATACGAGCTTCGTATGGACGTTTTAGGAAAAATGATTAAAGCCGCAAGACAAGAAAGAAACTTAACGCAGGAAGAACTTGGCCGACTTGTTGGAGTTCAAAAAGCTCAAATATCAAAACTTGAAAGCAGTGCCAACAGTGCGACTATTGACACCATTATTAAGGTGTTTAAAGCATTAAAAGCAGAAATTAATTTTAACGTAAAACTAGAAGACAATTTTGTTAAACTAGCTTGACAGAAAAGAAAGGCAAACCCTATGCTCCGCAAAGTTTCCCGACTTTGAGTTTAGTATAAAAGTACGCCAGCTTTAACCACGCGCTCAGCAAAAATCTCTCGACTTTGAAGCTGGTATGAAAAGTACCCCACTCCGCAAATTTTCCGCTTCCCGCCATATTGGTACGAAGCAACTTTTGGCACACCTGCGCCGTCTATCTGCGGACATTTTATTTGGTGCATTAGTTTTTTTAGGGTTTAGAAGCCAATCCCGTTTTCCGCTATAGTCCTCAAAAAATACGGCGCGTTCACACGACCTGTTGTGGGCTCCTTGCGTCGCCACAACAGTCGCGGTTCACGGAGCCGTATTTTTCTCCGGGCTGCCGCTGCAACCGGGGCTAGGAAATACGTTACTAACGTTTAGTGGAAAAAACGTATATTCGTGAGAGATAAAAGATGAAAGGAGTGTTTAATTTAACGTGTTGGAGAAACGAAAATTTGCAAAAGCCATCAGACGTAGAAGATGGTATTTTTCATTAATTTTCCCGTGGTTTCACGAATAACAGGCTCAAATGAGATATAAAAAATATCGTATATTTGGGAGTTATAGGCAATATTATAAACACTTGATAGACAAATAAAATGGATTTAAACGCTTATACTCGTACGATTAGTACTTTATTCTCAACTAATGTAAAATATGTTGTTCCAAGATTCCAAAGGGAATATTCATGGACAAAGGATGAGGTTTCAGAACTATGGCATGATGTAATTAATAATTTAAATATAAAGGATGACAAGATAGTAAATCTAGAATATTTCATTGGTTCATTGGTTTTGATTGGAGAAGATAAATCATCTGAGATGCTAATAGTTGATGGTCAGCAGAGACTAACAACAATAACAATTCTGCTTTCAGCATTAGTAGAAACTTTTAAAAGCATTGGACAAAATGATTTCGCTCAAGGAATCTATAGCACATATATTGAAGGTAAAGACGTTAGATTCAAACCTTTTTTTAAATTAGAAAATGAAAACCCTGCACCATTTTTACAAGAATCAATACAACATATTAGTAAAAAAGAAAATCAACCTCAAAATAAAGAGGAAAAAACTCTTTGGGATTCATACTTATATTTTATCAATAAGTTAAAATTAGAAAACTTAAAAAAAGATATAAAATTTTGGAATGATATTCCAGGGTCAATTGACCAAAAACAATTGGCAATTCTAGAAGCAGTTCGAGACGAAATACTACTTAATCTAAAAGTTATTTATATCACTGTAGCAAATGAAGATGATGCATACATGATATTTGAAACACTTAATGCAAGAGGAAAAAATTTATCATCAGTAGATCTTATAAAAAATGATTTATTTAAAGTGTTAAATAGTACTCATCCTGATGATACAGCAAAAAGAAATTGGAAACAAATTCAACTAAATCTATCCTCAAGAGCAACGAAAATCAACTTTGAGACATTTTTTAGACATTTTTGGCTTTCAAAATACAATTTTGTTACAGAATCGAAAATCTATAAAAATTTTAAAATTGAAAGTAATAAAGATTCTTTTAATCATTATGATTTTATTGTGGATTTAGGAAAGGAGGCAGATATTTATAATTTAATTGCAAATCCTTTAAAGACTGATTGGCCTGATCAAAATGATGCTACTGTTTTTAATAGTTTAAATGCATTGAGTTTATTTCAAATCACACAAATTAGGACGTTTATTCTAGCTCTGATAAAAAAAAGAGTCGATCGATTAATAAATCATTCAGATTTTTGTAAAATATTGAATGAAATGGAAAAATTTCATTTCAAGTATTCCGGTATATCTTCTCTGAAAATGAACATTTTCGAAGGTAAATATTCAAAAACAGCTAGAGATATTAGAAAAGCTACGACCAAACAACAATCAAAAGAAGTTATTGATCAATTGCTATCATTTTATAAAGAAAAAGAACCAAGCTTTGATTCATTCAAACAAAAATTTTCTGAATTAAAATTTACAAATCAATATACACGTGATAAGAAGTTAATTCAATATGTTTTTAGCAAAATTGAAAATTCTTATAGGCAAACAGATGAACTGTCAATTAATAAGATATCTCTAGAACATATAGATCCGCAAACAAATGCAAATGGAAATTATGGCTGGTTAGGCAATTTATTACCAATAGATAAGCAATTAAATGAGCAGTGTGGAAATAAAAGTTTTATTGACAAATTACCCATTTATGAACAATCTGATTTAAAAGTAGTTAATGAGTTTCTTAAAAAGCATAAATCAAAAATAAATTGGGATGAAACAAATCAAAATGATTGGTTTGATTTTTTAGCAGATGTTGCTTATAATCAAACATGGAAACTAGAAATGTAAATACTGCCGCTGACCCCTGCGCTCCGCAAAGTCTCCCGACTTTGAGGTTATTTTAAAAACCACACAAACTTTAAATTAACTTTAAAAAGGTAAACCATTGCCCGTAACGCAAATCTAATTGCACTTAAGTTAAAAACCCTCGTACCTGAGTTTACAGTTGTCGTGAATCGGTGAAAACGTTGGGCGTACGGTTGTGGAAATACAATCAGTGTTCAAAACGTTCCTACATGAATATATTTTAGTTAAATTTGAAATATGAATAAGCCTAGATTGTATTTCGATACTTCCGTATTCGGTGGGATTTATGATATAGAATTTCAAACTGAAACAGAGATGTTGTTTAAAATGGTTCAAGCAGGAGAAGTTATTTGTGTTTATTCTGACTTGACTGAATATGAATTAGAAACGGCACCTGAAAAGATAAAAGCTCATTTTCTGAATCTTGAAAAAAAGTCAATCGAATTTGTTGAAATAACGGAAGAAATAAATCAATTGGCTGAAGAATATGTACGAGAAAAAGTAGTAGGAGCAACAAGCATCGATGATTGCAGACATATTGCTTGTGCAACAATTAATAAAGTTGACTATTTGGTTAGTTGGAATTTCAAACATATCGTTAATGTTTTTAGGATACGCGGATATAATTCAATTAATCTTAAAAATGGATATATGCAAATTGACATTCGCTCACCTAAAGAAATAATTACTAATGAAAACTAAAGCAAAAAAAATAGAGAAGGAATTTGATACGGTTAAGTTCTTTAGAGCAGTTAAGGAAAAAATCGCCGAAGAAACTAATGGAATGTCCTTTAAAGAATTTAAAGAATATTTGAGTAAACGTAAATTGAATACCACAAAATAAAAGCCTACGCCCAATAGCCAGGGTTTCCCTTGCTCCGCAATTCTATCTACTTAGAAATTAGTTTAAAACACACCAGCTTTAAACCAACTTTAAAAAGATAAACCATCGCTCGTAACGCAAATCTCAATATACGTATTTTAAACACGTATTTCCGGGTGAGCGACAGCAGCGGTATCCTTTTAGGCGTTACGGAATTTCCAGTATTTTTCGCCTAAAAGATTTAGCGGATGGCGCGACGGCGGTTGGGTGATCCGTTTGCGAAGCGGTATGATTGCACCGCCGGCACCCCCAAAAAAAATCAGTAAAGCAAAATAGCTATCCCTCGAAAATATCTCCATCGGGATAGGGTGCGCGAATTTTCACTTCGGTTTTGGCAACGGGATGCACAAATTGCAATTGCCGCGCATGTAAACTGATGCCGCCGTTGGGGTTCGAGCGTTTGGCACCGTATTTTAAATCGCCTTTAATAACCATACCACAGGCAGCCAATTGTGCACGAATTTGATGATGTCTGCCCGTTTCTAAGTGTATTTCCAACAAACTGTAATTGGTAAATGCGCGAAGCAATTTGTAATGCAAAACGGCTTTTTTACTGTTAGTGACCTCTTTTTCAAAGGCTCTGCTGGTATTGTTTTTTTCGTTACGAACCAAAAAATGCGTTAACGTAGCGGCTTCCTGCTGCGGCTTTCCTTCGATTAAACAATGGTAAACTTTCTCCGTTTCGCGACTGCTAAAAAGGGCATTCATCCGAGCTAAAGCCTTCGAAGTTCGCGCAAAAACAACCACGCCCGAAGTAGGTCGGTCTAATCGATGCACCACACCCGCAAATACAGCCCCAGGTTTCTGATATTTAGCAGCAATGTAGTTTTTTACGGCATCTAACAAGGTTTCGTCGCCGGTTTTATCGCCCTGAACTAAGTCGCCACAACGCTTGTTAACCGCCACCAAATGATTGTCTTCGAACAATACCTGCAAGTTCGAACCGTCTGCAGCCGTTTTCATTAATACTGTTCTCCGGCGTTTGGAAAATCAACCGACTTCACATCTGAGACGTACTGCGAGATTGCTGCTGTCATTTGGTCGTATAGGTTGAGGTAGCGACGTAAAAATCGAGGTGAAAACTCATTATTCATGCCCAACATATCGTGAATAACAAGTACCTGACCATCGACATCGCTTCCGGCACCAATACCAATTACAGGAATGCTGATGCTTTCGGCTACGCGTTTGGCAAGCTCTGCCGGGATTTTTTCGCACACTAATGCAAAACAACCCAACTTTTCGAGCATGATGGCATCCTCAATGAGTTTTTCGGCTTCGGCATTTTCTTTAGCACGTACGTTATACGTTCCGAATTTATAGATGGATTGTGGTGTAAGTCCTAAATGTCCCATTACGGGAATTCCAGCGTTCAAAATTTTCTTGATCGAATCTTTAATTTCGCGTCCGCCTTCCAACTTTACCGCATGCCCGCCGCTTTCTTTCATGATGCGAATGGCCGAACGCAAGGCTTCTTTCGAATCGGACTGGTAGCTTCCAAAAGGTAAATCTACGACGACTAACGCACGATTGATGGCGCGTACGACCGACGAAGCGTGGTAAATCATTTGATCCAAGGTAATCGGGAGTGTGGTTTCGTGACCTGCCATGACGTTACTCGCCGAATCGCCAACTAAAATTACATCGATGCCAGCCGAATCAACGATTTTCGCCATGGTAAAATCGTAGGCAGTGAGCATGGATATTTTTTCGCCCTGACTTTTCATTTCAATCAGCGAACGGGTGGTAATTCGTTTGTAGTCTTTTTTAGCAACCGACATAGCACAAAATTTAAGTCGCAAAGTTAGCTAAATCGCGATACTATAGTCATCAAATTTCACGCTATTAAGATATATTTGCCGAAAGTACTACTACTATGAAAAAGTTGTTTTTGTTTGCTGTTTTGTTTGCGAGTTCGGCTTCGTTTGCGCAGGATTCGGCTAGTCCGGAGAAAATTGTCGAATGGTTTTTTTCGGGTTTGAATCAGAAGACACCCGCAATCATGCGTCCGTTATTGTTGAATGAATCCGTTAACTTCGATACGTTGATGTATATAAATGGTGAACCCAAGGTTGTTTCGAGAACGGCTACCGATTTTTTGAATGAGTTTTCGAATATTCCTGAGAACATCAAGTTAGAGGAGCGAATTTCTAACGTAATTGTTCGTAATTACGGACAAACTGCCGACGTTCACATGGATTACGATTTTTACGTAAATGATGCGTTACAACACAGCGGTCGAAATTATTTTTTTCTTGTTGCTGTTGACGGTCAATGGAAAATTGCGCATACGTACGATACGCGAAAGTCTGCAAAATAATAATTAGCAGTCGGCAATATTTACAGCCACTGCCAAACCACCTTCTGAAGTTTCTTTGTATTTGGAATTCATGTCTTTGGCCGTTTGCCACATGGTATTGATGACCTTATCCAAAGGAACTTTTGCATTTTTAGCATCGGTTTCTAGTGCGAGCTCTGCGGCGTTAATCGCTTTTATTGCGCCCATGGTATTTCGCTCGATGCACGGAATTTGTACCAGACCACCGATCGGATCGCAGGTTAATCCCAAATGATGTTCCATGGCAATTTCTGCTGCCATGAGTACTTGCTCGGGTGATCCGCCCATTAATTCGCATAACGCAGCTGCAGCCATGGCCGATGAAACGCCAATTTCTGCCTGACAGCCACCCATTGCTGCCGAAATCGTTGCGCCTTTTTTGAAAATACTGCCTACTTCGCCGGCAACCATCAAGAATTTCTTTACTTCATCGTCGCCTGCTTGGTGGTTTTCGATAACCATGTAGTACATCAACACGGCAGGAATTACGCCCGCCGAGCCATTTGTAGGAGCTGTAACCACACGACCTAAAGCCGCATTAACTTCGTTGACAGCCAAAGCAAAGCAAGATACCCACTTTAAAATTTGGCGAAATTTAACTTCGGTTTTACGAATGGTTTGCAGCCATTCTTGTGGGTTATTGTACTGTCCGTTGCCCATTAAATTTTGATGCATGTCAAAGGCGCGACGCTTAACGTTTAAACCGCCGGGTAAAATTCCGTCGGTATGGCAGCCAATATACATGCATTCGAGCATGGTGTTCCAAATACGGAGCAACTCGCTGTGCACCAGTACTTCCGGGCGCATAGAAATCTCATTTGCATACACAACTTCCGATATTTTTAGTTGATTCTCGCTGCAATAATGCAATAATTCAACTGCGGTATCAATCGGGTAGGGGAATGCACAGGTAAAATCAGTGCTGTTTTCGTTGTTTTGCTCTTCTTTCACAACAAACCCGCCACCAATCGAATAAAAAGTTGATGCGTATGCTTCGCCGCTTTCTTTAAATGCGGTGAATGTGAGGCCGTTTGCATGAAATGGAAGGAAGTTCTTATGAAATACGATATCTGTAAGAAATGAAAATCCGATTGTTTTTTCATTTCCCAGCTGCAAAGTCTGGCTGTTTTGGATGTCTGCAATGATACTTCCGATGTTTTCAACAGGAATGTACTCCGGGTCTTGGCCGCTCAATCCGAGCATAACTGCTAAATCTGTTGCATGCCCTTTGCCGGTTAGAGAAAGTGAGCCGTATAAATCGACTTTCACGGCGAAGGTTTCTGCGAAGAATCCGTTTGCGTGAATTTCACTTAAAAACTTTTCGGCAGCACGCCAAGGCCCAAGTGTGTGCGAGCTTGAAGGCCCGACACCAACTTTGAGCATATCAAAAACAGAAATGCACTTATCCATGACGCAAATTTAGCGCGAAATCGTTTGCGTACGGTCGGGTCCTACCGAAATAATTTTAATCGGAACGCCAACTTCAGCTTCGATAAATGAAACGTAGTCTTTTAATTCGGTCGGTAAATCGCTGTATTCGGTAAGTCCAGTAAGGTCGGCATGCCATCCTTTGAAACTTTTGTAAACCGGACTCACGTTTTCTTCTTCGATGTTGTAGGGTAGGTGGTCTATGATTTCACCGCGATAATTGTAAGCTGTACACACTTTAAGCTCCTCAAAACCAGAAAGTACGTCGCCTTTCATCATCATGAGTTGAGTAACGCCATTTATTTGAACTGCGTACTTTAGAGCAACGAGATCAAGCCAGCCGCAACGACGTTTACGTCCAGTAACCGAACCGAATTCGTTGCCAATTCGCGCCATAGTTTCGCCCACTTCGTCGAAGAGTTCTGTTGGGAAAGGTCCGCTACCTACACGTGTCGTATAAGCTTTGAAAATTCCGTAAACGTCTTTGATTTTATTTGGAGCGATTCCCAATCCGGTACAAGCGCCGGCAGCCGTTGTATTCGAAGAAGTTACAAACGGATACGTACCGAAGTCAACGTCGAGTAAACTTCCTTGTGCACCTTCGGCTAAAATCGATTTGCCGTCTTTAAGCGCTTGAAAAAGATACGCTTCGCTGTCGATGAATTGTAGTTTTTTTAATGTTTCGATGGCTTCAAAAAATTCGTTTTCCATTTCAGCCAAGTTGTATTGAATGGAAACGTCGTAGAATTTAATCATTGCCTCGTGTTTATCGGCGAGATTTCGGTAACGTTCTTTAAAATCGTCGAGTTCTAAATCGCCGATTCGCAAGCCATTACGTCCGGTTTTATCCATGTACGTTGGTCCGATGCCTTTGAGTGTCGAACCAATTTTTGCCTTGCCTTTTGAGGCTTCGGATGCCGCATCTAGCAAGCGATGTGTCGGTAAAATCAGATGTGCTTTGCGCGAAATGATCAGTTTGTTGTAAATGTCAATTTTGAATTGTTCCAAACCTTCGAGTTCTTTTACAAAAACCACGGGATCGATAACAACACCGTTTCCGATAATGTTGACCGCGTTCTTGTGGAAAATTCCGCTTGGGATGGTTCGTAATACGTGCTTGATTCCGTCGAATTCGAGCGTGTGTCCGGCGTTTGGTCCGCCTTGGAATCGAGCAATAATATCATACTTTTGGGTGAGCACGTCGACAATTTTTCCTTTGCCTTCGTCGCCCCATTGCAAGCCTAACAGTAAATCTACAGACATTAGTTGATTGGGTTATATTCAGTTGTGTTGGGAAGATTCTCTTCCGTAGTTGTTGCGTTTTGAGATTTACGAGTACCGTAAAAATAGAGGGAATGATTGGAAATCTCCACGTCGAAAATCTCTTCAATCGTTTTTTTGATGGTTTGAATGCGCGGATCGCAAAATTCGATTACTTCGCCGGTATCAGTCATAATGATATGATCGTGTTGTTTGTCGAAGTACGATTTTTCAAAATACGCCTGCGATTGTCCGAATTGGTGTTTGCGCACCAAGCCACAGTCGAGCAATAATTCGATGGTGTTGTAAAGCGTAGCGCGACTTACGCGGTAGTTTTTGTTTTTCATTTTGACGTATAAGTTCTCGATGTCAAAATGCTCCTGACTGTCGTAAATCTCTTGTAGAATAGCATAGCGCTCAGGAGTTTTCCGGTGCGCGTTTTTCTCGAGATATTTTGTAAAAACGTTTTTTACAATCTCCTGATTCTTGCTGTTGTCTTCGCTTATGAGTGTCATAGTGGCAAAGATAGTAAAATTGAATTTTAGATTAAAGTGTCGAGTTTCTCTCTGTTTACTCAAAAAACCATAAGATTTTCGTTGTTTATTTTCTTTGTTTTGATGACAAAAAATAACGACAAGGGTGATGGTATTTTTTCTACCTTGCGTTAAAACTTTTGTCTATGAGACTTTCTTTAAACTGTATTCTTCTGTTTGCCCTGCTCTCAATTCACACTGCATTTAGTCAAGATGTGCCGCCAAAAATTAATTCTGAAATTAAATCAGTAAAGGTTTTTACCTCGGGCGCTCAGGTAACACGTACCGCTCAAATTCAGCTTATTGCAGGGAAAAATGCTGTGGTTCTAACAGGATTGAGTCCGGAGATTGAAGAAAACAGTGTTCAAGTTACTACTCCGGATTTTGCAAGTGTAGCTTCGGTGAAAGTTCAGCTAGACGTTTTGTCTTCGAAGAAAGTGCGCGATGAGGTTAAAGCTTTGGAAGATCGATTGGAGCGATTGCGAAAACAGCGTAACGACCAACAAGA